>DUQH01000017.1 GCA_012837895.1 Candidatus Fermentithermobacillaceae bacterium | reverse complement strand
TACGATATGCACCAATCTCGCCGGTCTTCACCACGCTTTCAGCCAAAACGGTGTACCGCGTGCACCAATGACCGCCGTTTGCGAGTACGAAACTCGCAAAATGGCGCATCACGTGCGCCAATCAGGGTCGATTTCAGCTTTGGAAGCCTCCAGAATGGTGCACCACATGCACCAATGAACGTCGTTTCCGGCCAAGAAGCTCGCAAAATGGCGCACCAGATGCACCAATCAGGGTCGATTTCAGCTTTGGAAGCCTCCAGAATGGCGCACTACGTGCACCAATGACCGTCGTTTCCGGCCAAGAAGGTCGCAAAATGGCGCACCAGGTGCACCAATCAGGGTCGATTTCAGCTTGGACGCCTCCAGAATGGTGCACCACATGCACCAATCAGCGCCGTTTCCGGCCAAGAAACTCGAAAAATGGCGCACCACATGCACCAATCAGGGTCGTTTTCGGTTTGGAAGCCTCCAGAATGGTGCACCACGTGCGCCAATGAGCGCTGCTTTCGGTCAAGAAGCAGTCGAGTCCATATATGTGCAAAACTGATGGAGCCCCTACCCGCGAGGTTGTCAAAAATACGGCGTCTGGTAACCTAAGATCAGGTTCTGGAAACACAATAAAGAACGGAGGGGTTACCGGTGAAGGGGTTAGATTGGGCCACGCTGGAACAATACATTGAGGAAATGATGGAAAGACACCACATAGTCGGAGCCGCCGTAGCGGTTGCTGACAAGAAAGAAGTGATTTATGCAAAAGGTTTTGGTGTGAAAGACATACAAACCCAGGAACCTATTACGCCTGAGACTGTTTTCGGGTGTGCTTCAGTGTCCAAATCGTTTACAGCTATGGCTATAGCGCAGCTGGCAGGTAAGGGGATGCTGTCAGTTGACGACCCAGTCATCGGCCATATACCTGAGTTCCGGCTTGCCGGGATGGAGGATATGTCCCAGGTGAAAATCCGTCACCTCTTGTCTCATACCACCGGCCTTCCGCCTATGAAACGCCGCGAGGAAATCATCGATTTGGATGAGCATGTTGAGTACATAGCTTCTGCTGAGTATGAATTGCTTGGACCTCCAGGTAAGTATTTCAGTTACTGCAATGACACCTTCCTGTTGAACGGCCTTATCATCCAGCGCAAGTCCGGGCAGCTGTACAGGCGTTACATGACTCAACACATACTGGATGCTGCGGGTATGCACAGAACAAGCTACAACCTTGAAGAACTGCCGAAAATGGGGAACGTTTCTACTCCGTATTCATATAACAGGAAAACAGGAGAACACGAAGTGCAACAATGGCCGGTGCTTGGCACTTACGAGGTAGGCGGCGGCGTAAGGTCTTGCGTGCTTGACCTTATGAAATACGGGCAGATATACCTAAACGACGGCAAAGCCCCTAACGGGAAGCAGATTGCTCCCGCTGACGGCTTGAGGCAGATGTGGAATTCGCCTATGTATGCCGTTGACAGGAACACCTATTATCATTTCGCCCTTAAAGTAACGCCCAACTATGCAGATACTGGGGTTACGTTAGTAGAACACAGTGGAGGCCAGCCAGGCGTGTCTTCCAACTCTGGGTTTGTACCGGAAAAGGGCATCACTGTGGCGGTTCTCACCAATGTGGGAGAAGTCCCGGCAGCCGCTATCTGGCTTGCGGCAGTTAATACAGTCCTGGGATTGCCTATTGATGCCCAGAGGAGCGTTGAGGTGGACAGTGGCGCTTCATCTGAAGAGTTGGCCAGGTTTGCAGGTCTGTACGAGTCTGACGAAGGCGGCAAGCTGGATCTGTGTATGGACGGAAACGTGCTCAAGCTAAGGATAGAAGACAGGGAGTTCGAAGTTAAGGCAAGCGATCGCTGCACACTCTTCTTTGAAGATATGGGCCAACAGAGGGTGCTCCGGTTTTATTTCCACGACGAAAGTGATGCCGGCGGATGTGATACTCAAATCGGCGCTTCTGGCGGTTCTAAACCTTGGGCTGTACTGGCAGGTTCAAGGATGCTCCGCAGGAAGGAATAAGCGGAACGGGAATAGCCGGTTGCTTACTTGTGCAACCGGACGCTGAACTGTTGCGTTGTTCTTTGCGGCGTCCATTTCTTTGCACCGTCCATTTCATTGCGCCGCTTGCCTTGTACAGGCTGCTCACCAGGAGGTTTCCCGCCGGTTGCTTTGTACAGACTGCTCATCCGGAAGTTTTGCCCGCACTAGGCTAAGACTTCCGGGTTCACAATATGTTCAGGCCTTTCCCCTGACAGCGCCTGGGTCAAATTGCGGGCTGCCATGACCGCCATCTTGGTACGTGTAGCTACGCTTGCGCTCCCTATGTGGGGCAACAGCACTACGTTATCCAGTTCTCTCAGGGGGCTGCCTGCCGGCAGGGGCTCCCGGTCGAACACATCCAGGCCTGCTGCAAAGATCCGTTTCTCCTTGAGTGCCCTGCAAAGGGCTTGTTCATCCACTACTTGCCCCCGGGCAGTGTTTACAAGCACGGCAGTTTGTTTCATCATACTAAGCTCCCGCCATCCTATCATGCCCCGTGTTTCTTCAGTGAGGGGTACATGGATGGATACAAAGTCAGATGTTCTCAGCAGGTCTTCAAGAGTTGCTCTTTCCACGCCCATACTCGCTTCCAGGTCAGGTTTAGCGGTGTTGCTGTAATACAGCACTTTCATGCCAAAACCCTTGGCCCTCCTGGCAACTGCCTGCCCGATCCTGCCAAAGCCAACTATACCGAGGGTAGCACCGTAAACATCCATGCCTGTGAGAAGCATTGGCGACCACGTAGTCCACTTGTTTTCCCGCAGGAACCGTTCAGCTTCAGTTACCCGTCTGGCAGCCGCCATGAGCAGTGCCCACGCAAGATCGGCAGTGGTCTCTGTGAGTACTCCGGGGGTGTTGCATACCAGAATCCCTCTCTTGGTACATTCATCTACATCTATATTGTCAAAGCCTACAGCCATGTTTGAGACTACCTTAAGGCGCGGTGCTATATCCAGCAACGGCTTGTCGACTTTTTCAGTGAGCAAAGTATACAGCCCGTCTACGTCTTCCGCCTTCGCCTCAAGAACGGATCTTGGCACTGCCTGGGTTTCACTTTCCCAAACCTCATAGTCGCAGCACCCGGCTATGATGTTCAGAGCTTCCTCAGGGATGACTCTGGTGACAAAAACCTTTGGTTTCATAGTCTCCGCTCCTGCCTTGGTTGTTTTCGGTTGACCGGACCCTCAAGAAGGGACTTGGGCCGGTCTTATGAGCTTGACTCCCGCCTAATCTAACATATATCGCTTGGTCGCAACAGGCTCAACAAGGAACAGGGAAGCCCGCTCAAGAATGAGAGAATGTAATAGTGCCATTGTCCAGTTAAGAATCGTGGGGGGAGAAGCGTCATGTATGATTACATCCTGCGGGGCGGCATTGTAGTAGACGGAACCGGTTCACCGGCCATTGAAGCTGACGTTGCAATCAAAGACGGGAAAATAGCTAAGATCCAACGGGATATCAAAGAACCGGCTAAGGAAATCCTGGATGTGACCGGATTGGCGGTATCGCCTGGATTTATTGATTTTCACTCGCACTCAGACACTGGCTTCCTGGTGGATGACCGGTGCGAGAGCAAGATCTATCAAGGCATAACAACAGAACTGGCCGGGCAGTGCGGCTCTACAATCTACCCGTGTCCTGAAGACCGCTTGGAAAGCCTTCGTGAGTATGCCGGAGAATCCTTTAAGGAGTTTGCCTCAAGTTCCTTCCAAGAGTTCTTGGACAAGGTAACGGCCCATAACAAGAAAATGGCCACCAACCTTGTATCCCTCATCGGCCATGGGGCAATTCGTGTAGGAGTAATGGGGTTTGAGGATCGCAAGGCGACCCGGGAAGAGCTTGCCCAGATGCAAGCATTGCTGGACCGGGATATGAAAGCAGGCGCATGGGGGCTGTCGCTAGGCTTGGGATATTCGCCGGGAGTGTCTTCTGACCAGGAAGAATTGAACGCCTTGGGCGAAGTGGTTGCCAAGTATGATGGCATAATCACGTCCCACATGCGGAGGCAGGACGAAAAGACGCCTGAGTCTCTAGAAGAAATGTATGAGATTAACCGCCAAACAGGTGCCCATGTACATATCGCCCATTTCAAGGCCGCCGGTAGGCAAAACTGGGGGCGTGCGCCTGAGTTTGTAAACAACGTTGCAGACGCAAGAACTTCGGGGATTCACGTTACTGTAGACGTGTATCCCTACACTGCTGCGTCCTCAGGCATTACAAACTCCTTCCCCAAATGGTCTATCCAAGGCGGAGTGCATAAGGCGATTGAACGCCTCAAGTCGGAATCAGAAGAGCGGCGTAAGCTAATGGCCGACTTGGAGGAGATTTTCAAGACCCAGGCTGACGGCGAAAGCTTGTATGTGGTCACCACCAACGGCCGTTATCCTATTGCTGGCGGCAAGACCATCTGGGAATTGAGCCAGGAACTGGGGCTAAGCATGGCAGTGACTGTAGCAAAGGTAGCAGTGGAAACTGAGGGCAGGTGCACGTGCATTTCGTTTGCTATGAGCGAAGAAGATGTAGACTATATGTTGGCCCAGAAAGATTACGTCATAGGCAGCGACGGCCGCGGGTTGCCCCTTGCGCCTGAGGAGAACAAGGGCAAGCCTCATCCACGCAATTTTGGAACATTCCCCCGGTTCCTGCGTTGGGCCAGGGAAAAAGGCATCCCGTTACAGGAGTCGGTGCACAGGATTACAGGGCTGTCAGCAATGTATTTGGGGCTTCCGGATCGTGGCTTGCTCAAGGCAGGCTTTGTGGCTGACATTACCGTATTCGATCCGGTTAAGGTCACTGACAAAGCTACTTACGACAATCCTTTCCAGAAGCCGGTTGGGATTGAACATGTGTTCATAGGCGGTAAGCCTGCGCTTTTCAACGGTGAGCAGACTGATCTTAGATTGGGACAGTTCATCCTGAAAAAACAGGAGGGTTGACAGACAGGGTCCCCGGATATTTGAGAGCCAGCTAGTATGTCGCTAGTATGTCAAACCTCATACGGCCTTAGCGGCGTCACATAGTTTTGCTGTTGTGTCAACAGCTGCGTCAATAATTGAGGCAGCGGCGGCAGAGCTGTTGTGCCTGCTAAGGCCGCATATTCCTACCCCTTAGAACGGTTTATCGGATTCTACACCTTGTTTCTGCAGTTTTTCTCAGAAGATCGCAATAAAATAATACACTTGGACAAGATCCCAACAGCGTGCGCCATTAATTAAGCCCAGCATACTGATATACTCTATCCCAATCAAATGCCAAGTTGCGGAGGTGAATTCCATAGTGATTAAAGAAGGAATGCTTCTTACTTTCATTCTGGAAGTGCTTATGGGCATCGCATTGCTTGTCTTGGTGAGCAGGGCAAGGGCTGGGAAAAAGATCCCGGTCATCCATGAAATCGCGGGGCTTACGGCGCTTCAAGAAGCAGTTGGACGGGCAACAGAGATGGGAACCCCTATCATGTTTGTTCCGGGGAAAGGCGACTTAGCAGACGCACAGACGTACGCTGCGCTACCTGTCCTGGACTATGTAGCCAAATCATGTGCTGAATATGACACCCGCATTATAGTCCCGACAGGAGTTGCAGTTGTACACCCAGTTGCCGACGCGGTAACGCGGCAGGCTTTCCAAGCAGCCGGAAAAGGAGATTCGTACCGCGAAACTGACGTACGTTTCATTAACGAACAGAACTGGGCCTGGGCCGCAGGTATTACCGGTATTATGGAGCGCGAAAAGGTCGCAGCCCAAATCTTGTTCGGGGCCTTCTGGGCCGAATCGCTCTTCCTGGCTGAATCGGGCAACAGGGCAGGCGCCATGCAGATTGCAGGTACGGCTTCCACAAGTCAGATTCCCTTCTTTGTAGCAGCTTGTGACTACACGCTTATAGGACAAGAAATATTCGCTGCGTCAGCATATCTCAATCCAGAACCTTCAACCACGGGAGGGCTTGTGGTTCAGGATTGGGGTAAAATGCTGGGTCTGGCCCTTGTAATCCTCGGGGCGATCCTTGCCACATTTGGAAATAACACGCTAGCTGAATTTATGCTCAAGTAGGGGGGGAACGACGTGAAAAGGGAAGGACCTATAGCCCTTCTGATGATCTCAGGGGTTCTTTACATTGTCAGTGTAATGTTGGCAAGTCCGGTTATGGAACCGGTTGCGGCCACTCTTGACGACTGGTATAAAATCGTGGTCGGATTCATCAATTTAGTAGGGATTATCAGCCTTACTCAAGTCAATGGCCGTGCAGTCCTCCGCAAAAGCAGTGGATGGTTCTATAATGCGCTCTTAATCGTGGTGCTGTATGGGTATATCATCCTCGGACTTGTGGGCGGTGTCGGTAACGTTGCGTTTACCCGTATATACGACAACATTCTTACGCCTATATTGATGACCATATTTTCCACACTTACCTTTTGGATCGGTTCTGCTGCATATAGGGCTTTTCGTGCCAAGAACCTGGATGCTGCTATCTTGCTGGTAGCCGGTATTGTTGTAATGATCGGGCGCGTTACTCTTGGGTCTGCAATTTCACCTGCAATTCCCAAGGCAGCTGAATGGATCCTCAATTTTCCGACGGTTGCAGGCATGAGGGCTATTGAAATGGGTGCCGCCATAGGTGGTATAGTGCTCGCCCTGAGAATGATAACCGGTTTGGAACGCAGTTTTATGAGCAATGACTAGTTCTCGAACATGGAGGTGAACTTGGAAGTGTCCATATTTACGAAGCTTGATTCTCTTGACAGGCGATGGATCTTTGCGTTCCAGGCGCTGGTCTTTTGCATTGTTATTCTGAACCCTGTCGGTTTGGCGCTTAATGTCGGGGACCAAGTAAGAACGGCATTTGAGGCCATCGAGAGTCTGCCTGAAGGTTCTATAGTATGGTTCGCCACGGATTACCAGGCGGCAAACGCTGCAGAATTGGAGCCGGCCGCCATTGCCATCTTCAAGCACTGTATGCAGAAAAACCTGCGTGTCATAAGTGGCAGTACATGGCCTGAAGGCGGCGCAATGATGTCCAGACTCATAAACTATGTAGCGCCAGAGTTTCCCGATAAGGAATATGGAGTAGACTACCTGAACTTGGGTTACCGCCCAGGTGGCCAGGTATGGCTGCAGCAGCTTACAGACGATCTTCCCGCTGCCGTAGGGGGAATTGACCACTTTGGCGATCCCATCTCAGCCTATCCTATTATGGAAGGGCTCGAAGTGATTCAAGATGTTGCCATGATAATCGGTATTCATGTTGGAACGCCTGGTACTCCTGAGTATATCAGGGTGATCACTGACCCCCACAATGTACCTATGATCACGGTGCTCCCTGCAGTTTCAGTGGCTGTTACAATGCCTTACTTGGCATCAGGACAGTTAGTGTCCATCGTTGCTTCCCTCAGGGGCGGAGCCGAATATGAGTTGATTTCAGGTTTCTCTGGAACTGCTATGACCGGGATGGATTCACAGTCCTTTATGAACTTGACAATAGTTATTTTCGTAATCCTCGGTAACATTGGATTCTTCTATAACAAGTACAAAGAAGGCTCCAGCGGAGGAGGTGGCGATAATGTCTAACGATATCTGGGTTTGGATAGGCGCTATATTGACCCTTGGAACCTACAGTGTCTTGTATAAGGATAACCCTGTATACAGGGTGCTTGAAGCCCTGTTTGTGGCGATTTTGGCGGGACACTCTGTGGTTATCAACTGGTTCAACTTCCAAAAGCCAACTATAGTAAACCGGTTAGGCGAAGGTAAGGAGTTGATCGTTGTCATACCCCTCTTACTGGCCGCGCTAATGTACTTCCGGTATTCCCGGAAATTTGCCTGGTTAGCGAGATATCCCATGGCTTTCCTCATGGGCATTGGTGCAGCATACGTTCTCACCAAGAACCTGAAACCGATGTTCTTGACGCAGGCCCGTGCTACCATGTTACCTTTGTGGGTGCCAGGGGATTTCGGGGCAACCATCAATAACTGGGTTGTGGTTCTAGGCGTTGCATCGGTGCTTACCTACTTCTTCTTCACTGTAAAAAAGACAGGACCCGTACACGGTTTCAGCAGGATCGGAAGGATCTACTTGATGATCGCTTTTGGAGCACTATTTGCTGATACTGTTTTGGGGCGTGTCAGCGTAACCCTGGTTCGTTTCCAATTCCTTCTTAACGATTGGTTGGGTCTAGGGATATAGCTGTGTCAAGCGAGTACCGTCCTGCCGTTATCTTTATCCAAAGCGGCTAGGACGGGCTCGCCTTTGAGAGAAAGGATGAAGCAAACCATGTCAACTATGAAACATATTAGTGAACAACTACTGCAAGCGTTGTGGCAGCTTGATCCTGTCAATGCAACCAACATGGGGGTATCTGGGTTCGAGGGTATGCTGCCTCCTGTAGACCCTGATGAACGCCAACACCTGTTTGCACAAATCTCAGAGCTTACAAAGCAGTTGAAACAGCTACTTGACAGCGGGGCTTTGAGTGCCTCCGAACGCCTGGACGCTGAAGTAGCCATTGCAAATATGGAAGTCAGGATGGCCCAAGACCCCGGTAGTCAGGATTGGAAAGCTAACCCTAATTGGTACGTTTCTCAAGTGAACAACGGGCTAAACGGGCTTCTGCTAAGAGGTTCTGAGAGCGTGGAAAACAGGATTGCCGCCGTTGAACGCCTATTGCAAGATGTACCCCGCTTCATGGAAAAGGCACAGCACAATCTGGTTGTACCAAACATCCCGAAAGAATGGATCCATGTCGCGCTTCAAGCTGTCTCAGGACACGAGCGTCTCATAAGAAACTCAATCCAGCCGTTTGTCGAAGATGCAGTTGGACCGAGGCCCTCATTTGCTGACCTTTGTGAAAAATCCGTAGCGGCTGTGGCTGCATTTGGCAGTTACTTGGAGGAAATCCAACCAAGAGCCACAGGCAGCTTCGCTTGTGGACGGGATCATTTTGAACGGATGCTCCAGCTAGTACATATGGTCGATATGGATGCTGAGCAACTCCGGGAATTCGGCGAACAAAAGGTCAAAGAATATGAAATGGCTTTGGAAGAAGCAGCCAAATCCATAGACCCTAACAAACATTGGACAGAGCTTATTGATGAGTTCAAGAATGACCATCCAACCCCTGAGAATTTGTTAGCTTCCTATTTGAACGAGGGGCGGTTGGCAGAACAATTTGTACGGGAAAAAGATCTGATTACCGTACCTGAAGGCCAGACGTGGACGGTTGAACCGGTACCTGAATACTCAAGGGCCACACACCCCCTTGGATATATGCGCACCAGCCCGCCTTTTGCTGAAGACTTTCACAGCGCCTTGCACATAACGCCCATTGACCTTACTGCAAGTCCTGAAAGGCAAAAGCAGCACTTACGGGATAACTGTTACGCCTTTCAACGCACAATAGCCTTTCATGAACTTATCCCCGGTCATCACCTTCAAGCTTGTCTGGCTAAGGTCGACGTCTCCGACTTGAGGAAATACTTCCGGTCAACGGTGTTCGTAGAAGGATGGGGACTTTATACCGAGCTATTAATGGCTGAGCAAGGATACTTGGACGAACCTGCCACAACCTTGATAAATCTTAGGAATGCCCTGTGGCGTGCTGTAAGGGTTGTAGTCGATGTAGGCCTCCATGTGGGAGGGATGAGTCTAGAAGAAGCCACCAGCTTGCTTCGGGAAAAGGTGCGTATGGATCATCATATGGCTTCAGGAGAAGCTACCAGGTACACTATGAGCCCGACTTATCAATCCAGTTACCTGCTGGGTAAAGAGCAAATCGTACAGCTTCGCAGTGAGTACCAGAAGAAACTGGGCAGCGAATTCACTCTCAAGAGATTTCACGACAAGCTCACAAGTTACGGGTCAATCCCAGTCGCGTTGGTCCGCAGGGAAATGCTTGCCGGGCGTTAGTAAAGGTACTTGATTTGACTAGTGGGGGGTTAATATGCAGGCAAATGCATGGTCACAACAGGAACTTGAGATCATAAAGGCATTGGACCTTAAGGTTGCCCGTTTGGTTTCAGATTACTTAGGCGGCCCATTAGCTACTGAGACGCTCTTTGTGCCTACCAGAGATAATCTGTACGAGATCAACTCAAAGGTAAACCAACTGTTATCAGAAGTAAGTGAACTGAAAGACCCCTTTTGGAGGAGTCATTTCACTGCTGCATTAGAATCTTTGAGCTTCCAAATCGAATGCAATACCAAGATGCCTTATGAACACATAACAAGGATTTCGTCAAGCCTTGACAAGCTCATGATGCAGACGGGCGACAAGGATACAGAGCACAACGTTGAAGCAGCCCTGAAAAAACTGGCTGATATCGAATCGGTAATCCAAGCTATAGACAGCCAAATCCACACCAGGACTGACCTTGCAAAGAGCCAGTTGGCAGACGTCTTACCCTCTTTGTCAAAGAATGTCCAGCGCTGCATGGATTTCATTGAGAAACATGCAGGGGGTCAAGGTGCCAAGAATGATGCAAGAAGCTCCGGTAACCGTGTGTTAGATGCCGTAAGGGAGCTGCAATCTAAGGTAAAGTCAGTGCACGTAGGCGAACTGGAGCCGGTGGATGTACCGTTTTCAGTCTCAGTAGAAAAGGGTATGCAGGTCCCGTTGGATTACCTATTGTCCTGGTATGAAGAAGATGCAGTAAGCAGGCGTAAGGAGTATTTCGAAATAGCGGAAGCAGCTTTCCCGGGACAAGACCCTAATCAGGTGCTGACTGCAGGCAAGGGCTACGATACAGTAGAGGACCTGTTTGCAGACATGAGGGAGATCCTTGACCGGTTACAAGAGGAGTGTACCCGGTTTGTGGACTTACCTGAGGGTGAGTACTGTGATATTGGCCTGATCCCTGAAACCTGGCGGATGATGGTTCCAGGCTTTATGTATTTAGGTGGCTTGGTAGCCATCAATCCTGATAACCTAAGCTCATACCGCCGGGTAGGGCTTGAAACCACAGCTGTGCATGAAGTGTATCCTGGACACCATGTGCACAGCGTAAAGTCGGCGCAGCATGCCTTGCCCCACACCTTTAAGCTTGGTCTATTCTGGTCGCGGAGTCTCCAGGAAGGAATGTGCGATCGCTCCATGGTTATGATGACACCCTATCTCAAAGATCCTGCAGCAAAGCTTTCAGTGGCCAAGAGGTTGTGGTTTACAGCCAGCAGGGCAAAAGCCGAAGTGGACATATATTACAACAAGAAGCCGGTTCAAGAGATTATCGATAATTACATGAGCAACCTGGGCCTTCCCAGCTACAATGCCCACGCACAGACCAGGGCTCACCTTATGCGTCCTGCAGATGCTATTTCATACTACACAGGCATGAAGTATCTGCAAGATCTGTACAATGATTCAGACCTAGGGCAGAAAGACTTCACAAACGAGCTTTTCAGTTACGGCAGTATTCCTCTGGCTACCATGAAGAACATACTAGCGTTGCCTGAGGAGAAAAAGGAGCAGATCAAGACCCTGACTGCCAAGTAGAATGCACACAACAAAGAGGCTTGTCACGGCAAGCCTCTTTGACTGATAGGAGGGATCAAGCATGCCGGCTCCACAAAGCAGGTTGTTTTTGAACAATTGCCGTCTGGTAGACGGGACAGGAAGTCCGGCTGTGGAAAGCGCCACAGTTGTGGTAGATTTGCCGTCTGGGAGAATAAGCTACGCGGGAAAGCAGGATTCGCCCCAGGCCCCTTCCCCCCACGATAGCGACAAAGTGATAAACCTAAAGGGGCACACTGTTTTGCCGGGATTGTTCAATGTTCATACTCACCTTGGGCTCAAACTGCCCTTTACTCCCTACAAACTTGACCCGTATACAGAGGGATATTGGGCACTCATTTGTTACAGGCGGGCAGTTGAAGCATTGCTTTGCGGTGCTACTACCTTAAGATGTCCCGGCGGACCCCATGGCGCCGACATAGCTGTGCGCAATGCCATCAACAAGATAATGATCTGGGGCCCGCGCTTAGTTGTGGCAGGAGGAATACTCTTGGCTCACGGAGGTCACGGTCATAACAGCGTCGGTACGATTGAATGCAGCGGAATCGCCCAATTCAGGGAAGCTGCCCGCGTTCAATTGAGGGAAGGAGCAGATTTCATAAAAATCTGTCTCACAGGCGGTCTAGGTACTCCGGGCGAAAGCTTCACTGACAAGCAGATGACCGATGATGAAGTTACAGCGGTTGTGGAAGTTGCACACATGTCAGGCAAGAGAGTAGCTGCCCATGCCGGCGGAGACAAACCGGTCCAAGAATGCGTCCGTTTAGGAGTGGATTGCATTGAACACGGTTATGTGCTCAGTAAAGCTACAGTTGAACTTATGGCGGAAATGGGCACGTACTTGGTACCTACACTGGCTGTGACACACGCCTTTGACTACTTGGAAGCTCATGGCAGCCCGGCATTTCAAGTAGAAAAGGCAAGGGAAGCTTCACGTTTCCATAGAGACAGCATTACAAGAGCCATAGAAGCCGGGGTCAAGATTGCCGTTGGCACTGACTTGCTTCCATCTGATCCCCTAGACGGGACTAATGCCACTGTAAGGGAAGTTGAACTGCTGGTTGAAGCAGGTATGAAGCCCTTGGAGGCAATCAAGGCTGCGACTCTCAATTCTGCTGAACTGTGCCAGGTAGACCATGTTACCGGTTCCGTAGTTGAAGGAAAACAGGCTGACTTGATCGTCGTGAAGGGAGAGCCTGATCAAGACATATCAAGCCTAAGAAACCTGGCCATGGTTGTCAAAGACGGCCATATCGCCATGAGCAAAGTGCCTGGGCATGAGACACAAGCTTTTGGGATCTTGCCTCCTGGCATACCTGTTGAGGGAGGCACCTTTAGGGTGTGGTAACCGGTTAAGAAGCCAGATTATAGGTTTCGGAAACGCATAAACGATTTGTAGTGACAGTTTTTCAAAAATAGTTCGGAGGTGTATTGGCGTGGCAGACAGATGGACGGAGCAAACACTGGAAACAGTCCGGGAATTGGACCTAGAGATAGCTAGCTTAGTGTCGCAGTACACAGGAGGCCGCTGGCACAGGGAAGAGCTGTTCATTCCTACAGAACACAATCTCGAGAGCATAAGATCTGGTATCGCTTCCCTCAAGACCAAAGTCAACGCTTTGCCAGACGACTTTTGGCGCGCACATTTTACTGCGGTGCTTGAGTCGCTTGAGTTTTCAGTTGAATGCAACACTAAGATGCCGTATGAGTATATTACAAGGATTTCAGCAGGGTTTGACAGCCTTATGGGAGAAAGCGCCCCAGGTGCTCCGGCCGGGCGCGCCCAGATATTAGGCGCAAGGCTGTCACAGCTGCCTGACTTGCTAGATGCAGTAAGAACGCTGTTGACCCAATGCGGTGACATTGGACGCAGCCAGGTGGCGGACTTGCTCCCGCCCTTGTTTGGCAACATATCCAAAGCGGTGGACTTCGTTGAAACGCATGCCCAAGACGATTCCCTTAGAGCAAATGCACGCAAGAACGGAGACCACGCCATAGCTGCCGCCAGGCAAATCCAAGAACTCGTTAAGTCCCTGCCCCTTGGCGGCTTGCAGGTAGTAGACATTCCTTTTGAGTTTTCAGTGGAAAAAGGGATGCAGGCACCCCTTGACTATATTCTCTCGTGGTATGAGGACGATGTGGAGTTCAGGCGCGAGCAGTTTTTCAAGACTGCACAGGAGATAGATCGAAGCAAGGACGCTTATGACCTGCTCAACCATGGCACGCCTGGATATTCATCGGTAGAAAGCTTGCTTGAGGATATGAGGAATATGTTGGGCCAACTCAAGCAGAAAGCTCTGAGGTTCATCGACCTACCTCAGGAACATGAGGAGTGTGGCGTAGGGTTAATCCCTCCGACATGGAGAATGGTTTGCCCAACCTTTATGCAAATCGACGGCGCAGTTTGCATAAATCCTGACAATCTGCCCGCATTCACCAGGGGAATGGTAGAAGAAACCCTTGCCCATGAAGTCTATCCCGGCCATTATGCGGCGAAAATCAAGTCAAGTCTGAACGACCTTCCCAATACCTTCAAATTAGGGTTGTTCATGTCCAGGTGCCATCAAGAGGGCATCGCCCATAGATCCGAATATCTCATGATGCCATACTACGATGATCCTATCGCCAAGCTCGAGGCTGCCAAGCGTGGCTGGTACTGCGCATACAGGGTAAAAGCAGAGGTAGACCTTTACTACAACAAAAGGCCGGTGCAGGAAGTAATTGATAATTACGTGACCCATCTCAATTGCACTGAGTACAGCGCTCAGGCTCAAACAAGGGCTCACATGATGCGCCCGGCAGACGGCATTTCATATTACACGGGAATGCGTTACATCGAAGAACTGTACCGCAAGTCTAAGATGGATATGAAACAGTTTAGCAATCAAGCCTTTGAGTATGGCAACATTCCTCTCAAGACACTAGAGAATATCTTAGGGCTTAGCGCAGAGAAGAAGGCACAGCTGAAGGCATTCAAACCCTTGTCCTAGAGAAGAGGCGGAGGATAAGCCAAGGACCGCAGCAATCTTCGCGGATGAAGTGTGCGGCTGGGTTTGAACGAACATGTAACTGAAGGGAGAGACACACGTGACTATTCGAAGCAAGATGTCTCCTCGGTTTGCCAAACTGGAAGGAGGGCTTTTCAGCAAAGTTACGAAAGCTGATGTAGGGGACTCCTATCTTGATCTTATAAGCAAAGGTATAGCCCCAATGGGTTGGGCTGATCCGTTTTATCCCGATGGGCGTATGCCTGAACACGTCCTTAGGGCCACAATTGAATGTTTGGAATCAGGAACAGCGTCTCATTACACCGTACCTATTGGCAATCCGGAGCTGAGGCAGGTAATAGCGAAAAGGCTTAAGGAATTCAACGGTATAGACGCGGACCCGGGCCGGAATATCCTTGTCACTCCCGGTTCTGACTCAGGCCTTTTTTACGCCATGCTGCCGTTTATCGAGCCCGGCGATGAAGTGCTGGTACCTGATCCGAGTTACCCCAACAATTTCTTAAATGTGGAACTCATGGGTGGGACGATTGTAAGGGTGCCACTACGCGAGGCCAACGGATTTCAGTTTGATATTGAAGACTTTAAGCAACGGCTCTCAGACAAAACGAAAATGATCTTGATTACTCACCCAAACAACCCCACTACAACTGTTTTTCGCCGCAGCAATCTTGAGGCACTTGCTGAATTTGCGGTGGAGAACGATTTGGTTGTTGTGGTTGATCAAGCTTTTGAGGATACAGTATTTGATGACATAGAGTTCGTGAACATTGCCACCCTCCCGGGGATGTGGGAGAGAACCTTGTCAGTGTTTTCTGTATCAAAGGGTTTGGGCTTAAGCGGCTTTAGAGTGGGCTATGTAGCGGCTGATGACCATGTAATGGATGTTTTGTACGGGGCGTGTGTCAACGTGCTCGGTGCAACCAACACTGCAGCTCAATTGGGCGCTATTGCTGCGCTTAAGGATTACAGTTTTGTAAACAAGTACCGGGAAATCTATGAAAAGCGTCGCAAGTTAGCCTATGATATCTTCAACTCGATTCCCGGTGTGAGCATGCTTATGCCCGAATCAGGGTTCTATTCGTGGATAAACGTATCCAAGCTTGGGGATTCTTCAGAGATCTGTGAATTCCTTATAGGGGATGCAAAGGTAGCTGTTAATGACGGCAAGGCTTACGGCCATGAAGGAAGCGGTTATATCCGGGTAATCCATGGAGCTCTGACCAACGAAGAGCAAGCTGTTGATGCGCTCTTGAGAATGAAAGAGTCTCTTGAACGGTTGGCGAAAAGCAAGGGAATAGCCTAAATAACGTTTCAGTAGAAGGCAGACGGGTGACAGGCTAGACGCTCTGGAGGTGTGAACAGCACACACATCGTGCAGGGTAGAATATGCCATTGGCCCGTCTGCCTTATTGTTCTTTGCAAGAACTGCACAGACACTATAAACTTAGGTATATACCCTGCATGGCACTTGATTATGGTTAGAGGTGTGGCACATTAGCATGGCAGCAAACAAACAAACAGATAGATCAGAACTAACAGGGTTACAGTGGCAGGGAACTACAGGCGCAGCCCCTAAACTGGGCTTAGAAGAGTTTGCCTATGGGCGATTTGAATGGATTAGACTTCCTGATGAGCGCACCCCTGATGGGATCAGCATTGGAAGGTGTATCATTGAACCTGGAAAAGAATGGCCGAACCACCACCACAGTGGCTATGAACAAATGATGTACGTAGTATCGGGAAGAGGTATCCATCGTGTCAACGGGGAGATTAGAGAACTAAGCCCAGGAATTGTAGAATACATCCCGGTTGGCGCCCTCCATTACGTCCGCAACACTGGTCATGAGCCCTTAGTTCACTTATCTGTATACCACCCTATCATGCCAAAGGAAATAAAAGATCTTGCGCTTTCCATAGAAGGTGGACAAGAAGATCTCAGCCTCATTGGGATCAATGCTGCCGATTTCTTGCCTGCATCGACTATGCAGACTATCCAGGACAAATTCGCTGAGGCTGTTGGCCTGGGCGTCATTATTGTAGATGTATCAGGCAAGTTGGTAACAAGGCCGACGCGGCTGCCTGAGTTCTGCATGTACCTTCGCTCGCAATCCAAATGTGAGCCGGAGTGTCCGGCGTTTGATCCCGCTTCAGGAGCAAAGGCGTCCGGGGAAGGCCACCCTATAGTATTGGAGTGCTGTCCCGGAATAGTGTGCGTTGTAATGCCTTTCAGGGCGTGTGGGAAACTGGTAGGGCATATGGCCTGTGGTTTTGTGAAAATAGAAGAGCCTGGTGAAAAACATGTGGTTAGGTTAAAGACTATTGCGAGTCAGTTGGGCTTGGACCAAGACGTGCTCCTCAAGTATTACCAAGAAATCGAGGTAGTCTTGAAGGCTCAGATTATGGCTGCGGCTGCATCGTTAGAATCAATCGCAAACGCCGTGACGTCTTCCCACATGCGCGAGGCTCAGCGGCGTTTGGAAAGCAAGCATCATGCAGAGATGCTCAAAAAACTCCAGGTGGTAAGCGCCTTGGAGCGGGAACTCCAGGAGGCTGAATTCAGGGCCCTTCAAGCAAGGATCAATCCGCATTTCTTGTTCAACGCCCTTAACACAATTGCAGAGGCAGTGTCTGAAGGCGGAGCAGACGTTGAGGAGATAGTGTACTGTCTTTCAGACTTCCTAAGGTTTAGCCTTAGAAACACTAAGCCGACTACCACATTGCGCGAAGAAATCAGGTGCCTTGAAAACTACCTGCGCATCCAACATGCCCGGTTTGGGGAAGGGCTTCAGACTAAGATCTTTGTCAATACTCCTCAACTAGATTTAGTGGTCCCGTCTATGATACTGCAACCTCTCGTTGAAAACGCCATATCCCACGGATTGGCCGAACTCGGTTACGCAGGTTTGATAGAGGTAGATATAAGAATTGTGGACAAAAGGCTCCGGATAGTAGTAACTGACAATGGAGTTGGTTTTGAGGACGATGTTGCTGTAGGCTTTTCTATTCTCGATGCAGACACACGGTGTGAGGGAGGCATGGGGCTCAGATATGTGATCACGAAACTAAGGCATACGTTTGGGGATGATTGCTCTTTTTCCATAAGAAGTGTTCCCAGGCAAGGAACCACGGTCACACTGGACATGCCTGCAGTCTGGCCAAGGGGGTGAAAGCATTTGGCAGTGAATTTGGATAATAGGACGCGGTATTCTAAGCTCCGTGTGATTGTGGCTGATGATGAACCTGTTGCCCGTCGGCTGCTCGAACGGAACCTCCGGCGTTCAGTGCCTTATGCAGAGGTTGTGGGGGAAGCTTCTAACGGTTACCAACTCCTGTCCCTCTTGGACAAGGTGACTGCGGACATTTTGTTGCTCGACATTATGATGCCAGGGCTTAACGGCCTGGAAGCGTTAAGATGCCTTGGAACCAGAAATGATCACATGAAAGTGATAATAGTGTCTGCTTATGACAGGTTTGAATTTGCTCAGGAAGCCCTAAACCTAGGCGCGTTTGCTTATTTGTTGAAGCCTGTCAGGCCTAGCGAGCTACGGCAGTCAATCAGAAAATGTGTTTCAAAGATTATTGAAGAGCGTGCCGCGAGAGTGTCCAGGGTCAAGCCCGGCTTTTCTGCATTTGACCTAAGCGCAACAGCCGGATTGGATAGTCTGTTTGACGTAGAATCGAAATTGATAGAACAGGTCAGGACAGGCTCCCTGGATGGTGTCCGCAAAACACTGGACAAACTGGCCTGGGAGATTAAGGATTTGACTAGTATACATGGATTCTTGGGCCTGGAGCTTGCCTCTATGACCATGCGGATATGCAAAGCCGCAGCGGAAGTAACGGGGGCGTTTGAAGATATTTCTGAACTTAGAAACCTTGCCGTCTTAAAGATGATGCAATGCGAGACCCTGACAGAAACAATGAATGTCATGATAAGTTGCTTAGAAGCGCTGTTCGAACACTTTGAATCTGATGAACTATCCACCAGGCGCTTGGTCATGTCCGCTAAAGCTATCATAGAAAAAAGAGCCCACGAAAAACTTACCTTGTCTGATGTAGCGGCTGAGGTATTCATAAGTCCTTGGTATTTGAGTAGGTTGTTCAAGACCATATGCGGAACCAATTTCCAGGACTACCTTACAGATGTAAGGATTAACCGGGCAAAAACTCTGCTTCGCGATACACAGATGCCATGCAGAACCATAGGGCAGCAAGTGGGGTACGAGAGCCCCAGCTACTTTAGCAAAGTATTTAAGCAGATTACGGGAATGTCACCTACTGAGTTTAGGCGACGATGCTGAAACCTAGGTACGGGCCCTGTCATTGTCCATATCTCAAGACGGGGATGCGCTTTTCCCTTTGATTGCAATGGACCGCAAGAGTGCATTTTGGGCTACGGTCATAAACACTATTCCCGCTATAATAGTGGGAGTGGATGCTTATCTGATAGAAACAAGGCTAAGGTTTGGATGAATATGGGGAAGGGAGCAATAGCAGATGTCCAATCAACACAAGCCCGGAGTCATCGGTTTCAGCCACAACCCATATGAAGAAGAAGCCAGGAAGCTTTGGGGCAACAAAGCGGTAGAAGAATCTAATGCAAGACTGACCAGATTGTCGGAGTCTGAGCGAAAACATCTGGCTGAAACAATGAATGGGCTTTTCGAGAAGTTGGCTTCACTCCGCCACCTTCCTGCAGAATCACCCGAAGCGCAAACGGCGATTGAAGAGTGGTACGCGCTCCTCAACGAAATGGGGATTTACTCTCTGGAAACCTTCAAGAATCTGGGCCAACTGTATGTGGACGATCCTCGTTTCACCGCAAGTATCGACAGGTATGGCAAGGGCTTGGCGGAGTTCATGTGCGACGCAATGGCTGTTTATGCTGATACACACAAGTAGGATGAGATAACTTAGTAGATGGGAGAAGCCGGATATGTACGATTACATCTTGCGTGGAGGCACTGTAGTAGACGGCACTGGACGCGCGCCATTTCGTGCTGACGTAGGCATAAAAGACGGCAAGATTGTTGGAATCGCAGCAGGTTTGGAGGGTGAAGCCAGGGAGCTTATTGATGTAACAGGTCTTGCTGTCGCGCCTGGTTTTATCGATTTTCATTCCCATTCGGATACCACCTTCTTGCTAGATGACCGTTGTGAGAGCAAGATTTTTCAAGGGGTGACTACTGAGGTAGCTGGCCAATGCGGCTACACCATCTACCCGTGCCCTGAAGACCGCATGGAGAACATACGCCGCTATGCCGGCGATGCCTTTGCGGAGTTTGCTTCAAACTCGTTTCAGGAATTCATGGATAAAGCGCAAACCAAGGGCAAGAAGATGAGCACTAACCTTATTTCACTCATCGGCCACGGGGCAATACGGTGTGGCGTATTGGGGTACGAGGGCAGCAAAGCTACGCCAGAGCAACTCAGGCAAATGCAGGAACTCCTCGATAGGGATATGCAGGCAGGTGCCTGGGGGCTTTCCCTCGGCCTGGGTTACACGCCAGGTGTGTTTGCTGACCAGGATGAACTCAATGCCCTGGGCGAAATAGTTGCCAAGCATGATGGGATCATCACTTGCCACATGCGTGACCAGGGTTCTAATACGCCGGCCTCCCTTGAAGAATTGTATGAAATAAACCGTAAGACCGGGGCTCATGTGCATGTGGCACACTTTAAAGCTGCAGGCAAGAAAAACTGGGGGCGTGCTCCTGAGTTTGTGCAGAACGTGGCTGAGGCCCGCGCCTTGAGGATAGACGTAACAGTGGACATCTACCCGTATACAGCCGCATCGTCGGACATAATCACCAATTGCTTTCCTACCTGGGCAGTCCAGGGTGGCAAGAGCATGGCGATTGCACGGTTACACGGCGATGAGCGTGAGCGGATAATAGGATTCCTGGAGGACGAATATCAAACCCAATCCGATGGTGAAGGGGTGTACATCGTTACCACCGACGGCCGCTATCCGGCCGCCGACGGTAAGAATATTTGGGAACTGAGCCACGAACTTGGCCTTAGCATGGCTGAAACCATTGCTAAGGTGGCCGTGGAAACTGGCGGCGATTGTACATGCATAGCGTTCCTTATGAGCGATGAAGACGTGGATTATATGCTCGCCCAGGAGAACTATGTTATCGGTAGCGATGGCAGCGGCCTACCCCTGTCACCCGATGAGAATGAAGGCAAACCCCATCCGCGCAATTTCGGTAGTTTCCCGCGTTTCCTGCGGTGGGCCCGTGAAAAGGGGATCGCCTTGGAAAAGGCGGTTTACAGGATAGCCGGGCTCTGCGCGGAGTTCTTGCACCTTAATGACCGGGGTATCCTCAAACCAGGTATGGTGGCGGATATTACTGTATTTGATCCAGTCAATACTACCGACAACGCTACTTACATAGATCCATTCCGGAAACCCACAGGCATTGAGCATGTTTTTATCAGCGGTCAACCTGCTTTACTCTACGCTAAGCAAACTGACAAACGTCTAGGCAGGTTTATTCTCAAGAAATAAAGCTTGCGTAGCTACTGCTGCAACAGGATAAGGGCCGGCCGGTGCGTGGACAAACTCGATGGCGCCGGCTTCTTGTATGATTTTTTCCTAAAGGCCGGTGAACTGGGAAGGGATTTGCCAGCGGATGTCGAATTGCTAAAAGGACACACGTTGTTGCATAAAGATGTGGAAATTACTGTGGAATTAACGCAGCCTATACACAGCATCTGATCACTCCACACCACATTGATACCCTCTCTCGCTTGACGTGCGCGAGCGAACATGTTCGCAGCTAAACAGGAGGCATTGCTTTGTACCAATCGTCGTGGGTGTATCCTCTATTGCATACTGCCGTTTTCCAGTCAATGGGTTGCTCCAAGTCAACTGCGAGTTGGCGTGAGTCTGATCATATCCCAAAGGGGGCGATAACTGCGTCTGACATGTACTTGTACCGAGTTGCTCT
Source organism: Candidatus Fermentithermobacillaceae bacterium (assembly GCA_012837895.1). GTDB lineage: Bacteria > Bacillota > Sulfobacillia > Fermentithermobacillales > Fermentithermobacillaceae > DTU015. Next base: position 8,040 of record DUQH01000017.1, on the reverse strand, counting down.
ACTTTGCGTGCTCTAAATACCCAGGAGGTGAACGTTAGTGATTCAAGGCCGGCTATTTACGTTTTGGCTGTTCGTGATCATGTCAGTAGTAATGCTGTATGCGGGCAGCTATGTGAAGAAAGGCAACAAAACGATAAAGATTAGACGACTGACGCCCCTCGAGGCTATTCCTGAAGCAATTGGGAGAGCTACAGAAGCAGGGAGGCCGGTGCATTTCAGCCCGGGACTTGCAGCTATTACAGGCCAGGATGCCCCGCAAACTTTGGCAGGGATATCCTTGTTGCGTTATGTAGCTAAGTTGACTGCCAAATACGATGTCCGCTTGATTGTAACAATACGCCGTCCGGAGGTGCTGCCTTTGGCCCAGGAAACCATCAGGCAGTCGTACCTTGAGGAAGGCAAGTATGATTCCTTCGCTAACGTAAGCGTTCAGTTCTTGTCTGACCAGCAATTTGCGTATGCAGCAGCGGCATCCGGCGTAATCATGCGTGAGAAACCTGCAGCCAGCTTCCTGTTTGGTGCATTCTGGGCTGAAAACCTGATGTTAGCTGAGGTCGGTACACAGGTGGACGCTTTTCAGATATCAGGCACAGCGTCTATCGGTCAGGTGCCATTTTTCGTAACCACCACTGATTATTGTCTGATCGGCGAAGAACTCTATGCTGCTGCGGCCAGCTTGACGGCAGACGAGGTCTTCTTAGGTGCCATCCTCGGACAAGACATTTGCAAAGCGATAATGGTAGCACTGCTGGTGGCGGGTGTGATAGCTACGGCATTTGGCTCTGACCTGTTCATAAAGCTGCTATCACTGTAAAAGGAGTGAACGGACTATGCTGAGAACCGCCACCTTAGTCATTACGTTTCTTGCAGGTTTCATAATGATCGCTGCGTTCTTCTTCGATGTGGGTTTCTTATCTGTCGCCGAAGCGCAGATTCAAGATTGGGGTGTGATTGTAGCTGCTTTCGCTTTGGCGATGGCTTCAATCAACCTGATCCAAGTGAATGTCAACAAAGCTGTTTCAAGTGAAAACGTCACGGACAAAATCTGCTCCTTCGTATTGCTGGCATCCTTGGCCGGCATGAGCATAATCGGGCTTACCAAAGGCCCCACAAGTGATACATACAACGTCCTGTTCGACGGGATTATGGCTCCTGGACAGTCTACTGTCTGGGCGCTTGGGGTGTTTTACATAGCTTCGGCAGCATACCGGGCTTTCCGGGTAAAAAATGCCGATGCAGGGCTTCTGCTGTTCTCAGCTGCTTTCGTCATGCTCGGCGCAGTCCCTGTGGGAGAGGTTATATGGTCAGGGGTCCCTGCTGTAAGCCAATGGATAGTCGACGTTCCCAATATGGCAGGCATGCGAGGTATGTTGATAGGCGCGGGCATAGGCGCATTTTCAGGCGGCCTGCGGCTGCTCTTGGGTATAGACCGGACTGAGGTTGGTTGATTCGAGAGATAGGAGGGAATACAATATGCTATCGAAGCTGGGACGTATAGACAGCAGGGTTCTATACTTCATTTTACTGCTTTCCTTCATTATTCCGCTGCTGCGGCCGCTGGGTTTACCAATGGTTATTTCTGACGAAGTTCAGAAGACATATGATCTGATAGAATCGCTACCCTCAGGCTCCCGTGTTGTGGTCTCGTTTGACCTTTCGCCCGGAGGGTATGACGAACTTGCCCCTGCCACTGTAGCAGTTTTCAATCACATGGCCATGAAAGGCATCAGGATGGTGGGTATGAGTTTTTGGGATGCCGGGCCAAGTTTGCTTGACAGGAGTTTGGCAGGGTCACTGTATGCGGACAAGGAATACGGAACTGATTATGTGAACCTTGGTTTTCTGGCCGGCGGCGAAAACGCAATGTCAGCTGTAGCCAGGGATATCACCGGAGCGTTTCCCCGGGATTTTTACGACAGGCCCACTGCCAACATGCCCATCTTTGACGGGCTACAGGCGTTCAAAGATGTTGAACTGGTGATCGTTGTAGCTACCGGTAACCCAGGAGTTCCTGAGTGGATCAGGCAAGTGGGTGACCCGATGGATGTTCCTATAGCCACCATAGTGATTGCAGGTCTCGTAGCTGACTATGCTCCCTACATGCAATCAAGGCAATTGATAGGCATGATCCCGGGACTAAGAGGCGCGGCAGGATACGAAGCTCTAATAGACATGCTTGGTCGCGGCACTGCAGGATTGGATGCACAATCAGCAGCTCATCTTATGATTCTCTTCTTCGTATTGATAGGGAACATCGTGTATTTTGTGGAACGCAAGCGGGAAAAGGACGAAGCGGATGAGGAGGGTGCAGCATCATGACTATGAGCAATGACCTTAGCGTCTGGATTGCCGCACTGGTAACCATAGGGCTTATAAGTTTCGTGTTTAAGGAGAACCTGTACTATCGTATTGTTGAAAGCCTGTATGTGGGTGTATCTGCAGGCCACGCTATTGTACTCGGATGGGGCAATATTCGAAACCTTGCAGTGAGGCCGCTGGGCGAGGGCAACTTGGCTGTGATCATTCCGATCGCTTTGGGCCTCATGCTGTTCACACGGTATTTCCAAAAGTGGTCCCGGGTGTCCCGCATACCCATGGGGTTCCTTATGGGTTTGGGCGCCGGGCTGTCTATGAGAGGCCTGGTAGGCTCCCAGATTGTAAACCAGATCAAGGCGTGCTATCTGCCGCTCAACTCGATGAACAACATATTGATCATAGCCGGTACGTTTGCAGTGCTAAGCTACTTCTTCTTTACCGTTGAACACCAGGGGTTTGTCGGGAAATCAGCCCAGATAGGCAGGTACTTCATGATGTTGTGTTTCGGGGCAGCTTATGGTAGTACCGTTACAGGGAGGATTTCCCTGTTCGTAGGAAGGCTACAGTTCCTGCTTGGAGATTGGTTGGGCATTCTTCAGTAGAAACCAGGTACACCTCCGGCCGGACGTCCGGCCGGAGGTCTGACAACAGGTACTAAAGCGAAAGGACCGGTGAATGTATGAGAAACTACTACATTTACGGTGGGAAGATTCATACAATGTCCCAATCCGGCACTGTAGAAGCTATGCTTGTGATTGGCGACCGTATCGCGATGGTGGGAAGCAAAGACCAGATCGAGCCTTATCTGCCGCCGCGCACTGAGAAAATTGATCTTAAGGAAAGGGCGGTTTTCCCTGGATTCCATGACTCCCACAACCATCTTGCCATGTATTCTGTGGCGAGGAAGCAGATTGATCTGATGGGTGTCGGGACTATAGAAGAAGCCCTGGAGATTATCGGGGCTGCAGCTTCAAAAATCAAACAGGGTGAATGGATAGTAGGACGGGGATGGGACAAGAGCCTCTGGGCGCGATTCCCCACGAAGGAGCAGCTCGATTCAGTCGCGCCTGACAACCCTGTCATACTATCCAGCAAGTGCGGGCACAGCACTTGGGTCAACTCAGCGGCATTGAAGATCGCAGGCGTGGACCGGGATACCGTAGCGCCTCCAGGAGGCGCCATCCTCAAGGATGATAGCGGTGAACCTACAGGCATATTGCAGGATACAGCTTCAAAGCTGGTGCGGGCGTTTGCACCCCAAAACGCCCCTGAATTTGTCTTGGAAGCTGTGGCTGACTGTATACCTCACCTGTGGGAGATGGGCCTCACTTGCATTCATGCACCTGATCCGTCATCCACATTCAGGATAGCCCGTGAACTGAGGATTGAAAGGGATCTTCCATTGAGGATCGCTTTGATGCCACCTATCGGCGATGTCCCCTTGCTTGAGTCGTATGGGCTAGCTCAAGGCTACGGGGACGATTGGGTATGGACGGGCCAGGTCAAGATGTTCAAGGATGGTTCTCTTGGCGCTTCCACAGCGCTGTTATTTGAACCTTATGAGCACAGGCCTGACACTACAGGCCTGGAAGTACTGTCCGGCGAACAACTGGAAGCTCATGTCCGCCGGTGCATAAGTGCAGGCTACGGCGTAGGGATTCATGCCATAGGCGACAAAGCGGTGGCAAACACCCTGGACGTGCTTGAGTCTTGCCGGACTGAGTCGATCCAGGCCGGGGTAAGGCACCGGGTTGAACATGCCCAGTATATCCGACCGCAGGATATCCAACGCTTCAATAAGCTGCAAGTAATAGCATCGATACAGCCTGCGCACATAGTGGCTGACAGGTATATGAGCGACAGGGAACTTGGAACCCGTTCAGAGATGGCATTCCCGCTTACATCCTTGCTGGATTCAGATGTAGTCCTGGCCCTCGGGTCAGATGCGCCTGTTGACACGCCTGATCCCATTTACGGAATCCACTGCGCCGTCAACCGGAAATTGCCCGGCGACGCTGAATCATGGTATCCTGCCCAGTGTATCTCTGTTTATGACGCAGTGAAGGCATATACCAAGGATGCGGCATATGCAGCAGGCAAGGAAGATGTAATCGGGGACCTGTCCCAGGGTAAGTTCGCTGACTTCGTCATCCTGTCCCATGACCTTTTTGAAGTAGACAAGGAAGACATTGCTTCAGTGAAAGTAGAAGGGGTCTGTATCGATGGCAAGTTCGTTGTGCAGCCGGAGTAACTCGGGACAGTGGCGCTGGACGCCAGAGACTGCGCTCTGCTGGCTGTACTGCTGAATAAGTATGGGATTAGTCTATGAACAAGAGACATAATGTTTGTGAGTAAGAGGCGTGTGGAAGGCAGAACATATAGCTTCCTTCCACACACCTTTGTTTGTGAGCCCTTTGTTTGTACCTACAGGAACAAGATTGCCCCCGTGAATTGGGGCAGGTAAACTCAGGGTGCATGATTTATACTTGAACTAGTGTGGATGGGGTGTTACATATGAGCGCAAATCACGCTAAAGCCGGACTAAGACTGCTAAAGACGACCGAGTGGCATGAATGGCAGAAAGATGCCATCCGCGAAGTTGTGGAGGATCCGGTGTTTCTTGAGCCTGACACAAGCGACAAACTGGAAGATCTGATATTAGAGGCGGATATCCTCTTCGGTTCGCCGGCTTTTTCTCCTGCAATACTGGCCAAGTCCAAGACGCTGAAGCTGGTTCATGTGGGCTCTACCGGCGTTGATGGGTATATGATCCCTGAGTTCCAACAATCAGACATTATCCTGGTCAACAGCCGGGGAGTTCACGGCACGACTGTTGCCGACCATGCCGTGGCTATGCTTCTGGCTTTGAGCAGGGGTTTCCATGATGCCTGGAAGGACCGGCGCCACAAGAAGTGGGACCCTCAGGGTCAATCCATAGTAAACCTGCCAGGCAAGACTGCAGGCCTCTTGGGGTTAGGAGCTATTGGAATGGAGGTTGCCGCCAGGTGCAAGGCTTTCGGGATGAGGGTCATCGGGATCAGGCGCAATCCTCAACAGAGTGAAGCTGTGGACTTGGTGCTTCCGCCATCAGGCCTGGACCAGCTGCTGAGCGAATCCGATTTTGTGGTGTGCTCGTTGCCTTTGACAAAGGAAACCCGTCACCTGCTTACGATTAGGGAGTTTTCACTTATGAAGCCTTCTGCGTTTTTCATCAACGTAGGCCGGGGCGCAGTGGTCAAAGAAGAGGACCTCATATCGGCTTTATCCCAGGGGTTGATCAAAGGGGCGGGGCTGGACGTATTCGAAGAGGAACCGCTTGCTGCAGAAAGTCCTCTGTGGGATATGCCCAACGTGATTATGACCCCGCATTCGGCAGGGTTTGATGAAGAGCATGCTAAGAACACGTTCGACATCTTCTTGAAAAACCTCGTACGTTTTCAGCAGGGGTTGCCTTTGATAAACCAGGTAGACAAGGAACTAGGGTACTAGCAGGGTCCTATGCGGGATGGTCGGGACGGTCCTAGGTGGTGCAGTCTGAATATCCGAAAGACATCCGGACTGTCCCTGATACTTCATTGTTCGCGTTCTTCGCTACCGGCTTCGCCTGGAATTGCGTCATGTTTGGGTCACATGGGGCCCAAGAGTTCTTCCCTTTGCTGCGTCAACTCCCCCAGAGACCTGTCTGTATCCCCGAGCCTCTTTCTCAGCGTCTTAAGTGTGTTGTCTATCCTGTCCAGATACTGCTCTGCTTCTCTTATGCTCCGGTTGATCTTAGAGTGAATCAGCCAGTCTATGACAAGCCCGTCAAAGAAGTAGTCTGCAAAAGTCTCAAAGGTGCTCAAATGCAAGACAATCCCTAGTTCGGTCAGATCGGCCAGTTCCCGGTTGAACTTGCGCACTGACTGCTGCAGGTTCTTGATCTGACTGCTGGCATCTCTCATCTTGGAATGCTTTAGGCCGGTTGCCAGGACTCCGCCGCCCAGCATATCTGCGAAACTCCAGGAACGCGCGGCTTCCATAATCCAGACTATGCCGCGCAGTTCTCTTTGTACATGTTCGCCTGCAGAGATTGCCTCATACAATTCTTGCCTCAGAGCTGCCAACCGGGTCCGGGCTTCCTGCAGTTCAAAGAGTTTCTTGGCCCGGGTGTCGCCTGTTGACAGCAGGAACTGCTCTTTGGCATGAAACGCCCTGGCAAGATCCAGCTGGGGATCGCCCAACTCCTTAAGTTCCCCGGCTAGGGACTCAAGGTCGGCCTCCAGGGAGCTTACAGCTGAAGCAGCTTGATCATGCCTTAGTTTTGCAGCCAGGAGCTCTTGCTGCTCCTTCTCAAGTTGCCCGTCCTTTCGTCCTGCAATGGTGTACAGGAGGTTCGCAAAGGTTAAAGCTTCAAGTCTCTTGACGTCCTTTTCTTCTTTGAGCAGGGCTTGTTTGGCTTCAGCAAGCCGGATTCTTTCAGACTCCAGGTTCTGCCGCGCCTGCCGTATCTTGATCTCCAGGGACTTCCTGCGTTCATCCCTGGCGATGGCGGAAGCTATCTGGGCGTCAATCTCGGCGATTTCACCGTTGAGATCTTGATAAGGCATCTGATCTCTCCTTTACGGCTAGATGCTATTTTCGAAAAAACTGCACCATGATGATTCCCTTTCTACCAGGGAATACGCTCATGGTGCTTGACGGTCTGCCGTATCAGCGCTTGAAATGCTGTGCGTCTTCGGCTTTCTCGAAGTATTGGATTTCCACAGTATAGCCTTGGGGGTCTTGAGCAAAGAAATGGTATATGCCGTATTTCTCGTTTGATTTAGGTTCAGACGTCACCTTCACGCCCGATTGCATGAATTTTTCGTAAACCTCGTCTACTTCTTCTGTGACGAAGGTCAGGATGGGCGCACGGCCGGCGCGGCATACTTCCAGGTGTTCGCAGAACCCGATAAATCCTCCGCCAGGAACTTTGTAAATCCTGCACGCGTTTTGGTCGACAACAAGATCCAGTCCAAGCACGCTGCTGTAAAACTCGTGGGTCGCGTCAAGATCCTTTGTGCCCAAGAAAGCGATGAAACCTCCTTGCATATCTCTTCCTCCTTTCTGCAACACATATGAGGCATGCCTGTATGTCCACTGGCGATACCCTCCAGATACAATCAGTCTACAGGTAGTTCCATTCTATACTGGGCGTTCCATGAACTCTTTCATGTATGGCAATATGCGTTCCAGCGCTGTTTCCACTGCTTTCTTGCCCCAATCAGCACTTGCCTTGGTTGCATCGCCTAAAGCGCCGTTTTCAGTAACCTCATCAAAGAACCGGCCTTCGCTGACTGCCAGTTTTCTGCCAGCAGATTCAAGCGCCTCTTCACGGATTTTGCCCGGCGTAAGCGCTTCCTTCCGCACGCCCTGAGGCCATAGATGTAGCATGATGCTCATTTCCCGTTCGCATGAGTGGCCTGTCATCGGTGATTGCACAATGTCTTTAGAGAGGTCGCCTATGAGGTTCCACGGGAGAGTGCTCCAAGCTGCGGGGCATCCCATTTCATGTCTTATCTGATTAGTGACTATTGAAAGCGCCGGCTCGTTGCCGCCGTGTCCGTTTACGAAGAACAACCTCTTAATGCCGTGCTTCTTGAGAGATACGGCGATGTCCATCAGCACGTCTATAAAGGTAGAAGCCCTGAGTGACAGTGTGCCCGGGAAACGGATGTGATGTTCTGATATCCCTATTGGCACAGG
>DUQH01000140.1 GCA_012837895.1 Candidatus Fermentithermobacillaceae bacterium | reverse complement strand
CGATGATGGCCAGTACTTATTATTGGGCCAATTTGGGATGGGGTATGCCGGCTGAATTGGGTTTGCAGAAGAATACGTGGTTTTGTTTGCGTGAAATTACGTTAGGTTATCGATTACCTGAAAAGTTATGTAAAAAATTTGGCAGTAATTATCTTCGTTTAGGATTAACCGCTCGTAATGTGGGTTATTTGGTGAATAAATTGACTGACGGTTTAAACCCTGAAGCCATTTCTTCGAACAATCCTTTAACGCCTATGGATATTGGCGGCGTACCTTTCGCACGCACTTTTGCTCTTAATTTCACAGTAAGATTTTAAATAATAAAATTATGAAAAAGATAAAATATACACTTTTAGGAATATGTTCGCTCTTTATCTTTTGGGGATGTCTTGATGAGTACAAAGATCTTAATACCAATCCTGAATTACTGGGTACGACAGATCCGAGATATGTATTCACAGGAGCGACAGAAAATTTTAATAATAGTACCAGGCAGCATCTGCTAGGGAAATATAGCGATGTCATGCAGTACATGCAATACATTGTATACTATCGTGGTGCGCAAGAAGGTGCTTATGTTAATCCTTTAAAAGGCTCCCGTCCGTCTCCATACACTCCTTATTATGGGGATTATTTCGGGCAAATCGGTTTAAAACTACGGTATTTGGTGAATACGGTTATTGCTAATCATCCCGAAAAAGAGCGTTATCAAAATGTTGCGGCTATTGCCAATATTTTGGAAACCTATGAGGCGTGGTTAATGTTTGATGTTAATGGTGCCGCACCTTATCATGAAGGATTAAGATTGGCAAGCGACAAGATAGGGACCCCTCGTTATGATTTATTTCAAAAGGATATAAATGGAGATGAATTATATAAGGTTTTCGATAGAAAAATCAAGGATAATGTAAATGTGTTGTTGAATTCAACCGATGACCAATATAATTTGGAAAAAAACGACTATTTTTATCGAGGTGATGTCGCAAAGTGGATCAAATTTGGGAATACGCTGAGAATCAAAATGGCTCAACGTCTGGAAAAGGCAGATAATGCATTTTATCAATCTGTTGTTAACGAAGTGCTGGGCGGTAGCGGCGGTATTATTTCAAGTAACGATGAGTCTTGTATTTATCATCATCCGAACGAACATAACAACAATACGGATGACATGCATATTTTGACTTATCAATATTGTGCATCGCGCGCATTAGTCAATTTTTTGAGAGAATACGATGATCCACGTCTCCCATTGTTGGTTCGAAGGAATGGATTTGGAAAAGGGAATAATAATAAGCTTAATGATGATATGGTAGATTCGCTCGCTAAATATTTCCCCGATTATGAAACCAAATTCCCTCAATGGACAATTCGGTATGTAGGTATGTCTGCAAATCCCGATAGTGCAAATAGTTTGTGGTCCAGAGATTCCTATTATACTTTAACTTATATCGATGATTTAGGAGTTGAAAAGACAATGACGATACGTGCCAATAGTCAAATTGAAAGTCGTTTTTATGTAAAAAACGGCGGGAAAGTGGGAACGCAAATTACGGCTCGCGATAAGGAGGATGATATCTACGATGCTTCTCAGGAAACTATCAGTTTGTTTACTCCACTTATTACTTACCCTGAAGTATGTTTCATGATGGCCGAAATCGCTTTGAAATCCGGAAGTGCAAAAGGAGGAAAAGATGCGCTAACCTGGTTTAGAGATGGTATTCGTGCATCAATGGAACAATATCAAGAATGGGCTGAAAAGATGAAAGTGCCAGCCGCTATGAATCCGAATAGCGATAATTATAATCCCATTACTCCTGAAGCTATCGATGCTTATTTGGATAAATCGGAATTTAAGAGTGTTTCATTAGAGAAGATTGCAACTCAACAATGGGTAAATCTTTTTATGCGCCCTGAAGAAGCCTGGGATAATTGGAAACGAACAGGATTTCCTGCATTTAAGGATCAACCTGAGCCGGAAGGTGGAGTGGCATTTCTTGAATCTATTACCAGTGGTGGAAGCGATTTGCTTGTTCCTCGTCGGTGTGTTCTTCCCACTCCCAATCAAGAGAATATAGATAATTACAATGCAGCTCTTGATTTGTTGATTGCCGATCCGAATTATGGTAAGGCTGTAAATGAAACAGAAGGTAGAATATGGTGGGATAAACCGTAGTTGCTTTATTATATAACTTATATTAGGAGAGTGCCAAAGGCACTCTCTTTTTGTGCTATCACCAAGAAGCTAATGAGAACGCAGTAAATTGTTCAGCAAATTTTGATGGATATGGGCATGCCTTTTATTCTTTTGTTTTTCTTTTCAAGTATTCGTAGGTGGCATGTTGGGCACGGACAAGCGGATTATCGTCGCGCTTGAAGACATTTTGTAGGTTTTCGTCAATCCATGCGGCGCTTTGGTTATCGGCAAGCTGCAGGTTAAGGATATTGATTACTTGCCGTTTTAATGGTTCGGATAAAATAGGGAATGCCGTTTCTATGCGGCGGCGGAGATTGCGTTCCATCCAGTCTGCCGAAGCAAGATACACATCTTCTCTGCCTTCGTTGTAAAAATACCATACGCGACTGTGTTCTAGATAAGCATCCACAATACGGGTAACGGTGATGTTTTCACTGTAGGGTTGATTGGGGACGAGCCGACAGATGCCTCGTATGATTAAGTCGATTTTTACGCCTGCTTCACTTGCCCGGTATAAAGCATCGATCATGTCTTTATCTTCGAGGCTGTTCATTTTTAGGATAATTCGTCCGGTACCTCCGTTTTTTACATGGTCAATCTCGCGGTTGATCATTTTTTGTAGAACAGGGAGCATGTTGAATTGGCTTACCAGCAGCCGTTTGAACTCACGAAGGTGAGGCTTCCCTTCGAGGATGTGGAAAATTTCGTCGATATCTTCAATAAAATCGCCGTGTGAAGTGAGCAATCCTTTATCGGAGTAGATGCGTGCCGTTTTCTCGTTGAAATTGCCGGTGCTTAAATAAGCGTAGCCCTTGAGCGGATGTT
>DUQH01000108.1 GCA_012837895.1 Candidatus Fermentithermobacillaceae bacterium | reverse complement strand
TTTACGAAGATTTACTGGAAAGAAAAGATATTGATGCCATTTCAATTGCAACTCCCGATCACTGGCACGCACTGACAGCCATTCATGCATGTCAATCAGGGAAGGATGTATATTGTCAAAAACCGTTGTCGTACACCATATCTGAAAGTCTATCGATGGTAAAAGCCGCCAGAAAGCACAAGCGCGTATTTCAAGTTGGAAGCCAGCAGCGCTCCAGCCCGGAGTTCCAAAAAGCTGTTTCATTGGTAAGAGAGGGTAAAATTGGGCATATCGAAAAAGTGTATGTGCGTGTTGGCGAACCCCCAAAACCTTTTGATTTGCCGGAGATGCCCATCCCTTCCAATTTAAATTTCAGACTGTGGTTAGGGCCATTGAACGACCCTAACGTGCATTATCATCCAAACATATGTCCTCCAATAGCACCACCCGATTATCAAGAAAAAGGAGATTGGGCAGCATGGCGTTATTATCGGGAAACGGGAAACGGTTTTACGGGAGATTGGGGTGCACATCATTTCGATATTGCGCAATGGGCTTTGGGATTGGACGGTACGGGACCAATTGAATATATTCCGGCAGGATACAATGGAATAAAATATACAACGCTTAACTATGCGAATGGGATAGTTATGACAGAACAACCATTCCGGGAAGATAGACCGGATGATAAAGGGATACAATTTATAGGAACAAACGGTTGGATAAAGGTTGCTCGAGGATACATCGAGTGTTCGGATCCCTCGCTGCTGGAAAAATCGGAGAAAGAGATTGAGGCAGGAGCGTTTGAGATTAGTGCTCCCCATATGCAAGATTTTTTGAATTGCGTGCGCTCCCGTCAAAATCCAATTGCACCTGTGGAAGCCGGTTGCAGTACAAATATTCTTTGCTGTTTGATCAATATCGCAACCGAGTTGAATCGACCCGTAAAATGGGATCCCGTAACCCATAGTTTTGGAGACGATAAGGAAGCACAATCTCACAGATTGTATGGGTATGATTACAGAGAACCTTATAAACTGCCGTATTGGTAATTGTACATGAATTCTTTTACGTATCATAACATCGTTTACATTCTTTTATTGAGTTTGTAAACGATGTATTCATAACCTCCGCAAAAAACTTATTAAAATTATGAATATCAACAAAAGATTAATTGCCTTTTTTCTCCTGATTATTGGACTTTCTATTTCTTTTTCAATTCTTGCACAGAAAACAGCGAACCCTTTAAAAGGGAAAAAGGTTCTGTTTGTTTACGGAGGTTGGGAAGGACATGATCCCGAGTTAACAAGGGATATTTTTGTTCCATGGATGAGGTCGGAAGGAGCCGAGGTTACCGTACGTGACAATTTGGATTGTTATACCGATTCGGCTTTAATGAATAACATGGATCTGATTGTTCAGACCTGGACGATGGGGAAAATCAGCAATGAGCAGGAACAGGGTTTACTGACGGCTGTAAAACGTGGTGTGGGATTGGCCGGTTGGCATGGAGGTCTTGGCGACGCATTTAGAAACAATGTCGAATATCAATTTATGGTTGGCGGCCAGTGGGTTGCACACCCAGGTGGGGTTATTCCTTATGATGTTCATATAATTGATCATAACGATAAAGTTACCAGCGGATTAAAAGATTTTCACATGCATTCGGAACAATATTACATGCATGTGGATCCCAATGTAAAAGTGCTGGCAACAACAACTTTCAACGGTGATCATGCCTGGTGGATAGACGGGTGCGTTATACCGGTAGCATGGAAGAAAATGTATGGCAAGGGTCGGGTATTTTATTCTTCACTTGGTCACGTAGCTAAAGATTTTGATGTGCCCGAAGCATTGG
>DUQH01000050.1 GCA_012837895.1 Candidatus Fermentithermobacillaceae bacterium | reverse complement strand
CCCATTCTATTCCGGTTCCGATAAACTGGTAAGCAAGAATGGCCAACAGGATTCCCCATATCGATACTTTGCCGAAGTGCTTGGCTGCCAGAGTGGCTGCAATTGCCAGAATAACCGATTTCGTCATGATTGCCGGGAGCATGGCCGCTACAGGCATGCCGAAAAGCAAACTGTTGGCCAGCGGCGAAAAAACGGCTGTAAGCAGTCCAACATAAATACCGTATTTATATGCTGCAATCAGCGTAAAGAAATAGATGGGGAGGAAGATCAATCCGCCATTGGGAATAAGATGCACCAATTGGGGTAGAAGCAAATTTCCCAATATAAAGAGCCCCGCAAACAAATAGGTCTTTATATTGCTGAGGTTAAGCGAATAAAGTTTAGTTGTTGTCATAGGAGTACATTTTTTAATCGGATTAAATTTTTGATTTTTTCTTAGATATTGATAATAAACAAAGCTATAAATATTTTGCAATATTTACGTATACAAGGTTGTTATTTTTATTTAATAGAGGATTATCTGCAATGTATTCTGTCATTGCGGCATCACCTCAATAATAATTGCCATCTTCCCCGATGAAATTTATAAGCTTTCTCCGAAATCCGCTTTAAATTTTGCAATAAGCTTTTGGGGCCAATCGCTCACAGGCTCCAGTCCACCCATAAAGAAACGAAGAACCGGTGGTTCGTATACAAATCGTAATCCGCCAATAAGCTCACGGTTTTCATATAGCCAAGCCATTCGGTCGACCACATATTTGATTTGCGAAAGCGTAAATACACGTCTTGGAACAGCCAGGCGAACAAGTTCCATATCGGCAAGCGTCTCGTTGCCATCCTCATCTCTTTGGTTTGAGAGTGTACCTCTTTCCATTCCCCTTATTCCCGAAATCAGGAACAGGGCAGCGGCAAGAGCACCGGCGGGGTATTCGTTCTGCGGAATATGTTTGCATACCTCCATCGCATTAACATGTGCTCCCAGCACTCCCGCAGGTTTAACCATAGGCACACCATGTGCGTCGAGGGCATTAACAAGATAAGCAATGAAATCGGGGCTTTGACGAATCATCGTTTCGTCGAGTGTTTCATACAATCCTACTGCCATGGCTTCAATCTCGCGTACAGAAATTCCTCCATAGGTTAGGAATCCCTCGTAAAGCGGTATAAGTGCTTCCAGTTCCCGGTAAATTTCATGATCGTTTGTACATATTCCTCCACCTCGCGAAGAGCTTAACTTACGGGCAGAAAAGTAAACGATATCCGCCAAATCTGTCATTGTTTTGATAATCTCCCCTAGAGAACAATCTTTAAACTCCTCTTCACGAAGATGTATCAGATAGGCGTTTTCACCCAACAAACTCGCGTCAAGAACAACCCGGATATTGTATTTATCGGCAATAGCCCTTACATCTCTTAAATTTTGGATGGAGAACGGTTGGCCTCCAATCAGATTGGTAGAAGCCTCCACACGAATGAAAGGGATATTTTCGGCTCCGTGGGTTTTTATGGTCTCCTCCAACTTTTCTATATGCATATTTCCCTTAAAAGGGTAATCTGAGTCTACTTTGAAGCCTTCGT
>DUQH01000071.1 GCA_012837895.1 Candidatus Fermentithermobacillaceae bacterium | reverse complement strand
TGGATATGCTCATTGCAACACATTGCGAAAAGGAGGAAATTATCAGGCATAACGTAGAAGTCTTCAAAAAACGTTTTGGAGAAAATATCCCGATAAAATATCATCCCTCGATACGCAGTGAAGAAGCATGCTATCAATCATCGGCTCAAGCGGTGGAACTTGCCGACAAATACGGTTCGAGGTTGCATGTGCTTCATCTCTCCACGGGCAAGGAATTGAGCCTTTTCGATAATCGCCCCATTGAGGATAAAAAAATCACTGCCGAAGCATGTGTGCATCACCTTTGGTTTTCCGATGCGGATTATGAACGCTTAGGCAGCCGCATAAAGTGGAATCCGGCCATCAAAACGAGAGACGACCGGGAAGCATTGCGTGCCGGGCTTAAATCGGGCAAATTGGATATCGTGGCCACCGATCATGCGCCCCATCTATTGGCAGAAAAGGAAGGGGATTGTTTGCAAGCCGCTTCCGGAGGCCCGTTGATACAATATTCGCTGCAAATGATGCTCGAGCTTGTCAACCAAGGTGTCTATACCCATGAATTTGTTGTCGAAAAAATGTGTCATGCTCCGGTAACGCTTTTTAAGATAAAGGGCAGAGGCTATATCCGCGAAGGATATTATGCCGATTTGGTATTGGTAAATCCCCGGAAATCGTATAAGGTCGCTACGTCTACTATTTTATATAAATGCGGATGGTCTCCTTTGGAAGGCGAAACATTTTCGCATACGATCGAAAAAACGTTTGTCAATGGTCGCCTTGTTTTTGATGGCGGTACATTTAGCAGTGAAATAGCCGGTAAGCCTCTCGAATTCAATCGCTAATGGTCGTTCGCGTTTAAAATTAAGCAGAAACGGTATCATTCATCATAAGCCGCAGCATATTCCTCTTTTGCGGGAAAGTTCAAAATTAAGCGGAAGTTGCCTTCTCATGCATTTTATGTCGCAGGGTTTTGTTATTTTTGTATTCAAATCCGGTTTTCATGAGATTTATTTTTACCATACAGGGCGAAGGGAGAGGGCATTTTACACAAGCACTTTCCTTGTCGTCCATGTTGCGCAAACATGGTCATGAGGTGGTTGGGGTTTTGGTTGGGAAAAGCAAATCGCGACAGATCCCCGAGTTTTTCAGCGAAAAAATCGATGCACCTATTCATACCTTTGAGAGTCCCAACTTTACCACCTTTTACAAAAATAAGCGTCCGATTATTGTTCTCAGTGTGGTCAGCAATTTTATGCGTCTCGTTTTTTTTCGTAAGAGCATTCTTTTTGTAAAAAATAAAATCGAAGAGTATGCGCCCGATGTCGTGATTAATTTTTATGAATTGATTACCGGCATGACATTTGGTATTTACCGTCTCGATAAAAAACTCGACGTGAAGTTGATATGTATTGCTCATCAGTATATTTTACTCAATCCTCATTATAAAACCACTCCCGAGCAAGATATAAAATACGAATTATTGCGCCTGTTGTCAAAAGCCTCTTGTCAGCGTGCGTCGAAGATATTGGCTTTATCGTTTCGCGATATGCCTGCTTGTGAATCATGTCGGCTTGTAACCGTTCCACCCTTGCTGCGGCAGAAAGTATTCGAAATTCAGCCTACCCCGGGAAATTACATCCATGGTTATCTGCTGAATGTCGGCTATTTCGACGAAATTTTGGAATGGCATAACAAAAATCCCCACGTACCCTTGCGCTTTTTCTGGGATAAAAAAGATGCGGAAGAAGTGACCACAATAGACGAGAATCTGGTGATGTATCGTTTAAATGACGCACTTTTTCTCCGAAGTTTGGCCGGTTGTATGGCTTATGCCTCTACGGCCGGATTCGAGTCGATTTGCGAAGCATTATATTATCGTAAACCCACGTTGATGATTCCTGTGCATATAGAGCAAGAATTCAATGTCTACGATGCCGGTTTGTCGGGAGCGGGTATCGGGAATAGAAAATTTGATCTGAGTAAGTTGCTCGATTTTATTCCTCATTATTGTCCCGACGAACATTTCCGGGAATGGGTGCATCAGGCAGAAGATATATTTATCGAAGAAATTTGCGGGAAGTAGTTCCCCGTGGATGTTTGTTGGCCTTCGATCAATGAACCAAGCGTAAGAAACAAAATAGGAGGAAAACTATTTTATTTTCCTCCTACTCGAATTGCGATTAAAAATTTCACGTAATCCCGGCGTTTATTTGCCTTTGCTTTTTCCGGATCCTTCTTTTGTGTCTTGGTGTTGTTTCGACATAATTCTGTAGGCAACGGGTGAGGCGATGAATATACTGGTGATGGTTCCTATTACAATACCAATCAGCATGGCAAACATAAAGCTCCGTGTAGTATCGCTTCCGAAGAAGAGAATACAGAGGATGACCACGATGGTACTTACACCGGTGTTGATTGTACGTGTCAGCGTTGCATTCAACGAATCGTTGA
>DUQH01000053.1 GCA_012837895.1 Candidatus Fermentithermobacillaceae bacterium | reverse complement strand
GGGATACAGTTGTTTCATGGACAGTTTGGGGGTGCCTGGCCGGGGGTTTCTCCTCAAATAAAATGTTTGAGCGAATCATGGGAGGAACATATCCGTTGGACGGCAAAAGAATGCAAGCGATTGAACTTGAATTTCACCATGCAGAACTGCCCCGGTTGGTCGTACGCCGGAGGTCCATGGATTAAACCGGAGAATTCCATGCGCCATTTGGTCTATTCCCGTACCGACATAGAAGGGGGCAGCAGGAAGAAGATTCAACTGACAAAGCCTCAAGAAAGCGAAGAGGAATGGCGTGATTACGAAGATTTGTTTGTCGTTGCCTTCCCAACCCCCGAGGATGACACAGGAAATCGCCTGATTCCGACAGAGATAAAAAGCAATCGGGACAATTTGCCTTGGAAAGAGTGCTTAGGTGGACAAAAAAGTTTAACCTTGCCTGCTTCGCTTTCGGAACCGACCATCATCGAGGTAAGCTTCGATAAAAAGACCACCCTTCGTACGGTTGAATTTCCTCCCATCAATTCATTTTCACATGCATGGTGTTACTCGCCCGGCGTTACGGTCACTGTTTATGCCGTTTCATCGGGAAAGACGGAACCCGTTGCCCATATGGAAATGCCGGCAAGCAATTGGCAAGACGATAAGCCGATTTCGATCGCTTGCAAGGAAGTGACGTCCGACACTTACCGCATCGAAATCGAAAACCGGCATGAAATGAATTTATCCCATATCGATTTTTATTCCGCGGCGCGTCAACAAAATTGGGAATCGGAAGCCGCATGGACATTAAGAAGAATAGTGAGGGAAAACTATCCTGCACAATCGGAAACCGCATGGATCAATTCCTCGAAAATTATCGATATTACCCCCGAAATGAATTCAAATGGCATTCTTTCGTGGGATGCTCCGAAAGGAAGATGGACCATCTTGCGCATCGGACATGTAAATACAGGCATGAAAAACGGTCCTGCGCCACTGGAAGCAACCGGCTGGGAATGCAACAAACTGGACGCGACCGGAATAAAAGCAAACTTTGCCGGATATATAGGGCGTTTAATAAATGAAGATAGCGGCATTCTGAAAAATGGATTGTTACAAGGAGTATTGCTGGATAGTTGGGAATGCAAAACACAGACCTGGACCCCAAAACTGGATAGCCTTTTTCAAAAAAAATGGCATTATCCGCTGCTTTCAATGCTACCGGCCATATTTGGCTACGTTATCGATAATCCCGAAAAAACAGCGCGTTTTTTGCGTGACTGGCGAGTTACATTGAACGATTTACTGGTAAACAATTTTTTCGGAGAAATGAAAAACCTTGCCGAAAACAACAAGTTGACAGTTTCCTTTGAAACAGCCTGCGGCGATGTTTTTCCCGGCGATATCATGGAATACTATAAATATGCAGACATACCCATGTGCGAATTTTGGCAACCCAAAATGGATTCATTTGTAGGGAGCATCGAGTTCAAACCTGTAAAACCTTGCGTATCGGCTGCACGGATGTATGGCAAAAAAAGAGTCGCAGCAGAATCTTTTACCTCTTTTGATTTGACATGGAATGAGCATCCCCGTTTTTTAAAAGACAGAGCAGACGAACATTTTGCAAGAGGGGTAACCTATCCCGTTTTTCACACCTATACCCATAATCCCAGAACTGACTTTCTACCTCCCGGTTCTTCTTTCGGATCCAATATCGGTACTCCGTTTTTGCGTTTACAGACCTGGTGGCAACACATGCCTTTTTTTACCGATTATTTGGCAAGATGTGCCTATATGCTTGAATCCGGTTGTCCTGTTTCGGACGTATTGATGTATCTTGGAGATGAACAGAACCACAAACCTGCGCAATCCCTGGATTTTCCCGAGGGCTATTCTTATGATTACTGCAATCGGGACGTATTGCTCAATCGTTTATCCGTCAACGATGGCAAGATGGTCACTCCCGAAGGAATTTCATACCGTATCCTATGGTTATACGATTGCAAACGTATGTTGCCGGAAACATTGGAAAAAATCCTTTCTTTTGTCAAACAAGGAATAATTGTGGTAGGAAACCCACCTGACAATATTGCCACTTTAAGCGGAGGAAAAGAAGCAGAGCTGCGATTTAGAAAAGTCATTAAAGAGCTGTGGGGCCACGGCGAAGAAAAAGTGCGCAAAGTGGGAAAAGGAAAAGTTTACCGCAGCGATATGGAATCGGTTTTAGATGCCGAAAAGATTCAGAAGGATATAAATGTCGATTTTTCTGATGTACATTGGTTGCATCGAAGAACAGCCGATGCCGATTTCTATTTTGTTTCTACTCCGGTTGACAAAGGATACAAGGGAAATATCTCGTTTCGAAGTAAAGGATTTGCAGAAATATGGGATCCTTTGACAGGAGAAATCACAAAAGCATTTTCCACGACAAACAAAAATGGTTGTACTGCAATCGAAATGAATATGCCGGCCGGCACTTCCCGTTTTGTCGTTTTTCGGAAAAACGAATCCCGGCAAGCAAAAGCTCCTCTTTTTTATACCAAAAAAATGGAAATGCAGACTCCTTGGGAAATCCGTTTTTCTCCGGGTTGGGGAATTCCCGATTCGCCCGTTTTCATCGATCAATTGAAACCATGGAAAGATCTTCCTTTAACCGAAGAGGGCAAATCTTTTTCGGGTACGGCTGTTTATACCGCTTCTTTCAACAT
>DUQH01000130.1 GCA_012837895.1 Candidatus Fermentithermobacillaceae bacterium | reverse complement strand
TCCTGGACTTCTTTTAGTACCTGAGCCTTGAACTCATTAGTATACTGTCTGGTCACTTAAATCACTCCCAAATTGATTCTATCAGACACACACTATTTGTCCAAATCAATTAGGGGGCTTAATAGAGACAAAGTGCACATTTCTTTCTAACGTACATTTCGAGTATCACCAGCTAAGATCAAATGCTCAGTCTAATTGAAAAGTGAACATAAATAAACCTTCTTTGCTCGACAATGTTCGTGGTCTGAACCGGCTAAGCCAGTTCAGACGTGGTCAGTTTTTGGTCAGAGGCGGCATGTTACACTCACCATGAAGGAAACTCTTTGAAATTCAGGAGGTGCTTTGTGTGAGTGTGAAAAGGAACATGTTCGCAGTCTTGGTATTATGTTTAGTGCTGGTACTGCAGGGATGTACCGGCGGAGGAGGCGGAGAGAAGAACAAGCCGCCTAAAATTGATTCCTTTACCCCAGCGGAGAGGACTCTGACTGTGGTACCTGAAGAGGAAGTTAACTTCAGTGTGGTCGCTTCTGATCCCGATGGCGACAGTTTATCCTATTCCTGGTCTGAAACTGGCGATGGTACACTTACAGCGGGGACCAGCAGCACTGCTAAGTGGAAAGGGCCTAAAGAAGCAGGAACTGCTACTGTGAAGGTAACCGTTACTGATGGTAAGGCTGGTGTAGCATCTGTCACGTGGAACATCACTATCAGTTCAGTGAAGCCTCCGATTATCACAAATGCAAGCCCTGAAACGAGCAAGAACAGTCCTTTTGAAGTGAATGTCAATGAAGAACATCTGCTTTCCATTACCACGTCAGATCCAGGTGGTCGTCCACTGACGTCGACATGGACATGCAGTAAAGGTGAAATCAAGAACGAGGCACTTAATACGGCAAAGTGGGTAGCCCCTGGCACTACCGGATCAGCCACCGTTACGGTAACGGTGTCTAATGGAATTGTCTCCAGCAGTCACACCTGGTATTTCAACGTTAAAGGCAATGTTGTCTATGTCAACGAAGACATTACCATTCCCACCAAGTGGGCTTCTGGAAACATCTATGTTATCCCTGATGGCAAGTATATCTATGTAAAGAGCACATTGACCATTGACCCAGGCGCGATCATTAAGCTCGGTCAGGGTTCATTGCTCCTCACTAACGATGGCGGACGCATCGACGCAGTGGGAACAGTTACCAATCACATTGTTTTCACCTCTCTGCGGGACGATCTCCATGGCGGTGATACCAACAAGGATCAAGAGTCCACAACCCCCGACAGCGGCGATTGGTATCAAGTGCAGCTGGGCACCACCGGAAACAGATTTGAGTACTGCGATTTCTTCTATGGCGGTGGTGGGGCTGGAGATATAATGCTTGACCTATACAGATCAGTGAACTCCATTGTGAAGAACTGTACCTTTGCCTTTTCCAAAGGTTATGGTGTTGCTGTCTCAGGAGCAACCAGCCCAACCATAGAAGGCAATGTGTTCTATAACAATGAAAGACCACTTGCAATCAATGCAAATATCAGTTTGGATGACTCTAACACATTCCACAATCCAAATAATCCTCTAGAAACCAACGAGTACCAGGGGATTTTTGTGGATCCAAATGTAACAAGTCGGTTTGACTACCACGTCACCTGGGCCGAAAAGGAAGTGGCCTATGTACTGTATGGGTGGGATTTTACCATTGAAGAGACAGTCAAAGTGACTCTAAAGCCCGGCGTTACTCTCAAATTTGATAGCAACAGACTCTATGTTGAGGGCATAATTGAGGCCAAAGGAACCGCCAGCGAACCCATCGTCTTCACGTCCATCAATGACGATTCACACGGTGGGCAGAGTAATGGATCACACTCCAATGTTCCGCAAGCAGGGGATTGGGAGTATGTGTATATTGGCAACGACGCTCGCGGCGTGTTTGACTACTGTATCTTCAGTTACGGAGGAACTATGGAGCATCAGCTGGATGGGTATGCAGCACTCTATGATCAAGAATACTCCTTAGGAACGGTGATCACAAATAGTATCTTTGCCCATAATAAGCGTGGTCTTGATCTAATGTCACGGCAGAGCAGCATTTCCGACTCCATGTTTGTGGGTAATGTGTTCCCCATAAGAATTGGTTTTGATATCAATACGGACAATACCTTGACCTTTAGCACCAACACCTACAACGCGATCTATGTTGGTGGCTATACAGAAGACGCCACGAAGTCACATGTCCTATGGCAGAACACTACCGTCCCGTACGTCCTGCTTGAAACTCCCTACTTCTCTGGAACAGCAGTGGAGCTGGGGCAGGGTACAATCGTAAGAGTCTGGCACAGTGAGGCTATCAATCTATATGACGGTGCAACGTTCCTGAACTTCCCCTATGCCGTCTTTACCTCCTATCGGGATGTACTCCAAGGTGGCGATGTGGGCGGAGGTCCCGTTGACCCACAAAACGGTGATTGGGAAGGCATTTGGGATGAAGCAATCTCTGATTACAGGTCTGCACCTAACATCTATTACGCAAAGTACAACTAAATCAAATATGGCTCCAGGGCAACCTGGAGCCATTTACGCTCTTAAGCCGAGATCAAGTTCATGATAGAGTCTCTGTGTTTCCTTGGAGGGGGTTACTCCCAGCTCATCACGGAGTACGGCGGTGAGCCGCAAATACTGTTTCTGCGCGGCCTGACGCTGCCCACTCTTGGCGTAGGCCATTATCAAGAGGGAGTGGTAGGTTTCGTTAAGCTCATCATCCTGCAGAAGCAAGACAAGCTCTCGAATGGCCTTTTCATACTGCTCCGAGGCAAGGTAGCAGTTAATCAAGCGGAGCTTGGCTTCACTGTAACGGAGACGCAGTGCTTCTCTCTGAGGGATGGCCCAATCATAATCTAAGTATTCTAGATAATCACCGTGGTAGTGACTCAGAGCTTCTTCCAGAAGACGCGTCTCTTCCACTGGGTCTACCGTCCGTTTCTGTGCTGCCCTCATAAGGACATCAAAGTCCGCCAGATCTGTTGTTACTGGACCAGCCAGAGAGTAAACTTCGGTACCGTGCTTAATCATATGGGGGAAACCGTACTTTTTCAGCACTGCCCGCAGGCGGTAAACAGTGGTATGAAACTTGGCATTAGCTTTTTCAATGTCATGGTAATCCTCGGGCCAGAGGGCATCAATAATCTGGTCTTTACCTACCGGTTGTCCTATATGGGCAAGATAGATCAGCAGATCACGAGCTCTGTGGCTTCTCCATTTTACCCCAGTTATATCTTGATCACCAACGAAGATCCGCACTGGTCCTAAGAGGTGGAGGCGTAGACTCCTCCGTGTATCGCTAGTTTTCGGTGCGTCCTCAGGTCTTACCAGTCGTTCCCAGGCTTCAGCTGCTATGGTGCGCACCAGTCGGGAAGGGTCACTTCTAAGGGTATATAGCACGTTTGCGGCTTCACTTCCGCCAATTTCCGCAAGAACAGGGATGATACGCTGCTTCGTCTCAGGGCTCCCTACCAAGACCAGGGGAATGAGGTGCCCTAGACACCTTGTTCCAACTTTACGGAGAACCAATTGGACAAAGCTGGTCTCAGTGCCGGTTTCGAGCCCATGGAGCAGGAGGGGATAGTACCAGTGATAACACGTCACGAAATTTTGGAGGTCATTAATCTTAACCGAGAGGCTTAAAGCCTTTTCTGTGTAAAACTTGGCGTTCTCATGATCACCCTGCATAAAGTAAAGGGCCGCTTGGGCTTGGCAGTTATAGGCATGAGCCTTGACAAATCCCATAGCTTCCGCCCGTTTTTCTGCTTTTTTGAGCAGCTCCATACCAAGATCCCAGGTTCCGGTACGGGCGAGGATTGGCCCTGCCACGGTAGGAATAGAGGTGCGGAGCAGATAGGGCTGGGATTCGGCAACTGCCAAGGCCTCCTTGGCATAGGCCCGTGCTTCGATCCATTTTTCCTGAAGGGAGAGGGTTCGAGCCAAAAAGACCAAGTTTAAAGCAAGAGTTGACCTGTCGCTGTCATGTTCTCTCACATAGTTGATTCCTTTTAGGAAGTATTCCTCGGCTTCAGCAAAGCGACCTAAGTTGGTACAGATGCACGCAAGCTGCAGATAAGACGAGGGAAGATCCTCAGTGAGCCCGATTTTCTCCTTCACTGCCAGGGAACGCTGCGCAACTACCAGCGCCTGCTCCGTTTCGCCCCAATCATCGTAGATGGCTGACAGCACGTCTTGAAAGTTATAACCTGGCATGATGCCATCTGGGGCTAAGGATATAGCCCGTTTGAATATAGCTATGGCACGGGACGGTTCGCCCAAGAGGTAAGTGACGTTGCCTAAGGCTTCGAGGATCATGACTACAGCTTCATTGTCTCCCGTTCCTTCGTATTCCTCCAAGCACTGCAGCAGAACATCTCTAGCATCCTTTAGCTTTCCTGCGGAATACAGGATAACAGACTTCTCAATGGTAAGCAGGAGCTTGAATCGGGATTCTGAGAGGTTCGCTTCAGCGTCAAAAAGAAACCGAAAGCTCTCTCGCATCGCGCCGCGACCCCGGTAGATCCTTGCTTTAAGCAGCTGGCATTCGGCCATTGCTACTAGATCATTGCTTTGTTGGAAGAGAGTCTCGGCCTGCATGACCGCTCTTTGGGCATGACCCAGCTGGCCCCGACCAATCTCTACCAGCGCCTGAAGGAGCGAAAGGCGAGGGTTAGTCCTTATTTCCCCTTCAGTAACGGCTGTACCCAACCACTCCGCCACATCCTGCCAGCGTCCATGGACTACAGCTTCTCCACCGAATCTTACCAGCACATCGGCTAATGTTTGCCTGTCACCAGCCTCTAAAAAGCAGTTGATGGCTTGGTTAAGGCTGCCCTTTCCAATGGCAATTGTACCAGCCTTCTTAAACAATAGATCACGCTCCGGTCCAAGTCTGCTCAAAAGGTACAAACGGATCAGGGGTGCAAGGTAGTAGTGTTCATCATCATTTTCTAGAAAGAGCTGGTGAGATTTAAGATAACGGATCCGATCCTTTGATGAGCTAGTCCCGAGGAGCTGGTCACAATCTGCTGTGGTAAACTCTGAAAAGACCGCTATCTTGGACAGAAACTCCAGTATTTCTTCTGGTACGCCGTGAAACACTTCACGGTCAAGGTAGGAAGTAAGTACTTCTGGCAGTCGCTGCTGGGCCGCGCACAGATCGACTTCTCTCTTGGTTAGACAGTCAACCATGATGGGCCATCCGCCAGTGATTTCTGCCACAAGTTCAAACTGGTTTTTCTCCACAGAAGAGTCGTGCAGCAAGTAAAATGATTCCAGTTCTTCAGGGGTAAACTTTAGAGAGCCTCGGTCAAGAATCTGTACCTGCCCAGCTAAATGGAGGCGCTCCAAGGCTAGCTCATGGATCAACTCCAGCGGGTTTCGGCCACTGATGACTAACTGAGTATGATCTGGCAGAAGGGGGATCAGTTCAGCGATGATTTGGTAGATCACTGGATGGGTAATGGTCTGGAAGTTATCGACGATGATTAAGCCAGCTCTAGGAGCAGATTCGAGGATATGACTTAGGAAGATTGCTGTTGTGTGACTGTGCTCCGAGATTAATGGTTGGGTCAGTAGACGCCGCAGGTCCATTTCATCTAAAGAAGACTGTTTAAGTGCATATGCAAGATGTTTGACGAAGGTTTGTGGTTCGTTGTCATGGGGGTCCAGGCTGTACCAAACCACATCGCCTGAGAAGGAATCAGCTAGCTGGCTTAACACGACTGTTTTACCAAAACCAGCAGGGGAGAGAACCAAGAGTAC
Organism: Candidatus Fermentithermobacillaceae bacterium; assembly: GCA_012837895.1. GTDB lineage: Bacteria > Bacillota > Sulfobacillia > Fermentithermobacillales > Fermentithermobacillaceae > DTU015. The sequence continues at coordinate 807 of DUQH01000130.1, read as the reverse complement.
TTTCCAGTTCGGATTCATAAGTTGATCAACACGAACAGCCCGCTGTACCATTTTTCTGTGGTACTGCGGGGGCTTTAGTTTGGTGGTAACTAAGGGCGTAAATTCGGGATGCCTGATCACCGCTGTCACCTTCTAAAGCGATTTGCCTAGTTCTTCGCCTTTGTATTTGGAACTCCTTCACCCTACGTGTTTTGACCATGAGCAGCAGATGGCGAAAGGGGTGGGAATACCGCGAAATACGAGCTAAATCCCAGTTTGACCTTGATTGTTAACAAAAGATGTATTATCATTAGGATAAATCATCTTTATGGAAGAAGTAAATTATAAACAGGAGGTAACGTTTAGTATGAAGCGCTTTATTGTACTTATTGTTGCGGCACTAATGGTCTTTCAAACTGGCGTTGCTTTTGCTGACACAAGTCGATTCGAAGTAACGGAACCCATCACCATCGAATGGTGGCACGCCCATGAGCATCAGTGGATTCCTACGATGGAGTATATGGTGGAGCAGTTCGAAGCGCAACACCCCCACATTCGTGTCGAACCTGTTTATATCGGGAGCTATGCTGAAGTTAACACAAAGTTTATTGCTGCGGTAGCTAGTGGCGATGTTCCAGCATTGGTCAGTGTCAAGACTAACTACCTCTCTAGATCTTGAGATGCGGCATTTGGTAGCTCCCCCAGTAAGTACTTGAGATACTCGAAGGGCTTAAGACCGTTTTCCTTAGCGGATTCTACTAAACTAAAGGTAATCGCGCTGGCCTTGGCACTGTAAGGAGCTACGCAGAACAGGAAGTTCTTACGGGC
>DUQH01000110.1 GCA_012837895.1 Candidatus Fermentithermobacillaceae bacterium | reverse complement strand
GAAGAGGGTCTGAAAAAGTCGCGGGCGGCTTTTTTCGATGAGATGAAACGTTGTGAGCAGCTTGGACTGAATCGCTTTAATTTTCACCCCGGCAGTCATCTCAATGTTATATCGGAGGAAGCTTGTATGGACAGAATTGCCGAATCCGTCAATATGGCATTGGAAAACACAAAAGGTGTTACTGCCGTGATTGAAAACACGGCAGGGCAAGGAACCAACGTGGGCTATCGGTTCGAACATTTAGCCTATATTATCGACAAGGTGGAGGATAAAACGAGAGTAGGGGTTTGTATCGACACAGCCCATACGCTGGCAGCAGGTTACGAAATTCGCACAAAAGAAGATTATGAGGCTACGTTTCAACGGTTCGACGAGATTGTCGGGTTCGACTATCTGCGAGGAATGCACATCAATGATTCCAAAAGAGAACTGGATTCGCGGGTCGATAGGCATGCCAATATCGGAGAGGGTATCATGGGTATGGACATTTTTCGGTTTGTCATGAATGATCCGCGCTTCGACGATATGCCGCTTATTCTTGAAACACCGGACGAAACCTTGTGGGCTCAGGAGATACAATTGCTTTATTCGCTTGTTCGATAATTGACGGTTATGGAAGGGATACAATAAAAAACGCACCGGTATTTTCCGGTGCGTTTTTTATTCCTATTCCAATTGGAATCAATCCAACACAATTTCATCGACAAAAATAAATGCTCTGTTCCCTTTGCCGGGATGCCATGCCGGAATAATGGAAGGCTTTACCGTAACCTTGAAATAACGCGCGGTTACCGGATCGAAAGTCAATGTATGCGTTACTACATCCGACCAATTTTCCATTTTTGCATCAATGAATTTCTCGCTCGTTACCGCGTTGAAAACGGAATCGTTGTCTGATGATGCAATTGCTATTTCCGATGCATCGAAAACCCAGTCGCCGGTTACTACGGCATTTCTGATTTCTGCTTTGGATAGGGTTGTGGGTTCGAGCATATCGATAACGGCAATCAGATCTTCGGCTTGAAATCCAATCCATCGGCCGGTTTTGTAATTTGCACTTTTCCCAAACAAACCGTCCACCAACATGCCCGGACCGCTAAAAGCATAATTGGGTGCCGGTTGGGTAAGCAACACAATGGGTTTGAAAGCGGATTTGCTTACCTTTACTTTTTCATGAAATATTTTACTGTTTTTTCCATTTTCACGAATGGCTACCGCTTTAATTTCGGCATCTTCCTTTATGGTAAAACTACCTTCGTACAGGGTAGATGAAGTGGTCGGTTCTTCTCCATTCAGGGTATAATAGATGGGAGCATCGTCAATGGTCGATAATTCCACATTGAGTGCATTGGTTTCGAAATTGGGCGTTAATTTGGCTTGAATGTCAAAAACGTGAGTTGCATAGTTGTATCCCAGCTTGTCGTACAATGCCAGCAGACGGGGCAATCTTTTCAGAAATTCTTCGTAGTTTTTCTTTTCGGGCTGCAGCCACTGCACTTCGCAAAGTGCAGCAATGCGTGGCATGACCATGTACTCAACATGTTCGGGCGTTTTAATATATTCTGTCCACAGATTGGCCTGTGGGCCCAAAATATGTTTTTTCTGTTCAGGTGTCAATACTTCCGGAACAGGTTCGAAACTATACACTTTTTCAATGGGAACGTATCCGCCAATGGAAAGCGGTTCGTTTTCGATATCTTGTGTTTGATAATAGTCGAAATAGCAATATGAGGTGGGTGTCATAATGACATCATGATTCATCTGAGCAGCAAGAATACCTCCTTCCATCCCGCGCCACGACATCACAGTGGCATTGGGCGCAAGTTCGCCTTCCAGAATTTCATCCCAACCGATGATGTTTCTGCCGTGATCGTTTAGGAATTTCTCAATACGGGCAGTTACATAGCTTTGGAGGTAATGTTCGGCTGTGTGTTTATTGTCGCCTTTCAACCCCAGTTCCTTTATGCGTCGCTGACAATCCGGACATTTCTCCCAGCGGACTTTAGGACACTCGTCGCCACCGATATGAATGTATGGCGACGGGAATAGTTCCATCACTTCGGTAAGCACGCCTTCTAAAAATTCAAAGGTAGCCTCCTTTCCCGGGCAAAGCACATCTTCGAAAATACCCCATTCCTTTGCCACTTCGTACGGTCCACTCGTGCATCCGAGTTCGGGATAGGCAGCTAAGGCAGATAGCATATGTCCCGGCAGATCAATTTCGGGAATAATGGTGATGTAACGTTCTTTGGCATATTTCACGATATCTCTGATTTCGTCTTGCGTATAGAATCCGCCGTGTGGCGTGCCGTCATATTTTCCCGTATTTTTTCCGATGACGGTTTCTTTTCTAAAGGCACCGATTTCGGTAAGTTTGGGGAATTTTTTGATTTCTATTCTCCATCCCTGATCATCGGTGAGATGCCAATGAAATCGGTTGATGTTGTGCAACGCCAGCATGTCAATGTATTTTTTTACGAAATCGGCCGGTTCGAAATGACGAGCTACATCGAGCATCATTCCCCGGTAGCCAAATCTCGGCTGATCGTTGATGATGACTTGCGGATAAGTTATCGAAATGTTTTTGCCAACGGGTGTTGCTTTTCGTAACGTTTGAATGCCATAGAAAACACCTGCTTCGCTCGATCCGGTTATGGTAATGGTGTTTTCTGCGACTTCAATTCGGTAAGCTTCCGGATTTTCGTTCTCCATTCCCAATGCCAGGATAATGGCATTTTTTTGGGGAGGAGTATCGGTTGTTTCAAACTTGATCCCGGTGGCGATTTCCAAATATTCTGCCAGAAACCGGGCATTGCGTTGCATTTTTTCGTTTTCTTTCGGGAAAACGATTTTTGTGGCTTTCGATAAAGTAAAAGATGCCCCATTTTCCGTAGTGATTTCGGAAGGTAG
>DUQH01000051.1 GCA_012837895.1 Candidatus Fermentithermobacillaceae bacterium | reverse complement strand
TCTACGACATTCAAGACGTAGGTTCCCGTACCTATACGTACATCTCCACACTGAGACTGGCCATGGAAGCAGCCAAGGAATGCGGCAAGACCGTGATAGTGCTGGACAGGCCCAATCCAGTGGGATGCGAGATTGTTGAAGCGCCCGTACTTGAGGATCGTTTCGAGAGTTTCGTGGGCATCGACAATCTTCCCATGGCCCATGGAATGACCGTCGGCGAACTGGCCCGGTTCTTCAACCGGGAGATAGGCGTGGACCTGAAAGTGGTTCCCATGGAAGGCTACACGCGCGACATGATATTCCAAGATACAGGGCTTGAGTGGGTGCAGACTTCCCCCAACATACCGGATATTCAATCAGTGTTTGGATATATGGCCACAGGGCTTGGCGAAGGCACCGGCATCCGCCAGGCGGACAAGTTCAAATGGATTGGCGGATCGGGCATCGATTCAGAGCGTTTCGCCAAGTTGCTCAACAGCGCCGGCCTGCCGGGCGTTGAGTTCATCCCTGAGAACCAAGGCAGCCAGGGCGGCGTTCGGCTGCACATCACCGACTACCACTCGTTCAACCCGGCCAAGACAGGGCTGTACGCACTGGCTTACGCCAGGCAGCTCAATAATTTCACCGTACCCAAGAGCGGTTCAACTATAGTAATGTTCGACAAGATAATGGGCACTGACCGGGTCGGGCAATGGCTTGAGCAGAAGCTGTCACCCCAGGAGATAGAACGCCGCTACAGAGATGAACTCGAGGCGTTCAAACACGAACGTCAACGGTACCTGATATACGGGTACACTCACATATACGCAGGCAAGCCGGGGCAGGTGGGCGTTGCGGTAAATAATGTGCCCTTGTACCTCGATTCAGCACCTTATATCGACAGTAACGACCGCACCATGGTCCCTGTAAGGGCAATCAGCGAAGCTATTGGTGCACAAGTTGACTGGGATGAAGCCAAGCGTCAGGTTACCATCAGAAACGGCGAATCTGTGGTGAAACTTTGGATTGACAACCCGGAGATTGATGTAAACGGGGAAAAACACACCATGGACACCCAGCCTGTCATCAAGGACGACCGCACTATGGTGCCATTGCGGTTTGTAGGAGAATACCTGGGTATGAATGTAGACTGGAATGAGGCACACCGGCTGGCTATATTGACGAGGTAAGACTTAGTCGAAATAACACATAGTAACCGGTCGATTTTTCAGGACGGTCCAGTTGTTTCATCAACTCGCGCTGTATACCACAGGGGAAACCCGGAGAAGGACTTGTTGAGACAAACGGACCGTCCTGTTGTTCCGGTTGCAGTTTCACCACAGGCGTGTAGCTGTTATACTACAGCTTACTACAGACAGTTACGGTAGGCAGTCACCGCATCCGCGGAAAGGGGAAGCTCCTATATGACCATAATTGTGATTGGAGCAGGCAAAGTGGGCTTCAGGATTGCACGGCAACTGGTGCAAGAGTCCCATGATGTGGTGCTCATTGACATAGACACAGAGCGGCTTGAACCGGCCAGGGAAGTGCTCGACGCAATGACCATTCAGGGAAACGGCGCAGCCCCAAAGGTGCTTGAAAGAGCAGGCATCGAAAACGCAGACATGGTGATCGCAGTGACAGGCCGTGACGAAGTAAACATATTGGCTTGCCTTACTGCGAAACATTACGGAGTAAGGACAACGGTAGCCAGAGTGCGTAACCCTGAATACAGCAGAAGTGCTGACGCACTGGCAAAAAACGAACTGGGCGTAGATTTCATGATCCATCCTGAGCGCCTCGCGGCCCGTGAAATAGTGGATCTTCTCCGGATGCCCGCTGCCACCGAATTCCGCCATTTCGCCGACGGAAGCGTGGAACTG
>DUQH01000121.1 GCA_012837895.1 Candidatus Fermentithermobacillaceae bacterium | reverse complement strand
GAGGGGATATTGCTTCGACCAAAAAGGAATGGTCTCGGGGTGGATACTACAACATTCAAAGGCAAGAAACTGCCTCCGGTTCCTCCGGCACCGGATCTGAACAATGTCAAATATGGCGAACCCATTACATTATTCAACGGGAAAGACCTTTCCGGTTGGACACTTACCAATCCGGAACAAACCAATGGCTGGAAAGTCGTGGATGGAACGCTGGTCAACGATCCGGTACAGACGGAAGGTGCACCGCATATCAGCTATGGTAACCTGAGGACCGAGAAGACTTTTGAAGATTTCAATTTGAAACTTGAGGTAAATATTCCGGAAGGCAGTAACAGTGGGGTCTATCTGAGAGGAATGTACGAAATTCAAGTGGTAGATTCCTATAAAAAAGAACCGAATCCTCATAATATGGGGGCTGTATACAGTCGCATCAAACCGACCGTCGCTGCCGAAAAACCGGCGGGAGAATGGCAAACCATGGATATAACCCTTTGCGATAGACATATAACAGTGATTCTCAATGGGGTTAAAATAATTGATAATCAACCTGTATATGGGCCAACCGGTGGCGCAATAATCTCGGATGTTTTCGCACCGGGACCCATCTATCTCCAGGGTGATCATGGCAAGGTTGCTTATAGAAATATAGTTCTGACCCCAATAATCAACTAGTTTGGCCATGAAAAAAGTTAAGTCAGACAGGCTGGGACGCAGAGAATTTATACGTACTTCTGCCACCGCTTTTGCCGGTATTACGATATTACCGGGACATGTTATCTCAGGATTTGGCCACATACCGCCGAGCGATAAGCTAAATATAGCAGGAATAGGCATAGGAGGGATGGGAAGAGTAAATCTGGCTAATGTGGAAAAGACCGAAAATATTGTTGCTCTTTGTGATGTTGACTGGCGAGAACCGGTCACACAGGTTTTCAAATTGTATCCGAAAGCAAAGCGATACAAGGATTATCGAGTAATGCTGGATAAACAAAAGGATATCGATGCGGTAATTGTTGCCACCCCCGACCATACCCATGCTGTAATTAGCATGGAAGCAATGAAACGCCAAAAGCATGTCTTCACTCAGAAGCCTCTTACGCATACAGTATATGAAGCAAGGGCCCTGGCAAAAGCTGCCAGGGAGTATAAGGTTGCGACTCAGATGGGTAACCAGGGTCAGGCATCCGATCCTCCCCGCCGTCTCAGGGAGATGATATGGGATGGCGTTATTGGCCCTGTGAGGGAAGTACATGTATGGACGGACAGACCGAATAACGGACTTTTCGGCACCTACTGGCCCCAAGGAGTTCAAAGGCCGATCGATACACCTCCTGTTCCTGCTGAACTCGACTGGGATCTCTTTCTCGGACCTGCTCCTGCACGACCTTATCATCCCGCATACCATCCGTTTACATGGAGAGGTTGGTGGGACTTTGGAACAGGTGCACTCGGCGATATAGGATGCCATTCACTGGATCCGATTTTCAGAGCACTTAAACTCAAATACCCGACAAGCATACAGGCTGTATCTACACTAGTAAATGAGGAGACCTATCCCTTGGCATCCATAGTCAGATACGAATTTCCCGCACGAGGAGAAATGCCTCCGGTAACACTTACCTGGTATGATGGCGGAATGAGACCTATGCTCATACCCGAAATGGAACCGGGTATGAAGATGGATGTGGGTGGTACACTATATGTCGGAGACAAGGGTAAAATCCTCAACGATAAAATATTACCCTCATCGTTACGGGATTCTTATACACCTCCCGATCCATTCATTCCATCTTCACCCGGGCATGAACAGGAGTGGATCAATGCGTGTAAAGGAGGTCCTGCTGCCGGTTCTGACTTTGAATGGGCAGGTCCCCTTACCGAAACAGTGCTTCTTGGAAATATTGCTTTAAGAAAAGAACTGAGAGAAACACTAAGCGGAACTCTACTCAAGTTTGATCCTGAAAAATTTTCTTTTCCCGATCTCCCGGAGGCAGATAAATTTCTTCATACAACTTATAGAGAAGGCTGGTCGCTTTAATTGTCGCCACGATCACGTGTATGAAATTTTAAGTCATTCTTATCTGTTTCCGCTTTCCAATCACAAGAGCATTTTTCCAAAAGATGAGTGCAATATTTCGTTTTTACCAAATGAAAATGAAGGCATGACTACTCAGGTATCGACAAAGGTTAAATCAGCGAATATGAGCAAAAAAATAGACAAGTGGTTTTTCGTTTTTATCGGAATATTGCTTTTACTGAACAGTTGCGATAAAACCGCCGACCGACACCAAGAGGATAAAAAAATTTCGTATCGGCAAATGAAGAGCGAATTTCAACTTCCTCCTACAGCATACGGAACGAATTGTTGGTGGTGGTGGCTTAACGGTAACGTAAATCGGGCAGCCATCAGAAAGGATTTGGAAGCTATGAAGTCCAAAAACTTCCAGGGAGCCATGATTTTTGATGCCGGAGGCCATAATCAGCGGGGGAATAACGATATCCCTGCCGGTCCTCTGTTTGGTTCGGACGAGTGGAACAAGCTTTTTGTTTTCGCTCTGGACGAAGCAAAAAGATTAGGATTGGAGATGGGTTTTAATATTCAAAGCGGCTGGAATTTAGGAGGCCCCCCGGTTACACCGCAATACGCAGCAAAACAACTTACCTATTACGAAACGAAAATTTCAGCAAACACGGTTGACGCTGTAAAACTTGCGTTACCTGAAACCAGAAAGCATTTTTATAAAGACATAGGGATACTTGCCTTTCCGATTAATGACAATCAAAAAACGAAGGAGTTTATCAGCCATCTCGATTTGAAACTGGGTTACCACGAATTGGGAGGTTCGGCGCCGGATACGCGTTTTTTATTAACCAATTTCTATCCGGATAGCGAGAAATTCACCGAAAAGACCAACTATATAGTAAAAAAAGAGGACGTGCTGAATTTGACCTCGCATATGGATGCCGAAGGCAATTTGAATTGGAAGCCTTCGGAAGGCGAATGGTGTATTTTACGGATTGGCTATACGTGTACGGACGCTTCTGTTTCCACTTCGAGTGGCAATTGGCAGGGGAACGTGTTGGATTACATGAGTAAAGAGGCTTTCGATTTTTACTGGAATGAGGTAG
>DUQH01000046.1 GCA_012837895.1 Candidatus Fermentithermobacillaceae bacterium | reverse complement strand
TCGAATTCGCAAAGAAAATACAGTTTTTCCTGGTACATGGCTTCTATGGAGCCATCCAAGTGGATTAGTACTTGAACCTTGGCTCTGGGCGGCAAAGATGCAAGGTTGCCTTTTTGGTCAACCAGCTTGTACTTGCGGCCAGAGTAGGAGATTACAGAGCATTTTGCTTGGCGGTCTTCCTTGATACAGACCGCTCGGGCACAGACCCGACAGCAGTCGAGTTCTTGACCCGTGAGGTGATTTCACTGGCGAAGGACTACCTTGGGAAGGCTTTCCCCCGGATCCAAGGAGATGCGGCGCTCTTGCTCACATATGACGGGTTTTCCGCCCAAGACGTGTCCCAGCGGGCGGACATGGCTTGCGAATTGTGTATCGAAAGAGGCGCCTACGATGTGTACATCGTGGATACCGAGGAGCGTAAGGAGTCTGTTTGGTCGGCGCGGCGGGTATTTCTGGAGGCAATCAAGGCTTCTACCACTGAGTTCGACGAATGCGACGTGGTGGTCCCCAGGAGCAAGATTGTGGATTTCGCTAAGTGCATAAACGAGCTGTCCGGCAGAATAGGTATCAGGATCCCATACTTCGGCCACGCAGGAGACGGCAACATGCATGTGTACTTCTGCCGCGACGAACTGGAGGAGGATGTCTGGGAACAAAAGCTCCAGGAAGGGTTTGATTTCCTGTACTCTAAAGCTTATGAACTGGGAGGTATGGTCTCAGGCGAACACGGGATCGGTTTCGCCAAGAAGGAGTACCTCGCCAAAAGCCTGGGCTCCAACCAGATGGAGCTGATGCGCCGCATCAAGCAGGCCTTTGATCCCAACGGCATCCTGAACCCGCACAAGGTCTTTGTTTGAGTGCGGAGAAAATACCAGGGCCAGCATAGTCAAGGACGGTTCCAAGGAACGCATGATCGAGGGCTAACATCTTGACATGGTGAAGGCCCCGGCCAAACATTGGCCGGAAGAAGCCGAGAAAGAAAAGCCTGTGCTGGATGATATGGAAATCGCTAGGGAAGATATACCCTAGGCCAGAGAATTGTACACTTGCGGAAGCGAAGGTAAATCACGGGTCGGCAATGGTAACCAGATCCAGATCCAAACCCTGACGCTGTACGTCAAACCGCTCTGAACGCCTTATGTGGGCTGCCGAAATATTCATATCAAAGGGAAAGGCTGTAGGCAGCTGGGGTAGTTGTTGCAGTATCACCGCCGGAGTGGCTTCAGCAAGCAACAAAGCTTCCAGCAGCCATAACTGCACTTCCGCGCTGGACGTCTCCAGTCTTTGGGTGGGCACATAGACACCTCTTACGCTTGTATCTTGGAGCACGTCCCAGTCTACCATCGAACGTACTACATGACGGGCCACTCGATAGAGATACGACCTTTCCCCCCATTTCTCAGTCAGCCTGCGGTAGATCTGTTGGAGAGAGACTTCATCCTGCAGCGCCAAGAGCCGACCGATAATATCCGCTATATCACGGAAAAAGGGATACGCCAACAGGGTCATTCCCCAGTGAAGCCATATTCTCGTGTCAGAGCTTCCCTCGACTAACATCCGTAAAGCGCGCTGTTGTAGCGAACGGTGCTCTTGAGGTACGGTTATCCAAATACGAGTCAATGCAGTTATTGTCTTCCTCCGCGCTTCCTTGCCCCTACATTCTGGCCGCAAAAGCTCATCAAGATATTTCCGTATCTCAGCCGCATCAGTCTCCGTTGCAGCTTTCCAGGCTGCAGCATCCAGCCACTCTAGTTTGATGCGCCGAGCAATACCCACACGTAATGCCACGATCAATGCTCCTCCCAAATCCTCACAAAGGGTACTATAACCTCTTCCAAAGAGATGCCCCCGTGACTTATCACTTGCTCACCTTCGTTGGCGAAGGCTGAACGGCCCTTAGCTAGCATAACATAATAGCCCTGGGGCAAGCCGAAACCAGGCCAGCTGATGGCGTGTTGCCTTTGCTCCATCATCTGTTTGCGGAACACTTCGGATTGATATATTCTTGCCCGCGAACCCCGAGACTCGGCCAGGACTCCGTCTGACACTCGGCCTTGCCCCCTGGCCGCGATATTGCCGTGATCCGAAGTCACGTAGACGTCAAAACCGCCCTTAAGGAGACGGTCGATGAGATCCACCAGGTAACCTTGTTCAGCCCACAGCTTGACTTGCTGGTGCATGCCGGCGGTTCCCAGTTCCATGCCGTGGGCTATCTTGTCCACCTTGTCTATGACCAGGCCCACGATTTCATACCCGGAATCCGCGAAGGATGCGATGTCATCGACGGAACCCTCTCCCAGGCCTTTGAGGTAGAAGATGCTCTCTTGCCTGATTCCCCGGCCTTCCCAGAAGTTGCGCCAATGCTGTGGTTCATTGGAGGTGGTGGTGAGCGAGTCCCTGAAGTAGAAGGGTGGATTCCCGGAGAACAGCGCCTGCCGGGAGACGGAGGTCAGAGTAGGCACCCAGGCAAACACCTGGTTCTCCTCCAGCCGCCACCCAGGTCGTTTGTCCCTCAAGACATCCCGGATGATGAGCCACTGGTCCAATGCCAGGGCATCTATCACCACCAGGGCGATCCTTCTTGTTACTTGTTTGGAACGGATATACGCGAGATAGCGGGGGATATGGTGTACCATCACAGGCCTGGAGGTGTAGGCAAGGTTGGCCAGCGAACCGTACCTGGCCAGCATCCAGCCGGCAAAGCACTCCTCCAATTGGTCGTGCAGGACGCCGATTTTGGGCTTGATCTCACTTCCTCCATCGGGATGCTGCTCCTGGCTGATCACGAGCAGTTCCGCCCGCAGCAGCGCCAAACGCTGCCAATCCCGGTGGGACGCCGTTTCTCCCGGCAATTCCTGGCTGACCCTCTCTAACAGCCGCTCAAGCCGCCGCCATTCTTCGGCTTGCCTATCGACAAGCACCCCTGGCAGGGCCCAGGGAGGCAGCCCCTCGGTACTCGCAACCGGGACGGGCCTTAAGTAGCCCTCCAGGAACAGGTTGTCTATGTACACCCGTATATCGTAATGCTCAAAGGGAGCCTCGGCAAAATCCTCTCCTCTGGCTGCGCTTTCCAGGAAGCAATGCCACTTTTCTTGCAGGAAAGCGAAAAAGGCTACCCTGTCAGGGATGATGGTTTCCAGAGGCCAATCTCTGAAAACGCGCCTCTTCCTTAAGGAGTAAACAAGATGTCCGTCCAAGATGTTCGGCAGGGTGACCAGGTTACAATGCCGCGAAAGCAGCATCTTGAGCAGTTCCACCGGTGAATTGATCATGCCCGGTATTATCCCAAAAACGTGCTGCAGGATATACTCTTTTGTTTCCCGTTCGTTCAACACAGGCCCATCATAACGCCGGTATGCCAGGTAAAGTTTGTCGAGTTCCGATTTCTCCAGGGCTGCAACCACAGGATAGCTGAGTTTGGGAAATATATCAGCCAGACTGAGGGATATCTTCCGGCCGGCGTGCCATACGTCGTAGGGGAGAGGGACCGGTTCACCCTTACGATCCTGCACTACCACTATCAAAGGGGCGTCTTCACGGCAATCCCATCTGGAGCGGTAATTTGCTTCATACGCGTAGCGGAAGGTGATGGGGTCCTCAAAGGCCAACACGCCGAACCCCATGGCATCCAGGGCCGAAAGGATTTCCTCGTCCAACACCAAACCGTCGGGATCAAAAACCACGAGCAAGTTTGATGTGTCCGGTTGCAGTCTTTCAAGTATGAGTCTGGGCCAGATCACGAGTCCTCACCTTCTATGTAAGCAATCACGATAGCGTTCAGTTCAGGCAATACTTTCTGCTTTTCCTTGAGCCGCTGGGCCCATTGTTGCTTCTCGCTCTCAAGGTTGGCCAGGCGGTGCTGTCGCACTGCGGGCAAGCCTATCCTCATTATCGCCTGCCTGCGGACCTGGAAGGCGTATTCTCCTTTTTCCCGTTCTTGCTCCAGGTGTGCTTCATAAAGATTCTTGAGTTCAAGAAAAAGATCATGCCCGTATTGTACAGCCTGTTTCTGCAGCTTATCGAAGATTTCCTCCGATTCCCGGCCTGTGATGTAACCCTGGATTTCGAGTGCAGGGTTTTCTTGCAGCAACATGTCCCATATCCTGCGGGCGGTGGGCATGAGTAGCCTGTCATCTTGCTCTTGCAGGAACAAGGGCAAGACCCGGGCCTTCCGGATGTCTTCCGCCACAAAAGACACCTGCCACAAGGACCAGTAGCCCTTTATCTCTTTGGGCAGCCCTTTCATCTTAACCTTGGCAAGGGGCTGACCCGCCACAGCCAGGGGTAGGGAAGAGACAAGGGCGCGAACGCTCTGATCTTCCATGCTCAGATAAGTGAGTGAGTGCTTATCCGCCTCCTTCCGGGAAAAAGTGACATCTTCCATGGTGAAGCCGTCTGGCCAGATCAAGTCATACCCAGCCAACTTGGCCGTTGCTCTGCCGCCCTCACTTGCCAAAAAACCGAGAGTCATTCTTTCTACCCAGTAGGGAAGAGGATGGCCTGAAATCCTCTCTACGAGACTGGAGTCGAGCTCCGCCTCGGCTTCCAAGAGCCTGTTGGCCGCAGTTGTCTCCCGGATGCGTTGTCTAAGCTCAGCCTCCATCTGCTCAATCCGGGACTGGATTCCTTCCGGCTTGAAGATAGCCTCTTTGAACAGGTTTTCGAAATCCGATGCCATTTCAGCCGAGTCAAGCACGTCGCTCACCTTGTCGACCCCAAAATCCTTCAGGATGGCGGCCAGTTTCTCCTGGAGCACATCGTACACCCGGTATTCAATGGTGTCCTCCAGCATGAAGTTGAGGGCCCTCACCACATGCTCCTGACCGATCCGGTCCACACGGCCGATACGCTGTTCAAGGCACATGGGGTTCCACGGCAGGTCGTAGTTGATGACCACATGACAGAACTGCAGGTTCAAACCTTCCCCTCCGGCATCGGTGGATACAAGCACCCTGGCGGGACCGGCGAACTGCTCCTGGACTTGTCGCCGTTCCTCCAACCCCATGGTTCCGTTGAGACAAACCACGCTGAAGCCCCTGTTTTCCAGGAAATCCTTCAGCATCTCCTGAGTGGGGATAAACTCCGTAAAGATGAGGAACTTGAGCTCAGGGTCGTTTTCTTCGGCTTGCAGGCGGTACATCCATTCCAGCAAAGCTTCGGCCCGGGCATCAGGTTGAGGTTCGCATTGACGCGCCAGAGACAGGAGACGCTCCACCTCTTGCCGCTCGCTGGCTATGGCGGCCAAACGATACCTGAGAATCTGCTCGAGCTGCTCTTGTCCGTCCAGGTCCCACCAGTCTTCGTCCAAGTCTATGTCGCTGCTCGCATAAGATGGAGCATCTTGATCGATGGCTTCCAGCCTCCGTTCCAATGCCGTACGGATTGCCCTGGTACTGCTGGCAACCAGGCGTTGCATGAGGACCATCAAGAAGCCGATGTAGTTTCGCTTTTCTTCCAGTGCACTGTTGTACCCTTCACGCACGTATTCGGTTACCGCCTGGTAAAGCTCCCGTTGCTGCTTATGCCTAGCCTCCCATTGCACCGGAACAAGCTGGGTTAGGCGTGGCTTGAACAGCGGCTGGCCTTTGTCGTCGATGGCCCGGCGTTTTTCGGTACGGATTACGTACGGGCTCACCCGGTCCCGGCCAATGGACTCAACGCTGGGAAACACTTCCCTGTCCAGAAGGGCCATGAGCCTGTGGAAGGCGTCTGTCTTCCCCTGGTGAGGGGTGGCCGAAAGCAGCAGCAGATACGGAGACGCCTGAGCCAGGGCGCGGCCCAGGCGGTACCTGGCCACGGTATCGGTACTGCCTGCAAGCCTGTGGGCCTCGTCGACTATAATCAAATCCCAGCCTGCAGTGATAAGGTTTTCAAAACGGTGGCGGTTATACCGGTTCACCTGGTCCCTGGTCCATCCCCGGCGGGATTGCACAGGTTTTACAGCGTCCATAGGAACCACTACCTGGTCAAAGCGCTGCCAGAAGTTGGCCTCGTGCTGAAAACGGGATAGAGCAGAGATTTCGGCAGGCATGAGCAGGTGAAAAAGCTCCCCAAAACGGTTCTCCATCTCCTGTACCCACTGCCACACCAGACCCTTGGGTGCTACCACCAGGGTGCGCCTGACCAGCCCCCTAAGCTTCAGCTCCCGCTGGATCAGACCTGCTTCTATCGTCTTGCCCAGGCCTACCTCGTCGGCAAGAAGATACCGGACCCTGTTGCCCGAAACCGCCCGGGAAAGGGCGTATAGCTGGTGGGGCAGAGGGATGACCCGGCTTTCCAAGGGGGCCATCAACACATCCGGCATAGCCAGGCTCTCGGCGATGCGGGCGGCTGCTGCTGTGTAGATCAGCCCTTCCCGGCTGGGCAAGCCCGCGTCGGCTATAGGAGATAGCTCATCTTCCCTGAGACGGACAACCGAGCCTCTGCCTGGTACCCATACCCGGTAGACATACTCTCCCCATAGGTTCAGCGCTTCTGCAACCTTAACCGGCCCGCGGTACTCACTGCTCCAGGCCCAATCGCCAGGCCGCCATTTGGAATCCTCTCTCAAAGCCCACACCTCACCGTTCCAGCAGCGTTTGTGCATTATCCCGGTACATCATGAGAGTGATATCTTCCTCAATCACCGAATCCGGAATGCGCTTGGCCACCTCGACGATGGTGTTGTAATCCTTGGCATCCCAGCATGCCTTGAACCCGGCTCTGAGGGCTTCGGTGCGGAATACCCTCAACCTGCCCCTGCCTTCTTTGTACTCTTCGAATTCTTTGAGCAGCGCCTTCTGCCGCACCTTCTCAAGGTCTGCCTGCCTGCCAGGATCGGGCACATACCAACGGCCCTGGTCATCCTTAAGGAAGTTCTGCTCCAGAAGTTCTGTGAGCTCGGGCAGCTTTTCGTGCCTCGCCTTGTGCAGTTCCCGCAGGAACTTGGGGTGGAGTTCCTGATAGGTCTGTGGCTTCTGTTCCAATTCATTGCGCAGCCACTGGATAGCAGATTTTTCATCGTGCAAGAACAGCGATAACTGGGCGACTTCCCTGACCATCAGGCGCCTCTTGTCGTACTCAAGCACCTGGTCTGGGAGGAAGTACATGCCGTCCCTTTCCGGGAAACGCTGCCTTAAACCGGCGTAGAAGTCCGCCGCACCCATGGGTACAGCTACTCCCCGCTGGACGTGGAAGGCCACCATCCGGTCATACAAGAGGTAATTCTGCCGTGCGACAATGACCTCGGCTTTACCGTCTTTCTCCACAAACACCGGCAACTGCTTTAGGTGAGTGCGGACGAAGT
>DUQH01000091.1 GCA_012837895.1 Candidatus Fermentithermobacillaceae bacterium | reverse complement strand
TGAAATAATCGAAAGAGACATCAAAAGGGGTATCGGGCTTAGTGGTATCAGAATCAAACCAGAATGTACTGGTCATGCTCTGCGTAATTATACCATCACACGCAATAAGACCCACCTTTATATCCCTCAGTGTGGTCTCCCCGCTACCAAGCTCTCTGTACTCCTTACCGTCTAG
This sequence comes from Candidatus Fermentithermobacillaceae bacterium, assembly GCA_012837895.1. Classification (GTDB taxonomy): domain Bacteria; phylum Bacillota; class Sulfobacillia; order Fermentithermobacillales; family Fermentithermobacillaceae; genus DTU015. The sequence goes on along the minus strand of DUQH01000091.1, from coordinate 2,039 downwards.
TGAAAAGCTTGCGCTGTACTTCGCTCCCTCTTTTGTAAGCCTGAGATAGAGGTGCCGATCCTCTGTAATCATCTCGTTCAGGTCGAAAGATGCAACAGATCTTGCAATATCATTCTCTTCCACAAGCAGCTCGATTGTCCCCGGTAGTGGTCCGCTCTGGCGACTGGTCTTAGTGACAGCACGCAGCATAAGTTTAACAAAATTGTGATCATCCTGCCATACAATGATACCTGCATTTTCAGGTTGTGAAGGTGCTCTTGAACCAATCAGCTTAGTCTCGATGGTCCAATCGTTATTTGCACTCTGCAGGAGAATGTTACGTGCATTATTACTTTTCTCTGAAACATCTCCCTCTTCTGTTCTTATGGTCAATGAGCCGGGGTTGGAAGTTAAAGAGTGATTTTCACTGTTTTCTCTGATCCACTCCCATTGCGATCCTATTTGTGAATCGTTAAATTCATCGCTTACAGAGCTGTTATCGAAATTGAGATAATAACTGTTCTCTTCATTTGTGTTGTAATCGACAAACCTCACTACTGCCGTTCCGGGAATAGATGTGGCCTGTTCAACCTCCACAACAGTTGTTTCACTTACTGCCTCTGCATTCACCAAAGGTATATCGGATTGTTCATCCAGCAGAAAGCTGTAAGCTTTTACTTCCGGGTCAAAAGTTTCAACGGGGCTTCCGTTCACCTCAATTGAAGCAGGTGAAAGATCCGGAACCACTTTAATAGGGAAACTGTCTGACAAGGTGGTTCCTTTATAAGTTACATATGCAGTAATGGATGCTAAGCCCGGTTTAAGAGCCGTAACTTTTCCACTTTCGTCTACATTAATAACTTCGGGATTATTACTTTTATAAACCACTTCTGTCTTCTCAACAGGAATAAATCTGTCATCTAACAGTGTTGCCGATAAACTGGTTTGTGTTGTTTCTCCCGTCTGCAGGATTATATTATCCGACTCAGCCACAACCGTCTTCAATACCTCTTTAAACTGACCACTCATTACCGCTTCAACAGTTCCTTTGATATCTTTTGATGAGGCACCGACCTCGAATGTGTACACACCCTGGTCGAAAGTTATTTTGCTCTCATTCTCGTCCCAATACCAAAGATCGGAGCAATCGATATCTATGGAGACATTTTTAGTCTGACCGGCAGGAATAGTTACCCTTTTGAACCCTTTTAGTCTTTTAAACGGTCTGCCAAGAGATTCAGCATCCTCTGTTTTGAGATATACCTGCACAATCTCATCCCCATCCATCTCACCGCTATTTGTTACATCAACATTTATAGTTATATGATCATACGGGGTTATATCTCTCTTACTGATGGTTATATCACCATAGTCGAAAGTGGTGTAGGAGAGCCCATATCCAAACTCATAAGATACATCTTTGTCGAAATACCAATATGTTCTTCCGTTTCTTGTTTCATCACCTCTGAGTCTATAGTCTCCAAACTCCGGAAGATCATTTACCGAGCGGTACCAGGTTACACTGGTCTTACCTCCCGGATTAACCTCTCCAAAGAGAATTTTAGCCATGGCCGTACCTTGTGCCTGTCCATTATACCCTGTATAAATTATTCCGGGTATATTCTCATTATGTTTGATATCTTCAACTTCTACCATACCCATTGTTTGCATAACAACAATAGTGTTTGGGTTTACGGCAGCAACCGATTGAATAAGATGCATTTGGTTACCCGGGAGTGACAGCGAGAATCGGTCTGACTCCTCTCGTCCGGTATTTTGATCTGTTCCTACAAAGATCAGAGCTACATCTGCAGAGGCAATCCTGCTGAGTGTTTCCGCATCAAGCGATTCAGCTTGCGGTTCACGATATACAAAATATAGGTCATGCGGACCTGTTATACCGAGTGTGTTTACCTTAACCGGTATGGTAACGGCACCTCTTCCGAAGGGGCGGGATTCGCTTCTGCTTTCGATGATCTGTGAAGCAATTACATTACCGGTTGGAGCATCCACTCTTACCTCAAGTGTACCCCCTTCTTGCATAACGCTCAGTCGCAGGA
>DUQH01000120.1 GCA_012837895.1 Candidatus Fermentithermobacillaceae bacterium | reverse complement strand
GGAAGAGACACTGCAGTTACCGCGGCCACCACCGGAACCCCCACCTGAGTCTGAACCATTTTTACCCATGTGAGATGGCCCGGGTCGCCCCAAGAAACCGAGCAAACCAAGTCCACATCTTTAGCGCTGGTGAGTCCTTTGCATATCTCAAGCTGGTCCAGCGGGGTCCCCCTAACGTCTGAACTGTAGAGTTCCCGCAGGTTAGCAGCCAAAGACGCTAGAACAACTTCGCCGCCCGGCTTGTACCCCAGGTTGACCCAGTCTACGCCGTAAGTTTTTCCCATTTCGGAAGCTATTCGCTCAACAATCTGCTGCGTAGCCGAGTTGCCCTGAGGCCAGAGTCCCACAATGATTAGCTTCAGGTCTCTTCCCAAGACGTGTCTTACAATGGCCTCTGTCTGGGGTCCCGACTCAGCCTCGGTAGATGCTTCCCAGTCAGTGGACAACATGAATATCGAACCCGGCTCGAGGGCTTCAATCGCGTCATACACGGCTTGAGTCATGGGTGCTACCTGCAAGGGAAGACTAATCGGAAATATGAGTGGTATGGACAGCACGATTATGACCAAGACGTATATTGTAATACGCGGGATCGACTGAAGTCTTTCAAAGAATGACATGTTTCACCTCTCCTTTGCGTAATCTCAGCCGCGCAAGTGTGAACGTTCGACTCCAACAAGCACCTTCAACGCTGTTGCAATCGCTCCTATTGCCCCGCCGATTACAATACCTTTCATCGCAGACCCGTTGATGATGCGCATGATCCAATCGGACACAAATGGGAGATCGCTCCAGAGCTGTTCACCGAAAGGAATATTGGCCAGCATAACCAGACATCCACATACCAATAGAATGGCTGCATCCACATTCCTCACACGAAATGCCCGATAAGCAGCGGAAGCAATGAAAAACGCCAACATGGAGAAACCTGATGCGCTAAGGGGCTTGAGCACATTCTCAAACACAAAATCGTACGCAGGGTGCGTTTGCCCGAAAAACACTCCGGTAAGAACAAGACCCCACAACATGACGAGGACTACGACAGGCTCTATGACTTGACCTGTGTGCTTTCTGCGACGTAGAGCATTTGCATTGACGAAGGTAAGGTTGAGTACACCAAGAAAGGTTGAAAACCCGGCCAGAATGATTCCCCATCGTTGGAACTCTTGAGCCAGGTCGCTGATGACAGGTATTTCAGCAAATGATGACAGTAATATGGGAACGCCCGCTACCAGGCCGACGATCGCGATGAGCGTGTTCAAATCATGCACCCCCTAACATCACTTGAGAATCAATTGTCTGATGACATCTGAGCCAAATGTTGCAGCAAGTGCACCTATTGCGATCAGGCACACGAGGGCAATACGGATTATGTCTTGCATCATCAGAGTGCTAACTTGTGCGGGATCCACTGAGAGAACGGCTGCAGCAGCGAACAGTTCCTCTCCGATCAACACGTAGTCACATGTGGTGACAAAGAACGGAATCTGGGCCGTGCTTGCCGTACCTGCTATCTGGATATTGCCGTAAGTGGCACCGGCTTCTGCAAACATCAAGGATTCGGCGTAAAAACCACCCAGCATAATATTGGAAGCTGTCTGCTCACCGCTGATCACACCCACAACACCGGAGGCATACGCGAACTGGTCATCAGAGAAGAACCGAATATCCGTCGGTCGGAAATTCTCAAGCTTGCCCTCAGCCAAGAATGCTTGTCTGACAATCTCCTCTGTTAGAGGTTGAACAGCCGGACGCCGGTTTGACACCAAAAGACGTACGTCATATTGAGCACAGAGTTTGGCTATGTGAGCCAAGCAAATCGTCGCTGCCAGAGTCATACCTGCAGTGCCCGAGTCGAACCCGTCTGAACCCGGGGTGAAGTGGACCGGCCGTCCCATCTCCGCGGCTCTGCCGATGGCCTCTTCCAACCCTTTGAGCGCCGGTATTTGTCTGAAGTACGGTTTGTAGCCCCCCTTGACTTTCCGGTAACACCAGAAAAGCACTGCAGCCAAAGCAAGGAACGCAAAGAAAGCGAATATACCCCCGTCCCGGGGAACCATGATTATCCCTCCTTACGGTCTGGTTGAAACGAAACCGGTGTTGACTTCCCTGTTGTTGATCTGCCTGTTGTTGATCTGCCTGTTGCTGACCCTCCTGTTGGCATGTTTGGGTACGTTCGGGTGTGGTTTGAAAGCGTGCTTTTGATTTGCTTTAGACCTGCTCTGGGCATGCCGTTTGTAGGCTCGGCTTTGTTCTTTGATATGTTTGGTTTTGCCTTTGATATGCTGTAGCTTAGTCCTTGGTATTCTTGGATTCTGTTCTTGATATGCTGCGCTCGTCTCTAGGTGTTCTTGATTCTTGCTCTTGATATGCTTGGGCTTGGCTGAATGTACTTCGGGTACGTCCTGGCTATCCCATACTATGATTGTTTTCATTTGCTTCTCATTTCAACGAGGCTGATACTATAGAGTGATTAGGCTTGCATACTGCAGCAGAGAAGACCCGAGCGTAGTCAAGGTTCATGTCGTTCTGCATTTGGCTCTGGGAATGGTGCTCCAAGTTGAGCTGCACTCTAATCTCCTTAGTCTACTGGGGAAGTTATCCCACAGCCGGCAACGACCTGGATTGTGGCCCCACGTTCCGCAGGATCGTTTGGTTGATATACACCTCCTCGCTGTTAGAACAATCCTGAAAACATTGACACTCCCCGAATACATTCTAAGTCGGCGCGGTCGGTTGGGACATGGTTAGAAGGAACAAACAACCCTACTCATGTTGAGCAACATGCACAAATCAACTTACCTACACGGGCTTAGATTCGGTAAAGCACCGCAGCGATAGGTCTTGGCAGGTTTGTAAACGCTCCCGGCGAATACTTGTCCCAGGCCGTCAATGTCTATCTAGCAGCCAACGACCCTACCAGCCGCCGGCGGCTGAAGACGGATCTCATGACAGAATTGAAGCCTCTGAGGCTTGTACCGGTCCGAGTTCATGGAGTGCCAATTCACAAGGAGGTTGTTATCTTGAAGAAAACCTATACCCAGAAAATTGAAGATGTAATGCCAGTGGAGCTTCAGTTCCATCTGTTCGGGGAAGGTTCTCCAAAGGTGTTTTTCTCTGGAGGCATCCACGGAGGCGAAGCAACCGGCATATATGTGGCTCAGCGTGTGGTAGACTTCCTTGATACAAACAAACTACTGAAAGGCTCAGTAAAGCTCTTGCCGGTTGCTAATGTGCCTGCGCTCAGACGCTTACAACGCACCTCGCCCTACGACGAACTGGATCTCAACCGGATTTTCCCTGGGAAGAAAGACTCTACACCAACTATGGCTATTGCGGAAGTGATTTGGGAAGAGGCCCGGGATACTGATTACATAGTAGACCTCCATTGCTGTGGCCTCTGGGGTTCCAGCTACACCCTGGCTATGTACGAGGAATTTGACCACAGCAGGAAGTTGGCTGAGATGCTGGATATTCCCGCCGTGATTCAAAGCGGAGGCACCAGGGGGCAGCTCTTCACCGAAGCGAGCCATTCTGGCACTCCGGCGGTGATTATTGAGCTGCCAGGCGGAAGCCCCGATGGCGTAATCCACATTGAAGCAGCAAAGCAGTGTTTCCAAGCGCTCTTGAATCTACTGCGTCTTCTGGAGATGCTCCCAGGTGAAGCCAGGAAACCTGAGCCTACGTTCTACGGAAAACTTGAGCCACTCAGAGCGCCGGGTGACGGTGTCTTCTTGCCGGTGGTGAAACCCGGAAGTCCGATCAATAAAGATGAAATGATAGGAATGCTAGGGAATCAGCCAGTCGTGGCGCCATTCGACGGAATTGCCATTGCCGTCCGGCCTGCTTCCTATGTCTTCAAAGAAAGAGGCTTGGCCCACGTGGCTCCACGGGTTGAGTGAGATTTGGAAGTAAGCAAGATCCGCGGGGATTGGTGTATGCTGTGCACCAATCCTCAGCGTTTCCGAGGCAAGCGCCGGCCAAATGGTGTATCCTGCGCGCCGAGATCTTCTCACTCAGGCTTTTCTACTGGAACCCAGGTAAATAGCGTTAAACACAATCTTGTAGGTCCCCCGGGTCTGGGCACGGAAGTGAGGATGGAACCCGATGAGCACAACCCTGCCGAAACCAACAGGAATCTCCAGCAAAGACGCTTTGTTAGCTAGCAGTCCACCTCCGAGGAGCCAACCTGACATAAGGGGATCAACAGCAGGATACCTGGCCACAACGTATTCTCCGTCAGCCTCCCATGCCGGACTCCTTGCAAACATCACCGCAGTCTCCCTGGGCAATCCAAACCCCAAGGGATGCTCAGTGTCCACAATAGTCCTTAGTATCGAGCCTGGAGCGAAAAACTCCGGCGGCCGCTTCCCGTCGATTACGTTAACCACAGGCAGGCCCAACTCCCTAATGGCCCATTCGCAAGACGCATCCAAAAACACGCACGTTCCACCGGCCTCGACAAACGAAGCGATGGCCTGCTTGCCTTCAGGGCCGAGACCGCCCACATACTCAGACGGGTAAATCCCAGGCGGAACACCCTGAGCAATCAGCCTGGCTCCCATCGACGGGAAGATAATCGTATCGAACTCATCTCTCAGATTCCCACGCTTTATACGCTGGTTCCGAATTGTCTCGTAAGGAAAACCATATTCCTCCAGCACGTACCTGAGCCAACCCTCATCTGCTACAGGCCTGTAAGCTTGATACACGCCAACTCTAGGCCTGCTCAGTTTGTACTTGGACCCTTCAAGAGTACCTTCGATACTCTCATTAGTACCGCTAATACCGCCCCCAATTTCGCTCTCAATGCTATCCACAAAACAGGCATCCACACCGGACCGGCTGCAGAGATCCTCAATCTCCCCGGCATGTGCGCCATCTGACCAGACTAGGAAACTTCCCGCAGGCACCTGTAGGCCTCTTACCACCAAGGGACCGGCGGTCCTGTAGACTTCGCGCGATTGTTCCAACATGACATTGACAACTTTACTCGAAGCGTTCACAGCAGGAGAAAGAATATACCATCCGGCCCTGTCTCGCAGCACTGGCTTATCCCCGTCGCCGCGCTCCGCCTTGTCACCGGGCCCACCGGGTATTTCGATTATCGCCTGGGGAAGCTCCGGCACCTCCACCCTCTCCAACTCGACATCGAAGGGCTTCTTGGCAAGAGTGCACCTTACGCCCATGAGAAGTGGAAGAGTATGTCCTGTAATGTCATAAGGCAGTTTCGGCGGTCCACCTGGGTACTGTCTGAGGTCCGGATACTCCTGAATCTCAAGAAGAGTCTTGGCGTACGCACCATAAGGCTGCGCCAGCTTGATAACAAACGAACCCTCTGGGAAGAACGCCCCCTCCACTTCGAAATCTGCCTTGGCCCGGTGTATTTCCACCTGCCCCATGTGCAAGACCTTAAGCAGTTCGTAGAGCATCACAGGATCCCGCTGATCTTTGGGTAAGATGAACGCGTAGGGCTCCTTGCGCTCACACGCCCGCACCCCAAGCTTGTAGAAGTTGCTTAACCAAAGGTCCCTGAAGGTTGCAGCATGTCTCAGGCACGCCATAGCTGCTATCTTCTCATACTCCACAATGTCCCTCAGGCGCCACTCGCCGCCCGGCCACGGAACCGGGTGGTTCCATGTGGATTGTTTCGGGCCCCAGCCGTCCCGGGTAACCCTGAGTTCCCGCGCATCCCTAGTTACAGGTGTAGCTAGCTTTACGCTGGCTGCTTCTGAGAGAATCCTAACCCCGCCGTGATAATGCTGGTAGGCGCGGGAAGGAGCATAGGCATCAAAGCCGTTGTAGCATGAAACTCCTGTCTTGCCTGCCGACAGGAGCTCACCGACGATATGGGTACCCAGCATGTTGATTTGCTGCTGCAGGATGAAGTCGACGTTTGGATCGTACGGGTCCACATAAGGCGGCACAAAAAACCTGAAGCCTGTATCACCCATCTGGTGCATATCGAACACGATTTGGGGATGCCACACACTGTGAATCTTCTCAACTGTAAGCCGGTTTTCCACAAGGTTCAGCATGAACCAGTCCCGGTTGTTGTCATGGCCTGCATATTTGTGGTACAGGAAAGGCGGTATAGAGCCCTCGTACGGAGTGTCCAGGTACTTCTTGTACCAGTTGACCACTAAATCCAGGCCGTCGGGGTTGAGCGAAGGCACAAGCAGCAAGATCACGCTATCCAGTATTTCCATTACCCTAGGGTCTTCTGAAGTCTCGAGTTCATGAGCCAGTTCCATAGACATCTGGGCAGCCCCAACCTCAGTAGCATGGATCGAACAGGAGAGCATAACGATAGTTTTGCCCCGGACTATCAGTTCATAAGCCTCTTCTTGGGAAAGACCTCTCGGATCAGCCAGGCGGGCGTTGATTGTCCTGTACTCATCGAGTCTTTCCAAGATATCAGGAGACGATATGCAGACATAGAAAAACGGCCTGCCTTCTGTGGTTTCGCCCATGTCAAACCATCTAATCCGACTGCCGTGTTGCTTTAGATGCCTGAAGTAGCCGGTAATCTCAGGCCAGTCAGCTAGTTTCCTGTCATCACCGGGCGTAAAGCCCAGAAATTCCTTGGGGGACATCAGTTTCATATCCAGACAGCGCCTGGGGTGCGGCGCTTCCCTCCTCTCCTTTACTGTTTGGCCGCAGGCCGGCACAACATGAGTCCTAATCCGCAATCCCCAGCTTATCCTTCCATTCGGGAGTTGGCAAACCCTGCATATACCGGCTTGTCTGGCCCCTGCCTTCCTGGTAACATAAGGCTTGTGATAGCCCGTTGCCTTTTGCAGCCGCATTTAGAACACAGAACGTGAACTGGGAAAATCTAACCTTGAACCATACGCCGCCTGGAGGGAATCTAGTCTTGAGCAATACGCAGTCAGTTATAATCAGAAAAGCCCGCCTGGATGACGAGCCTCATATCCGCGAATTCACTAAGCACACTTTCAAGTATGGGGATTATGTGGGCGACGCGTTCGCAGGTTGGTTAGGGGCAGCTTGTGACGTATGGGTTGCGGACATCGGCGGCATCCCGGTTGGTGTCACCTGCGTAGACTATCCTGCCCCTGGAGAAGCCTGGTTCCAGGGTATGCGCGTGCATCCAGATTACAGGCGCCAGGGAATTGCTACCATGCTTACACAAGCTTGCATAAAGGAAGCCAGGGAACGGGGCGCTCGCATAGCAAGGGCGGTCATTGATTTTGACAACTACAGGTCAATCGGGCTTGCAGGTTCCATTGGTTTCAAGCAGGTGGCAGAACTCATAGAATTCGACGTGTACCCGGAACTTCTGATTCCATATGAACCGGAATTGGCGGTAACAAGACTTGAGCCACATCGCGCCGCTGAGGCATGGGGTCTAGCTAGGAAAGATATCCGGTACATAGGAACTTGCTACGGCGAATGGATTGCCCTTTCTCCTGACAATCTGCGGCTCGTTGCTGAGAAAGGGTATTTGCTCATAGCTCAGGCGGAATCCGGGGAACTGGTCGCAGGGGCACTCCTCGACGATTGCTACGAAGATGACCACACAGAGCACAGCGAGCCCGGATTGGAGCAGGAGATCACCTCCTTCTTCGGATCCCTGGAAGGAATCCGGGCTCTAATCCATCACGCAGCCGGGGCTCTGTACAGGGAAGCTTCCAGGAGGGGAGGCATCCCGCGCCGGCTTCGCCCTTCTGTGGAGGCGAAAAGCCCTGCCCTGGAAAAGCTAAGGCAGATTGCCCACCTTGAAAGAGAACGCTTGAAAGCGGCCCGGGGGACGCCAGACAGCAAGTCAACGGCAGAACATAGCTTGACCACTGAAGGTAAGTTGACGAGTGAAGGCAGGTTAACTGCAGACGACGAGTCAACTACGGAGCACGAGTCAAAGGTACAAAGGAAGAGCCAGGGCCAGCCTGTCATCGAGACAGGCGACGTGATGCTCTTATGGGAATACCCGCTAAGGATATCGGATTGAAGCTAAATAACAGCGGGTGAGCGGAGACAATGTGTCCGCCCACCCGTGCAGCCAATATCCAGCGGATGCCCTGTGGATAACCGGCCTCCGCCGCAACCTATCTTTGGTAATCCTTTTTCACGATCTGCCCGCCAATTGTATTGCCAATCATCCAGCCAATTACCAAGTAACAGTATCCGGGTCACTAGACAGTCCGCAAGCCCCAGTCATTCCAGCCAGGTGAGCTACATTATCTTCATCGAGTTCAAAATCGAATACATCTGCATTTTCCTTGATACGTGCCGCCTTGGTGGACTTGGGCAGCGGCAGGAATCCCATCTGGAGGCTCCACCGCACCAGGACCTGAGCGACACTCTTGTTGTACTTGGCTGCCATTTCCTGCAGTTCAGGCACTTCGAACGCCTTACCTGTTCCAAAGGGGCTATACGCTTCAAGCAGCATGCCATGTCCCCTGCAATATGCCACCAGATCTTCTTTGGCATCACCGGGGCAAAGCCTGACCTGGTTGACCATAGGCACTACTTCCGCTTTTTCCAACAGCGCGTCGATGTGATGCTGCAGGAAGTTGCTAATCCCGATGGCCCTTATGCGTCCTGCTTTATAAAGATCCTCCATCGCCCGCCACGTTTCTGCATTGGCTTCTTTCCACACATTCCTAAACCCGGCAGGGTTTGGCCAGTGGATAAGGTAGAGATCGAGGTACTCAAGGCCAAGTTTCTTGAGAGTCTCCTCAAATGCTTCATGAGTTTCCTTGTAGCCCCGGACCGAGTTCCAGAGTTTGCTGGTAACGAAGATTTCCTCCCGTGGAATGCCGCTCTCTCTAACAGCCTGGCCCACGCTTGCCTCATTCCCGTAAACAGCTGCGGTATCCACATGGCGGTACCCAAGTGACAGCGCATCCCGCACTGCATTGTAAGCTAGTTCCCCGTCAGGGACTTGCCATGTACCCAGCCCTATACAAGGGATTTCCACGCCGTTTTGCAGGGTATAGGTATCAGTAAGGCTTTTCATGTTCCACCCCCCCCTTAACCGTATGAATACCAGGGCGCTTCCTTATGTTGCCCCGCTGTTTCACAATTCAGCAATTCGGCACCCGGGTCTCAATCCCTTCGGGTCTGAAACCAGCCACCTCAGTTTACAGAGCTGGACACCCTACCCCTCAAACACGCCCCGCTCAACCTGGAGGTCATAATAATCCACGATGGCGTCCAAATTGGAGAAGCCGGTTTCACTTTCGATAAGCAAGGCGATGTCGAGAAGGGTCCTCTTTCCGTCTGCCCAGAGTTCAAACCGGTTCAAGGGCAGCGCGCTCTCGCCGTACTTCTCCCTGAGCGCCTTAACCCGCTCCTCATAGTCCGCCGGCACTTCCTTGCCGGTACTTGAGAAGGGACCACGGAAGACCCGCTTAGGAATAATGCTCTTAGCTCTCTTGTACGCCTCGCCTTCTTCCGGCTGCCATGCCGGCGGTAATCCCGATACATCAGCCAAGCCAGCCAGAACTGCCAGTTCTCTCAAAGCCTTTGCCAGGAGGAACCTGCCTGCCTCCTCGATTAGGCACCCGGCTTCACTCATGGCGTCTGAAAGCATGGGCGAATCAGGGACGAGTCTCCTGAGGCTGGAAAGGTCCAGTTTCTTCCGGTCTGCAAGGAAACCGGCCCTGAGTTCAATGGCCCTCCGGGCTTTGGCAAGTACTTCGCTGACTTCTGCTTCACCGTTGGCCTTGCCGAGCTGCTCCTTGGCCTGGTCTACCAGAACCGACAGCTGGGCATCTGCCTCGCCTGGGAACCGGGCTGCAGCCTCCCCTGCAATAACCGCAGTATCGCCAGGTGTCGCAGTAGCTGCAGTATACAGGTAAGTTGCAGTAAGCACGCCTGCTACCTTCAGCATGCGTGGGTCTACCTTGTCGATAGTGTCCTCACTGGTGTGATAGTACTTGTCGGGCCACTGGATCAGCATGGGACACGTGATCCCGACGCTGGGATCTCCCCAGATGCTGTGGTCGCTCCCGCCTGAATAGGGGCCGACAGTCCACCTGAACGTGGAGTACAAACCGGTTCCGGCCAGGTTGCCGACTTCCTTGGTCAAGAGGCCGAGGATAGCAGAGGCTAGATCCCCGCCGAACCCGGGAAGCGCACTTATGGGCCTTTCCACCATGAATGTGCTGCCACAGAGTTCCTGATTCTCGCCTACCATATCAAGGTTGATAGCTGCCACAATATTTGACAACTTGTCTTCATTGGCAGCGAGGAATGCGTACGACCCTGTCATCTCCGGAACCCACAAGAAACGGATGGATCTCTTTGGCTTGTCTAGTTTGCCTGTTTTGACGAGCTGCCAGAGGGTTCTTGCTGCTTCCATCAGCGCACCACAGCCTGAAGCGTTGTCGTTAGCAGAGTGCTCAGGGTGGCAAAGGTGAGCTACAGCCACAACCTCCTCGTTGGATTCGCCTGGAATTACAGCAGTAGGAATCTCCCAGACCCCGTCGGAGAACTCCGCATCAACCATGGCCCATACTGAAAGCTCTTTTTGCTTTGCAAACCGCTTTCTGAGAGCTTCGCCTTGCCTCGGGCTCACCATGAAACCACGAGCCTTATGCGTGCTGCCATCTATAGGCCAGAAGGCTTGATACTGGCGGGCGTCAGGAAGATCAAACCGGTCTCTTACAGGAGGAAACTCCCGCATGTTGTCCAGCACGATGCCGGCAGCGCCGAACTGATCTACTGCTACCTTTGCAATGCGCGCAACGTCACCTCTTGAGAACACCAGTTTACCTTCAACGTCTATGTCCTCATACGACTTGGGGTCCTCCCCGTTCTCCACGTAGACCATGGTGGTCTTGATACCTTCAGGCGGCGTGGGTGCGCTCCGCTGAATCAGAGATGTCTTGATTTCGCTGAATGCACATAAAGTCTCCCTCTTGCCGTCTTCCAAGAGCACAAGTTGAGCATCATTTGCCTTCCATACTTGGAAACTCTCCTGAGACCACCAGGTGATACCCTTCTTGGCAGGGAACTCCAACAGTTCGCATTGGATGCCTGCTTTCGTGAGATACGACTGGATGAAACGCCCTGCATCATTGATACCAGGACTTATCTGCACCCTGTGAAAGGAGGCTATCTTGGCGACATCATTGAATGCTTCCTGGGCCCTGAACTCTTCTTTCACCAAATCTAGCGTTCTTCTTATCATACAGATTCACTCCCCCCGTTGCGTTGATGACGTGTTTACCTTACATCCTTCCTCCTGATTTCAAGAACACCCGCTTGATTTCCTCCAAAGGTGCGCCATCAAGATCCTGCCTTTTCAGGACATGATTCCTAGCCCAAGTATCAGGAAGCCTAAGTATCATGCAAATCAGAATCATGCTACATGCTGAACAGAATAATGCGGGTTTCCGAAGGGTTCTCACCTGCAAGCCAAGAATACTCTAGGCATCCAAGTAAAGAAGCAACACATTGGAGCAGAACAGAACAGCATGGAATGATGTCTATCTATACTATTGCATGTACTTAAGATGCAAGGGAGGACCCAATGACAATGAGCATGAATCCTGAAAACACAGCCAAGAAGCTGTCAAGTGGCTCCTTAGCGCCTGGCTCAGCTCCAGCTCCTGGCTCAGGTCATACTATAGCACCTGCATCACCGGCCGGAACCGAGTCCCCTTATGCGGCTGAGGTCCGCCTAAGGCAGCGCCTTGTTCAAGTGGCCCTGGGAAAACAACTGGCGGATCTGGTCATCAGAGGCGGCAAGCTGGTCAACGTATATACAGGTGAAATACTGGAAGACATGGACATCGCCATCGCAGGCGAAAGAATTGCCCTGGTAGGCGATGCAAATGCATGCATAGGGCCTGATACTGAAATAATTGACGTAGAAGGCGCCTACCTCACACCCGGCTTCGTAGACGCCCATTACCATATCGAAAGTTCCAGGTTGGCACCGTGGCGGCACGCTGAAATCACCCTTGCCAGGGGCCTGACTGCGCTTGTGGAAGACCCCCATGAAGCGTGCTCACCAGGCGGGCTCGACGCAATCAGGTACTTCCTCGAAAACACCCAGGGGCTGCCGCAGAAAGTGTACGTCCAGGTGCCTTCAGCCACACCACCTACCAACGTTGAAACCACAGGCGGATACATCGGCGGCAAAGAGTTCAAACAGGCTCTGGAGTGGCCCAGGGTCACCGGCCTTGGCGAAATGATGGACCCACCACGCATTTTCGGCAATGATGCCCGGACCTGGAGTTTAGTCAAGGAAGCGATTTCAGCAGGACAGCCAATCGAAGGCCACGGCGGATTCACAGGCAACCGGTTGGCTGCATACGCCTCAGCCGGAATCCAGTCCACCCATAGCCCCAACACCCCTGAAAACGCCCTGGAAATGCTTAGGCAAGGATTTACTATCCAGCTCAAGGCAGAACGGGAGGCCAATACTATCAAGAAACTGCTGGAAAGCCAGGTCGACTGGAGCCGGATAGGCCTGGCGGTAGATGACAGGCCTGTAGAGAAACTGCTGGAACTCGGTAGCCTTGACCATGAGGTCCGCTTGGCTATTGAACTCGGCGTCCCCCCTGTCAGGGCGTATCAGATGGCAACCATCAACAACGCGCGCCACTGGCGTCTTGATCGTGATATCGGCGGGATTGCACCAGGCAGGTATGCCGATATCCTGGTTATCAGCGACCTTGAAAAGGTTGCCATTGAGCGTGTATTCGCCAGCGGCAAAGAAGTCGCCCGCAACGGCAAACTCTTAGTTTCGCTTGAAGTCCCGGACCAAGGAAACAGGCTAGCCCCAAGTTACGCACTGGATACTGTCAAGCTGCGAAGGAAGGTTACGGCTGATGATTTCAAGGTGCCTGCACCGGTCGAAATCACATGCCGCGGTCAAGAACGTGTCTGGGTTCACGCCCTGGTAATACCTCCTTTCTACTTCTCAGACGATTTAGAGGCTATAACATGCAAACTGCCTGTCCGTAATGGATTTGTGGAACCTGCACTAGGAACGGGGATCAATAAGGTGGCGATTGTGGAAAGGCACCAGGGAACAGGCAACATCGGGCTTGGTTTCTGGCGCTGGGGTTTTGAGCGCGGGGCTATTGCCATGAGCGTTCTGCACGACAGCCACAATATCTCAGTCGTAGGGGCTAATGACCACGACATGGCCGTGGCCGTCAACCGGGTAGCTGCAATCCAAGGCGGGATCGTAGTGGTGGAGAACGGCCGGGTCCTCGCTGAACTGCCGCTGCCAATATTCGGCCTCATGTCTGACGCACCTCCTGAGGAAGTTGCTGAACTAAGCAGAGCAGTGGAGAAAGCAGCCGCGGGTTTGCGCATAAGCGTCAATGGAGAGGCACCTTCGGGGGCAAGGCCTGAAGGAGAAGGAACTGCAGTAAACGCTGGAATGTCCCAAATACCTCCCGACCTTGCAAAGACCATGGAAGCAAAGCCTGTGGACGTACTGACTTTTGCATACTTGACATGCCATCCAAGGAAGTTTGTCCTTACAGACCAGGGCATCTTTGATATCAGAACTGAGAAACGATTGCCGCTTGTGTGGTAAACACTTCCTCTTGTGTGCGGTCAGAGATTAACTTGCGATACCAAAGGCACATGGAAGGAGTAGTAATGATTAGAAATACCGGCTGGCCCGGGCGCCCACATGGAAGGGGGATAAGAATGATAGTGACCACAACGCCTGGAGTGGAAGGCAAGCGGATTGTAGAATACAAAGGCATCGTCTTCGGCGAAGTCATCTCCGGTGTAGATTTCATCAAGGATTTCGCAAGCCTATCGGATTTCTTTGGTGGCCGTTCAAGATCCTATGAGGGAGAATTCTTGAGGGCACGGGAAGAAGCTTTGGAAGAAATGAAGCATCGGGCTGCTGCTATTGGTGCCAATAACAGCATGCTTATGGTTGCCGCCTCGGGAACGGCAGTGGTAATTGAATAAATGGTCTGTGGGTATTTGGCTGCGCCGGTCTTATTAGGTGCTTAGCTCCATGTAATCGATGATGAAATACTCTCTTTATGCTCTCGCTGGCTCACAATGATGTTATCAAAGTGGAAGTCCCCGCGACATAAGCAGTTGCCACAGGGTAGCGAATCCAAAACCTTCAGAAGCGCTGCCTTTGCTCTCGCGCCCAGCGCCTCAACACGGTCAATGTTATGTCTCAAGCGAGTTTTCAAGCTGCGGGCATACGGCACTTGGTGGGACAGTATCCGCTTGTGCAATATCGCCAGGTCAACTGCATATTTCTCCCAATTCCCCGTTTCTATAACCGACTCAAGCATAGACTCTCCGCGGATCCTGTCGTAGATGATGCCATGCCTGTTTGACGTCTCAATAAGGCCATGGCTCTTGGCGATGGGAAGTCCCAGGGATTCGAGCAGTCTCGCATTCTCGTACTCCTTGAGTACACCGCCAAAAGGATAGCCGGGTTTGAACAGCTTGACCACCTTGTTGTCGCCTATATCAAAGATTTCGGCAGTGTTCCCCTTGCCTATCAGCGGGCCCATGATCCATCGCCCCCAGGCCGACTAGTGATGGCTCCACTACCTGTGCCTTATTCGCACGATTCAGTTCGCACAATCTAGACTAACCCGCAACTAATCAGCGATAAAGTGTTAACTACGAATGGTGTCATCACAAACTCCCCTGTGATTCCCGAATCCCCGGTTAGCGCTTAAACCAACCTTGACGGGCTTTCTTCTTCTTGACAACCACAGGTTCAATATGAATACCTTTCTTAGCTTGCCTAACTGCGGCAGCCAGAAAACCAAAGAAGAAACCAGACCAGATACCGCCGGTCACAAGAATCCCTGTTAGAATCCGGGCCGGTTTACTCCAGAGAAGGGGTTTGGTCACAAACACCGCAAAAGCATGCAGCCCTCCTGCAAAACCGCCCTTAGGAGAAATTTCGTAAAGATAAGGCACAACGGCAATGAGTTCCGCAGGAGGTATAAGGTAGAGCAGCCCGAAAGCCAAGAGCAACATGAAAAGCAAGTTGACAAGCGACATGATCAAAGAGGCGCCGGGAGCTATCCTCTGATGCGGATTATCCGGATTGTATCGTGCGCTTGTAGCAGAGTAAAAGAGGCCGATTGAGCTTGACCCCAGCGCCAGGAAGACTGCTCCCACAGCCAGCATTGAGGTAAAGGAGGCTGAATACCCGACAGCCACGGCTGTGCCTGCCAAAAGCGCTTCCATCAGGAAAAGCGTCGGTATGACACTAGCAATCAGTTTCCCCAACACCACCGGTGTGCCAGCCGATGGCACGCTTCTCAAAACCCATTCAGCTTCACCTTCCCGTCCAAAGGACTGAAGCGCCGTGTTGCCGCTGAACATCAGTACATACGCTAGCCAGACACCTACCAGCGAAGAGTGGGTTGAGCTGGTCCGGATAAGAAGATGCTGGCCGATAAAGAAAGCCATAAAAATCAACGGTGTAAGATAGCTAAACCATTCCCGTGTATCCCTTTTTATGTAAAGCAGATCTTTCTTGGCAATAGCCCACATACTGTGCCATACAGGAGCCAGCGCTGCTTTTGCTTCTGCCTCTCTAGGCAAAGCGATTGTCGTTCTTCTAACAGGCGCCTTTACAGCGGGCTGTTGTGTCTTCCTCCGCCGCCTTGCCGGAGGTTGGGTAACTGAAACCCACCCGCGCCGGAAACCCCGCTCCAGGAGAGTAAATGAAACTGCGAACACACCGGCAGCCAGTACTAGTGATAATAAGCCCCAGCCGAAAGCTGAAAACATGTTGCCGCTAATGCCTTCAACCAACGCCTGGGAGCCCCATCCCCAGGGAAAATAAAACGATGTCTGGAGTATGCTCTCGTTCCCTGCAACAAAACCGGCAAAGTCAATCTGTCCTTGACTTTGCAACATGATATTAGGTATCTGGAAAAACATCGCTACGACAATACCTGCAACTGCGCTAATAACACCTACTGCTTCCCTGCTTCTGTGAGGAGGAACAATACGCATGATGAAGAGATTCAGGAACACGGCTAATGCTGTTCCCAGAACCCACAAGCTGATGACGACTAGCAGAAGAATCAAGTAGAACACCAGCCCTGCCTTGAACAAAAGGGCGTAGAAGATACCGGGCAAAATAACGAAGAAAAGCACCGGTAAGAAGTTGCTTACAGCAACTACCAGTGATTTAACAGCAAAAACAGCCCGTATGGACACGGGAGAAGCAAACAATATGTCCAAATCTTCTGACATATACAGGGTTACGAAGGCAGATGGGATGCCGAAGAACACCTGACCGATAACGCCTCCCAAGAAAGCAAGCGACAAGAGGCCGCCGCCCAGCTGAGGACCAACAGATACTAGTGTCCTGTATGCCATGACGCCAAGGTAGACAAACAGCCCTCCAAAGCCAAGGGCCGCTGCGATAAACACAATCCAAAGGAGGATCGGCCAGCGGCGGACCTTATTGATAGCAACCCTCAGGTGAGCTTTGAGCAAGTGAGAGAAATCGCTCAAAAACGGCTGTGGAGGAGGCGGCTCATCTAAAGGAGATGGTATGATTGTCGTCACCGTCACCGTTTATCCCCTTCCTCAAGGCTCTTTATGATTTCCGCAGTCTCATTAGTACCCGTCAGTTCCAGGAAGATATCTTCCAGACTCTCTCCCTCACTCCCGGTCAGCTGCCGCAATTCATCGGTACTGCCTTCAGCAATCAATCTGCCTTGTTTTAGAATTCCTACCCTGTGACACATCCGTTCAGCGATCTCAAGTATATGGGTTGAAACAAACACTGCAGCCCCCTGGGCAGCCATTTGCTGAAGCACATCCTTGAGGAGACGGGCGCTGGCCGGGTCAAGTCCTGCCGTCGGCTCATCGAGAAGAATCACCCTCGGCTGGTGGAGCAAAGCTGCTGCTACTACTACTTTCTGCCGCATGCCATGGGAATAGCCTTCCAGGAGGTCATCGGCCCTGTCGGAGAGCCCGAATAAATGCAGGAGCTGTTCTGCACGCTCTCCGGCAATCTCCTTAGGTATACGGTAAAGCGCTGCAATCAGGGCCAAGAACTCCCTGGCAGATAATTTGCCATACAGTCTGGGGTGGTCGGGCACATACGCAAGCAGAGACTTGGCTTGAGAAGCTTCGGTTGCAATATTGTACCCGCATATGAAAGCTTCTCCTGCAGTAGCGTCAAGCAGCCCTGTGAGCATCCTGATGGTAGTGGTCTTGCCTGAGCCGTTAGGGCCTAGAAAACCATAGATTTCACCGGCCTTCACCGTCAGGTTCAAACTGTCTACAGCTGTAAACGTGCCATATCGCTTGGTAAGTTCCTTAGTATGTATGAGGACGTTGCTCATTCGCTTCACTCCTCTGGCACCAGGGATTCGGTTTATACTCCCTATAAACTCATAGATTGTCAAGTTACGCTAGGCAAACTCTTCATAATCCTTTACGTCAGTGGCCAATCAGAGTATGAAATATCGCTTCCGCCCGACAGGCGAAAGCGATACCTCCACCAAAACAATCTAACAAGAGCGTTCCAAGGGAGATGTTGCCCACTAATCCCTCCGCCGCAGGACCGCGCCCGGGCGTGCCCCGTTGTGAGCTCCGTCTTCTACTACAATCACGCCGTTTACGACCACATAATCGATTCCCGATGCGTACTGATGCGGTTCGGTGAACGTGGCATTGTCCACTACCGCATCTGCATCAAAGAGTACCAGGTCAGCCCTCATCCCCTCTTTGAGGATCCCCCGGTCTTGCAGCCCCAACCTCATGGCAGGCAGCGAGGTCATCTTCCGTACCGCTTCCTCAAGCCTTAATACCTTATGGTCTCTGACGTATCGCCCGAGGATCCTCACAAAAGTGCCGTAGTTCCTGGGATGAGGCTTTCCTTTGGCCGTCTTGACGTTAAGCGCACTGCCATCTGAGCCGACCATTACCCATGGCAGCTTCATAATCGTCCTTACATTATCCTCGTTCATTGCGAAGTTGACGATCTGGACTACGCCACGGTTTCTCTCAAGCAGCCCTAGCGCCGCTTCTTCAGAGCTGATACCTTGAATCCGCCCTACTGCTTCGACACTCTCGCCTATATACTGTTGATCATCCGGATGCTCCAGATTAGCTATCACTATGCTGTCCCAGTATCCCCTGGCCTTCAGCTGCTCAAGAATCTTCTTGCGCTCCTCAGGATCGCGTAAACGTTCTGAGCCTTCACCACCGGTCCAGGCGGATGCAGGCAGGGGTGAACCCAGCCCCGTAGATGAGGCTATGTACGGATATTGATCCGCTGTGATGTCAAGCCCGTCCTCCCTGGCCCTTTCAATCATGGCGATGGCCTCGGGAACCTTGCCCCAATTGGGCTCGCGCATGGCCTTAAAGTGCGAGACTTGCACCGGCAATCCGGCCCCGTTGCCGATCTCGATAGCTTCGGCAAGGGCTTCGAGAAGGTGCGCGCTCTCGTTGCGGATATGGGTGAAGTACACCCCACCGTATTCCGCCACAACCTTAGCAAGTTCTATCACTTCGCTGGTTTCAGAATAGCGTCCGGGCACGTAAATCAGTCCCGTCGACATCCCGAATGCACCTTGCTCCATAGCCTCCCTGACCAGGATCTTCATCTGCTCAGCCTCTTCAGGGGTTGCCGGACGTGGCTCTACCCCCATGACCTGGCGCCTAACGGTGCCATGGCCTACCAGCGGAGCCACGTTGACGCTCACACCTTGGGATTCAAGCACTTCCATGTATGAAGCCATATCAGTCCATTTGGGGCCGTCCTCTGCCATCTTTGTTATCTCTGATTCATCTTGCTCCCTTAGCCCCATATTCCTCGGGGCGGCAGAAGTCCCGCACTGGCCGATAACCTCCAGCGTAACGCCTTGCATGATCTTGCTGTCTGCCGTTGGATTCTCTACCAGCGGGGTATCTGAGTGGGAGTGGGTGTCAATGAATCCCGGAGACAGATACTTACCTGCGGCATCAATGACTTGCTTGGCTTCACCTTCAATCCTTCCAACCTTGACGATATAACCATCCTTGACTGCTACATCAGCTACGAACCAAGGAGCAGCTGTACCATCCAATACCCTGGCGTTTTTGAAGATGATATCGAACAATGCCCATTTCCTCCTTTGACCGCCATCATTTCTTGTGGGTGTTGTCACTGCTTGGCCTTGTCTAAACATGCTTTGGCATGCTTTGAACATGCCTTCCAAAGGCTTCTTCCATGCATTACGTTCTTTCCATACATTCTTTATTGTCGTCGGGAACCCTGATTCCCTGCACGACCCAGCTATTTTCTTTCAATCGCCTTTCGCTTACTGGCACAGTTCCTCTTGCTCTGTATAAACCGATACACCTGAAAGCACATCCTATGTCGATAGACATTGGAGGCATCAGAGGCAATGGTCAGTTTCCATGTCGGCGGACAGAAAACAGTCGGGCTGCCTGAGGCCTGTCTATGGCCCCAAGCAGCCCAGTGACCGCTAGTATTCTCCTATATTGCTAAGCAAATTACCTAGCTTTACTTCCAAGTCTTACTTCTTAGTCGCAGCGCTCTCGCCTGCTATGCGGCCGAACACGAGAATGTCGGTAATGGCGTTTCCGCCAAGACGGTTGCCTGCATGGATACCGCCGCAGACTTCTCCGGCAGCATAGAGTCCAGGAATAGGCTGCCCTTCAGTGCTGATTACCCTGGCAAGGGTATCAATCTTTACACCGCCCATGGTGTGGTGGACTGAAGGAGACCTTGGCGTTGCGTAGAATGGCCCTACTTCAACCTTGTAGTTTCCGAAGTTGGGCTTGCCAAAGTCCGGGTCATGCTGGGCATCAACGTAAGAGTTGTACTTCTCGATCTCAGCGACGAAATCGTCAGCCGGGATACCCAGCTTTTCAGCCAGTTCCTCGAGAGTGTCGGCCTTAATAACATCTTCGGCCTCAATCAAAGCATCAAGGTTGCGATCGCCAGCAATTTGGGCATCGCAGATGATGAAGAACAATCCGTCTTCTTGTTCCAGAGCAGCTTTAGCCAATACGTCTCTCTCTGCGTACTCATTGACAAAGCGCTTGCCCTGTTTGTTTACGAATACCTGGGTCTCAGCGCTGCCCCACAGTCCATTGAAGAGTACGCCCGTTTCAGGGTCTGAACTGGGCATCAGCTGAATGAAGCCCATGCCGACAAGATCTGCCCCAACCTGCTGTGCCATGATAATTCCGTCACCTGTAACGGTGGAGACGTTGGTGGACGGCATGGTAAGGGGCATCTCAGGCCAGTAGGTGTTGTATTCGGCACGCATCTCGGGGTTCTCACCGTAACCACCGGTTGCAAGTACAACACCGCTGTTAGCCCTGATGATGAGCTCTGAACCGTCTGCGGCAGTCGCCTTGACTCCTACAACCCTGCCATCTTCGGTAATAAGTTCCTTACCGGCGGTTTCAAGCAATATCTCGACACCTAGATCTTCAGCAGCAGCAGAAAGTGTCTCGATGTATGCCCTTCCTCCGCCTGTGCTGTGGGTCCGCGGCCACAGAGCACCCAGTACCGTGCCAATGGTGTCGCTGAACTCCTGGCCGTAGCCTTCCAGCCATTCGATGGCACCCAGAGCATTATTGCAGAGAATCTCGATAAGCTCGTACTCAGGAGAGATAGTGTTGCCTTGTAGATCGGTTCTGGTTCCGCCCAGGTAGGTGTGAACCATGTGTAGCTCAATTGAGTCAAATAGTACGCTGGTGTCGCCTGATTCTAAGTACTCGTTAATCTGTTGTTTGAGAGTGACAAATGCAGGAGCGAAATCGCCGAATTCGCTTTCATCGCGCTGCGCTAGTTCCTTAAGTTCGTTGAGAAGTGCATCGTTCATTGGTACGTTCTTCTGTCTTTCCGGATCGACCGCGTTCATTACGCCACCTGAGACCAGGGTGTTGCCACCCAGAACAGCAGCTTTCTCAAGCAGAATCACGCTGGCTCCGTTTTCCGCTGCCGAAACAGCTGCTGCAAGCCCGGCTCCGCCGCCGCCTATAACCACTACGTCAGCGGTCTTGTCAGCTTCTACTGCCGGTGTTTCTGGCTCTTTGGGGCCGCAGCCGGCTGCTGTCAACAGGAAAATCCCGGCCAACAGCCATAATGCCCACTTTCTTCTAGTCATATTATTCCTCCCTTGCTAGGTTTTCCGATTTGCCTGTAATTCCTATACTGCCTTGCCTAACCATTGCAGTTCACTGCGAGATCAACCGTGAGCCGACAACGAAAACCCTCGCTTGCCGTCTTGTGAGTTCCCTAGGTGTTGTATTTGTGAAATTCTTCACTCATTGGCTTACTTTCATAGTGCCACATGGCTTGAACATCGACAACTGCATCTGTACAGTGTTCACCGTGTCTTATGATGTAAAGTTTGCCAAAGTTGGCCTGCTTGCGCCCTTCCAAGACGCCGGCACCGCTTAGGATTCCTGCATAAACGGATACCTGTAATCAACCGGCGGGTTCAGGAGTTCCTTGATAGCCCTGGGGCTTACCCATCGCATCATGTTTAGCTTCGACCCTGCTTTGTCGTTGGTACCCGATGCCCTGGCACCGCCGAAAGGCTGCTGGGCGATTACTGCTCCTGTAGGTTTGTCGTTAATGTAGAAGTTGCCTGCCGCGTGAGCCAGCCGCTTTTCGATTTTCACAATGGCGTTCCTGTCCTGAGCAAATACAGCTCCTGTAAGCCCGTAAACGGACGTGGTATCACAAAGCTCCAGCGTCTTGTCCAAGTCTTCATCTTTGTAAACGTAGACGGTAAGCACCGGGCCGAAGATTTCCTCCTCCATAGTCTTAAACCGCGGGTTAGTGGTGACAATCACAGTTGGTTCAATGAAAAAGCCAACGCTGTCATCGCACGTCCCACCACATATGATCTCAGCCTCAGGCGATTCCTTTGCGTAGTCGATGTAGCCCTTTATCGACTTGAAAGCATTGGCGTCGATCACCGCCCCCATGAAGTTGGTGAAATCCTCTACATCGCCCATTTTGATGGTAGCCATGTCATCAAGCAGTCCTTGCTTTACCTGAGGCCAGATGCTTTCCGGGATGTACGCCCTGGAAGCAGCTGAGCATTTCTGGCCCTGGAACTCAAATGCGCCCCTGACAAGTGCGGTCACCAGCGCCTTTATGTCAGCTGACGGATGTGCAAACACGAAGTCTTTGCCGCCGGTTTCCCCTATCAGCCTGGGGTAAGTTCTGTAATTGGGCAAGTTCTTTGCCACAGTAAGCCACATAGACTGGAAGGTTTCACTTGAGCCGGTAAAGTGTAGCCCTGCAAACCACGGGTTTGCAAAAGCAACTTCTCCTACTACGCTCCCGGGGCCCGGTATGAAGTTTATGACACCGTCGGGAAGCCCCGCCCCTTGCAGGATCCTCATCACGTGATACGCGGAATACACTGCTGAGGAAGCGGGTTTCCACACAACCACGTTACCTGCCATAGCCGGCGCTGTAGGAAGGTTGCCTGCAATAGAAGTGAAGTTGAAAGGCGTCACCGCAAAGATGTATCCCTCTAGGGGCCTGTATTCCATGCGGTTCCACGCATCCTTGGTAGACTCAGGTTGCTCTTTGTAGATCTCATTCATGAAATACGCATTGAACCTGAGCATGTCGGCAAGTTCGCAAGCTGCGTCAATCTCAGCCTGATATGCAGTCTTGCTCTGGCAGAGCATTGTGGCTGCATTGATAGTGCTTCTATATGGCCCGCTGATCATTTCAGCTGCTTTCAAGAAGATGGCAGCCCTGTGTTCCCACGGCATAGACTCCCACTCGTGGCGTGCAGCCAAAGCGGCGTCAATGGCTGCTTTCACTTCCCCTTCACCGGCCATGTGGTATGTGCCGATTACGCGGCTCTTGTTATGTGGGATTATGCACTTCCCTGTTTTTCCAGTCCGGACCTCCTTGCCACCGATGATTAGTGGGATTTCGATTTGCTGCTCTCTTAGCTCTACAAGGCGCTTTTTCAGTTCCGCCCGTTCCTTGGTGCCCGGTGCATAGGACAGCACGGGCTCGTTCTGAGGCTTGTCAATCTTGAAGATTGCGTTGGCCACTTAGCTCACCTCCGGTAAATTGTCCGAGTCTTGTGTCTTGTTGGACGTGGTTTCCGACTACCGGGTGGGTTTCCGGCCACTAGGCGGGTTTGCCCACCCTCTGCAGTGAATTCAGACAGACTCGTGTCGCGTGAGTTGCATGAGTTATACGCTATGCAGTCCAATGTCCATTCATGGTTCATTTGTTCATGGTTCATCAATTGATTCATATACCAATCTTCAATCTTCAATATGGGTTGTGGAAATCCTTCTTTCTGTGAATGCGCTTATGCTGGTTTTTTGAAGAATCCAGTGAGCCGTTTGATGAGGTATCTTCTTGTGGAAGTCGGAAAGCGGGCCAACAGCCCCAGGTCGGCAGGATATCCGGACTCAAAAGAAGAAACCGTACTGGAGAAGCAAGTTGCAGTATCGAAACGCAAGATTGGTCAAAAGGTTTACTTTAGAAATCTGATAGAAAGGAGCTGAATCCCCGAAAGGGGAAAGCCGTGAGCGAGAAATCGTTGGACTTAATTTGGACTAAGATGGCCACTGAACTGGAAGAAGTCTGCCGGAAAACCGGCGTCATGGGCTACTCCATCCGCGACCTCAAGACGGGACGGAAGGCCGGTTTCCGGGAAGACGTACTGTTTCCAACGGCCAGCACCATCAAGATCCCCATTTTGCTCGGTGTGGCAATCCGTGTTCACCGGGGAGACCTGGACTGGTCTCAGAGAGTGGTGGTAGAAGACAAGGATAAGGTGGGAGGGAGCGGAGTGCTCGGCCACTTCACCTACAAGGCCGATATCGCCATCCGCGATGTGGCGGGTCTCATGATATCCCTCTCGGACAACACCGCCACTAACATCTGCATCGATCTCGCTACCATGGACTTTGTGAACGAAACCATGAAGTCTTTGGGGCTCGAGAACACGATGCTTCGCCGCAAGATGATGGATATAGAGGCAGCGAGACGCGGAGACGAGAACGTCTCCACACCCGGGGAGCTGGCAACACTGGTTGCCAAGATCCAAGAACGGGACGGCGTTTCCGAAGGCGTCGCCGAAGATGTGCTCTCCATCTTATCTTTGCCTAAGACAGGACCGTTCACCCTGGGACTGCCCCAAGACGTGAAGAGAGCCAATAAGCCCGGTGGTTTGGGCAATCTCTCGGTGGACGCAGGTATCATCTATCCCACTCCTGACCGGCCATTCGCGCTGGCAGTGTGCGGCAGCTTCCTGCCGGGACGGCCTGAGGAAGCCACAGCCGAAGTCGTCCGGAGGGCTTTCGACTACATGACGATCTTGGCCAGGTGTACTGAACTCGGAAGGTCTTGAGCGCACTTAATAGCACACAAAATCCTACTAAAATGTGGAATGAAAAAGCCCTGTAACCCCCGTAAACACAAGGGTTTGAGGGCTTCTTATTTATGCTTATAACTTACTACTATATCATCTACAATAAGCCGAAAAAATATATGTTACATTAGTATATAATATACAAAGGTTTTGCAATGATGGTAACAAAAATGGTGCTTTACCAAGAGCGATTTTGGAGTAATGCTTCTACTTCTTGCTTGAAGCCATATTTCTGTAGATATTCTACTAAGGCAGTTTCTATAATTTCTCGCTGTGTTATGTTTTTTTCCTTGCTAAAATCTCCTACTGTATTAGCCAATTTTTCGCTCATATAAACAGCTTTACTTCTTGAGTGTCCTGGAATTGCATATTTGGGTATCATGCCATCTTCCCTAACTCCATCTATTATCTGATAGACCTTTTCCCTTTTATCATATAGAAATTTAATAAAAGGAATAAACTCTGCAACAGAGGATTCTTCAATAGTTTTATCACATTCTTCTTGAAGCTCTATGTCAATTTCGTTTTCCTTAAATCCTGTGATTTTTATATAATTATTTCTATAAACATTCCATTCAAAACCTTTCACCTTCATATACTCTGCCATTTCTTTATGACTACTAAATCCTGCTTGCTTTGCAATTTCCTTTGG
>DUQH01000007.1 GCA_012837895.1 Candidatus Fermentithermobacillaceae bacterium | reverse complement strand
TCGCCTTTCACCATCGATCTTTGGGAAAAAGGATTGCCCAATTCCAACGGAATGGAAGCGCAGGGATACGATGATGCGAAGTATAACTTTAAGCCGTGCATCACGGTATATCTTCCCAAGACAACCCAACCTGCAAAAGCGGTAGTTGTGTGTCCGGGAGGAGGATATGCCAATTTGGCCATGAATCACGAAGGACACGACTGGGCTCCTTTTTTCAATAATCTGGGCATTGCCGTGGTGGTGCTCAAATACCGCATGCCCAACGGCAATCACGAAGTGCCGTTTTCCGATGCCTGTGAGGCCATACGTCTGACCAAAGCACATGCCGGCGAATGGAATATCGACCCCGATAGGGTAGGAATCATGGGTTCTTCGGCTGGGGGACACCTGGCATCGACGGTGGCAACCCATGCGCCGGCTGAATTGCGACCGGCTTTTCAGATCCTGTTTTACCCGGTCATCACCATGAATAAAGAGGAAACTCACAGCGGTTCGCGCCTGAATTTGCTGGGAGAAAATCCGACGGAGGAGATGGAAAAGTTGTACAGCAACGAATTGCAGGTCGACTCATCCACTCCGCGCGCTTTCATCGCTTTATCCGATGACGACAGGGGAGTGAAGCCCGTTAATTCCGTGAAATACTACCTGGCGCTGCAACAGCAGGATATTCCGGCAGCACTCTACATTTATCCGAGTGGTGGTCACGGCTGGGGTATCCGGGAGTCGTTCAAATACCACATCGAGATGCTGATGGAATTGCGTTCGTGGCTGGCAACCTTTTGACGACCCCCTACACTTTCCTACACTTCCTACACCTGTATCCACAACATTTCATCCATGCACCCTGCGCGTTTCGATATCTCTTTTATGCGTCGGTAAATCCCATGAATCGCGATCGTTACATATCCCCCTCTGTTTCGGTATCTTCCACTCAATCCTGCCTACCCCTATTTCAAAACAAATTACAAAAATATCAATATGCTTTGTTACTCTACCGGGTAATGGCTGAGATGGTGTTTTATTTTAGTTGCCCTTTCAAAAATTGCCGGCGCAAATCTTCATCCAATTTTTCTATGGCATACCGCAACATGGTCCTGGGCATTTCGGCGTAATGTTTCAGCAAAAAAGCCATTTCGGCTTCTCTGTCCCTTTTTCCAACTTCTCTGAGCATCCATCCCACAGCCTTATGAATCAAGTCGTGATGATGATGCAGTAATATTTCGGAAATTTTGAGCGTGTCGTCGAACTCGCCGCGACGAATAAAATACAACGTGGCAATAATGGCAATCCGCTGTTTCCAAAGGTTGTTGGAGCGAGCTAAGTGGTAAAGCAAATCCCTCTCTTTATCAAACAAGTAACCTCCCAATAGCGGAGGGGCAGAGGCATCGACCAAATCCCAGTTATTGACAAAAGCAATGTTGTCGAGATACAGGTTCACTATCGAAGTTCTTTCCGATTCGTCCGCTTTTTCAAATTTGTAGCAAAGCATAAAAAGAGCGGTCGACCGGTATTCGTGAATTTCGCTTCTCAAAAATTCTTCCAGTTCATTTAACGTGATTTCCCGGTAATGTTTTTTGGCAATTTTGCGCTGAACGGGAACATTCACCCCTATAAATTTGTCGCCTTCCCC
>DUQH01000106.1 GCA_012837895.1 Candidatus Fermentithermobacillaceae bacterium | reverse complement strand
GCACCTCTTCCGAAGGGGCGGGATTCGCTTCTGCTTTCGATGATCTGTGAAGCAATTACATTACCGGTTGGAGCATCCACTCTTACCTCAAGTGTACCCCCTTCTTGCATAACGCTCAGTCGCAGGATCAGCGAATCCAGATTATTCATATCGATATTATGATATGCAGTCCAGTCGCCATCTTTAATACCCTGCAGTGTAAGATTCCCGAACCGCTCATTAGTAATAATGCCGGAAGCAGCATCATCAAATTCGGTTGCATTGTACTCTCTTCTGTCGCCGTTTTCTTTTAAAGCTGTAAAGCTGCGCAATACAAAGAAGTCGGTTTTAGATCTGGTATCACCTCCTTCAGCGTGAAATACCTCAATTGGCAGATTATGCTTCTCAATATAATTACGTAGTCCTTTCAGATGAGATATGCTGTAGTGTGCTTCTATAGGACCTGAATAATCACCCAGTTCAACCCTGTCGGCTTGCGGTCCCAGTACAGCAATAGTGCTGATATTCTCCGCACAGAGCGGAAGAGCTTTGCTGTTTCCGTTTTTCACCACTTCATTCTTCAGCAGTACGGGCGTTTTAGTAGCCATTTCCACTGCAAGATCATTATGTGCCGGGTCGTTGATAATATCCTCCCTTAGTCTGGAGTAGGGTACGATGGAGGGAGGATCAAACTCACCCAACCGCATACGGATAGTCATCATATTTATTAATGCCCTGTCAATATCTGCCATTGTAATGAGACCTCGCTCCACTGCTTCCAGTGCATTGCTCTGGTATTCTCCTCCACAATCTATATCTACTCCTGCCTTCAGACCCGCAGCAGTAGCCTCAACGCCATCCTTAAGGAAGTGATGACCCTGGTATATGTCGCCGATAGCACCGCAGTCACCTGTAACATATCCCTTCATTCCGTACGTTTTCCTGGCGATAGAGTCTACAAGGAATTTACTTGCAGAGACAGGGATACCGTTCACAGCATTATAGGCTGTCATTATAGAGGGAAGATCATCTTTTTCTATTAAAGATTTATATGGACTTAGATAAAATTCACGCATATCTCGTTCATCCAGCTCTGAGTTGCCGGTATGGCGATTATATTCGGTGTTATTTGCTATGTAATGCTTACCTGTCGGCACCGATTTAAGGTACCTTGCATCATCACCCATCATTCCCCTTACAAATCCGCTTGCCAGTTCCGAGACCAGAAAGGGATCCTCGCTGTAACTTTCGGCAGTACGCCCCCAGCGAGGATCTCTTGCAGGTTCAATTACGGGCGACCAATATGTTAAGGTAAAAATTCTTTCGTTGTTAAAACCTCTTGCCTCATCAGCAATAACAGAGGCCTCTTTCCTGATAAGTTCAGGATCCCACGAACTCCCCACAGCAATACTGTTTGGGAAAGAGGTAGCGGTCATCCCTGCATTATCGTTTCTGCCCACTATTCCGTGCAGAGCTTCACCCCACACATCATACTTATTTATACCAAGTCGTGGTATTGGATACATTGTGTTCCCCAGCAGGGTCTGTTTTTCTTCCGGAGTCAGTCTGGATACAAGGTCCGCAGCTCTCTCTTCAAAAGAGTAGGAGGTGTTTAAGTAAAGCGGCTCTTCGTTTCTTAATTCGCAGGAATTTTGTGCTTGCAAATTAATTGTAAATAGAGTAAGCAACAATGTGCTAAATAATATTTTTATTCTGTTCATCTCTCCTCTTGTTTTTTTAATTGATTACTGCTACAAATCCGCCGCGAGGCAGGCAATCCACCTCAATAGTGGAAGGAAAATCAGATAGATCCGATTTTTCTTCAATTGTGAAGCTTCTCTCTTCTGCACCGTCTTTAAAAAATGTAATAGACTCTTTTTCACCTGTGAGCTCATCTATTTGAAACGAAAGCGTCATAGGCTCATCTGTACCGTTGATGCCCGCAACATACCAGGTATCATTTTTAAGTCGAGCCAGCACCACCGATTCACCCGGATAGCCAGCCAGTAATTTTATGTCGTCCCACGCTGTTGGCAATGTAGAGAGGAAATCTCTTACCGGTTCCGGTAGTGCTCGATAGGATTCCGGACGATCAGGCATATGCTGCAGAGCCGATTCAAATAGAACCGTCAGCGCCAGCTCATGTCCATGTGATGTGATATGGGGATGCTGTGAATCGCTGAAAGTGCCCGGGGTATAATCCATAGGCCCCACAACGTTTCTGGTAAAGGGGAGTGTTGCGTTGTGCTTGGCAGCCCTTTCAGT
>DUQH01000085.1 GCA_012837895.1 Candidatus Fermentithermobacillaceae bacterium | reverse complement strand
AGCAAGGCTTTAACGGCTTTGGCGTTCTTGGCCTTAGCTGCGGCAAGGGCTTTTTCAATGGCAAAGTCAAGCTGCATTTGTGCCATTTTAGCCTGCCATTCCTCGGCGGCTTTTTGGTTCTCAGCTTGTAATTGCTCAATCTGTGCCTTTAATTCCTCACTGTTGCCGGCAGCATTTTTGAGCTGCTCGAGCTGCTTGTCCCTTTCCTGGATGTCAGTCTCCAGCTTTTTCTTTGCCTCTGCCACTTCGTTGTACTTGTCCTTCGGGATGAAGTGTTTCGGCAGCTCCTTGCCGATGTCAGCGATTACACCGTCCAGTTTTCCCTCTTCGATTCCGGCCTTCTCAAGTAGTCCCTTTAACCAATCCATTAATAAATCTCCTTTCCTGTTACTTTTTTATACTGGTCAGTACCAGTTCTCAGGTCTTTGCATTTATGCTCCGCAAATACTAACCCAGAGCAAATAAAAACGCCCGGAGGCGCTTATTTGCAAGCTGTTCAGCCCACCTCCTTATCTAGTCTTTAATCTCTTTGTCCAGGTCAATATAGAGCCCATAAGCATGCCTGCAGTTAGGGTGGAAAAGTCCAGCTGCCTTCGCTTCTTCCAGCGTGGGATATCCTTTTGTTTTCCCCGTGATGCTCAGTATCTTCCCTTGCCACGGCTGGCATAGTTCGCACGCTCCCAGGTGAGTGCTTACTTTCACCAAATCATGTCCCTGCTCTACCAGCCGGTTGGCTGTACCTTGTAAGTGTGCTTCCATCGTTGTTGTCCTTGCTACCATCTCCGTATAGGTCCGCATATTCCACATCCGGCCAGTTCGGTCTTTGAATCCGGTCACACCTCGCTCTGCAAGTTGCTCCCTATACCTTCGGGCCGTCTGCTTCCACGTATCATAACCCACTACTGTTCCTCTGACGTTTTCCAGTGCAAGTTCCCGGTATATATCGTTCACTTGCCGGCCTATCACCTGGGCCACATCCTCTAACCTCTGAAAAGCATTTTCGGCCAGCACTTGAGCTGCCTGCTGATGAATGGCCCCGAAACCGGCCTTCAAGGTAACACCTGCATCCTTTAACATCGCATCTGCATTCTTTAGGCCTTCGGTATAAACCCGTGGAATAGCTTCTGTGCACCAAGTTCTATTTCCCTCTCGTAGCTGCTGCAGGATGGCTTCAATATTCTTCTTCATCTGCTCCAGGTATTCTGTTTGATTGCCCCTGAGTAGCGCCCGGTTAAGCCGATCAAGGATTTCTCGCTCGACCTGTTCGTAGAATTTAACAAGCCGGTTTATCTCGGCATCGCTGAACCTCCTGACATCTGCCATTATTCTTCACCTTCGCCATTTGGTAGTTCTCTGCATCTTTATCTCAAAATACGTTCCAGCAATCTCTTGTAGCCCTCGCGCACGGCAAGCTCTTTATCATAGACCCATTCTTCCTGCGTTAGCTTTCGTGCATCTTTTATCTCGGGATATTCGGCCAGTAATGCCTCCAACCTTCGCTT
>DUQH01000097.1 GCA_012837895.1 Candidatus Fermentithermobacillaceae bacterium | reverse complement strand
TGGCCGCTTTAAGCGCTTCGTTCGCATCGTCCATTGTTTCGGCAAACGGTTTTTCACAGTAAACATGGCAGCCTGCCCTTACGGCTTCGGCCAGATGAAGAGCATGTTGAAAATCGGCCGTGCTGATAATGACTGCATCGGGCCTTTGTTCCCACAGTTCATCGGTGTTGCGGGCTGTCTTTATCGTCTTTCCCGTTTGGCTTTTATACCATGCCTGACCTTCGTCGCGACGCCGGTTCCAAATGTCGCATACGGTGTAAAGCTCAAAATTCATGTCGTCGGCATATTTCAGAAAGGCTTTACCCAGCGAACTTCTGAAACGGTCTGAAAAACCGAGTACACCAACCCTTATCCTGTCGTTGGACCCCATAATATTTCGGTAACTTCTCGCCGAAAGATTCGTTCCCCCCAATGCTAGGCCGGCTGCTCCCAAAGCCGATTTTTTAATGAAATTTCTTCTTGTTTCCATAGTCGTCTTTTTTATTTATAAAACATGTCATTTGCCAATGTTCGTTTATTCCTCCGCAAAATCCGCCGAAAAGGCGTTTATCCTTTCATCGGCAAGATCTCCACCGATAACCACCTTGTGTTTGAATACGACTTTTTCACCCGGTTGCAACTCCGGCTTCACCGGTTGGGCGTTCTTGTCAACCGCCCTTCCCGCCAGATTGTTGTGGGCAAAAAGACCGTAACCGCGCGCATGAGACCAACCGGGATAATAGGGGTTTTCCGGATGATCCAATATGACAACCGTAATGACTTCCCCTTCTTTCTCTGCACGCAAAGCGACCCAGCGGCTGCGTTTTCCCCATACATCTCCACCTTTTAACCCTTCGGCATTCCGGTAAACTCCGTTCACTCCTTCATTATTCAAAACCGGAACCTCCGTGACATTCCCCTGAGCATCCAAAAATTTCTCCGGCTTATCCGAAGGCTCTTCAAAGGCCCTGTCCATACGTATCCCTATCAGCCCTTCCTTGTTCTCCGTGAAGGTGACCTGCTGTTGGGCCGTTAGTTCCGTAATCCTTTCGATGGTTCGCACACTGTCGTTCTCATCGAAAAAATAGGTCGTTTCTTCGCTCAACAAAATAGCGTTATTGAAATCGACCCAATCGGATTTTGTTGTCAATTTCCCCGTCTTGGAATCGGCCTCCACAATTTCCCTAAACTTTATCGATCCATAACGGGGTTTATCTTCGGGTTCGATTGCAAAGGAATTGTTCCAAAAATCCAATCCGTTTACATCTCCGAAGCTGAACCACAAACCCACATGATGGGGATGATCCGTCCGCTCGAAAGGTCGGGGATGAAGTGGATAACCCCGCGTGATCTCTTTTCCCGATGCAGTTACGATAGGATAAAGCACCGGTTTTTCCATCGTATCGGGGTAGATAAGGGAGGTAAAATATTTCGTTCCAACATAAACATCGATTTGTTTGCCCTCTCCATTATATTTGAAATCGATCTTCGGAGTAGACGGAAAACACCCTACTCCCACAATTAAAACAATTAAGGTATTTATAATCTTTTTCATGTACACCTTATGTTAGCATGGTTTTAAATTTGTTGCTTCCGATGTTTGCTTGCATTCCGTCGGAATTTATCGGGACAATCTGCCAAAGTGCGTTAGAAAACGCTTTTTGACAATAAGAAACAATCAAACGCCTCTTGTGGGATGCGGTTGAATTGTTGTCAACTCATCAATTTTCACCGGCCGATGTTCTTCGATCGATTTGCGTGCAGCAATACCGATGAGGCAGGCCATCGCTCCGTCGCGCGTGCCGGCAGAGTGTTTGTAAGGATCGGGCATGTCGGGATCACGGAAAATTTTGTCCTGCAACCGTTGGTCACCGCCTCCATGTCCCCCCTTTGATGCTTCGACTTTTATCATTTGATAATCGCGATCGAAATTTTTCATTAGAAAAATTTCATCATAACGCGTATCTCCTCCATTTCCCTGATTCATTTCCGTAGCATGGAGCCGAGCCTGATTTATTTTTTCTTCTCTTCGCCAAGGAATATCTTCCCATGATTCAAGCCGCCCTTCTTTCCCGTTGAAGGCAATCCGCCATCCCTCATACGG
>DUQH01000024.1 GCA_012837895.1 Candidatus Fermentithermobacillaceae bacterium | reverse complement strand
TGATTCTTCAGCAATACCAAAACTGAGATGTGGCGGCGGACGCCGCCACTTCTTAAACAAAGAGGGTGACATTTTCACTGTCCAAATTAGTATTCTTGGGGGTGACAAAATCACTGTCCGTTGACAGTTTTTCCGGAAATGCGCTCTAGCTTCGGACAAACGCAGATTCAAGGCTCTTGGACAGGGCTTCTTGCTTTACCTTGCCTGCGAACTCAGCGAGTTCCATGTTGCCCAGGTCGCCTAGACCTCTGTGACGCACTGATATGTTTCCTGCCTCTTTCTCTTTGTCTCCCACGATTATCATATAGGGCACCTTTTCCAGCTGAGCCTGTCTTATCTTGTACCCTATCTTATCAGGCCCCAGGTCGCACTCTGTCCTGAATCCTTGTCCTGCAAGATGGCCGGCAACTGCCTTTGCGTAGTCGGCTTGCCGATCTGTGACGGGAATCACCCTGATTTGCACAGGTGACAGCCACATGGGGAAGGCTCCCCCGTAGTGCTCGAGGAGTCCGCCGATGCACCTTTCCATGGCGCCCAGCACCGTGCGGTGGATCATGACCGGCCGGTGTCTTTGGCCGTCTTCGCCGATGTAATGTATGTCAAACCTCTCGGGCAGGTTTAGATCAGCCTGGATGGTAGGGCCTTGCCACATCCGTCCCATGGCGTCCTTGATATTTATGTCTATTGCCGGCCCGTAGAACTTGGCTTCACCCACATCAACCTGGTAATCGAGCTTCTTGGCTTTGAGGGCGTTTTCCAGGGCAGTTTCTGCCCGCTCCCATATCTCATCGTCCCCGATATACTTGGCTTTGTTCTGAGGATCCCGTACCGAGAGCATGCAGTAGTGTTCGTCGTACCCGAAGGTCTTGAGCATGAATTCGGCTAGGTCAAGCACTTCCACAAGCTGTTCCTCAAGCTGGTCGGGCGTGCAGAACAGGTGGGCGTCGTCCTGGGTAAAGCCCCTTACCCTGAGCATCCCGTGGAGCACGCCTGACCGTTCATACCTGTACACCGTACCCAATTCCGCGTACTTTATGGGCAAGTCACGGTAACTCCTGGTTTTCCCCTTGTAAATCAATATGTGGAAAGGGCAGTTCATTGGTTTTAGCAGGTACTTGGCTTCGTCCACATCCATGGGGCTGTACATGTTGTCCTGGTACCAATCCCAGTGGCCGGAGGTTTTCCACAGATCAAGCTTGGCAATGTGGGGGGTGTAGACGATCTCATATCCCCGCCTCCGGTGCTCTTCTTTCCAGAAATGCTCGATGATTTCACGCACAAGAGCTCCTTTGGGATGCCAGTAGATGAGTCCCGGCCCGCCTTCTTCTTCGATGCTGAAGAAGTCAAGTTCCCGGCCCAGCCTCCGGTGGTCCCTCCGCTTGATTTCTTCAAGCCTGGCAAGGTGGGCGTCCAGGGCTTCCTGGTCCATGAAGGCGGTGCCGTAGATGCGCTGGAGCATGGGCCGGTTCTCGTCTCCCCGCCAGTAAGCTCCGGCGATGCTGAGCAACTTGAACGCCTTGAAGTATCCTGTATACGGTACGTGAGGGCCTGCGCAAAGATCGAAGAACTCCCCTTGCCTGTATATGGACACAGGTTCGCCTTCAGGCAGCTCATCGATCAGTTCAAGCTTGTAGGGCTCTCCGGCCTCTTCAAACACCTTCCTGGCTTCCTCCCGGGAAAGGATTTCTCGGGTAATCGGCAGGTTCTGCTTGGTTATTCGTTTCATTTCCTTCTCAATGGCCCCAAGGTCTTCCGGGGTAAACCTGTGCTCTGTGTCAAAATCGTAATAGAAGCCGTCTTCTATGGCCGGCCCTATCCCCAGGCGT
Source organism: Candidatus Fermentithermobacillaceae bacterium (assembly GCA_012837895.1). Classification (GTDB taxonomy): domain Bacteria; phylum Bacillota; class Sulfobacillia; order Fermentithermobacillales; family Fermentithermobacillaceae; genus DTU015. The sequence continues at coordinate 10,356 of DUQH01000024.1, read as the reverse complement.
GTCCCGGGAAACAGGCGTTTTACCGCCTGAGCCAGCACATGGGATGCGGTATGCCGCAGCGCTTCCCTGGCCCGTTCATCCTCGAACCCCAGGGGCTCAACAACACAATCCCCGTCTACCTGGGCCCTCAGTTCGCGGATTTCGGATTGGGTTTCATTGAGCACCCGCACCATCAACACATCGTTTTTCCATCCAAAGGCTTTCTTGACATCCAGAAAAGTACTCCCTTTGGCCATGCGCTTAGACTTGTCGTTCCATTTAGCAACAAAGTCTTCTCTCATTTCATGACCCATTTGCCATCACTCTCCGTTCAATCAGGGTTATGCATCATATAGGGCTCTAAATCAAAAACCCCGTCCCGGTGAGGGGCGAGGTTTCACGTCGCGGTTCCACCCTACTTCAGCCAAGCCGTATGGGGCTTAGCCCTTTGCGGACGTTAACGTGTCCACACGCCGGCGTTATCGCCGGGATAAGGCGCTTCCGCCGGGAGCTCCAAGGTGGTGTTCCGTTTAGCCCGCAACCAGACGGCTTCCAGCCAGCGACCGTCATTCTCTTGGGTCCCTGCAGCTAACGTACTGTCCTTTTCATAGCCCACGCGGTATCGGTTTGGAGGCATTATATCCTACGGATAGATGCAAATCAAGGGAAGGGTCCGTCAAGGTTCACTACGCTCCAAGTCGCATCCTCCGCACACTTCTAGGTGATGTTCGAAGAGGTCGCTAAGCAAGTCGAAACATGGCGAGTTGTCGGTGTCTCCGTGCCACGTGATCCGGTCAGGAGCAAGGGTTACCACGGCGCTTACCACCAGATCGTCCACTTCAATTCGGGAGCCGTCCCTAGTGCGGTCCATGAAGGCTCCCAGATGTCCCCCCACGGGCTCGAGCCGGGCGTCAAGAAGCCTATACCCTCCTTGGGACTCCCTGTGGATGTTGACCACCGGCACCGAGCATTTCTGCCGGCTCATGAGATGCCGCAGCAATCTCAGAAACTCCCTGTATTCCCGGTTGATCAGGTGTTCTTTCACCATGTGGTCTACGAAGTCGAAAAGGTCTTCCAGGTAGTCCTTGAGTCTGAAGGTGATGAAACCTTCCAGGATTATCTGGTCTTCCTTTTCGAGGTACTCTGAGAGTTTGGCCCACACCCTGCTTTTTCTCTGGCTCCGCTTAACCGAATACCCGTTATTCATGCCGTTGTCCAGAGTTCTCAGGGCCTTGGCCTTGAGGAGCGCCCTGTCTTTTTCCGACAAGTAGGCGTAATTTCCGTCGATGAGCCTCACCACTAGGAACTTCTCATACTCGTCAATGATGATGTCGGCTAGGCCGTTGGCTATGAGACTCTTGACCTTCCTGTACAGGTCATTCCCTGAGCCCCATTGGTCGGGCGCTGACTGCCTGCAGTGGAGTATCAAGCTTCCGCCTGCGGGACACTCACGCACATCAACCCTGACCCCCTGTCTCTCCCACTTACGCATCTCCCGGTCCACAAAACACCTTATGGAATTTAGGGCCCTGGTAGACGCAACTGAGAACGTGTTCAGACGTGCCACCTCCCAGTTTAGTATGTCTGAGGCCAATCCGGGGAAATTCCAGCCAGGTATGGGGCCCCCGGGTCAGGGTTGTCAACCGGCTCAAGGGGAATCAAGCCGTATAGCTTGGTCTGCGTACAATTTTCCCGAACTAAGAAATTCAGGCACAGCGATCAACATACAGATGACCAGATACAATATGGCTGTCGCCTCCGAAAGAACAGGCGCGGGGCATGCTTCCAGCCATGCCCCGCACAAAACCTGACTGGCAACGCCACGAGACAACGCAGAGCAAACGTGCTATTCCTCTGAGCTTGGTTCTCGTTGAACCCCTTGGTTGGCCTTGAGCGCATTAGCCAAAGGCAGCAAGTCAAGGGGCATGGGAAACACTATAGTGGAATGGGTATCCATGGCGATCTCGGTGAGTGTCTGCAGGTACCTGAGTTGGACCGAGATAGGCTGGGTAGCCATGACATGTGCGGCTTCCGCCAGTTTCTCAGATGCCTGAAGTTCGCCCTCGGCCGCGATTATCTTGGCCCGCCTGTCTCTTTCCGCCTCGGCTTGCCGCGCCATGGCGCGTTTCATGTCATCGGGAAGCTCAACTGCCTTGACCTCCACCATGGTGACCTTGACACCCCATGGGTCAGTGGCGATATCGAGTATTTCCCGTAGCACTTCATTGAGCTCTTCCCTTTTGCTCAACAAGTCATCCAGTTCGTGCTTGCCCAGGATGGATCTTAGGGTGGTTTGGCCAAGCAAACTGGTGCTTTTGACGTAGTCTGCCACTTGTGTTACCGCCTGGGCGGGGTCAAAAATGTGAAAATACACCACCGCGTCGACAACTACAGGTACGTTATCTTTGGTAATCACTTCTTGCTTCGGCACATCAATCGTAAAAGTCCTTATGTCAACGATTCTGACTTGGTCTATTCCAAAAGGCATGATTACCACAAGGCCGGGGTCCAACACACCCCGGAGTTTGCCGAAGCGGAAATAGACGCCCCTGGTATACTCGCGCACAATGCGGTACGAGGTCAGCAAGGCCGCGATAAGCAGCGCGGACACAAACATACCTATTAGCGGAGAGAGGGTGTAAAGCGCAAAGGCGATTACCCCGAATCCTCCGTGCACTGCCGCAACAGGCTTGTCTTTCTTGGACAGGGCAAGGGCCATGGTGACGGTCCAAATGATCCCGGCAACCACTCCGGGAGTATACAGAGCCACTCCGAACAACTGCCTGCACCTCCTTATCATCCTATGATTCCGGAAACCCCTGATTCTCAAACCGGTCCTCAAATCACCGGGCTTACCACGGCAAGACCGTGGCCCCTCAATAAACATATACGATGGGTTCCGAACCAGGCATCAACTACATGCGTGGGGCAAGGCGTCACACCAAACGCTCAGGACCGTTCGTCCGATGGCAGGGCGTTTTCCAGGAAAAGCGCGAGTTTCTCCATGGTTTCGGAACTGATGGCATGTTCCATGAGGCATGCATCCCTATCGGCAGTGTCCGGGTCAACCCCCAGAACTTGTACGAGGAAATCCCGGAGCGCTTTGTGGCGCCTCTTGACCCTGACCGCTTGTTCCCGCCCGCTGGGCGTTAAGTAAACCTTGCCATAGCGCTCCTGGGTCACAAATCCCATTTCTTTAAGGGTGTTTATGGCAGCGGTTACGCTTGGCTTAGCAACATCCAGCTGCCTGGCAATGTCGGTTACCCTGACGGCCCTGTGGGTTTCTGAAAGGGCCAATATGGCTTCAAGGTAGTCTTCTATGGCCTGCGACAACTCAGAGCTCATCACGCACTCACTCCTTCGGGGCAGCGTCAGGTCTTGCTAGATAGATCATATCATTCTTACATGCAGAACTGAAACAAGAATCGGGAAATCCCTATTCTCTATTGAGTTCAACAGTAGTACAATAATGTTAGACTACACAAACATTTGAGCAAAGCGACTGTCGCACCGAACCGAAATGACAAGGAAAGAAGGATGGCTATGCAGTTTACCGTGGCCCTTGTGGGCCAGCCTAACGTGGGAAAAAGCGTCATAATGAACCTGCTTACCGGAGCCGGGGCCGTGGTGTCCAACTATCCGGGAACCACAGTTGAGATCACCCAGGGGTACATGGAGGGGCCCTCAGGCCGAATAACGGTGATCGATACCCCGGGGACATACAGCCTCCATTCAGATACCGAAGAACAGAGGGTCGCCCAGCGGGTATTGCTGGAAGCCGGTGTCGACCTCATAGTCAACGTCGCTGACGCCAGAAACCTGTCCCGGAATCTGTACCTGACTTTGCAGCTGCTGGACCTGGACATCCCGATGGTCCTGGCCCTTAACCAGATGGATATGGCGAGAGAGGCCGGGATGATTATCGACACCACCGCGTTGGAAGAAAAGCTCCAAATCCCGGTAACCCCAATGATAGCGTCCAAAGGAGAAGGATTGGAGGAGTTGGAGAAGCTGATATGGAAAGCCGCCGGTTCTCCTGAAACCCTCCCTGCCCGCGCCACGAGCCCTATGCGTTTTTCACCGGAGATAGAAAGGGTAATAGGCATGCTGCAGGGCCAGATTGAACAGATAATCCCTGAAGAGGAAGGCAAACACCGGTTACATCCTTCACGGGCACTAGCCATCCACCTCATGGAACATGATGCCCTGGATGAAGACTTGTTTAGCATATACCCTGAGTTGGCGCACCTCGTGGAAGACCTGCAAGAAAAGGTGGCGAGTAAACGGTTCCAGTGCGCCGGATGCTTCAGGGGGTGCTGGTTCTGCCCCGCGGCCGATGATTCCCATCCGGTACTCCCCACATGCTTAGAGAGGACAAGGCAGGCCCAGGCAATCACCACTGCGGTTGTGAGGCGTTGCCGGCTTGAGGGCCCTGTCTCAACCAGGGTACGCCTGGAAAGGCTGCTCGACAACCCGTCCACAGGGATCCCCATCCTGGCCCTTGTCGCCTATCTCGCAGTCAGGCTTACCCTGGAAATCTTGGAGTTTGCGGAGGAGTTCGTGCCTGTAATCCTTGAGCCGGTTGTAGGCTTTATCGCCGGCTTGGCAGGAAGCTTTCGCCAGGGGAGTTTGGCTGAGATCATCATCACTGCCATCCCTGAGGGCGTCTTGTTGCCCTTTGAAGTGGTAATGCCCACCATGCTGTCCATCTACCTGATCATGGCCCTGCTCGAGGACTCGGGGCTGATGCCCAGGATCGCGGTGATGATGGACAGGATTATGTCATTCTTGAAGATCCCCGGGCAATCGATAATACCGTTCCTACTCGGCTTTGGCTGCCGCGCTCCCGGAGTGCTTGCCACACGGACCTTGCCCAACAGGGAATCCCGAATCGTGGTGTCGACCCTCTTGGCGATCCCCATACCTTGTGCTGCCACCTTGGGGATTATAACAGGTGTGGCAAGGGCCTTCGGAGCCGACCTGAGGGTGATCTACGGTGCCATTGCAGTCGTCTTCTTGCTTCTGGCGCGGTTGGTTGCCCGCTACCTGCAGGCCGATAGCGAACTGGTGATGGAGATCCCGCCGGTACGGCTGCCTTCGGCCAGGGCTGTGGCCGGCAAGGCCTGGATGCGGATGGAAAGCTTCTTCAAACAGGTATTGCCTGTTCTGATGATAACGGGCATCGGCGTCAGAGTCTTACTTAACACAGGCATTCTGTCAGTCCTGTCGAGGCTGGATCCGATAAGTACCGGCTTGTTCGGGATTACCGGCCAGTCCCTTGTGTCCGTGGCTGTTACGGTGGTTCAGCGGTATGCAGCTCCCATGGTGCTTCTCAACCTGCCCTTAGGGGCACGGGAAGCTACCATCGCGGCATCCATGATCTCCCTGTCTCTGCCCTGTATACCCGTTTCGTATCTCATCGCGAGAGAGTTCGGATGGAAGACCCTGGCGGCTATCTATGGGCTGGCACTGGGAATCACGCTCAGCACCGGTTTCGTGCTGAACCTGATACTGCCTGCCATGTGAAACTCAGTCAAACCTAGGAAACCGGAAGTGAGGGGAGCGGAAAATGACACTCTTGGATACCAGACCCGGAGATGAAGTAACCATAGATACGGCAAGAGCCGGCAGAGGAGCTATGAGGCGCTTGTGGGATCTCGGCCTTCTTCCCGGAACCAAGGTCAAGACTGTCGCGGCCCACCCGTTCAGAGGGCCGATCCTGGTTAGAGTGGGCGAATGTACCGTGGCCGTGGGACGGAAGCTTGCGTCGCGCATTTACGTTACCAAATAGCGCGAGTCTGCCCGGACCAGCCGGGGCCTAAGATGTTGACCGGCGCTCTAAGCTGGGATATCATGTTATAGATATATATCGATAACTTGAAAGGCTGTTCAGCTTTGTGGATTGAGCGTGCTGGAACGGCAGATACACTAGGTGATGCAACGCGTCAGGGATTGGGGGTGCAAAGGTGCCAAGGCCCGTAAAACCCAGGTGGGTGGAGTTTCTTCCCTGCGTCACATATTTCAAACCTGCCGGAGTACCCATGGCCCAATTGGAAGAAGTGGTCTTGGGGGTGGACGAAGTCGAAGCCATACGCCTCAAGGATTATGTCGGCCTGGAGCAAGAAGAGTGCGCCATGCGGATGAACCTGGCGCAAAGCACTTTTCAAAGGATACTCACCCAGGCCAGAGCCAAAGTCGCTTCAGCCCTTGTCCAAGGAAAAGCCTTGCGGATTGAAGGCGGCAACTACTTGGTCTCCCCGTTCACCTTTGAGTGCCGCGATTGCAAGCATGAGTGGGAGCACAGCGACAAGAGTATAGATGGGACTACATGTCCCAAGTGCGGCGGGTTGAACACCCAGTCCTTCAGGAAAGTACCTGTAGCTGACGGTGCCTCAGGACGCCGGGGAGGCCGGAGAAGAGCAAGACACGGACGGGGATAGAGACAGGAGACATGACGGCATCTGACGTAGCAACAACCTACCTAGGCTCCCTGTCTCTGGATCCGACTGTGAGCGGTCTCTTGGCGACAAGGGTCTAATAGAGGACTACCGGCGCGACGGCGTTCAAGAGATTGCAGATAACATCTTGACTTACCTCTCGGAAAGGTAGGGGGAATGAATGAAAATCGCAGTGGCGGCTGACGGCGATAAGGTATCCCTTCATTTTGGGAGATGTTCGGAATACCGGGTGTTTTATGTAGAAGACGGTAAAGTGGCGCGTCGGGAATCCCTCAAGAACCCAGGACATGAGCCGGGGGTTCTCCCGAAGTTATTGGCGGACGAGGGAGTCGATGTGATAATCGCCGGCGGGATGGGGCCAAGGGCAGAGCAATTGCTCAAGGATCAAGGTATCAAACCCGTAACTGGAGTTCTGGGCCCTGTTGAGGAAGTAGTCGAGGCATATCTGAAGGGTACTCTGAAAACCGGTCCCAGTTCCTGCGAGCACCAAACATAGCTACATCCCAACCGGCATAGAGACAGACTCATGTCCGCAGCGTAACGGGCTGTAGCCTTCAAGTGGTTCAGGCAGTAAGTAAAGGTGGCACTCAGTGCCACCTTTGTTGTGCTACGCCCTTGCCCAAAAAGCCGGTTGTTTGAGGCTGCCGTATCAGGCTTCCCCCTATCACAGGCTGATAAGGCTAATGAGTCGACAGTCCGATGCCGGGCTGTAGTCCAATGCCAGGCTGTCAGTAAACCCGGATCAGAGCAGTTCAGCTATGACCCTGGCGACCATGGAGCGGGCGAGCACCACAGGCACCTGCAGCTTCTCCTTGACTGCCTGCTTATCTCTCAAGGTGTACCCGATGCAGTCGAGTACTGCCACTTGTACGCCCGCCTGCTTGAGCCGGTCCGCACCGGCTGTCTTGTCCCCGGCACACCCGTAGGGAGAGACAGCTTGAACAAACACTTCGTGGCTTACGGCAGACCAGCGGCGCTGGGCGTAATCCACCTGGTCTATGTCTGGGATGAACACTCCGAGCTTCATCCCTGGCGCCACTGACTTAACCGTGTCAAAAAGCACCTTGTTGGGTTCAATCAAGAGCTTGCGGCACTCAAACTCCGGAAACTCACCTGTGCAAGCCAGAAGTACAACACCGGCACCTTGCTCAACAAGCCGGTCAATCTTCCCCTGCATCCTGGGCACAATGTGTTTTTCAGCCACCTTCACCTGGGTGCCGTCAGCCATCCGTGTTATTAGGACGTTGTCCCCGGGGTCGGGGTAGAGCTTCTGTACTTCAGCGAGAGTCAGCCCGTCCAGGGCTCCCGCCTCAAGTATCTCGACACCGTCGCCCAGGAATTGTTTGATTTCAGGGATCAGGTCCGTCCTTGGAGCTTGGCCTATGGTTACCGTACCGAGAATCAGTTTGCCGTTTGTCATGGATTCCTCAACCCCGTCTGGTTGTGTATGCGGTTTATCATTATAAGTGTACCATCCAAACCTTACGAGAAGAAGCGGTACTCAGTACTGGCCCAGTAAGCCCGAGGATTTTGCTTTCTTCTCAGCCAAGGAAAACAGGGCCAGGCCTGCAACGAAACAAGCGACCGTGACCACCCCAAACACAGCCAAGTGCGTGCCGTGCACCCTGGTGATCTTCATCCCTTTCATCATTACTTCCCTCAAAAGGTGCTGTCCCATGGTAAACGGCAGATATTTTGCCCAGGGGTAGCGAGACCACGGGATCATGAACAGCCCGATGACTCCGAAAGTCACCACTTGGAAGAAGGATTGGATTCGCTTGAAGATGAGGGCAAGCCCGGCAAGGGCAAGACCAAGCCCTGATGCCTGAATATACACTCCCAGGAATACAGGGAGAATACTTAGAACTTTGAGATGCAGTTTTTGCCCGGTGGTAAGAACCATGATAGCTGTTGTCAGGCACACCAACGCAAGGTTTAACACGGTGTTCAGGCTCTGAGTGAACAAGGCCAGCCATTTATACCCCAACGGACTCAGGTACAGTTGCTCCAGGGTCCCGGTCTGGGCTTGGTTTGCTGCGTCATATGCAAGATCCTGGTATCCTATGAGCACGATCATCCAGACTATGTACCCCGTAAACAGCCCTTCCAAGGTTTCGCCGAGGTCCAGGGCACCTGCTCCCAGGCCCTTGACTCCGTAGAACATGAACAAGAATACGAGGACCATGGTGATTATGGCAGATACGAAGTTGAAAAGGTACCTGGTTGTCAGTTGAAAGGTTTGCCGCCATGTGGCCTTGAAGGCAGTCAACCACATATGCCCTTTTCCCTCCTCACGATTTCCAGGAAAGCTTTCTCCAGGTCAACCTGCTCCTGGCTGATCGATTCAATGGAAACTCCTGAGGTTCTCAGCGTTTCGATGAGCTCGTATATCTCAAAGGGGTTGGTAAAATCCACGACAATCTCAATGGTTTCGTGGGTCTCCCTTATATCGGCTTGCGGAAAAAGCTTGTATATCTCCTCAGGTAACGACTCTGCATACCGCATATTTCCGTTCCGGGATACGGTGATCCGGTAGTTCCTGGTTCTGAACAGCGACAACAGTTCTTGAATGTTTTCATCGGCTACAATCCTGCCGCCGGATATGATGATCGCCCGGTTGCAAACATCCTGGATCACTTTCATGTCATGGCTGGATACTACAATAGTGCGTTTTTCCTGTGATTGGAGGTCCTTGAGGGCTGCCCTGAGTTCATATGAGGCTTCCACATCCAACCCCAGAGTAGGTTCATCCAGGAATACCAAGGGCGTCTTCTTGACAAGGGCGCACGCAACTGCGGTCTTCTGCTTGTAACCGCTGGAAAGGTTTCTTACTTCGGCATTCCGCTTATCCTGGAGTCCCAATACCTCCAGCAGGTATTCGAAATAAGCCCTTTCCTTGGAAGCCGAGACCCCGTGAATTCCGGCGAAAAACTGCATATTTTCCCATACTGTCAGTCGCCAATAGGTATTCCTGGCCCCTTCCAACACGGCTGACATGCGTTTCGCGGCTTCACCGGGATTCTTGGCGCAATCGATGCCGTCCACAGTGATCCTGCCTGAGTCGGGTCTTACCAGACCCAGGATGGATTTGATGGTTGTAGTCTTCCCCGCTCCGTTTGGTCCGAGGAAACCGACCATCTCTCCCTGGGCCACGGAGAACGAAATGCCTTTTATTGCCTCGACTTTGCGCTTCCTGTCCATGAAGGTCTTCTTCAGATCTTGAACCTGAAGGTAGCAGTTGTTTTCCCCTTGCCTTGGATCCGGCATGCAAGACCACCTCTGATTTCCAAGGTTTGATGCCATTCTTACACATCGTATTAATCTTGTCAACAATAAACTTAAAACGTTTAACATCGGGCTTCATTTTATTCATATCTCCGAAATATCCGCCAGTCTTCCGGAGATCGGTTGCCCCACCCCGGTTTCCTGCTTTGAGCATTCATGCATATATTGGCTGTTATTGACACAATATAGGACTAGCTTGATGGTAGACAGAAAGCAACCCGCAGGCTTTGCCTGAACGCTTTTGCCTCTATAGGGTTGGCGGACAGGTTGCGCGGTATCGAGTTGCGGTTTTGTGTCAGATAGGTGGAATTTCCGGTTGGTCACGGGGGATTGCCTACTTGGACCTACACGTACTTGAACACTTGCAGGAAGTGTTGACCGAAAGCCTGGCCCGCACCGCGATGATGTTGCCGCTTCTGTTCGTGGTTCTCCTTGTCGTTGAAGCGGTATCTCACACAACGGCATCATCGAAGGTAAGCCGGGCGTTTTCACAACCCTTTGTTGGGCCTTTGGCTGCGGCCATCCTTGGCCTGATACCGCAGTGCGGGTTTTCGGTTGCGGCTACCACCTTGTTTCTGGAGGGAATGATCCCCCTGGGGTCGCTTATAGCGGCCTACATATCTACCTCTGACGA
>DUQH01000116.1 GCA_012837895.1 Candidatus Fermentithermobacillaceae bacterium | reverse complement strand
TCTCGTATACGGCGGTTCCTTAACATTACCGTCTTACCGCTTCATAATAATCCGAGAAGAAAACGTAACCGGCTCTGCGTAATCGTTCGTCTGTAATAGTACGGCTCAGGATATAGCTATTAGCAATATGCCAATATCCCTTCCTCGTGTTACCCCACTCATAAGCTTTCTGCTTGTTTATTCCAAGTTTAATGAGGTTGGTTACTTTGGTCTTTACCCGTTTCCATTGTTTCCAGATTACCATACGTAACCGTCGACGGTACCACATATCCGTCTTTTGCAACAAACTTCGCATATCTGCCAGCTTGAAGTATTGCACCCAACCTTTAATGTAATAGCCGAGTGCTGTCTTCCTGCGTGCATTGCCCCAGCCGTTGCTTCTGGATGTGAGCTGTTTTATTTTGGCTTTCATCTTTTCCACACTTCTGGGGTGTATCCTCAACCTGCATTTTCCCTTATACAGGTAGAAGCTGTAGCCAAGGAACTTGATATCCCTGACATAAGCAACCTTAGTTTTATTCCGATTGACTTTTAGGAAAAGCTTCTTCTCTATAAAAGAGGTTATGCTTTCCATCGTCCTTTCGGCACCTCGTTTGCTCTTACTGAGGATAACCAGGTCATCGGCATAACGTACATACTTATGTCCTCGTCTCTCAAGCTCCCAGTCCAACTCATTTAGGAGCACGTTCCCAAGAAGTGGACTAAGTGGTCCACCTTGTGGTACTCCTTCAGATGTCTCGTCAAAGCGTTCTCCCTGTATGACACCTGCGTTAAGATATTTATGAATAAGGGATATCACTCTCCCGTCCTTTATGGTTCGGGATAATACCTCAATCAGTTTGCTGTGCCCTACCGTGTCAAAGAATCTTTCCAAGTCCATATCTACTGCATAGATATATCCTGCGGTGATGTACTCTTGACACTTTTGGAGCGCTCCATGAGCTGACCGATTGGGCCTGAACCCATAGCTGTGGTCAGAGAACTGTGGCTCGTAGATGCGTGTTAGCTGTTGCGCTATGCCTTGTTGGATGACTCGGTCTACTACTGTAGGAATACCCAACTGACGCTGTTTCCCTTTTTCTTTGGGTATGAATACCCGTCGGGTCGGATTGGGGCGATATTTGCCCCCGAGAATAGAGACTATCAGTTCATCCTTATGATTGACGAGATAGTCTTTTAAAGACTCTACCTCCATCTTATCAACTCCCGCTGCACCTTTGTTGCTCTTTACTCGCTTGTAAGCAGCATTAAAGTTGGCAGGTGAAAGAATATCTTCAAGTAATCCATTCTTTTGGCGGTTTTCTGGTTCGGTGAGGTTGTTTTCAGTTATCCACAGGAAAGTCTGCCCTCCCCCATAGCCGTCGGATGCCGTCCTATTCTTTTGGGGGCAGGTCTCCGGTTTGTTAGAGATTTTCTGCTTTCTACCTTTCATGCTCCGGTAACATTCATTTACTACTCATCAATTAAGGTTCAGCCCTTCGTACTTCGTAAGGCTTCCTGTTATACCATTTTATTAAACGAGACAGGCTTGTATCAGTACTACTATGGCTTCTGCTGACTCCTCACGGCAAGCTTTACTCCGCTGTGGTGCATCGAATGAATCATCTTCGCCATGCGTCCGTGAGACCTCCCGTGGTAAGGTACGTAACTTTCTTCCCATATCCCCGCCGCATTTACACTCCCTTGTCCGTATAGTCTTTGGACTTTGACTTGTTCTGCAGTCTTATCCCAAAGGATATGCCTATATGCGATTCGTGTTCCTCGGGGCAGGATTTTGCCGCCGGCTTCCTTCAGATTCCAACTCGCGATGGACACCCTTGCCCTTGGCTAATGGTTGGCGACTATAAACCTCCATAGTGGACTTGCACCACCAAGTTATTTACCATGCACGGCACACCAAAAAGAGGAGTTAAAAGATTCTCATGAATTTTAACTCCTCTCATAATTGAACTAATAATTATAATTTACGTGCACCATCGCTAATAACAACATCATAAACTTTTGGCTCGTAGCCATACTTAGTTT
>DUQH01000089.1 GCA_012837895.1 Candidatus Fermentithermobacillaceae bacterium | reverse complement strand
TCAGCGAAACCTGCAGCTGCAAGTACCCTGGTAATAGCTGCAGTAGTTGTTGTCTTACCATGGTCAATATGCCCAATAGTACCTACGTTCACGTGAGGCTTAGTTCTTTCAAATTTCTTCTTGGCCACAATAAAATCCCCTTTCCTTGCATTATGGCCCACCTTTGGTGACTTTCTATGGATTTTTTATCAGTATTTATGGGTTTATGCAAGATGATCTTCACATAAAACCCATTATCACTGGAATCTGGCCGGCTGCATGTCTTGGAGTTGAAATTTGTCCAACATCAAAATGGAGCTCACAACCGGAATCGAACCGGTGACCTCATCCTTACCAAGGATGCGCTCTGCCTACTGAGCTATGTGAGCACCATCAACGCTGCAAATATAAATTGGTTGCGGGGGTAGGATTCGAACCTACGACCTCCGGGTTATGAGCCCGACGAGCTACCTGACTGCTCCACCCCGCGACGTTATTTCCTGGTGGAGAGGGCTGGATTCGAACCAGCGAAGGCGTCTGCCAACAGATTTACAGTCTGCCCCCTTTGGCCACTTGGGTACCTCTCCACACAACCTGTATATTACTATGTTTTCATCACTTACGCAACCACCGGCAGGATGTTCCTGGGCTCTTGCGTAAGAAGCGCCGCCGGATTTCAGCGGCATCTCCGATTATACACTGCTACGGGCATTATTTCAACCACAATCAACCGGCTTTGCTACCGGCCAGTGATATTGTCACCCTTGGGTCTTCGCCACGTTTTCTGCCAAAACGGTTCCCCACGTACACCATAGTTCCCGGTCTTGTGTTGGCGGACGCCCAAAATGGTGCACTGGGTATGCCAATTTTGCAGTTTGCTCGTAACAGGACAGTTGAAATGGTGCACCACGTGCACCATTTTTCTCAGGATCGTCCAAGCCCCCAAACGTCAATCAATCCGCCAATCCAGCCGCTTGGTGCCAAGGTACAGAAACCCGGCTGTGAACGCAAGCAATAAGCCAAGGTACCTCAGTATTTCCGGCATCGGCATACCTGAAAGGCTTCCCCTAAGTGCAGCCGCCGCATAGCTTGTAGGGAGCAACCTGGAAGCTACTTGGAGAAAACCGGGCAGGTTTTCATATGGGATCAGCACAGGTGACAAGAACACCACCACAAGCATCACCGCCGAGTTGAACATATTGGCCTGGTGGATACCCCTGGCGTACACTCCCGCCATAACTCCCAAGCCTGCCATTGACAACGACGCCAGGAGCATGACCGGTATGATAACCGGGTTCCACTTAACCGGGAACCCAAACCACCATGACCCTATCCCAATGGAAAACAGCATGGCAGGTATTATGAAGATCCCGGATACTGTTGCATATGCCAGGGTCACTTGTAGCTTAGTCACAGGCAAGGCTGCAAAATAGTCAAGATCGTTTCTCTGCCTCCCCCACGCCATGTCGTTGCATAGTGACTGCATCGGCCCCATGACAAGCGACATCACCGCATTGCCTGACGCAACGTACAGTCCTGTCGCGGGATCTGTGGTACTTCCGCTGAATTTCATGAAAATCATGATGGCAATTGGAAACAGCATGCCTACTATCACACCGAAATACCATTCATTGCGGATATTTGCCCATCTGATAAACAGTAGGTTTTCGTATGCCCTCCACCAATGCCGCACTGCACTAGGAAAGTCCGGAGGTTTGATTGCAAGCGCCCTTGCTGGCATATCAGGATTGCGTAACTCGTCACGCCCCTCTTTCAAGCTTCTCCCCTCCCCCTAGTTGGAGGTAAACATCTTCCAAAGTCGGGGTTACAATCTTTAAGTCTTCGACATACATCAGGCCAACATTGGAAATCACCTGGTCGACCACTTGCTGGATTGCGCTGCGGGGCACCAGCAAGAGTACTTCCTGGCTTGACAATGTCCTGGCTTCTATGTCCTTCAGGTCCCTGAGAAAAGCCAGGGATACATAGTCCCGGGACTCAGCTTTCAGGCGGACATCTATACGAACCCTTTGGTCGATTTGAGCTTTAAGCGCGCCCACAGTTCCCATAGCTTGTATTTCACCTTTATTGATAATACCTACACGCTGGAGTACTTTTTCGGCCTCGAGCACGTTGTGGGTTACGAGGATAATGGTTGTATTGCGTGTTTGATTTATCTCCTTTAGTTTCTCCCATACCTGTTTTCTGTACGAAGGATCCAGATCATTGGTGGGCTCATCCAAGATCATAATGGGACGGGAAGCCATAAGGCCCATACACAAAGCTACCAGGCGCTGTTCACCGCCTGACATCTGTCCTATCCGCCTCTTGCCGAGGTAACCTAGCTGAAACTCATCTATCAGTTCTGCCGCCTGCTTAACAGCCCTGTTGTAATCCATTCCCCTTAAGGTCCCTGTAACACGAAGGGCTTCATCAGCTGTGAGGTCAGCTACCGCCCCAAGTCGCTGGGGAATGTAACTCACGTACCAGGGGATCCGGTCAATGGTGCTTCCGGTCAACAACTCGCCAAAGAGCTTGATCTGTCCCGAACTCGGCTCTGAGAGTCCCATCAATTGGCGTACCAACGTTGTCTTGCCTGCCCCATTAGGCCCAAGAAGCCCAAAGAACTCCCCGCATTGGATATCAAAACTCAGGTTGTTGTTGGCCACTATGTTGTCCTGGTACACTTTGGTGAGACCGCGGACCTCGTAAGCTAGCACAACTATCATCTCCTGCTTAGCTGTGAAGTAACTGCCGGATCCGTCCCGCAAGTGCAATGTCGCCCTTTACTCTGATTCGCCCCGGGGTATACAGGGCAGGCAAAGGCAAAACACCCAGGGCCATTGCACGGAAATCATGGGCAGACAGCTCCAGGACAAGTCCGGGAGCATGGGCATGGCCTTCTTCAACTATGATCTGGCCGGCCCTGAGATCAATATGAAACACCCCGCCGTCTTCACCTGATATCCGGAATTCAAACAACCCACCAATCTCGCCGGCAAGAGCTGGGTTGGAGTTTAGCCGTTTCCTGATCTGTTCAAAGATCTGCCAGACTCCTGGCGCATCCTCAGGCAATTCTACGAATCCCCCTGGATCGCCCGGCTTCCACTCCAAAATCGCCTGCAATAAAGCTTGTTTTTCAGGGGAGAGGTTAGACCCAGTCCCGCGGCTGAACTCTTTAGCATAGACAAGGGTTGTGATGTCGTGGTAGATCCATTGGGCCACTATGAACGACACGAGTGGGCTTTTGCTAAGCAGGCCTGTTGTGTGTTCAGGGCCAGATACCTGCACTATTAAGCAATCCTGCACATCCTCAACAAGCAAGAGCCACCTGCCGATCACGGATACTTGTAGGTATTGAAGCCCAGTAACCGAATGGTAAAATGCCCGGCCTACAGGAAGCTCTGCTTCCCCGAAGCAAAGTACATACACATCTACACCCCTGTCCTGGGCAGCTTTAAGTTCAGGCCCGAGGGCTATAAGATCTTCCGGCCAGCCCGACACAAGCAGCTTGGACTTGGCCTGCCTGCACATTTGACGCACTCTCGAGAACACTTGATCCCTTTTTCTGAAAACAAGAAATTGCGGTTCCGGGTTGTCTGACGCCATACGGTCAAGCGCAACATGGAGGGAATCTGCAAGCCCGGTCAGCCGGTCTTTCAGTTGAGACAGCATGGTACCATGTGGTTGAGGGTAGTAAAGCTGCCTTCCGTCCACTGTCTGGGAATACACCATGCCCTTTTCCTGCAGACTCTCAAGTATTTCATATACCCTTGCCCTGGGCACTTTGGAATGACCACCTGTCTCATACCCGGTGCTCCCAGGAAACCTGACAAGCGCGCAGTACACCTTGGCTTCATATTCAGTAAAGCCAAGTTCTTGAAGCATAGACACAACGTCCATGTGGAAAACGCCTCCTTTGCCGATGCCCGAACCGCCGCCGGTACGCCTGATTTCAATTGTGCAAAGGTCGATTTCTGCCTGGGGTAATATCTACTGTAGTAATTATTAACTACCACTATAGTTACTATATGGTTCATCTCAGGAAAAGTCAACAGAGAGGCGCCAACTAGAAAGGTGAGCCTGTTCTTGTGCAGTTCGGTTGCATTACGGCTTTGGGGTTCTTCTCGAATCAGCGGAACAAAAATGGAGCCAGCGGACGGATTCGAACCGACGACCTACTGATTACAAATCAGTTGCTCTGCCAACTGAGCTACGCTGGCTCACATAAAATGCAAGATTATATTACCTGCTGGAGGCAGCAATGTCAATACGAAAGCCCCACTTGAGCAATCAAGAGAGAATAGTACTTATTGCTGTCTCAAAGATGCGTATTCACTTTCATTCCCTGCATCTTTGGAATCGAGATAGCGTTCGAGCTTTCTCTTTACCCTTTGAAGCGCATTATCCACTGATTTCACGTGCCTTTGCAGTTCATCAGCGATTTCGAGGTAGGATTTGCCGTCCAGATACGAGTTAAGCACTTGCCATTCGAGTTCGCTCAAAATTTCAGTAATCTTTTCTTCCATATTACCAATCTCTTCAGTGCTAATAACTACCTCTTCTGGATCCAGCACGTGATTGCCGGGCATAATGTCAAGCAAAGTCCTGTCCGAATCTTCGTCGTAGATAGGCCTGTTGAGCGAGATATACGAATTGAGCGGAATATGCTTTTGTCTCGTGGCAGTCTTGATAGCAGTAATAATCTGCCTTGTTATACACAGTTCAGCGAACGCTTTGAAGGAAGCTAGTCTTTCAGCCCTAAAATCCCTTATCGCTTTATAAAGCCCTATCATTCCTTCCTGGATGATGTCCTCACGATCCGCCCCTATGAGGAAATAGGATCTGGCCTTGGCCCTTACGAAACTCTTATACTTGTTTATGAGGTACTCTTGTGCTTCTGTAGAACCTGTCCTAGCTACGTCAACAATTTCTTCATCTTCCATTTGGTCAAATACTGCGTAGAGATCATTCTGAGGGTCAATAGGCAAACAGCACCCCTCCCCCGGTTTTCACCGATTTATGTCAGCCTCTCCCGATTGGACTTGTGGTGCCTGGACAAACTTATTATACGTGTCTTGTCTACAAAAAATCAACACTCCGTCCGGTTACCGGACTAATCACCACGAAAAACTCTTTGTCTCTGTACTTCATAAAGGGCCATACCGCATGCAACAGCAGCGTTCAGGCTGTCTATCTTGCCAGACATTGGGATTCGGGCCAAGTAATCGCACCGTTCCCGCACCAGTCTGGAAATCCCCTTACCCTCGCTTCCGACCACCAACGCTAAAGGAACAGTGAGGTCCATGTCCCACAAACTCGTGTCTGCCGTCCCGTCCAATCCGCATACCCATACACCATTCTTCTTACACCATTGCACAAAATGGTGGATGTTAGGAACTTCGCTGATA
Organism: Candidatus Fermentithermobacillaceae bacterium; assembly: GCA_012837895.1. Classification (GTDB taxonomy): domain Bacteria; phylum Bacillota; class Sulfobacillia; order Fermentithermobacillales; family Fermentithermobacillaceae; genus DTU015. The sequence goes on along the minus strand of DUQH01000089.1, from coordinate 18,723 downwards.
GGCAGGTAAAATACAGCCCCGGCTGAAGCTTTGAAAGCGCCTTCCCCAAAGGGTGCAGTTCTCCTCCGGGGAACAACGAGGCCATGCACTCCCATGGCATGAGATGTCCTGCAGATTGAACCAAGGTTCTGGGGATCCTGTATGCCGTCAAGCGCGACAAACAGGGGAGTTTGATTTCGTGGAACACCGGCCAGCAGTTGTTCAGGATGTTTGAAAACCACGTCGCCTACCCTGGCGGCTATGCCCTGGGATGCTTTTGCATACCTTAAGTCAAAATCCCTTGGTTCCATCCCTGATATCTTGATGTTCCGGTCGCGGGCTTTGTCCAAAATGGGCCTGACCTGCCGGTCGTCACCCTTGCCCCGGACTATAATCTCAACCACCGGCCAGCCGCTCTCAACTGCTTCGTTTACAGGCTGCTTTCCATAGATGTGAATGGTTTTTCTCGTTCCTGCCATGATCAGCTCCTACACTTGCTGTGCCCCAGTGCCTTACCGGGCTTTCGGCCTCTCATCCTAATCATCCCAAATAGCCTGCCCCCGTTAACTCTGCTTCTTGCGGGCTTCATAAGTTTCCCGCAAATCATCCAGGGTGGGGGCCCGGCCGCACGACATTTTGCCTTCCGGACAATAGCCCAGGTCTTCGCAAGACGGGCCGGCTCCATAAAAGATGTTAGGAGCTATCTTCTTGTACTCCTTGAGCAACAGGTTGAACATACGGCGGATCTCCCACTGGGCCCTCTGGCAACACCTGAGGTTAAACATATGCCTGAGCTGCCTGGCGTTGGTGGTAATCACAAACCTCGTCTCTGTGGCGTTTGTTAGCGCAAACCTTACATCCTCTGCAGGAATCCCGAGAGACAAACCTTCTCTCTGCATATCCAAGACTTCTTCCTGCAGTTTCTCATACCGTTGTAGGAACTCAGGATGCTTTGAAAAGCTGGGCGGAGTGACGTATTTGAAGTTGTCTTCCTTCACGTACCTTTGAGACTGCTGAAGCTGGGATACATCAGCAGACGCCTGGACTGGTTCGTTGAAATAGATCACGCCGGGCTCCTTGAACACCTTCATCAGGCGGTGCCTGTCATTTTGCTGGCTGGATATTCTTGAATACCCTTCGACCGCAAAAGTGGTGTACCAGTGCTCCAAAACCCCAAGGTGCCCTGACTTGATTAGGCCCCTTACGAACCGACCCACTTCCTCTTTAGAGGGCTTGTCCCCTGTCAAGATTGACTCAAGCTCATCTGTACCCATGGGTGAATAGCATAGACGGCCCAGCAAGATCAATCTCTCGGTATTGATCCCTGTACCCATAAACGGGTAATGCAACACCTTGACCTTAAGTTGGGTTTGGGAATTCCTTTCAGGCCGGTCATCCATATATATCTTCTCCCCCAGATATAATGACTTCGGTCTCGTGCCCGCCCGCTTCCCAGGGCCGGCATATATGTCACATCCTGACCTTAGTACCTGACGGTGTGTCTTCAAGCACTATTCCAAGATCAGCCATCTTATTCCTGATGTAATCGGCAGTTGCATAATCCTTCCGTTGCCGTGCAGTATTCCTGATTTCCACCAAAATGTCAACCAGGCTCCCGCTTATATCGCTCTCCTGTGACGCGGTGGGACGGCCGGTCTCAGGCACTAGCCCAAGGATCCCAAGGCACTCGACCAGAAGCCCAAAAGCTTCGGCAACCCTTTGCCTGGCATCAGAATCAGACGTATCCTTTTCCCTTGGCACCACATGGGCGTTAATCGCGGTTACCAAATCAAATACCGCTGCCAAAGCTCCCGGAGTGGCAAAATCGTTGTCCATTGATTCGAAAAACGCTTTCCTGCTTTGCCGGGTTGCTTCAGCTAGTTTCGAGGCATCGCGCAACCCCTGGGCAGTTGGGTTCGACAGGAACTCCAATGCGTTGCGGTAGCCGGTCTGTATCCGCTCCCAACCCTTTTCTGCCGATCTGAGGAGTTCTTCAGAAAAATCCAATACCTTCCGCCTGTGAGCATTCAGGAGGTACAACCTCACAGCCATAGGATCATGGTTCTTGACGACCTCGTGAAGGTAGACCACATTTCCAAGCGACTTGGACATTTTCTCCCCTTCCAGGTTTAGCAGTTCGCTGTGAACCCAGTACTTCACATAGGGCTCAACACCTGACACCGCCTCTGCCTGGGCCACTTCATTTTCATGATGAGGGAAAACCAGTTCAGTACCGCCTCCGTGCATATCGATCTGCGGCCCAAGGTGTTTATGAACCATGACCGAACATTCAATATGCCAACCTGGACGCCCCTTTCCCCAGGGGCTGGGCCATCCTGGTTCGCCAGGCGAAGACGCCTTCCACAAAGCCCAGTCCAGTGGCGACTCTTTCAGTTCTGACACCTCAACCCTTGCACCGGGCATCAGTTCCTCTGTTTTCTTGCCTGAGAGTTTGCCGTAACCGGCGAATTTCCCGGCCCTGAAATAGACATCGCCTGAAGATTCATATGCAAAGTCTTTATCGATAAGCGTCTGAACGGCATCTATAATCTCGGGAATTACCTCGCTCGCCCTGGGGTATACATCAGCTCTTTGAACACCCAGTTTGTCCATGCATTCCAAATACTCTTGTATGTACTTTTCAGCTATCTCTGGAATGGGGATACCGGTTTGCTTGCTCCTATTGATGAGCTTGTCATCGATGTCAGTAAAGTTCGCGACCAGTTTAACCTTGTACCCTTTATGGGTCAGGTAGCGTCTTACCACATCCCAGAACACGGCAGGCCTGGCGTGACCTATGTGGCTGTGATCATACGGCGTTATACCGCACACGTATATGCTGACTTTCCCTTCTTCAACAGGCACAAACTCCTCATATTGCCTTGAAAGGGTATTGTAGACCATAACCGCCATGTCTAACCCCTGCCCTTCTTTATAAGAGTTGCAACGCAAAAAGCAGCTATCCCTTGACCTTGGCCAAGGCTCCCCAGCTTCTCAGGGGAGGTAGCTTTTATGGAAATCTTGTCCATTGATATTGAGAATACTTGCGAAATATTGTACCTCATATGTTCTATATATGGTGATAATCTAGGTTCCTGTGCTACCAGGGTACAATCCAGGTGAACAATTTCCGAGATTTTGCCTGCAGTTGACCAGATATCCGCCAGGAGGCCAAGGCTACTTGCATCCCGGAACCTTGAGTCCTCAGGGGGAAACCATTTGCCTATGTCACCCAAGCTTAGGGCTCCCAACACTGCGTCTGCAACCGCGTGGCACAATACGTCAGCATCTGAATGGCCCAAGAGCCCCTTTGGCCAGGGAATCTCCACCCCGCCCAGCACGTATTTCCTGCCGTGAACCAAAGGATGGACGTCAAATCCGAAACCTGTCACAGGTACCGGGGCTTCCTCGCGCTGCAACAGCCGCCTTGCCCTTCGCGCCCGCCTGGACCCGGATCCAGGGCGGTTCATCTCTCCAAAGTGCTCCGCCCCTGAAGCAGGTTCAGATCCACTGGCTTGCTTTTCAAGCAGCGCAGCAGCTAAAGCAAAGTCTCCAGGGAAGGTGACCTTGAAGTTGGTGCGCTCACCTTCAACTACAGCGACCTTGTACCCATACCGTTCCACCAACTGGCCGTCGTCGGTGCCGGTAAACCCGTCTCTCTTCGCCGTTTCGTGGCACTGTCTCAATAGGCTCAACTTGAAAACCTGAGGGGTCTGGACTGTAACAATGCCGTCCCTTGACAGGGTGCTATGTACAAAACACAAATCTCCTTGGTGGGACGGAACTATAGCTTTGACCGTATCGCTGAGGCTGGTTCCGCACACGGCCGCTGAGTGCTCTCTTGCCGCTTGAATGACGCGCAACGCCAGGTCCCTGGAGATTAGCGGGCGTGACCCATCGTGAATCATTACCCAGGATACATGTGGCGGGATTTTTTCAAGTGCAAGACCCACTGACTCCTGGCGGGTCTGACCTCCGGTTACCGTAACCAGGGGTTTGTTATGTTTCAGCGCTAGAGTCTCAACAATCCACCTTACGGAACCGTGGGATTCATATCCACGGGGAAGCGCTAGCACTCCCCCGCTCACTTCAGGCATGGACATGATCCTGTCTGTCGTCCATTCCAGAATGGTTTTCCCGGCGATCTCCACGAATTGCTTGGGTACCTTGCTCCCGGCCCGGACACCTGCTCCGGCTGCAGGAATCACCGCCCACAAACTTTCAATCATGTTCATCGTCCCGGCCTGTCGCCTTCGGTTTGGCAAATATCATACGCCCGGCAGGCGTGGTGTGGCAATTAGTGACTGTGACAGTAATGTCTTCACCCACGAATTTTCTCGCTTGCTCCACCACCACCATTGTGCCATCTTCTAAGTAACCTACACCTTGTCCAGGTTCTTTGCCTTCTTTAATAATGTGGATAACAAGTTCCTCACCTGCAGACACGATGGGCTTTAGGGCATTGGCCAACTGGTTGATGTTAAGTACGCCTACCTCCTGAAACTCTGCAATCTTAGCCAGGTTGTAGTCAGTTGTGATGATCAAGGCTCCTGTGTTCTTAGCCATCTTAAGCAGCCTCAGGTCTACGTCGAGATCAGGATCTTCTTCCCAATCCTGCATCAACACCTCAACTGAAGCTTCTTTTTGCATCTCGTTCAGGATATTCAGGCCCCGCCTGCCCTTGTTCCGCTTCATGTTATCTGACGAATCGGCAATGCGCCGTAGTTCGTCCAACACGAAATTGGGGATAATCACCGGCCCCTCGATAAAGCCCGTCCTGCAGATATCAGCTATCCGCCCGTCAATGATAGTGCTGGTATCCAGGATCTTCCCTGACGAAAACCCTCCATCTGCTGCAGGGTTGCGCTTTCTTGCGCCTGAAAGGGTTTTGGCCATGCTGCGAAACGGACGTGGGGTTATGACTAATATGTCGTCTTTCTTGCTTCTTGCAACTACAATGCCTATATAGCCGAGCAGCACCATGGCGATGGAAGGGAGAACGCTGCCTACAATAGGGATTCTGGATAAAGATGGGGTAATCAAATTTGATATTATAAGGCCAATTATGAGTCCGCCCACTCCTACCAGAATGTCCTGCAGCGCCATTCTCACCATGCGGTTCTCAAGCCATTTCACACCCTTTCTCACCAGCACCGTTACAGGGGGTCCTATGAAAAAGAAGAGCACTGAAACTATCCCCGCCAGGAGCACTATTATCCCAGCCGACTCAAAGATACCGAGCTCCCGCCTGAAGAATACGGCAATGGGGATCAAAAGGTAGAAACCGGCTACTCCGCCTACCAGTGCGCCCAGAATGGCAAAATACCGGCCTGCTTTTCCCAAACTTAAACACCTCCTTTTACACTACTCGTAGCTGATTTTATTATATGTCAAACATATGCCGTAAACCAAGTTAACTGCGCATTTATGTTCACGTATGCATAATGTTCCGGGATGATCGCCTGTCTCAATAGAATACCACATCAGAATACCATATAAGGTTTTCTCGTACCGGTTTTGGCTAACAAGAACCACGTGCGGCAGGGCCCTCCTCCTCCGGTTGACCTAAACCCCAGTTAATGGTATAATTCTTGCGTAAGGTGTATTGGGAGGTATAGTGATGTTTAGAGTTGGAGACCGAGTGGTGTATCCAATGCATGGTGCAGGTACCATAGAGGGTATTGAACAAAGGGAGATCCTCGGTAAGACTCACAAGTACTATGTACTGCAGCTTCCCATCAGCGACATGAAGGTCATGATCCCGGTTGATAACACAGAGGAGATCGGGCTCAGGGACGTAATAAAGCCGTCGCAAGTCGATGAAGTTCTGAATATCTTAAGACAAGATTCCACGCCTATGTCAAGCAACTGGAACAGACGTTACCGCAACAACCTGGAAAAGATCAAGAGCGGTGATATATTCGAAGTGGCAAGCGTAGTAAGAAATCTTTCAGCCAGAAACAAAGAAAAAGGGCTGTCCACAGGCGAACGGAAGATGCTTGAAAGCGCCAAGGAGATCCTTCTTTCAGAACTTATCCTCGCCAGTGACTGGGACAGGGACAAAGCTGTCAGCATTATCGAAGAGATCCTCGCTTAAAATGCCTTTTCTTGACTCTTGAGCATGGCTAAAGTAAAATTGTTTTGCATGCTTTTTGAGTAGGTGGGCGTGTGGCTCAGAGGGAGAGCGTTCGGTTCGCATCCGAAAAGTCGCGGGTTCGAATCCCGCCACGTCCACCAAGATACTTCCTTTAGACCTTTTAAGAGGTGAGAATTGTGAATGACCCGCTCTGTGATAGATTTCAAGAAGCTGTCAACGAATACTTAATCCGGCACAGAAGCATCCTTGATGTTTTGAGCAAACTCGGTGAGTCAAGCGGCCGGGTTAACCGGGCAGTAGCAAAAGCGGTCACCTCATGCGGTTGTATCCGGATAGATGCGACAAAGCAGTCAATTCCCCCTGATATAGGCTCATTATCATCGGTCAGGGATTACATGAGAAATCATGTGGAAGGAAAACTATGTGAGTATTGCACTGAAATTCTGGAAGATGAAATCGGAAGAACGCTTTTTTACCTGACGGCCTTATGCAATGTGCTTGATCTCAACCTTAGTGACATATTGCAGAAAGAGAAAGAACGTGTAACCTGCCTAGGCATTTTCAACTTCTCGTGACCTTGTATTAAGAGCCATCCTTAACCAGGGCGTTTCGTACTCCTTCTTCCACAGTCGAGACGCCTATTATTCCAGGGGAAGTTGTGTTTCCTATAAACCCGTGTGGTACAAGCACCCTGCTGAATCCCAAACGTAAAGCTTCCTTTACCCTGTCTTCTATTCTGGGAACCATTCTTACTTCTCCTGATAGCCCGATTTCCCCGAAACAAGCTACATCATGCCGGACCGGTATATCGTAATAGCTGGAAATCATGGCAATCCCACAGGCAAGGTCTATACCAGGCTCGTTGACTCTTATCCCGCCGGCTACTTTCACAAAGACGTCCATCTTATCAAGCCCATGAACCAGGTACTTGGACATCACTGCAGCAATTAAGAGTAGCTTCTGCTGGTCGATTTCCCCGACAATCCGCCTGGGGGTGCCATACTGGCTGGGAGTCACAAGCGACTGGACTTCAACAAGAACCGGACGGTTGCCTTGGACACATGCTGCCACGCAACATCCTGAACGGTTTTCCAGCCTCTCGGAAAGGAAGAACTCAGACGGGTTCCGTATCTCCCTGAGCCCGCTGTCGTCCATCCCGAAAACTGCAACTTCACCGGTAGCGCCGAACCGGTTTTTCCTGGCCCTGATGATACGGTAGAGGTGGCTCAGTTCCCCTTCAAAATACAAGACCGTGTCAACCAGGTGCTCAAGCAGCCTGGGGCCGGCGAGATCGCCTGTCTTCACAGTGTGCCCCACAAGGATTACCGTGACGTTTTCCAGTTTGGCATACTCCTGGAGTTTAGTCGCGCAGGACCTTATTTGAGCCGGGCTCCCAGGTAAAGAATCAATACACCGGTCTTCACATGTCTGAATTGAATCTACAACCAAGAACCCAGGTTTCAGTTGGGAGCACATTTCAAGGATTGCGTCGATATCCCTTTCAGCTGCAAAATACAGTTCTCCGGAGCTAACGTTGAGCCTGTCAGCCCTTAGCTTTACTTGTCCAAGTGATTCTTCTCCTGATATGTACAGGGACCGCCCGGTTGTAGAGGCTACTTTGTCCGCTACCGACAATAGCAGCGTAGACTTGCCTATTCCAGGTTCGCCACCTAGAAGCAGTACGGAACCGGGCACAAAACCACCTCCCAGAACCCTGTCTAGTTCCGGCAAACCACTGGAAAACCTGGTCACTTCCTCAGGAGCTACAGCAGACAGTACAACAGGCGTTTCCTGGGCGTCTCCCCTCTTAGCCCCCTTTCGCCCGGTAGCCGGGGCAGGGGCCTGTTCCTCAAAGGTATTCCACTGTCCGCATTCGGGGCAACGCCCGTACCACCGCAATGATAGATACCCGCAAACAGAACATACAAACCTGCTATTGGAAGCAGAAGGCGGCATAGAATCCTCACTACCTTTCGGAACGGGAATTCTATGCCGCGCTCGTGTTTTCCTCTGAAACCTCAGAAACTTACCTTACTCTGCCTGCTCTTCATCAGCAACTGCATTTGAAGAGACAGACGGGGTAAACACCAGTTTCCCATCCTCTCCCAAACTCACTGTTACCTTGGTGGCATTCCTGAGCTCGCCCTTCAGAACCATATCTGAAAGCGGGTCTTCCACAAGCCGCTGTATTGTTCTCCTTAGGGGCCTGGCACCGTAATCGGGATCTGTACCCTCTTCGATAAGTTTGAGTTTGGCTTCGTCAGTAACCTCCATTGACAGGCCGGATGAGTCCTGCAACCTCTTCTCAACATCTCTCAGCTGGAGGTTGACTATCTCTTTCAGGTGTTCGCTTGTTAAGGCATGGAACACTATGATCTCATCTACCCTGTTTATGAACTCAGGCCTGAACATCCGTTTCACTGCATCCATCACACGGGATTTCATATCCTCATGGGCACGCTCAGTGTCCTTTTCAACTGTAAAGCCCAAGACCGCCCTGCCATGAATAGCTTCAGCGCCTGCGTTAGAGGTCATGATAATCACCGTGTTCCTGAAGTCAACAGTACGCCCCTGGGCCTCAGTAAGTCTTCCGTCCTCAAGTACTTGCAGCAACACATTGAACACATCTGGATGTGCTTTTTCGATTTCGTCCAGCAAGACGACGGAATACGGCCGCCTGCGTACTGTTTCGGTAAGCTGCCCTCCTTCGTCGTAGCCAACATAGCCTGGAGGCGCGCCTACTAACCTGGACACAGTATGCCTTTCCTGGTACTCGGACATATCCAGCCTTATCATTGCATCTTCGTCATCAAACAGCACTTCAGCCAGGGCCCGTGCCAACTCGGTCTTACCCACTCCGGTAGGCCCGAGAAAGATAAACGAGCCTATGGGCCGTTTGGGATCTTTCAGACCTGCCCTTGATCGGCGAACCGCCCTGGATACTGCTTCAACAGCATCATGCTGGCCGATGACTCGCTTGTGCAGTTCATCTTCAAGCTTCAGCAGTCTCTCAGACTCGCCTTCAGCCAGCCTCCTTACAGGAATACCTGTCCAATCTGCTACAATAGTTGCAATATCGTCAGCCGTAACGTTGGTTTTTTCAGGTATATCATTGGTCTTCCAAGCTTTCCGTTTTTCCTCGAGAAGCTGGTTCAACCTCTGTTCTTCGTCCCTGAGCTCAGCTGCCTTCTCGAACTCCTGGGAGGCAACGGCTTCTTCTTTTTCGGCGATGAGCTTCTCCAGCTGGACCTCCAGTTCCCTCAGGTCCTTGGGGGCTTCCAAGGCTTTCATGCGCACCCTAGATCCGGCTTCGTCTATCAGGTCAATCGCTTTGTCCGGCAGGAACCTGTCAGCAACATATCTGGCTGACAAATTCGTCGCTGCCTCCAGAGCTTCGTCAGTATACTGCACCCCGTGGTGCGCTTCATACCGGTCCTTTATACCCTTTAGGATCTCGATAGTCTCTTCAACAGTAGGCTCAGACACAAGCACCGGCTGGAACCTTCTTTCAAGCGCCGCATCTTTCTCTACATGTTTCCTGTACTCGTCAAGGGTGGTCGCGCCTATGCACTGGAGTTCTCCCCTTGCAAGCATGGGCTTGAGGATACTTGAAGCGTCTATGGCACCTTCGGCAGCTCCTGCACCGATAATGTTGTGCATTTCATCGATGAACAGGATCACGTCCCCGGAGTTCTTTATCTCTTCAAGCACTTTCTTGAGGCGCTCCTCAAATTCGCCCCGGTACTTAGTTCCGGCAACCAGTGCAGCTAAGTCCAGGGTGACAACCCGCTTGCCCCTGAGCATCTCAGGAACCCTGCCATCCTTTATATTCTGGGCCAACCCTTCAGCGATCGCAGTCTTGCCTACTCCAGGTTCCCCGATCAACACCGGGTTGTTCTTCGTCCTTCTTGAGAGTATCTGGATGACCCGCTCGATCTCTTTCTCCCTGCCAATAACCGGGTCGAGCTTGCCCTGTTCAGCCAGTTCTGTCAGGTCGCGCCCGTAAGTGTCAAGAGTGGGTGTTCTCCTGCGGCCTGCCCTTGCCCGCTTGTCATGACGCTGATCGGCGACAGTCCCGCCTACACGCTTCACGATTTCATCGCGTACTTTGTCGTAGTCTGCGCCCAAACCGGTAAGTATCTTAGCTGCAAGCCCTTCCTCTTCCCGAAGCAGCGCAAGTAAAATGTGTTCCGTGCCTATATAAGAATGGCCCAGGCTGCTAGCTTCTTCAGTCAGCAACTGCAACACCCTCTTGGCTGACCTGGTAACAGCATCAATGGAAGGTACTGCAGGCTTGGTTTCAATTGATTTCTCTATCTCTTCCTTAACCTGCGCAGGCTGGATGCCCAGACTTTCGAGTACAAGCAGCGCGATGCTGCCCCGCTCCCTGAGAAGCCCAAGCAATATGTGTTCGTTGGACATAGTCTGTGCTCCACGACTCCTAGCTTCCTCTTGGGCCCAGGTGAGCACCCTCATGGCCCGTTCTGTATATCTCTGTCTCCGGTCCATTTTCCTTCCTCCTTCCGTACACGGTCTAAACACCTCTTGAAGCAAGATGTTTCCTGATCAAGTCTGCTCTCCGTACATCCCTTTCTTGTGCCGTGAGTGCCGTTCCGAAAACCTTTTGCACGAAATTAGGCCTGGACAGCACAAGTATTTCATTGACATCCTTCATCTCAAGCCCGGGAATCATAGAAAGCTCAACCCCTAGTCTCAGGTCTGACCACAATTTGATGGCTTCGTCCGATGTGATCCTGCGTGCGTTAGAAAGTATGCCCAGAGATCTGAAAACCCGGTCCTCAAGCTCAATACGGTGGTTCCTAAACAGCATTTCCCGCACTTTAACCTCTTCAGTAACCACCTGTCTTACAACCAGGGAAAGGTTCTCAATTATCTCCTTCTCAGACTGACCAAGGGTAATCTGGTTGGATATTTGAAAAACATTCCCCTGCCCTTCAGTGCCTTCACCGTAAAGCCCCCGCACCACAAGCCCTATCTTGTTTACTGCGGTAAGAACCCGTGATGTTTCGTTAGCAACGGCAAGCGCAGGCAAGTGTACCATTACCGACGCCCGTATACCGGTACCCACGTTGGTAGGGCAGCATGTAAGATATCCGATCCGCTCATCGTAAGCGTAATCAAGGTTTTGTTCAAATAGGTCATCTATACCGCTTGCCAACACCCACGCTTCCCCCAGTTCCAAACCGGAACGAAGCACCTGAATCCGCAGGTGATCTTCCTCGTTGACCATAATTGCAGCGGATTCGTCGTTTCTCAGCACAAGCCCTTTGCCTGCTTTGCCTTCAGCATGCTGCGGGCTTATCAGATGCTTTTCAACAAGCACCTGGCGATCCAGGGGCGAAATCTCGCTTAAACCGATCCTGATGACGGGTCCCCCAAACCCCTTCTCACCAATTCTGCCGGCAGCTTCAAACACCTTCTCGAGTACCAAACCTGCATCATTATCAGACAGAAGATGTGGAAAAGGGACATCCTCCAGGTTGCGTGCAAGTCTTACCCTGGACGAAATCACCACAGACCCAAGTTCCCCGCTTCCGTCCATCCAGGGCGAAGACGAATTCTTGAGTATGGTCTGGAAAGCTTCAGCTTCCTTGCGTGTCACGCCGGATTCCCCCCTAATTGCGCCTCGAATTCCTTGATCTTGTCCCTTATTCGTGCGGCTTCTTCATAGGCTTCTTGTGACACCGCCCTGGACAGTTGTTTCCTTAAGTCTTCCAGTTCCCGGCGTATCCTGGCTCTTTCACCGGTACCCACAGGCGCCTTTCCCACATGGGTATCTGAGCCGTGAATCCGTCTAAGCAGCGGTTCCAGCCTGTCCTCAAAAACTTCATAGCATCTGGCACATCCTAGCCTGCCCGCCCGGGCGAAATCCCTGTAGCTCATTCCGCACACAGGACACCTGGGACCCTCTATGCCAGGGCCTGTTGAAGGCATCGTCTCCAGCTGTGAACCGAGAAAGGCTGACATCAAGCTGTTAATAGAAAAACTGGGCTGGAATAACACACCCAGGGTCATCAATCCGGAACGCTGGGCACAATCCCTGCAAAGATGCATGGTCATCTTCCTGCCATTGACTATCCTTTCGATATGCACAGTCGCCTGAGATTTGCCACACTCTTCACACAACATAACCGGTCACTCCTTATCCTCAGCCGCTGAGAAATACGCATGTAGAAGCGCCTTGAACATCCTGGCCCTCAACCAGTCCCTGTGGGGCAGATCCAAAGCCAGGGTATCCCTGGACAGGGCAGCCTGCATCATCCTGTAGCACTTTGCATCTATCAGTCCCTCGTCAAAAAGCCTCAGCAGGTATCCGTGAGCTTCATCTTGAGACAAAGACTTGCCAACGCTCCTCATAATGCCTGCGACTCCGTCTGAGAGTTCAAGTCTTACTACCCTGATGTACCCCCCGCCACCCCGTTTAGATTCGACGATGTAACCGCGTTCCGGCTGGAACCGGGAACTTAACACATAGGTGATCTGCGAAGGCACACAGTTAAAATACTCTGCAAGATAAGTTCTTTGGATCTCAGCTACGCCCCCGCCTTCCTCCACAAGAGACAAAATGTAGGCTTCGATAATATCTGTTAGGCTAGCCATACAATCACTCCCGAATTCCCGGAACCGCTGATTTGACAGGCTCGTGTCTGACTTTGACTATCATTGACTATTACCTTATATAATATACCATATGCACGAAAATACAAGGAGTTTGTTACACTTACTAAGCGTATGCTGATAGTCTGGTATGGGATATCCAGCCTACCTGAAATTCTCTATGATGTACTTCTCGGCAGACCATCCGGCTACCGCACCATCACCAACCGCAGTCGCCACTTGCCTTAACAGTTTGTCCCGGACATCGCCTACTGCAAACAAACCTGGGGTACCGGTGGACATGTCTTCTCTCGTCTTCACATAACCGCTTGAAGTTAAGTCTGCCAACCCCTCTAGTGGAGCTGAATTAGGAATAGAGCCTACGTAGAGGAATACTGCATCAACTTCGATTTCCCCAATGCTACCGGTTTCCACGTTCCTGACAACCAGCGACTCCAGAAGCCCGTCGCCCTTCATCTGGTGTACAGTGCTGTTGAGCTTAAGTGTAATCCGTGGATGTCCAACCACCCTGTTCACGTTGGCAAGGCTTGCACGAAACTGATCCCTTCTATGTATGAGGATAACCTCCTTGGCATACCCAGTGAGAAACTGGGCTCCGGTAAGCGCTGAGTCCCCGCCGCCTACCACTGCTACCACCTTATCCCGGAACAGAGGGCCATCACATATTGCGCAGAAACTTACACCTCGTCCAATAAGATCAGCTTCGCCGGGAACTCCCAAAGACCTGGGCGATGTACCTGCCGCCCATATGACGCTCCTGGCTTCATAATCCTTGCCATCTATGGTGACCAGGAATAAACTGTTTTCCTTTCTGAGGGCGCTAACTTCACCGTATTCAATCTCAGCCCCGAAAGCTTTGGCTTGCTCACTCATGAATCCCATCAATTCAGGGCCTGACACCCCATCAGGGAAACCCGGATAGTTGTGAATTATGCTTGTAGTACCTGCCTGGCCGCCGGCACCCACAGGATCGACAATTTTCACCTTCAGGCCGGCTCTCGCAGTGTAAATGGAAGCAGTCAAACCTGCCGGCCCGCCTCCTGCAATAATGACGTCTTGGACCACTGGACAGACCTCCTTACATCTAGGGTTACGGTGCCATTCTGAATTGATGCTAGCACGCCCGAACTGCGGAACTCAAGTGTTTGGGACGTTTTACATTGACCGCCATTTGGAATGCTATACACGGAGGTGGTGCTCATGGCGTCCAGATTCAAAGGTGCAGCTGACCTTCTGAAAGACAACAGGTTGATGTTAATCCTTGGTGCAATCGCCGCCGCGGCCATTATCATGGCTGCAAGGGGCCAACACATGCAACCCAAGGCTAACATCCCTGCAGAAGAACCGGCCATATCCGTGTATTTTCACGAGACAGGTGAAGTCAAGTCCATGCCCTTGGAAACCTACCTGGAAGGAGTGGTTGCTGCTGAAATGGATCCGAACTGGCCACTGGCTGCGTTGGAAGCTCAGGCCATAGTAGCCAGGACGTTTACCCTGAAAAAGCTCCAGGAAGGACCTTTGGAGGGCCGTAACGCTCAGGCCAGCACGGATCCAAGGGAGTTTCAAGCTTACAACGCATCAAAGGTAAATGACCAGGTAAAGAAAGCCGTAAGCAACACCAGGGGTAAGATTATCACGTACAGGGGAGAGCCTATAAGGGCGTGGTTCCATTCAAGCTCAGGAGGCAAGACGGCCAGCGCAGCTGAAGGCCTGAACTTCACAAAGGAAAGTACACCGTATGTGCAACCGGTAACCGACGTCCAGCAGGAACCAAGCCACGAATGGTCCGCTAAGTTTTCAGCGGGAGAAGTGGTAGAAGCCGCCAGGGCTGTTGGAGTTGAGGTGGGTGGTGAACTCAATTCGGTAAAGATTGGGCGGCGTGGAGCTTCAGGTAGAGCTGAAACCCTGAGTATCAACGGCAAGGAAGTCCCGGCACCCCAGTTCCGGCTCGCCATAGGCGACCAGAAAATGCGCTCAACCCTGATAGATTCTCTTCACTTGGACCGCAATACGGTGTACATGAAAGGCAGGGGTTTCGGGCACGGCGTAGGCATGTCACAGTGGGGGGCATGGCTGTTAGCCCAGCGTGGCAAATCTGCTCAGGACATTGTGACTTACTACTTCAAAGGAGTACAAATACAGGACTCATGGCAGTAGTTCCGACCCCGGTGTGTGCAGTAGCATACACCGGGGCTTAGCTTACACAAGTAACCTTTGACCCAGCATCACTTGTTCTCTTTTTCCTTCTGGGCCTCCTCGATGATTTGTGCGGCAATGTTGTCAGGCACTTCCTCATAATGATCAAGCTCCATGGTGAAAAGCCCGCGTCCCTGAGTCATGGACCTTAGATCAATCGCGTACCTCTGCATTTCACTTAAGGGGGCAAGAGCTTTGATCACCTGGATATGGCCTTTGGACTCCATGCCGAGAATTCTTCCGCGTTTCTTGTTAAGATCGCCCATGATGTCTCCCATGTATTGTTCGGGAACTGTAACCTCAACCCGGACAATAGGCTCAAGCAGGACAGGCTTCGCCTCAGCGCAGCCCTTCTTGAAAGCCAATGATGCAGCTATCTTAAAAGCCATTTCCGAAGAGTCAACCGGGTGGAAAGAGCCATCGTACAAGGTAGCTTTGAGATTGACCACCGGGTAACCGGCCAATACGCCCTCTTGAAGCGCCTCTCTCAGACCCTTTTCAACAGCAGGGATATACTGCCTTGGAACGGCTCCGCCGAAAATCTTGTCAACGAATTCGAATTCCTGTTCAGAAGTATGTTCAAACTCGATCCATACGTGCCCAAACTGGCCGCGTCCACCGGTCTGTTTCTTATGTCTGCCTTCAGCCTTGGCAGAATCTTTGATTGTCTCCCTGTAAGCGATCTTAGGCAGGGTAAGATCGACATCCACACCAAATTTCCTCTTGAGTTTGGTTGTAGTCACATCAACGTGGACTTCCCCGAGGCCCGATAGAATCGTTTCACCGGTTTCTGTATTGCGTTCTACTGTAATTGTCGGATCTTCATCGGTAAGCCTTGGCAGCCCTGCGGAAATTTTCTCTTCGTCACCCTTTGTCTTGGGGTTAACTGCAAGAGAGTACACAGGCGCAGGGAAACTGATAGGCGCGAACAGCACCGGATCCTCCTGAGTGCACAATGTGTCACCTGTGAGGGTTTCCTGGAGCTTTGCCACCGCGCCTATGTCACCGGCTGATACATGGGAAACAGGCTCCTGGCTCTTGCCCTTGATGCTGAAAAGATGGCCTATCCGCTCAGCGCGCTTCTTTGACGAGTTAAAACAGGTGCTGTTGGCGGCAAGCTTGCCTGAGTATACCCGGAAAATTGTTAGTTTGCCAACGTACGGGTCTGCGGTTGTCTTAAACACCAGCGCCGAAAATGGTTCAGAGACATCCGCCTTCCTAACAACTTCATCTTCTGTATCAGGAACAACCCCTCTAACGGCGGGAACATCTGCCGGGCTGGGCAGGTATGTCACTATTGCATCAAGCACCTGGTGTATACCGATAAGCTTACTTGCCGAAACGGGAATTGTGATGAACGCCTTCCTCGCAATGCTGGCCGCCCTGAGACCCCTTATGATCTCTTCATCCGTAAGGTCTCCTTCGTCGAGATACTTCTCAAGCAATTCATCGTCGCCGTCACATGCAGCTTCTTTGAGTTCTTCCTTCAAATCCGAGACTTGGTCGGCCAAGTCTGCCGGAATGCTCTCTTCCACAACTTTTTTCCCGTCAGGCGAAGGGACAAGAGCTACTTCTCTTAAGATATCTACGACACCCTTCAGGCCTGCCTCTTTACCTATAGGCAGATACAGGGGCAGCACCCGGCTTCCGAACACATTGCGGAGTTGATTGAGTGTTTCTTGAAAACCCGTGTTTTCCCTATCCAGCTTGTTCACCACAAGCAGCCTGGGAATTTCGTATTCAGAGGTATACTGCCATACCAACTCGGTTCCCACTTCAACACCGCCGGTAGCATCAACGACAACCAAAGCCCCATCAGCAACCCTGAGGGCTGAACGGACCTCTCCCACAAAGTCGAAGTAACCAGGTGTATCCAGGATGTTAATCTTACAATCGCTCCACTCAACCGGGGCCAATCCTGTAGAAATAGTTGTCTTACGCCGGATTTCTTCTGAATCCCAATCCAAGACTGATGTCTCATCGTCGACTCTTCCAAACCGGTCGTTACCACCGGTAACAAACAAAATAGCATCGCCAACAGTAGTCTTGCCCGCACCACTGTGGGAAACGAACGCGACGTTCCTAATCCTTTCCGTAGAATACTCTTTCAACGACATCTCCTCCTAACAACCGGGCTACCGAAGGTCTCTTCGGCATATTATCAATTATGTACTGCTTGGCGCAAGTACAATGAACCCCTGGAGACGGTCAGGGTTTTTGACCCTGAGGACCGTCCAGCAGAGAATTCCATTGAAGGCGGCCCCGGCCTAAGCCCAGGGCCGCCCTTACGCCTTACATTATTTTACCAGACCCTGAACCAGGCCTGTGCAACTACTGAATACCAACCCAGGTGAGCTACATTGGATCTCACATCCACCTGGTAAGTTCCAGGCGTCAGACCTCTCAAGTTCACAAAAACGTACCTTGTTGCGTCCTTTTCAATTGTGCCCACAGACTGGCTCATTCCTACATTGGGAAGATACTCCTTGGCCCCGGCTTTTTTGACCAGAACCTGATACCCGTACTGGTAAGGAAGGGTAATATCTTTTCCGGACACGTTCTTAATGGTTACCCTTAGCCTGGGATTTGGATTCGACCAGGTAGGAGCCAGGTAGTCAACTGAATACTGGAGAGGCTCATAGGCTTGAACCCAAATGTACGATGATGCAACCGGAGACCATTTGCTTTCAGGCAGGTAGTATGCCTGTGCGAAATAGGTGCCTGCAGGAAGCCATGGCAGGGATTCTTTGTATGCTTTCCCCTCGCCAGGCTTGAACGTCTCGCTGGTAACAACCTGGGCATAGCTCCTGTTAGCGCTTGACCTCCAAACCATCTGCCCGTCTTGCCACAGCACGAAGTCAACCATGAAAGCGCTGGGCTGTGATACTGTAATGGGCTTGTTTGTAGGGTTGTATACATACAGGATTAACTCCTTTGCCTCAGGTGCATAGGCAAGGTGGTATCCAAGCCCAGTACGGGGGTAGAAGCTACCGCCCCAGCCAGGCCACACAGGAAAAGGCTGCCACCTGAAATACCAGGGCACTTGCCAACCGGCACCCTGATCCTGCACGGCCGGGCCATCTGCAGGAGCAGCCATTGCGACAGAACCCAACACGGCCGTCAGCATACATACTGCAATTACAGCTTTAAATGTCCGTTTGACCATTATTTCATCTCCTTTACAGATTCAGCTAGTGTTCAACTGATTGTGGTGGCCTGTCAGATCGCCCGTGTATGAACCGGCGTCAAAGACAATAAACCACCAGGTAAAGCGCAGTTTTCATGATACCATACAATCCGGGCGCCTTATAGCAGCAATGCCTGCTTAGACTGGTAAATAGAGGACAGAGCGCCGGTATGTACCTGCAAACACACAATTCACGCGGACCTCGACCCCGGGGACAATGTGTCACATACTAGATGCTACCATTTTCTTACTTATCCACAATATTTTCCACATATCCCCAGGCGTGTCAGCCCCTGCTATAGCTCTTCCCTGACGTGACACGGGAGACACAATCCGGGGAATGAAGGCGGAAACCTCATCCCGCCTTGCTGGACTAACTTCCCTCTTCTATGACAGCACATGAGGAATAGGGGCGCTTACAGCCAGCACCAGGATCATATTGCAAAGCCAATATCATGGCAATATTCAGCCCAGAAACAGTTCTCATGCTTCAGGAAGCGAGGGAGGCGGAACGAAAGGCCCGCAACACAAAAAGCCCCACCTTTACGGTGAGGCTTTGAATGAACATCCGGCAGTGACCTACTCTCCCAGGCTGTCCCCAGCCTAGTACCATCGGCGCTGGAGG
>DUQH01000036.1 GCA_012837895.1 Candidatus Fermentithermobacillaceae bacterium | reverse complement strand
GGATACCCATGCGGAAATCTTGTACGGCAACAAAAAAATTCTGCGTCATTACCCATTCTATTCCGGTTCCGATAAACTGGTAAGCAAGAATGGCCAACAGGATTCCCCATATCGATACTTTGCCGAAATGTTTTGCTGCCAGTGCGGCTGCAATTGCCAGGATAACCGATTTCGTCATGATAGCCGGGAGCATGGCCGCTACAGGCATGCCGAAAAGCAAACTGTTGGCCAGCGGAGAAAAAACGGCTGTAAGCAGTCCAACATACATACCGTATTTATACGCGGCAATCAGCGTAAAGAAATAGATGGGGAGGAAGATCAATCCGCCGTTGGGAATAAGGTGCACCAATTGGGGTAGAAGCAAATTTCCCAATATAAAGAGCCCCGCAAACAAATAGGCCTTTATATTGCCGAGGTTAAGCGAATAAAGTTTTGTCGTTTCCATAGAAATACGTTTTGATGGGATTATTTTTGATTTTCTCTTTTGTCGATAAACAAAGCTATAAATATTTTGCAATATTTACGCATACAAGGTTGTTATTTTTATTTAATAAAGTATTATCCGCAATGCATTTTGTCATTGCGGCATCACCCCAATAATAATTGCCATTTTCCCCGATGAAATTTATAAGCTATCCCCGAAATCCGCTTTAAATTTTGCCATAAGCTTTTGGGGCCAATCGCTCACAGGCTCCAGTCCACCCATAAAGAAACGAAGAACCGGTGGTTCGTATACAAATCGTAATCCGCCAATAAGCTCCCGGTTTTCATATAGCCAAGCCATTCGGTCGACCACATATTTGATTTGCGAAAGCGTAAATACACGTCTCGGAACAGCCAGGCGAACAAGTTCCATATCGGCAAGCGTTTCGTTGCCATCCTCATCTCTTTGGTTTGAGAGCGTACCTCTTTCCATTCCCCTTATTCCCGAAATCAGGAACAGGGCAGCGGCAAGCGCACCGGCGGGGTATTCGTTCTGCGGAATATGTTTGCATACCTCCATCGCATTAACATGTGCTCCCAGCACTCCCGCAGGTTTAACCGTAGGCACACCATGGGCATCAAGGGATTTAACAAGATAAGCAATGAAATCGGGACTTTGACGAATTATTGTTTCGTCAAGTGTTTCATATAACCCCACGGCCATGGCTTCGATCTCGCGTACAGAAATTCCTCCATAGGTTAGGAATCCCTCGTAAAGCGGTATAAGTGGTTCCAGTTCACGGTAGATCTCATGCTCGTTTGTACATATTCCTCCACCTCGCGAAGAGCTTAATTTTCGGGCAGAAAAGTAAACGATATCCGCCAAATCTGTCATTGTTTTGATAATCTCCCCTAGAGAACAATCTTTAAACTCCTCTTCACGAAGATGTACCAGATAGGCATTTTCACCCAACAAACTTGCGTCAAGAACAACCCGGATATTGTATTTATCGGCAATAGCCCTTACATCTCTTAAATTTTGGATGGAGAACGGTTGGCCTCCAATCAGGTTGGTAGAAGCCTCCACACGAATGAAAGGGATATTTTCGGCTCCGTGGGTTTTTATGGTCTCCTCCAACTTTTCTATATGCATATTTCCCTTAAAAGGGTAATCTGAGTCTACTTTGAAGCCTTCGT
>DUQH01000070.1 GCA_012837895.1 Candidatus Fermentithermobacillaceae bacterium | reverse complement strand
TTTACGTACAGCAAAAACAAAATTACCGAAGCCGATGAAATGGTAAGCCGTTATCCCTATCTTCGTCGCACCGGTTTTCGTATCGATCAGGCAAAAGGTTTGATTGCTCTGGGTCTTTTTGAAGATTACGAAGATATTCGAAATAGCCCTCGTCAGGACTTTGCCGATCCCAGAGACGTGATGCCTGGTGATATCAAATACAAAGATATAAACGGGGACGGAATCATTAATAATGATGACATTGTTCCGATTGGTTCTACAACGCGACCGAATCTAATTTACGGTTTGGGTTTATCTGCTACGTGGAAAGGTTTCGATTTTAACATGCATTTTCAAGGTGCAGGAAAATCTCATTTCTTCATCGATGGATTTACTGTATATCCGTTCAGTCAGGGAGAATGGGGCAATATACTGGAAGATATGGCAAATTCCAACCGTTGGATCTTAGGTGTCAATGAAGATCCGAATGCCGAATATCCGCGATTAAGTTATGGATGGAACTCGAACAATTACCGTCCATCTACTTATTGGTTGCGCGATGGTTCTTATTTGCGATTGAAGACTCTGGAAATGGGGTATACATTGCCAAAGGTAATGACTGCCAGATTGCACATGAATAATGTGCGCATACATTTTATCGGTCAGAATTTATTGACATTCTCAAATTTTAAATTATGGGATCCCGAAATGGGTAGTTCCAATGGGATGAAATATCCATTAGGAAAGACTGTAACATTTGGATTAACCATTAATATGTAAATGTTAAATTATACTTGAATGTTTTCATTATGGCCGAAATCAACCATGTTTTGACTATGGCTGCTTAGCTTAATGAAACAGTTTCATATTACAAACTTTGAAAACAAATAATTTTAATCAGATGAAAAGAAAATATATTCTATTGAGTGCTATAATTAGTTTTGGGGCACTTCTCCAATCCTGTTCCGATTACCTGAGTGTAGAGCGCTATTTTTCAGACAGGCAGGATTTGGATCGGATTTTCAACAGTAGGGATTATACCGAACAATGGCTAGCCAATGCCTATTACCAACTCCTTTCTTTTAATCTTGAAATAGGACATGTGCGCTTTACACTTACAAACTATTCTGATGATATGATTTTTACAGAAGGGGGCGCAGGTGTATCTTTCTCGGACTATAAGTTCGGTAAATATGGACCTCAGTATGGTGGTAATGTTTATGATCTTATTGCACGTCCCTGGGATCAGTCCTACGAAGGCATTCGTCAGGCTTCCATTTTTCTTCAACATGTTCATCCGGGTGATGAAATTACCGAAGAGATGTATAGAGACCTTAAGGGACAAGCTTATTTCATTCGTGGTTACCTTTATTGGTTATTGTTGAGGAAATATGGCCCAGTACCAATCCTTCCTGATGAGGGACTTGATTATGAGGCTCCTTATTCAGATCTGGCTTATCCAAGAAATACATATGACGAATGTGTGGAGTATATCTCAAATCAGATGTTATTGGCAGCCGAACATTTAGAAAGTAACCGTAGCTCCCGTAACGCCTCACGTCCCACAAAAGGTGCAGCATTGGCAGTTCGCGCCAAAGCATACCTTTATGCAGCAAGTCCATTGATGAATGGAAACCCTGAAATGTCTTCCTTTGTAGATGATAAGGGGAGGCAACTTATTTCCCAGGAATACGACGAGGAGAAATGGGCCAAAGCTGCCGCTGCTGCTTTAGATGTGATAAAATTAGGGAAATATGAAATTTACGTTGCTCCCAAACGTAGCCACGGAGGGCTTTGGGGAGCTTATCCAAAAACAATAGAGCCTCCCTATCATCCGGTATATTCGGAGAAAACCTGGGCGGAAGGTGGATGGAGTGATATCGATCCGCTGGATTCATACCGCGCCTTGTTTAACGGGGATCTTTACGTTATCGAGAATCCGGAATTGATCTTTTCACGTGGCGATAATCAATTGCATGATGAATATGGGATACAATCTATGACCCGTCACCAAATGCCGGTAAGTAAAGGAGGCGGATGGAATTGCCATGGTATCACAGGCAAACAATGCGATGCTTATGGAATGAATGACGGGAAACCGTTTGACCGAGCCACAAGTATGAAAGGATTTACGCAGGAGGATGGAGAGTATCCATATTTGAGAAAGGATGTATGGTTGGAATATGCAAACAGGGAACCGCGTTTTTATGCATCGGTTGCTTTTAGTGGTGCGAATTGGGCTTGTACGAGTGCTAAAGATCCGAATAACCGTGATTTTCAAACATTTTACTACTATGGAGAAGATGACGGCCGGAAAATTGTCAGTACAGATGACCGGTGGATACCCACGGGAATTGGGATGATGAAATTTGTGAATCCTAAGGAAAGCTACAAAGACGGAACAGTATATCCTAAAGTTGATCCGGCAATCCGTTATG
>DUQH01000039.1 GCA_012837895.1 Candidatus Fermentithermobacillaceae bacterium | reverse complement strand
TCCCATTTTTCCAGCCACCATTCGCTGCTAAAAATAGTGCTTTCTAAATAACCAACTACATAACCAGCTTTTTCGGCAATAGATTCCAGAGTGAAATTTTCTTTTATCCAGTTCCAAGCGCTACTTGCGGATTTCCTGACTTCTTCCCATGCTCCGCTTGCCCGGGTTTTCAGTCTTCCGAAGTCGATACCGTCAATCCATTCGTTTACCCGGTCTGCCAAGGCCTGACCGCCGAAAAGTCCGCCTATGCCACCTAATATTCCTCCAATCGCTGCGCCGGGCACCACACCAATGCCACCGAACAGTCCACCGATAGCACCACCAGCCGCGGCACCAGCCTTTCCGCCGGCCAACATTCCCGCAATGCGTCCAGTTCCCAATATAGCGGCTGCTTTTTTGTCTTCTGCTCTTGCAATATTTATCGCTTCAAGACCTACCGCAATAGGTAGACCGATGCGCCCTAACCAGGGTTTAGCCCTGCCTAAAATTGACAATGTCCTGCCTGCTATACCGACCTTGCCTGCAGTGGCCGCAGCAGGGGTTACAACCCGGAGAATTTCTCCGCTAGGACCGTAAATCAGTTTAGTTCCGGCAGCAGTTGCAGCAGTGGCTGCAGTTGTGGCCGCCGTCGTGGCTGCCGCAGTCGTAGCTGCTGCAGTTGTACCTGTTGCTGCTGCTGTTCCCACAACTTTCCCTAAGGCCCATTTACCAGCACCGAAAAGACCTTTTCCAAGCCCCCAAACCCCTCTTGCCAGCGCACCACCGCCAAGGAGCCACATAGCCGCAGCGGGAACGGCAGCTCCAACAATGTTTCCTTGTTTTAATTCTTGTATTGCACGCTGACCGAGATTTTTCATCCCGGATATATAGGCCTTTACACTTTCTTCTCCAAGAGTCACGAATACTCTTGATAATTGTTCCTTTCCGGAACTCCCCAGCCATGCACTTATTTCGTCAATAGCAGCAGTAAATAGAATTTTGATTTTACCCGCAAAAGTAGCCTCTCTAAATTCAGGGCTTTCCAATATATCCACAAGCCATTCAAAAGCACGGTTGAGTTTGTCGCCTATACTCTTGGCCAGCTCTTCTGCATTTCCTACAGCCTGCTTAAACCATTCTACCAACCGCCGCAGTCCGGGAATAGATTGGGTACCTAGTGTGATATTTACTGCTTCCCATACAGATTGCAGCTCTTTTTGTGCTCCCACTAACGTATCCAACTGTATTTCCTGCATCTCCAAGGCCTTATTTGTACCAGTTAGTTGTCGCTCCATATCCCGCAATGCTTTACCGCCCAGCGCAATAAGGCTGGCCATTGCAGGGCCGGTCTCCTGGCCAAATATACGCATAGCCATAGCCGTATCGACGCCTTTAGCCTTTAACAAGTCAATTATATCAGCCAAGGAGTGCATTGCCGGATTGACTTGAGAAGCTTTTATTCCTAACTCTGCCAAAGCTTTCTTTGTGTCCCCAGTCGGATGTGCCAATGCTGACAATGCCGTTCTAAATCTTGTCCCGGCCATTTCCCCTGTAAGGCCCATGTTGTAGAACAAAGCTAGCGTTGCTGCAGTTTCTTCCAGACTACGCCCGAACCCAGCTGCAGCAGGACCGGCGTAACGCATGGATTGGGCTAATTTTTCCATAGAAGCCTGGCTACCGCTGATGGTTGCTGCGAATACGTTAGCTACCCGTTGGGCTTCTTCTGCCTCCAAGCCAAAGGCCGATATAGTTGAAGCAACTGTTTCAGAAGTAAACGCCAAATCAGATTGCGTAGCAGCCGCCAACGCAAGCGTTCCGCTTAAAGCTCCAATCTGTTGATCTACATTGTACCCAGCAAGAGCAAGATAATAAAGCGCGTCTGCCGCTTCGGACGCTTTAAACACAGTCTCCCTACCGGCTTTGGCCGCGGCCGCCCTCAGACGTTCCATTTCTTCTCGACTGGCCCCGGCTACAGACTGCACGTTGGCCATTGCCTGCTCAAATTCGCCGGCAGTCTTGATAGCACTGCCTATTAATGCCATAGGGCCTAAGGTCAGTCCCCCCATACCAATCATGCCCAGGGGGGTTGTTAACATCCGCCCGATTCTACCAAGAAAGCCAGTAACCTTGTCCTTGACGCCTACGGTAAAAGTCCACGCCCGGGTAGTCATCGTTTTAAGTGTTCGACCAACCTTATCAATGACCGGCATGGCCCGGTCCAGCACGGACAACCGCAGCCGGTAGTCGGTCATGGCCATGCGCTGGATGTTTTGGTTCGTCTTTTGCGCTGCCTGTTCAAATTTGTTAACCCTTTCCCGGGCTTTTGTGAGAGGGGCTTCGCTCTGGTCATCAACTATAATCGGTATTTCTACCCGATATACTTCACTCCCGGCCACGGCTTGCCCTCCTCTCTATTTCTCTTACTTGTTCCTCTTCGACCTCCAGTTGCACCATCATAGAAGCCAGCATAAAAGCCCTAACTTTGTAGGGTTTTGCATAAAACTCGTCAGGGGGAATACCCTGCCGCTGAAAGATGTGATGCAGCAGCGTAGCCTTCCCCCCGGCCTTTATGAGTTTTTTAAGGTTTCCTCCACGTCCTCAGCGTCCTCATCAGCGTAACCACTAAGGCTTTCGATAAGCTCGATGCACTTTTCTTTTTCTCCTCGTTTAAGGACCTTGTCAATCAACTGCCAGCCCGTGACCACGTTTGCTTTTTGCCAAAGGTCTTTATTGTCCCAGATCACCTTTTTGTCCTCAGGATGGGTAGCTGAGTAGATTATCAAGCTGTTAAACTTTGCCGAATTGAATTCCCGCGGCACGGCCAGATTACCCAACCTACGGTCTTTGGCCACTTTTGTAGCCTGGTCCCGGCACTTCTCAAATTCACTGTCATCGAGACCACGAACCTGGAAAGAAAACAGTTTCTTACCGTCCCTGATAACCTCAAAGAGCTTGTATTCAATAATTGTTTCCATCGCCTCCAGGACACCCGCAACATCCTGGAGGATTACATCTTCATTGTTCTGGACCATATAATCCTTCTTTTCTTCACTCATGTTACCCCTCCGTTACTGAGCCGGTGCCCGGAGCACACCCATGAAGTTCAACACTGCATCAGGAGCATTGTTGCGTAGCCCGTCAATAACTTTCTGCAACAGCCGGGCATCACGGATTACGGTCTCGGTGAAGGTCAAAGTCACTGTATAGCTTTGCGGCACCGCCCAGGTCAACTTACTTCCTGCCGGCTGATAATCGGTATTTGTATAGTTTACCTGAGCCTGCCAGGTGTTCACTTCGGCTAGGAAATTGCCGTCGCCGTCGTACAGTTCGCCATTATAACCTCGCAAAATACCTCTTGGATCAAAAGTACCACTATCTAACAGCTCCTGCAGTTCAGGCGGTTCGTTTACCCGAAATGACCATGCACGGTTAATAATGTCCCCCGAAGTTACGTTGGCAATGTCAATACTGCCATCAGGCACGCATGACCGAAAAATATAGCGTCCATCAGCCATTTACAACACCTCCATTATTGATTTTCAGCCGGCGGAGCAAACCGGAACTGGAAGGTAATGTAGACTTTCTCAGCGCTGTCAAGGTCATCAACCTGAACCACAAACCAGGCTGAGTCTCCAACCGGCGGGTTATTTGGATCTTCGAATATGGTTCCCTGGAGCAGTGCACCTTCGGCAATCATCCGGTTAATGATGCCTTGTGCAGCAGCAATAAGAGTTGCCCGTCCATCCGGGCTGTTGTTAATCTTCCCAATCAACGGATCCCAGGTGGCTACAATGCGGTCCATCAGGTTGTCCCGGGTTCTTACTCTTCTGATTTTCTTCCAGCCAGCGTCCATATCAGCGGTAGGCGTTACAAAGGTGTTGATGCCGTATTCGATGTGCACCTGCTTTTGAGCGCTCATTGTGAATACCAAGGCGCCAGACTGAATGGCCTGCTCAATTTCGGCATTGGTAAGCGCACCAATCAATTCAGTTGCTCCTCGTACCACGTAGTGGGTCAGTGATTCGGTTATCTGTGCCGCTGCTGTCATACCGGCTACCCTGGCGGCCGCCTTATAACCCTCCCTGGTTACTCCGTCACTACCCTTGAAGCCGTTGGTAACATAGATGATTGCCGGGTCATTGAAAGCCCTAGCATTGGCTAACCTCGTCGCAAGAGGAACGCTGGTAGGTTCTCCGACAACGCCCAGCACCCGCTTACCTTCATTCCGCACCCGGTCAATGTAGGTCTGAACAACAGCATGGGTTGCTGTATCCTCGGTGTCCACCGCCAGTATGTTCCAGTCAATGGCTTCAATTGCAGATAGGCCAGCACTGTAACTTTCACCGTTCACAGTCGGGTCCTGACCACCGGTTAACGGCTGCTGAGTTACTGCTGCCAGCACACCGCTGCCGTCCGCCGTCTTGGTCGCAGCAATATACGGACTATTGGATGAGGCAACTGCATCAACCAATGCTTGCGGCTCCCCAGCACCCTTGGTAAAGGTAATTATCTGCCGCAGGGTTGCTCCTTCGTAAAGCAGCAGTTCCCGCTTTGTATCGTCGGCAAGGGAATCCCTTATGGTCACCGCAAAATTGTTGCCTCTTGCGCCTTCATATTTGGCTTCGATTTCCACCACATTAGCAGATTCACTGTCTTGTAAATTTAGTAAAGCCTTTGCCCCACCAGTTCCTAGTCTATAAGCCACTACCCGCCGGCAGCCACCCCGGAACGCCTCCAGCGCCGTGTCAATG
>DUQH01000136.1 GCA_012837895.1 Candidatus Fermentithermobacillaceae bacterium | reverse complement strand
CTTCAGATAAGGTCAACATCGTATGCATATTTTCTTATCCATCCGGCAACCTGTTTACGCAACATCCCATTCATTTGCGTCCTGTTCGATACAATTTTTCGGACATTTTTTTACTATATTTTTTGGGTATAATCTTTTCAACATAATCTTTCAGTATAATCTTCATACTATTATTTTAGCATAATTCTTTAAAAATCGATAAAAATGAAAATACTTTTTATTTCTTCAGCCCTAACCAAGGAATGGACCCATTTAGATGGGCTTTTCGCTGTTTTGGCCGTGCTGTATGCTTGTGTTTTCCTGTCTGTAATTGTCGACCTGTTTTTCGGTGTGCGTCGTGCCCGGAAATTAAAAATAATCCGCACCAGTTACGGCTATCGGCGCACCATCACCAAGCTTACCGGTTATTTCGGTCTCATGATCATGTTTTCCATAACCGACGTTGTGGCAAGCGTCCTTTTCAAAATGCCCTATTTCTCGGTTGTCGGAGCCATCGGCATTGTATTGGTCGAAGCCAAATCCGTTTTCGAAAACCTGAGACAGCAGGAAAAAAGCATTGCCGAAGTGCAACAGTTGCTCTTGAAATTTTTCGAAAACAAGGAAGAGATACAGACCCTCGTTGCTTTTCTAAACGCACAAACTCAGTCAACCTTACGAAACGGAGCAAGTTGCGAAGCAGAAGCAACCTCAGGGGAAGAGGCAGGGTTAGCGACCCGGGCAAGTTCAAAGAATGAAGTAAGTGCAGAAAATCAAGCAAGTTCAGCGACCCGGGCGAGTTCAGAAAATCAAGCAAGTTCAACTACGCGGAAAAATGAACAGACGCCCGGAAATGTGCAAAATCACGCAAATCCGGAGACTCGCACAAACGCGCAAAATCAGGAGGAAACCCCATGAAACCGAGAGGACTTCGCAACAACAACCCCCTAAACATCCGCCACAGTGCCGATCGCTTTCAGGGAGAAATCAACGGAAACGACAAAAGTTTCAAAACCTTCTCGTCCGTGCCTTACGGCTACCGAGCCGCCTTTGTCATCCTTGCAACCTATCTTTCGCGAGGGTGCAACACCATCGAAAAAATCATAACCCGTTGGGCACCGCCGGCCGAAAACAACACGGAATGCTATATTGCAAACGTCGAAAAATGGTCGGGCATCCCCCGAAACAAAGCACTCACCTTTGCCGACGGTGCAGCATACCAACGCATCGTCGCCGCCATGAGTCGGGTAGAAAACGGCATCCCTGCCGACATCCGTCAAGTCGAAGCCGGCTTTGCGCTTCAACATAAACTCAGGCATACACCGCAAAATTCGTTTTAACACACCCACACCCCAACTTCCATCGTTGTACACTCAAACTCACCCTCAAATGAAAAATAAAATCACGATAGCCGTCATCCTGTGTCTGCCGGTTTTCTTCCCCTCCTGCAAATCGGTGCAATATATTCCGGCAGAAACCGTGAAAGTCCATCACCGCGACCACCTTGTCCGCGATTCCGTTTTCCGTTACGATTCCGTTTTTGTCCGTCAGAAAGCCGATACCATCCTTCTTGAGCGCTACCGGTACGAGTACAAAACCAACATCGTCACCGATTCCGTCTTCATCAACGACACCATCCGCATCGCCTATCCCGTCGAAGTCGTCAAAACGGTAAAAGCCCCCCTCACCGGTTTCCAACACTTTCAGGTATGGTGCGGACGCATTGCCCTTGTCGTTTTGTTGCTCTGCAGCGTATATTTCGTGTCCAAAATCCCGTTGTGATCCCCTTT
>DUQH01000022.1 GCA_012837895.1 Candidatus Fermentithermobacillaceae bacterium | reverse complement strand
TTTTGGTTACCGGTGTTTCGCCCGACCCAAACCACTGCCGTATGGATGGTGAAAGCGTGATGCTCCAAACGTTGGGTTCAACAACGGCCATTTTGCATTTCTCCAGGTTTTGCTCCCATGCAGCAGGAACATACAGCCATTGTCCTTCCGAAACAACCTCTGTATGGATATAAACATCGCCTTTATAACCATAAAGCGCAGATGTTTTGGGTGCTTTGAAGGTAATAGTCAGTTCTTTATCTGCATCGGGTTCGGCGGGTGATAAGTTGAATCCTTCTTTTATTTCTGTAACAGGGGGTTCTGTTGGCGGAGTATCGTCTTTACTGCATGAGAAAACGATCAACGCAATGAGCCAGAGTATTTTATATAGATCTTTCATTTTTTGTTGATGAAGCGGTTTACTTAGAGTTCAATTATGTATATCTGCTTTGGCGTTAGTTCGAGTGTGGTATTCAATTTGAGTTGTCGTTCGGTTAAAATGTCGAATCCCACTGATTTTCCTTTAAGCGACTCGGCATACCGATTCAATTCGATGGTTACATTCTTTGATGTTCCGTTCATAAAAACCATTACGCTTTTTTTTCCGAGATAGCGTTCATAGGCATACACGCCTTTTTGAAGTGTGTAGTGTTTCATTTTTCCATTAGCTATTATATCATTTCCTCGTCGCCATTTAAGCATTTTCTGCATAAAACGGAATGCTTCGTTTTGTAAACTATCGCGCCCATTGGCAGTAAACCAGTTTACATCATCTTCCGGCCATCCGCCGGGAACATCCTTGCGGATATCGCCGTCGCTTTTTCGTTTATTTCCGTACATCAAAAGTTCCGTACCGTAATACAATTGCGGTATTCCCGGCATGGTCAGCAAAAATGTAATGCCTTGCTTAAATGCCGAGAGATCAGTGGGATATTCCGGTAAAAAGCGATCGGTATCGTGATTGTCGAGAAAACGGAGTACGTGATAAATATCGGCATAGACAAAATCGTAGGTCATATGTTCGTAAATGTCGTGCAGTCCGGCGTTCCATTCGGTGGTTTCTTCAAAGAAGGCGGTGTGGGCCAGTCCCATGAAGCGAAAATCCATAACGGTTTTTAATTGCGTGTTATGCGGATTGATTTTGCTGTCTTTTTGCCAAAAAGAGGTTCCTATGGGATTGTTGAGCCATGCTTCACCAACAATGTTAAAACGGGGGTATTCTTTATAAACTACATTGCACCAATTGACCATCATATCATAATCGGCATAAGGGTAAGTGTCTTGACGGATACCGTCGATGCCTGCATATTCGATCCACCAGATACTGTTTTGAATAAGATATTTGGCTACATGGCGGTTGCGTTGGTTGAGGTCGGGCATTGAAGGGACAAACCACCCGTCGGTCATGCGTTTTTTATCGTATTCCGATGCATAGTTGTCGAAATACACTTCTTTCATGTGTGATGTTTGAACGTAATGGTCGAGGTCGTTAAACCAATCTTTCGATGGCACATCATTCATCCACGGATGATCGCTTCCGCAATGATTAAAGATCATATCCATTACGACTTTCATACCTTTGTCATGAGCATCGGCAATGAGTTTTACATACTCCTCGTTGGTACCTAAGCGCGGGTCGATCCGATAATAATCGGTGGTTGCATAGCCATGATATGAGCCGCCTTTCATATCGTTTTCCAATACGGGATTGAGCCAGATGGCAGTGACACCCAGCTCGGAAAGATAATCCAGATGATCGG
>DUQH01000074.1 GCA_012837895.1 Candidatus Fermentithermobacillaceae bacterium | reverse complement strand
TTGATTCTTCAGCAATACCAAAACTGAGATGTGGCGGCGGACGCCGCCACATCTTAAACAAAGAGGGTGACATTTTCACTGTCCAAATTAGTATTCTTGGGGGTGACAAAATCACTGTCCGTTGACATGAAATATATGCGCGAAGTATCCGTGACGCCCGCCCCTGATACATATTTTGGTCTACAGGAGGAATCTACCCAGCCAAAGAGAAACTAGAGCATCAGTACCAAGGCAGGTGATAAAGTATGGACTTTTCCAAACTTGCAGTAACGGAAACCAGGCGCAACCCTACCCGGACCGTTGTAGGTATCGTTACCTGTGCCCTGGCTGCCATGATCGTTGTCCTGCTCAGGGTAGTTCCTGAAGGTTACAACGTGGGGGTTGCCTTGCCTGAGCGAACCTTCTCCGGGGGTGATATACTCATCTTCCCAGCACAAGCACCTTTGTCATCATCTGAAACCAACATGCTCATCTGGAGAAACTGGCACGGAAGCGATTGGCAATCCCACCTCTTGTACTATTTCCCGGACGCCGCCACAAAGGGTTACCTTGCCGAAGAAGCTTGTGCAGGATGGCGGGGGATGATCCCCCGGGACATCATACAGCAGATAGCCAACATACCAAACGTAAAGCGGGTTTCAGCCTACCGTTCACTGCCTTGTGTAATCACCACGGACCATGGAACAACCCTGGCCTTCCTGAGAGGATTTGATTTGGAAGGCCATCCGATAGAACCCCACCTCACTCAAGACGCGGACAAATACCCTCCTTTTGCCCAAGGAGATTTGCCAGAGGTCGTAGTCCCAAATAGAGGCAGGCCTTTTTCGAATCTTAAGATAGGCGACGCGGTATCTATTACAGTGCCTAAGCCCATAGTGTACCGTTCCGGCTCACCTGCCGGCTTTGTCCCTCAATTGGCAGTCGATTGGAACGGAGCGCAACAGTACAGCTTTGCCGTTTCTCAGAAATACGCTATCCAAGTAGGTGAGGAAGTCGATCTGGAGGCACCTAGAGACAGCGGCGGGCCTCCCCCCACGATACCGGTTTACTGGGAACGGCAGGAACTTCTTGTGCCCATGAAAGTGTTTGAGAAAATCCTCAAGGAACTTGGATCTGTACCCGCCACTTACGGTTCCGGTGACTTTGACCTGGACTTCCCAACCTACCAGATCGCAGTCACCGTGGACAGAAGTGCCAAACTAAGGGAAACCACCAGGCTCATACGGGAAGCCCTTGGGAGCGACTACGGCGTTTATCCGGTAGCTGAAGCCAGGGGCTACCAAACCAGCCATGTGGTGATGCCCCCTGACATGCACAGCGTGTACTCGTCCCTGATAATAGGATTTGCCTCTGTGGTGGTAGCAGGCAACATATACATAACCATTGCACAACAAAAGCGCAAACTGGGACTACTCAGGGTTGTGGGAGCTACTTCAGGCAACATCATCCAATACATCTTAACCCTGGTGGCATACGTTTCAGCTGCAGGCACGTTTTTCGGCATAGTTGCAGGTAACTTGCTTTACTTGATTACACTAATCGGATCTGACCTTACCTTTAGAGAATGGTTGATTCAAGCCCTAGGCGATTGCGGCAAAATAATGGGCCTTTCAATAGGTTTATCCCTGGCAATCGGTTTCGGGATCGCCTGGTGGGCGTCCCGACTATCATGTGCGGAGGTGCTGAGTCGTGAATAGATGGACCGGGCCTATAATCAGTTGTCACGAGATTTCCAAGTTCTACCCTGTGGGAGAAGGACTATTTGCTTTAAGAGACGTTGAAATGGAAGTACCTGAGGGCTCGTTTGTTGTGATAATGGGGCCGTCCGGCTCAGGCAAGACTACGCTCCTCAACATCCTTGGGGGGATAGACCGCCCCAGCCACGGCGAGGTCATACTGAAAGGCCGCAAATTCTCGCGGCTTTCCGAAGATGACCTTGCAATGCTGAGGAGAACTGAAATAGGCATGGTGTTCCAGTTCTTTAACCTGCTTCCTGAGCTCACCGCCGTGGAAAACATCGGGCTGCCCATGAGGCTGGCAGGGTATAAAGATGACGCAATCGCTAGGAGGACCACAGAGCTGCTTGAGGCCGTTGGTCTGCTTGACAGGATGAAGCACTACCCGTCAGAGCTCAGCGGCGGCGAGCAACAGCGTGTGGCAATATGCAGGGCGCTTGCCACACGTCCCGCAGTGGTGCTGGCAGATGAACCTACAGGCAACCTCGATTCGGCACGCTCCAGGGAAATCATGGACCTGTTCGCTAAGTTCAACGCAGAAGAAAAGCAGACTTTCATTATAGCCACCCACGACGAGAGTTTCATCGAATATGCTGACATCGTAGTCAAAATCGTAGACGGCGAGATCGTGGAGAGGAGTGACCGGCATGGTACCCTCATCTAGCAGGGCATATATTCCGGGTCAAGGCAAGCCCCTGCAGATAGAACGCCCAAAACCCAATTTCCCTGTTTATAACCTGATCGCCCGCAGGAGGATCAGGTTCACCAAGACCTTCGCCCTGCTTGTGGCGTGTTCAGTGCTGCTTAGTGTGGCGGTATCGTTCTTGATTACCACCATCATAGCTAAGAACGTAGAAGTGCTTGCCGCTAGGGTACATCTGGGCAGATTGCCCTTTCATGGCATCATTGTGTTTGATGGTGACGTTGGTGACGTGAGCGCCTTTCAAAAATCGCTAAGGTGGCCGGGTTCGACTTACAGGGTGGAATGGGCAGAAGTGGAATCAAACGTAGGGAGATTGTCACTGCTGGGGGCAGGCTATGACTTGCCGGAAGATACAATCCAGCTGCTTTTCCCTGTAGAAGCCGGTGATACACCATCAGGCATCTCGGCGTGGGCTCAAGGCAATCCGTTTCAAAAGCTGGGTTGGGCAGACGTGATACTGCCTGATACAGCCGAAGGTTATCCGGCCCTCTACGGATGGGCCTTGGTAAACCCTGATTTCATTAGCAAACTTGACAACAGGCACCAGGGGATCTTACTTGAACTGTCAGAGCATTTCGGGTTCGACCCGGGGAGTCCTGTTGGGACTTCACATATAAACAGGTACTTCTCAGATATTGAGAAAAACGCGCCGTACATGGCCAGGGTTATCACACCCTATTCAGGCACAATGTCCCTCAAGAGGGCAACCAGGGGAGCTTTCTCATCCTGGCAGTTTATCTCCCTCCTGGTGCTCTTGTCTGCCGCAGCTGCCATCACCTGTGTGCTAACTGTGTCTTTCCTGGGCCGCAAACGTTCACTTGGGATTTTCAGGGTGTTGGGCGGCACAGTAGCTGACCTCCGGAGGTCAATGACGCTTGAAGCTGCTTTCATCAGCTTGCCTGGAATAGTGCTGGGCGTGGTTGCAGGACACTACCTGGCCGGTTTGCTTGAGATAGGTGACGTTATGCCCTTGAGTGCTTATATAGCAGCAGTGATTACCGGGATATTGACCATGGCAGCCGGAGTGTGGATGCCACTCCAGCTCATAAAGAATGCTAATTGTGACCAGCTTTTGAACAACAGGCCGGTCTATGTGATTTCAAATCCTTCGTGCGCTAACTGTGGCCTGTGCGGCGGGATTTGAGGCGGGGGTGAAACCTGTGGCTGAGCGCATCTTGTTTGCTGACGCGGGCACCACCTTTACCAAAGTGAGCTTCCTGGAACGCGATGGGGGCACTTGGCACCTTAGGGAGCGTGCCTGGGCACCGACTACAGTTGATTCCCCATACTCGGACGTGATGGTAGGGCTGCGGAGAGCTATCGCCAAGCTCGAGGCATATACAGGAATCAAACTACTTTCGAAAAAGCACCTGATTTCCGGAATAGGAGAATACCAGGGAGCCGGTGAATTCTTGGCAACTTCCAGTGCCGGCGGCGGGCTTCAGGTGTTGGTGGCAGGCCTGACAGAGCAGATCACGGCTGAATCTGGTCACCGGGCAGCCCTGGGTGCAGGCGCAGTGGTTACAGACGTGGTGTGTTTGAACCAGGCGACTTCCGACTTTAGGACCTTGGAACGCATAAGAAATGTACCATGCGACATGGTGCTCCTTACAGGCGGGGTCGACGGCGGTAATATCTCAGATGTGCTTACCCTGGCAGAATTTCTGGCTTTGGCAGCCCCTAAGCCCCGCTTCGGCGCAGAAAAAACTCCCCTGATTTACGCAGGCAATATAGATGCCCGGGACTACCTTGAAAGCATAGTCGGCGATTCAATGGAGCTGATTTGCATTGACAATATCCGCCCCACTATGGAAACTGAACACCTTCATCCTGTAAGGAGCGTGATTCAGGAAATATTCCTGAGGCACGTGATGTCAGGCGCGCCGGGCCTTAGGACCTTATCTTTGTGGGCGCAAGACAAGGTCCAGCCTACACCTGTAGCTGTGGGCAAAGCACTAACTCAGTTTGCACAGCAGAAGGGCGGCAACATCATTGCAGTGGATGTGGGCGGCGCTACTACTGATATATTCTCAATAATCGACGGCGGGCTGTACCGGAGCGTATCTGCCAACGTGGGGATGTCATACAGCATGGGCAATCTGCTGGAACAGATCAACCCTGACATGGTCAATCAGTGGTTGCCGCGGATCCAAGATGACGCGCTTGTCCGCAATTGGCACCTTAACAAAATGATACGCCCTTCCACCCTACCCCAAACGATGCAGGAACTGATACTCGAGCAGAGTTTCGCAAAGGAAGCATTGAGATTATCGCTAGACCACCACCGTTCAATTGTCACCGGCCTCAAAGGCATAAAAATCTCAAGGCAGATAGGGGATGTTTTCACCCAGCATGGCAGCGGGCAAACCCTCGTAAACCTGATGAAAACACAAGCCATAGTGGGCATGGGTGGTGTCATCACAAATGCGCCGCGCCTAAGCCAAGCTGTGTCAATCATCCTCGACGGGATCCAACCTGAAGGGATTACTGACATCTACATTGATGACGGTTCCTTCTTGCCCTGCGCCGCGCTTATTGCACCGGGCAACAACGCTGGTACAGCACCACCTCCGGGTATAAAGCCGCTAACCCTGGCAGCAACATGCATTGCACCTGTGGGCCCGGAGGTAAGAGCAGGCACAGTCATTGCAACGGTAACCTGTGGCAACAACTCTTACAGTGTGATCCCAGGTGAAATCTCACTGGTGCCATTAGTGAATCTACACGATACTCATGGCGGTTCGCACAGCGTAGATGTTTCAGTTGTTCCAAACAAACGGTTTGACCTTGGAGCAGGTAAAGGCCATCCTGTCACGGCCAGGGTGGGAGCAAGTAAAATGGGCTTGATCCTTGACGGCAGGGGACGGCCGCTGGCCCTGCCACGGGATCAGCGGTTACGCGTGTCCAAACTCCTGCAGTGGTACAAAGCTCTTGGTGCATATCCTGAGAACGCCTTGCCCATTGGAGGGAATCACTGATATGGCTGTGTTTTCTGAAATAGTCGTAAGACATAACACAAGGTTGCTCAAGACCCGAACCCTTCCCTCCCCTGGAAAGGTGCTGGTAAAGACGGGAGATACTGTGGGGCCTACTGCTATCATCGCCAAGACTGACTACCTCCGGGAGAGCCCGAGGGTTGTAGACCTTAGAGCTGAGTTCAAAACACCCATCCCCCCTGACCTTGTGGAGTCTGTCGTTCTCAAGAAGCCAGGCGATTCAGTTAAGGCCGGCGAGCTAATAGCAAGTTTACCTGATGATAGATCCGGCAGGCGGGAAGTAGTTTCGCCGTGTAACGGGACAATCCAGTATATCTCCAGGTTAGACGCAAGAATCCTCATCCGTGAAGATGTAGATTCTATGGAACCCATGTGCGTAGTGCCTGTAAGTTCCATCCTGAAATCCAACCCTAAGTGGCTTAGAGCCCACGTTACAGTCAGAGAGGGCCAATATGTAAAGGAAGGGCAGATTATAGCGGGCTATATGGAACCAGGCAATTTCAGTGCGGTATATGCACCTATCAGCGGTTTCATAGCAAGGATCTGCCCCAGGACAGGCAACGTTGCCATAGTGAGACCCATGGAGACTCTCAAAGTCACTGCCCACGTACCCGGACGCATTGCCAAGGTCCTGCCCAACTACGGGGCGGTGATCGAGAGTTACGGCTGTTACCTCGAAGGGGTATTCGGTGTAGGCGGCGAGTGTCGCGGCCAGTTGTGGGTCATGACTCAGGACCCCGGAGACGTCCTGGAAACAGAGGGAATCGGCCCTGAGGTGGACGGGAAAATAATCGTGGCAGGAGCCGGAGTTACATATGAAGCAATGCAAAAGGCATTGCACCTGGGGGCCAAGGGGATTATCGCAGGAGGGCTCAACCAGAAAGATGTAGTGAGGCTTACAGGACGGGAACTTGGGTTCACCTATTCAGTCCAGCCGGAACCCCATCGCCGGAAAAGACGGGGCAGCGCACAAGGTTCAAGCGAAGCCCAGGGAACAGCTACTGCACCAAACCCTGGCTTCACCATGATAATGATGGAAGGCGCAGGAGTTATGCCAATGAACCACCGGGCATGGGAAGCATTGGGCCAAAGCCACGGTGCAATTGCTTCAATTGACGGCACTACCAGATTGTCCGGAGAACTCCTACGTCCATGGATTTTCATAGGCAGGGTTCCTGACGATACCATCCCTGGTCATGAGATAAGTGAAACCGGCATTGAATCAAGAAGGGCTGCGCCTGTCTGCAGGGAAAAGGTTGAGCCTGGCGACAGGGTAAGATGTGTAAGACCACCCTACCTCGGCCTTTGGGGTGTAGTGGAACAAATGATGCCTGGAAGAATACCCCTGGAATCTGAAGGGCTGATGGAAGCAGTGAGGATCCGCCTTGATGACGGATCCCTGGTAGACGTAGCAGAAGCGAATATTGAAGTGGTCAGTGCTTCACGCGCCGAAAGCTGACACTCCGCTTGCAGGAGCTACTTTGATATCTGGCCTATAACCGCATGCTTCGAGTTTATCCCCAACAACTGACGCAGCTATTTCAGGACAGTTACAGTCTATGCTCAGATGAGTGAGGATTACTTGCCTGGTACAGGGTGTAACCAGCCTGCTCAAAGCATCAGCGGCCTCATCATTTGAGAGGTGCCCTAGCTTGCCCATGACCCGCCTGATGAGAGACCAGGGGCGGCCTGAGTTCTTTTCCATTTCTACGTCGTGGTTGGCTTCGAACACGAGATATTCAATCCCTCTAAGCACGGTCTCTACAGACTGGGGTACATGTCCGAGGTCCATCACAAACCCAGCGCTGGAGGATACCCCGTCTATCCTGTACCCCATTGGTTCGGCGGCATCGTGGGGTTTCAAAAAACCATGAACGGTATAGCCTGAAATGTTCACACGCTGGTTATCTTCTATACAGTGAACCAGACACGGGTCTATGTAGCCTGAATGACGTGCATCAAACCATTTCCAGAACCCGGGTGATGCAAACACCGGTATTCTGAATTTCTGGGCAAACGGAGTCTTAAGGCACATAGCCCTTACGTGATCGCTATGTTCATGGGTTATGAACATGGCCGCTATGTCTTCAGGACACAACCCTATCTCATCCAAGGCGTTTACAAGCCGTCTCAGCGAAAGCCCGCAGTCTATAAGCAGCGGTCTCTTTGTATCTTCCCATATAACGTAGGCATTACCGTACTTGCTCGAACTGGACAAAGAAAATATGCGCATAATGACCACCAATTCCTGAAGTATTTCGCATGCAGTCAGTCTGATACCACCGGCAGACTATTCAACACCGTGCGGGGATAATCCTTCACCTGCCAATCTGTGGCAACTGTATGCCGGGACGAGGAGCCTCAGATCACAGGCGACAGAAGGTACATATCACACGTTGAACCTTACGTTGATGATGTCTCCATCCTCCACCACGTAGTCTTTTCCCTCCAACCTGACAAGGCCTTTATCCCTGCACGCTTTGACAGAGCCCAGCCTTGAGAAATCATCAAACGGGACTACTTCGGCCTTGATGAAACCGCGCTCCATATCCGAATGGATCTTGCCTGCAGCTTCCTTTGCCTTGGTACCGAGTCTTATCGTCCATGCCCTCACTTCATCGGAACCTATCGTGAAAAATGATATTAGTCCCAAGGTTTCGTATGCAGCCTGTGCAATCCTTGCAGTCCCAGGCTGAGTGAAGCCGTACGTTTCTAGAAACTCTATCCTGCTCTCCTTGTCCAAGGACTCTATCTCTTCTTCCACCATCCCGGAAAATGGCACAATCTTGTAACCCCTGTCCTCCGCTATCCCGCTAATCTGCTCCATACCCGGATAATCGCCGGACGTCAGGTGCTCCTCTGATATGTTGGGTGCCAATATCACCGGTTTATTGCTGTAAAACGCGAAATTTGAGAGCAGGGTCATCTCATGAGGGAGAAAATCAATGTCCCGCAAAGCCACTTCGTTGTCAAGCGCTTCCTTGCACTTCTCCAAGAACGGGATTTCCATCTGATTGACAGGCTTAGCTTTGTTCTTCTTCAACCGCTCAAGCCTACCCTCTACTGAAGCCAGATCGGCACAGTAGAATTCAGTCTCCATGCTTTCCATAAAGTCTAGTGAATCTTGAACGCCTGGTTCATCCATGAAACAACCAAGCACGACAATGAGGGCATCAAGGTTCCTGACTTCGTTGAGAAACTCCTGCCCGTTGTGGGCTTGTATGTCCACCAGCTTAATCCTTGCGTATGTTGTCTTCTCCGGCTTGTATGTCTCAGACAAGGTACTCACCCGCTCATCAGGCACTTCCATGACGCCTAGGTTACTCGTGCCGGCACCCGGTTTGGCGCCGGCCATTCCGGTCAGCAACCTGAACAATGTGGTTTTGCCTGCTTGGGGACTTCCTGTTATTCCAACTTTCATCTACGTGCGCCTCCGGTGAACGCATATATGCTATGTGATTCCAAAAACCATTCTAAATATAACACTTAACCGCAGCATAAAACAGAAAGTTCCGGTGGCCATCCGGAACTTTCGCTATGGCAGGCTATCGCTAACCTTCGCTGTTTAGCGCCTGGCCTGAGCAAATCTGACTCAGGCAAAGCGCCCTATGCACCTGTCCCTTGCCAAGCAGCTCAGTCTGAACCGGCAGCTTGGAACGTCCTCCGCTTACGTGCTCCACGTGAGCCGATCTCCCAGGTGCTCTGGTCTGTATGAAGTAGTTTATGAGCTAGTTCAGAACCTGGCTCGCCTAGGAAGTTCTCGTATATATCCTTGATCGCCGGGTTTTCGTGTGAAAACCTTATCTCTGCTTTGTCGTCTAGTGCATACAGCACCTGCGAGCGCTGGCCGGCCCTGTCTTCGTCGTCTACTGAGATGGGCTGGCCGCCGCCACCGGCGCAACCTCCGGGACAGGCCATGATTTCGACAAAGTCGTACTCGACCTGGCCTTGCTTGATGGCTTCAACAAGCTTGCGCGCATTGCCCAAGCCGTGGGCTACAGCAACCCTTAGAGTCTTGCCAGGAAGTACGAACTTGCCTTCCTTCCATCCTTCAAGTCCTCTTACTTCGGTGAACGCATCGGGTTCAGGATTCTTGCCGGTCACCAGGGCGTATGCAGACCGGAGCGCAGCTTCCATTACGCCGCCGGTAGCGCCGAATATAACTCCCGCACCTGACGATATTCCCAGGGGAGTATCCCATTCTTCTTCCGGCAACACGTGGGCCTGCACACCCTCTTCCTTGATCATGGCGCACATTTCCCTGGTGGTAAGAACCAGATCTACATCCTGACCGCTTTCTGCTTGGTTCATTACAGAGAGTCCCGCTTCATACTTCTTTGCAGTACACGGCATTATGGAAATCACCGCGATCTTGTCTGCGGGAACATCCAATAGTTGTGCATAGTATGTCTTAGCAACTGCACCGAACATCTGCTGCGGCGACTTGGTGCTAGATACGTTGGGCAGCAGTTCGGGATACTGGGTCTTTACAAACCTCACCCAACCGGGGCAGCACGATGTAAACAAGGGCAAGGGTCCCGGCTTATGGCTCCCCTCTTTTATCCCAAGTCTTTCAAGAAGCTCAGTGCCTTCCTCCATAATCGTCAGGTCTGCAGTGAACGAGGTATCAAACACGTAATCAAAACCCAGGTGCTTCAGGGTAGAAACCAGACGCCCGGGAGTCGCAACTTCTGACGGTATGTCCAATGGTTCGCCCCACGCAGCACGGACTGCAGGCGCAACCTGGACCACGGTTATCTTGTCAGGGTCAGCAAGCAATTCCCATGCCCGGTCCGTCTCGTCTTTTTCAGTTAGAGCTCCCACAGGACAGTGGGTAACGCACTGGCCGCAAAGGGCGCAGTCTGATTCGTTCAAACGGGTCCCGTAAGCCGGCTCAATAAGCGTCCTGGCCCCTGTGCCCGAAATCCTCCATATCGCAAGGGACTGGACCTTATCACACAAGCTGACGCACCTGTAGCACATAATGCATTTCTTGGGATCCCTGACTATAGAAGGAGTGCTCTTGTCTTTTCGCTGAATAGGTATGTCCTTGTTGAGTCTGACATCACGCACGCCCAGGTCACGGGCAAGGTTCTGCAACTTGCAGTTTCCGTTCCTTGGACAGGTCGGGCAATTGCTGTCATGTTGGGTCAGCATGAGTTCCACAGCCATTCTCCTGGCATGCCGGACCCTGGTACTGGCAGTCAAGACTTCCATACCTTCTTGTACAGCAGTGTTGCATGCAGTTACTAACTTCTGTGATCCCTTGAGTTCAACAACGCAAACCCTGCATGCCCCTATTTCGTTTATGCACTCGAGGTAACATAGGGTCGGTATTCTCAGCTGCGCCTGCTGGGCAGCTTCCAGAATCGTTGTGCCTTCAGGCACTTCTATAGCCTTGTTGTCTATCGTGAGCTTGACCATCTTGCAACCCTACCTCCTTCCATGGAACCGGATCCATAGTGGTCACACCGCAAGCAACGCCTGGACTCATGAAGCGCTTCTTTGAAGTCCATGCTAAGTTCAATCTGCGACCAATCGTGGATTCTCTCAGAGGCGGATCTTTCCCTGAGGTTAACCCTGCCTTGTGGTGCCAAGTCTCCGGGAATTGCCGGGGGTATCTCAATACCGTCTTCAGGTATGCGTCCCCGTCCACCCAGGTACATGTCTATATTGTAAGCAGCTACTTTGCCTGCTCCTATTGCCATGATTGCGCTTGCAGGACCGGTGACACAGTCCCCGCCTGCAAAGATTCCAGGATTGCCGTTAATCGAGAGGTCGTCGTAGGCAACAACCCTGTCTCTTGAGCGTGGAATGCCTTCCTCCTCTAGGAAATCCGACTCGATGGCCTGCCCGATTGCAACTATTACTACGTCGCATGGGATCCTGACATCCGGGTTACCGCTGGGTACAGGCCTCGGCCTGCCAGAGGAATCGATAGCTCCTACTGTCATCTGCTGGGCCCAGAAAGCTGCCACCTTGCCATTGGCATCCTGTTCAACTTTGGCCGGCGCTGTAAGTTCAAGGATATCTACTCCCTCAGCAAGGGCTCCTTCAATCTCTTCGCGCAGCGCAGTCATGTCTTGCATACGGCGCCTGTAAGCTACCGTTACCTTCTGAGCGCCTAGCCTTACAGAACTCCTGGCTGCGTCCATTGCAACGTTGCCTCCGCCGACCACTACGACTTTCTTGCCCTTCAAGTCTACAGGCTCACCTAGTGCGATATCCCGCAGCATCTTAACAGCCGGTACTACGCCTTCTGCGTCTTCGCCTGGGATACCGAGTTTTCTGTCTCCATGTGCACCTATGGCAACGTAAATTGCGTCATATTTCTTCTTCAAACTGTCCAGGGTACCATCACGGCCAACGTCGAAATTGGTGTGGACGGTTACCCCAAGGTTGAGGATTGTTTCAATTTCCCTGTCCAGCAACTTCTTTGGAAGCCTGTATTCAGGGATGCCGTACCTGAGCATTCCGCCAAGCTTGGGCTGCTTTTCAAAAATCGTTACGTCGCGGCCCATCAAAGCCAGGTAATAAGCAGCTGTCAGCCCGGACGGGCCTCCCCCGATAATAGCTACCTTCTTGCCTGTAAGAGGTAGAGGTTCAGCTACCGGTACATCGCCTGCAGCTTCAACCGCATATCTCTTAAGCCCCCTGATGTTAATTGCGTCATCCAACATCGAACGGCGGCAGTGAGACTCACATGGATGTTCGCAAACCAGGGCGCACGCTGACGGAAATGGATTATCCTGCCTGATTATCTTTACAGCGTCCTGAGGCCTGCCTGCCCTGATCAACGCAATGTACCCGGGAACGTTTACACCTGCAGGACAACCTGAGATACACGGAACAGGTGCAGCGAAAGTCCCGAGACAATGGCCTTCTTCGATATGAGAAACATAATCCGGTTCGAACTCCCTGACTGACCTTAAGATCATGGCTGCGGCATCAGAACCTATAACGCAGTCGGCTGTATCTACTATGGATTCAGATACTTCTTTCAGGAGCTTGATGGTATCCTCGTCGCCCCTGCCCTCTAAAATGTCGTCCAAAAGATCGCCAAGCCTGCCAAGCCCAACTCTGCACGGAACACATTTTCCGCACGTCTGTGCATGACACAGCCTCAAGAATACCGAAGCCATGTCTGCCGGACACGTGCCCTGGGGAGCTGCAGCCAAACGCCGCTCCATCTCATGGACCATACGTTCCATAACGATCTCAGCATCGTCCGGCGTGTAGACTGTAAGTCTGCTCATGGGAGATCCTCCTTTCCCCTCTGTCTTTGTCTCTTGCTTTGGACATAGCTACAATGAAAGCCGCCTTTGTGAATGTATTCACAAGTCCCCAGAGAACTATAACATACCCAAAATGAAAAAGCAACAATGTTTAATGAAACTTAACGGCATTTAGTGAAAGAAGGAACGAGATTTTTCAAGCGGGGTTTGAGCGGGCTCTGAGTCCCCGGGAACATGTATGATTCTATCACAATTCCGGTTGGATGTTCCACAAACAAACAGCCTCCCGGAAGGCCGTACGATCCCATACAAGCCTCCGGAAGGCTGTGCCGGTTTACATACCGGTTAATGTGTGCCGCTTAGGGTCATTCCTGACTGGCGATATCTTGACAAGGTATCGGCAGCCTCGTCAACGTGGACTTCCTCTGGAATGTCACCCACAAGTTCCTTCAACAAGTCTTCCATGGTTACGATACCCACAGGCTTCTTCCCCTGGACTACCACTGCTAGGTGAACCTTCATCCGCTTTAGCTTGGAAAACACGGTCAGGATGTTTTCTCCAGCCATTACCTGATGTGGCGGGCGCATCACATGGGTTACAGGCAATGCAGCGTTTTCCGGGTTGGACACAACCTCACGCACAACGTCCTTGATGTACACCACACCCAGTACGTCGCCGCCTGCAGAAACCACAGGAACGCGGCTATACCTGTGGGAATCGAACATGTCCACAGCTTGCCATAAGGTAACA
The DNA here is from genome assembly GCA_012837895.1 of Candidatus Fermentithermobacillaceae bacterium. GTDB lineage: Bacteria > Bacillota > Sulfobacillia > Fermentithermobacillales > Fermentithermobacillaceae > DTU015. The sequence continues at coordinate 18,121 of DUQH01000074.1, read as the reverse complement.
CCGGGCTCATAGGCTACCACCTTGTTCCAAGGCTGCATTATCTCTGCCACAGTCTTGCTCCTGGAACTAAACACGCTGTCAATAACATCCTTATCCTCTGGTGTCACATACCCATCTTCTTCGGCAATCTCAAATATTGCCATGACCTCTGATTCCGGCTCATCTGAAGCAGACTTGCTGCCTCTTGAAAACACAGAGACGAGGAACCCTGGAAGCACTGCCACAAGGTATGCCACAGGGCTTAAGGCCTTCACCGCAATCCCAAGGGGTATAGACACAGAAAGAGCTGATTCAGTAGGAGCGTTTGCCGTGTAGGTCTTGGGAATAAGTTCAGAGAATATGAAAATCACAGCCGTGGCAAGGAGCGAAACCACTGTCACATGGATAGGCCTGTTGAAACCCAGGGTGTACGCTATTGACAATGCGCTCACTGATACCAGGATCGTGAACACGTTGGTCCCTACCAAAAGGGCAGATAATGTGTTTTCTGAATTGTCTTTGAGTCCCTGAAGCACGCGAGCCCTCTTGTCGCCTTCAGTTGAAAGGCTGCTTATCACCCATTTGTCCATGGCCAGGAACGCAGTCTCCGCACCTGCGAAAAACCCTACGGCCAGAACGGATATAATCAGCACAGCAATTCTCAGCAAGAGTGAAACTATCGGTATATCAGCGCTCATTGTTGTCCGGTTTCTCCCTCTATCCTTTCCACCAGTACCTTGTTGATTCTCGGACCCTTGACCTCTTCTACCGTGAAACAAACCCTCGGTTCGATAAGGCAAAAAGCGTCGCCCGGCACGGGTACCCTGTCAAGGCATGTCATGACAAGGCCAGCCAGTGAGTCACAGTCTTCATTATCTATTTCAATGCCGGTGAAGTCCTCAAGTTCAACCAGGCTGATGCTTCCAGGCACCCGCCACTTGCCTTCACCTAGCACCACGTATTCGGCATTCTCAGAATCATACTCGTCCTGTATGTCTCCAACAAATTCCTCGATCAGGTCTTCGATGGTTACCAGGCCTGAAACACCATCGTACTCGTCTACAACAATAGCCATGTGTACCCCCAAACCCTTCATTTCCTGCAGCAGGTCAGATACATTCTTGCTTTCAGGTACGAAATGAGGGGTAACTGCAAACTGCTTGACTGGAATGTCGGCCAGTGCATCCTCCCAATCCGAAGGCCTTTCTCCAAGGAATCTAGCTAGAGATTTGATGTTCACAACACCGGTTATGTTGTCCCTTGAGCCATGGTACACTGGGATCCGCGAAAACCCTTCTCTCAACATAAGTTTGAGGGCTTCCAGGGCGCTTGCATGCTCTTCTATAGCTACCATTCTCGGGCGCGGGACCATAACTTCGGATACGTCAATGTCCCGGGAATCAATTACCCCGGTGATTATCTCTTTCTCGGTATAGCTGATAGCTCCCATATCTTCCCCATACTCAAGCGCAGCCATTACCCTGGCTTCAGACATTTCCTCTAAGTCCTCTGGATCAAGGCCTTGCTTAGGCAGCAACCACGAAAACAAAGACGCTACCTTCTCCAATATGTCTGTCAAAGGCTTCAAGATTAGCCGCAACCACGAAAGGCTTCCCACAACCTTTATGGCAAGGCCCTCTGGATTTGAACCTGCCAGCAGTTTCGGCGTAATCTCGCCAAACAGCAAGACCAAGACAGTCCCGAACACAACTGACAGGGCCTCTGCCAATCCTTTTGACTTGGGAAGCAAGGCGTAGACAATAACGGTAAATGTTGAAGAGAACAAAATGTTCACAAGGGTATTGCCGAGTAAGATACTCGAGAGCATGGAATTGGGGTTCTTTTTCAAACCAAGGACTTGTTGAGCCCTCTTGTTCCCAGGATACTTACTCTTAAGTTTGACTTCATCCGAGGAAAATATGGCGCTCTCTGAGCCGGAGAAATATGCAGACAACACCAAACAACACAACGCTACAAGGTAACTACTACCTCCGGGGTCGTCCACTCATTATCACCTTCCGACAATGTGTATTTTTCTTTGCGAGCGTCAAATATATCTTAACTCATACGTAACCTCCTGGCAATATGTCTCAGAAGACGGCTGACTGAGATACGCAGGGACGTACCTGGCTGTGCCCTGGCTCTAGGCTGGGACCGGGGAGCCTGGCCGGATCTCCCGGCACCAGCCTCAACCGCCTTTCAAACATCCAACAGTCAACCAGGTCCGTTCCCTGCGTTTCAAAGCCTCAGATTCACTTGACTATTCCCAACCAGTCACCCAGCAAGAATTGCATCCTGCCAAGGAACAACGATACACGTGCCATTACAGTGTTGCCAAACGCCGCTCCGAACGCCAACATCATGGTCCAGCGGCCAATGCTGGAGACCTTGCCCTGGATGCCCTTTTTCTCAAGTGTGAACAAGAAGTATACCAGGGCGGTGAATGTACCCACGACATACAAGATATTGGAGACGCTGGCCCACCAATCGCCTGCAACCCAGAGGGGCAGGAAGGTGGCACGGATCTGGTCGATGAACATGGGCTTGAACTGCGTTGTCAAGAAGTATGCTGAACCGATACCCAGCAAGAAGCAGATGTGGTAGCGGCTAATCCATGGATCACCAGTGTGATGAATGAGAATACCTGGCCTTGTGCAATTGTCATTGTTTTCACCTGCCTTCCGAATGCAATTTTCAGCAAACTCGGACTATTCGCCCAGCCCTCTAGTTTGCCAATAATCTGTCTATGGGCTTGGAGAAAAAATCCTTCTTTGCCACAAAACATTTTATGGCAGGGTATTCATTCCTGTTTAGAGCCCAAATCAGACTTGGAAGTCAAGTTGCAGGCAAACGTGGTGGGTTCTGGTACCAGGTTTGCTCCCAAGGCGAAGGGTTCTTAACCAAAGTGGCTGCCACCGGGCAGCTATGACTCTCTTCTCAAAACTGCCGGCAGCAGCCACATGAATGCATCATTTGCTTCTGGTGTTCCCTCAAGAACTCGCCAGCCTAGGAACCCGCCACCCATAGATCATTGACGGGCTTCCCTTTACCGTTTCCTTAGTACCTTCCCAGACCTCAGACCTGTGGGGTCACCCTCCCACAGCACAGGCCGGCCGTTGACGAATACCCCGAAAATCCCCGACGGGAACTGCCAGGGCTTCTGGAAAGTGCTGTTGTCTATGATCGTATCACTGTCGAAAATCACAACATCAGCGGCCATTCCTGGCTTCAGCACACCCCGGTCGCGGATCTGCATCTTAGAAGCAGGCAAGGAAGTCATTTTCCTGATTGCTTCTTCCAAGGTCAAGACATTCTTCTCTCTCACATAACGGCCAAGCACCCTCGGGTACGTTCCGATGCTTCGCGGGTGGATATTCCCTTCTGCCTCTACTGCTACGTGACCGTCTGTCACAAAGCAGACCCTGGGATGTTTCATCGCCGCTATAAGGTCGTCTTCGCTCATTGAATGCCTGATTATTGAGACCCTCATTTTGCTGCTAACCAGGATGTCAAGTGCTTCTTCCTGAGGAGGTTTGCCGGAATTAAGGGCGATTTCCTGCACATTGAGCCCTTCCATCCACTTGTCCTCGGGATTCTCTACCGAAATGACCACGATCTTGTCCCATCCGCCCTGCTTTTCAGTGCGCGCATGGGACTCGGCAACTATCCGCTCACGCACAGGGCTACCTTCCACAAGCAGCTCTACTGCCGCAGCCTTGCCATTCTCTAACACCCAGTCAGGCAACACAATGGCAAGTTCAGTGCTTGATGCCAGGTATGGATACACGTCCGCGGAAATGTCTATGCCCCGGGCGTTTGCCTCATCCAACATCTCCAAGACCTTGGGAAGCTTGCCCCAGTTGTCTTCTCCTACGGCTTTGAGGTGGGAGATCTCAAACCTCACACCGCTCTTTTCCGTGACTTCCAGTGCTTCCTGGACGGCTTCGAAAAGCGCCGGGCCTTCGTTGCGCATGTGCATGGAATGGATGCCATCAGCTTCTGCCACGGGTTTCGATACAGTCACCAGTTCGTCAACGTCTGCGAACCTGCCCGGTACATATTCAAGCCCGCTTGAAACACCAAACGCACCGGCCTGCATATGTTCACAGGCTATATCGAACATCTTCTGCTTTTCCTCAGGTGTGGGTTTCCTTCCTGAGTTGCCAAGCACTTGAACCCTTACATCACCATGTCCAAACAACATGGCAAGGTTGACTGCCGGCTGCACTTGCTCCACTGCGCTTAGGAAGCCGGGAAAGTCTTCCCACCTGACTCCAAGAGCCAGGTACTTGGACCGGTTTTTCTCAGTCCAGAAAGACGTTCCACCTGCGCTTCCTCCGCAGTTGCCTCCGACTGAAGTCGTAATCCCCTGCCTTATGAGGCATTCTGCTTCAGGATGCAAGATGATGCCCCCGTCTGAGTGGCTGTGGACGTCTATGAAACCAGGCGAAGCACAAAGCCCGCTGCAATCATATTTGACAGCCCCAGCCGGAACAGCTGAGCTATCCACCCGCCCCAAGGCGACGATCTTGCCATCGCATATCAGAATATCGCCTGACACAGGTGGAGCGCCTGTACCGTCATAGATCGTCAGGTTTTCCAGGAGGAAGCAATTTGCTGCTTTGATTTGTTCCACTTGCTAACACCCCTTTCCCTTACACAGGAACTGACGTTATTTGATAATGCCTAGCCAGGTTCCGAATATATTCTGCAGGAATCCAAGGTAAATTGCAGTGTTTGCAGCCACTGACGTTGCAAATGACAACCCGAAAGTGACCATCATGAGATATATGCCGATCTTGCCAACTGCCTCTGCATTCTTCTTCGGTTTTACTGTAAAGAGGAAGTAGTAGGTCACACAGAAAGTTCCCACAACAATTATGATGTTGTTTATCGAGTTGAGAGGGAGCATAGTAGCCGCAACCTGCGGGAAGAGCTGGCCGCTGATAGTGCTCCTGAGAATTATCCCTGCCCCCAGTCCAATGGGAAACGCCAGGGAAATCCGGCTAAGATATTCCACTTTCGGCATTAACTTGGTGTACAGCAGGACTACCAAGACCAACGGTATAAGAAGAGTCAACCGCCCTTCCTGGAACAAGGGGTAGAACAGCGAGTTGCGCAAGCTTCTAAAGGCAATTGCCAAACCGTGGCCTGCCCCAATACCGAGGAATACGTTCTGAGCCATCCTATAAGCTATTGAGTCTTTCCACAGGAAAGAGAATATGCACAGACTTAGAATCGATGAAATCCATACCCAGATATCGGTGCTCATTAGTTTCCACCTCCGGCGTTGGACTGTCTCTTCTCAGCACGGGCTTGTCCCAAGAAACCGATGTTTGCCACTACCAACAGTGCAAGGAAGTACACGGCTGCAAACGATTGGGCACCCATACCCGCAGTACCGCTCCCGACAATGTCCAGGAGTTTCTCATATTCGGCAGCGCCCCTCAGGCCTGCCACCAATCCAGACAGCTGTTTAGAGTTGATGTATGGCAGGGCAGACAATGCCATGTCCTGGCCCAATATCGTAGCTACAGTTGTGCCATAGTTGGTATGAGCTTGGCGGATCCAACCCACTGGGCCAAGTCCGCCTGACGAGTCGTTGATTATCAGTGCAAAATCAGTGGCGCTCTTCAGGTTTTCCATTGCCGGCAGGGATTTTATGTCAGTCCCATAATAATCCCTGGGGAAAGTCTTGTGTACGTCCTGACAAAAGGCAGCAATTGCGCTTTCGCCGCCTGGCAAGAATCCGAGGTTTACAAGATCTGTGCCGTACTGTTTGTCACCGGCATCAATGGTATCCAGCAGTCTCTGCACAAACATCGGGCCGTCGGCAGAAGTCGCGATCATCACCACTTTTACCCCTGGCTTGCTCACAATATGTTTGTATACCGCTTCAAGCCCAGGATAAAGCTCGGCTGACATGTCAGCAGCAAATTCCACTGAAAGCAGAACCGCATCGCCGGGTTTGAGAGCGTCCACTACGTCATACACCTGTTGTGTGGTATCCGTAACCGTGACCGGCAGCGGTATAGGGAAAACCAACGGGAACAGGGTTACCAGGAGAAACCCTGCGTATAGCCAAGAACGATCTATGTCGCGAAGTTTGTCATAAATCATACCGGCAATCCTCCTTACAGGCCCACGTTGCTGCGTTCATAGCCTAAGATAGTCCTCAAAGCAGTTGCAAACGAGCCGAGAGCGGCCCCAAGCAAGATTCCACGTTGGCCCGCCACATTGGGCACGTTCTGAAGCCAGTCGAGAATCACAGGAGCAACCGGGAAAATCTGCTCTCCAATGGGCACGATGGTAATAAGGGTTATCAACGAGATCCCAAGCATAACGGCTGCCTCTCCACGCTTTGCCACGAAACTTCTATACGCAGCGCTGAGCATATAGAAGATTTTCATGCTGAAGATGGTGGTCGCCATGGGGATGTACATGTTGGTGTACATCTTCTGGTATAGGGGGTGCTCTGTGCCGGCGAACACACCCAGCGCACCAAACACAATTAGGGCAATGAACAGCAAACTGGTTGAGGCTGCATCTGCCTTCTTGTTCCGCACAGCCCTCATATTTACAACCACGATGTTTACGATACCGAGAACTATGGCAGCAGCACCGAGAATAACACCCCAGTTCTTCAGCTCTGAAGCTAGTGTGGACAGAAACGGGGCATCAATGAAGTACTCTGCTATTAGAACTATTCCGACAAAACTCACTATGAATGACGGAATCTTGTTTCTCATGCTCGTCCCTCCTGTCCTTAGTTGCCGTAAGTCCTTATGAAGTCACCGATGACGCTCACGCCTGCAGTTTCCAAGAGCGCTCCTACTATGATCACTGCGAGAAACGCTATCTTGGCCCAGTCGATCGCCTTTATGCTGTTCAGGCGTATGGCATCCCTGCCAATGTACGATCCTGCAGCATACATTTCTTCGCCAAGCAAGCAGTAGTCGCACGCAGCCACAAAAAAGGGCAACTGGTACATCCTGGCGGTACCTGCGATCTGGATGGAACCTACTTGGAAAGCCGCTTCAGCAAGCATCAACGACTCCATGTAGAAGGGCCCGATCAAGATGTTAGACGCTACTTCGCGCTGCTGAATAAGTCCCATGGCGTTTGCAGTGTAAGCCATCTGGTCATCTGACAAGAACCTTACAGTCTCCGGAGAATATGCATCTATCCTGCCTTCCTCGATGTAGGACTGCCTTACAACTTCCTGGCAGATGGGCACACTAACCGATTTCCAAAGGGTGACAATGAGTTCCACATCGTACCTTGCGGTTAGCCGGGCAATATGCGCCAGAATCTGGAGTCCCGCGATAGTCTGGGAAGCATATTCAGAATCGAGTTCTCCTGAGCCCGGGGCGAAGTGAACAGGCCTTCCCATTTCAGCTGCTCTTCCCACAGCTTCTTCTAGAGCTTCGATAGCAGCGATGGGGCGGACATACGGGAGGTAGCCTTTCTTCCCTTTGTTGATGAGGTAGACGGTCACAGATATTAGGCCGAGTAACACTACCAGCGTTAGAGAGGTCTCTACCTTGAACACTCTGTCATTCCTCCTTCAGTTTGGAGTACATGTTCTCAAGCATTAGTTCTGAAATGTCTTGCATCTTTTTCCCTGCTATCTCTTATGAGATGCCTTTATGGGATACCTTTGCTCGCTTAGAATGCTTCAACCCGTAGTCTTGACTGCTCCCCCCTTCTTGGGTGTTCATGCAGGATTGCCGGATTTCAGCTAGGACAGTTCAGATTACCGCCGGTACTGTGTCCCAGTCCAAACAAGATACGTCGATCTGGTGCAAATGTGGTTCCGTTAATTACTACATGGCTGCTGTGTAAATTTGCTGTATAGGTTAAATCTGCTTTGCTGCGTCGTTTGCTGCGTCTATGCTGTGTTTGTGCGATATTCTTGCGATATTCTGTTGTTCCGTCTTACTACTGCGACGGGTCTGATGAAAGCCTCAACACCTTATGCCTGAGAACCAAACAAGTCGGGAAAACATGTACCCGCTACTCCAAGTCCTGGAAACAGCCAAGTGAAAATGAATGCCTTCACAAGTACCTCCACAATGGCAGTAACCGGACAAGGGATTAGGTCTTTCTGGAGCGTTTGCATGACCGGTACAATGACCATACAGCGAGGATTTGCGAACGATAGTCGGAAGCTCCTGGTTTTCCATGATTATCTCCTCGTCTAAGGCAATAGCCTCTGCTTGATTCCCAGCTTCATATCAGGTCGCTTGTTCCGTAACCGCTGAACACATGATCGTATTTCTGTAGATTGAACAGAATATTGATTCGCTGGCAAACCTGAAATTCCTTCTTCGAGAAGCGGTTTTTTCAGCGGGCCTAACGTTTTGTTGCCGCAACAAGCCCGACAATTAAGAACGGGCCTGTGCGTTTTGTTCCCGCAACAAGCCCTAAAGCCGTGAATATCGCGCCGCGCAATCCCTGAGTAAGACCTGAAAGCTGGCCTGAGGTGTAGAACGGCATAACCTCAGGCACACTCACTGAGACCACACCCGCCAGGAGACGGATGCCCAACGGTCCTTGCACCTGGCGTACCCATTCCTGCACTCCCGGGTTATAACCGTGGAAGACGAATACCAGTTCAAAGTCGCGGACGTCACTAATGCCTTGCATAATGGGCATGTTTCTCAAGTCGTTACCGTGATAGTCAGCCTTGGCTGTGCCAATCACGTCCCGGCCGAAGTTGCGGATAGCCGTCTCAGCGCCAGCGATGAAGCCAAGGTTGGCAAGGTCTTCACCGTACACTTTTCCGGCTTCTAGATGCGGGGCGATGAGGCCCTCTATTATGGCCGGGCCTGCCGCAGAAAAACAAACCAGAGCCACCTTTACGTCTTTAGACATAAGGTGGTCCAGCATCACTTTTGCCTGAGGAGCGATATCCGGCGCCGAGGTCGGATCGTAGTTGATGGAGAAAAGCACGCGTTCGCCCGCTGGTACGGCATCTAATTGCTTAAAAACGTCCAGTGTCCCTTTGTTGATTTCAAGAGGAATACCCAACGGCTTAAGTAGCGGCAAAGAAACCAGTACCAGAATCGTCAAGTATATTATGCGCCGGTCGACATCCACTAGTTTTTCCACACTAAGACACCTCCTTCCTCTTATCCCGTCCACTAATCGGCCCCGAAATGACTACGTTCAATTCCAAACAGAATGCGGAAAGACGTGGCAAAGGCACCAATGGCAGCCCCCATCATGATGGCCCGTTGCCCGATGTTATTGGGTACTTCCAATAACCATTCGGCCAAGCCAGGGAACCTGCTCCAGAGAAGGGCTCCTATCGGAGCTTGCCCGAGCATCATTAGCACGCAGGCAATCAGAAGAATGGTTGCATCTATGTTCCGCACCCAGAATACACGACACGCAGCCGACCCCAAGTAGAAGGCGATGAGAGCGAACATGGCGGCACTATGAGGCGAAATCACATTTTCGTACATGTTCTGGTTAAGGGTTTGTCCAAGACACAGAATCAGAAGAATGGAACTGGATTATGCCGACGAGCGCCCAGACAAACAAAGCACCGAGCAATAGCGCGCTATTGAACCGCTTGCCGGCGCCAGAAAGGTTTCGTACGTGAACCCGTATCAGGTTCGCGGAAGCTAGTCCTACCGCAAAAGCCGAAATAATGATCACCCAGGTACCCATTTCTTGAGCCAATTTGGCGAGGGAATAGTCTCCAAGCGGTATATGGATGAAGTTGCTGAGAAGCATGATCACGCCAACAACGAAGGTTATGATAACCGGAACTTCGCGACGCATCAACTGCACCTCCTTTTTTGAGGAAGTCAACTAAAGCACTACTTGGCCAAGAGCTGCGACAGGAAGTCATAATTCTTCCGAAATTTGGTAATTCCTTCAAGGTATGTCAGGTTTTTGCACACTTCCGGGTTTTGTTACCCTGGAGAAGGTTCTTGAATGTTGCATGATAAAGGCATGCATGATAATCGAGCTTTCTACTGGCACGCAAAACAAATTCTCACGGCTGAACCGCAATAGGAGGTAGGCCCGAAGGCGCCGTAGTATATGAATGAAGGTCCTGGAACTAGCAGCATTCAAACTTCTCAATCTACTAACAGGCTCGCAGCTCATGTCCGGATCAGGACTTAGTCGCCTCAACCAGGGGCTAGGCGCAATCTGCATACATTTTAGGAGGGTCTGTCCATGCTGCAACTTGGATGCTCTGCAAGCGAGTACAAGAGAAGGGTTTCGACGGTTCAGGCTGTGATGGAGCAAAATGGTTTCGATGCGTTCATCTTCTGGAACCCCACAAGCGTGTTTTACCTTTCGGGTTTCACGTTCATTCCCACTGAGAGACCCATGTGCCTCATTCTCGGGCTAGACGGCAAGAGGACCATGTTCGTGCCGCGTCTGGAGGTAGAACATGCTCAGGAAAGCCCCCAGGTAGATGCTGTGGTGTACTACATGGAGTACCCGTCGGAAAAACACCCCATGAACGTCCTAGCCGAAAAGCTCACAGATATGGGATACGCCAAGGCGAAACTTGGGGCTGACGCTGACGGCTACGCATCGTCTCAAGGGTACAGGGGGCCCAGGCTCTCGGAGGTCCTGCCTGAAACTAACATCACCGTGATGAGGGATTTGATCGAGCAACTTCGCGTGATAAAGTCCGAAGAGGAGATCGCTCTTATTAGGGAGAGCGCCCGCTGGGGGAACCTAGCCCATGCGCTCTTGCAGGAGTACTCGTTGCCAGGAAGGACCGAGAACGAGATATCCATGAGGGCATCCCTCGAGGCCACCACCATGATGATTAAGACCCTGGGCCAGTCCTACAACCCGTCATCAGCCGGGCGAGCGGGGGCAAGCGCGGGTTTCCGAGGCCAGATAGGGCCCAATGCAGCCCTTCCCCATGCCATCACCATCAATGCCGTATTGAAGAAGGGTGACGTTCTGGTCACAGGAGCAGGTGCTACTGTGGCTGGGTATGTAAGCGAACTGGAGCGGACCATGTTCGTCCAGGAAGTGAGTATTGAGCAGCGTAAATTCTTCGACCACATGCTCGCACTCCAGGATATCGCTTTCGAAGCGATAAGGCCTGGCCGTAAATGCTCGGATGTTGATAAGGTGGTCATGGACTACTTCGAAAAGCATAATCTATGGGAGTACTGGAGGCATCACACAGGTCACGCAATAGGACTCTTGGGACACGAAGCTCCTTTCTTCGATATAGGCGATCACACTGTGATTGAGCCAGGAATGGTGTTTACTGTAGAGCCCGGCCTGTACGTCCCAGGATTGGGCGGGTTCCGGCACTCAGACACCGTTGTCGTTACCAAAACAGGCATCGAGTTCTTGACCTATTACCCGAGGCAGCTAAAGGACTTGATTACTGGATGATGGTAACTGATGAGGCACACAACTTATCACGAGAGGAGCCTTGCACAATGAGCTGGAAGTTCGTAATCGGTGGTATTAGCCATGAAACTAACTGCTTTAGCCCCATAAAGACGGAGCTCAGTCACTTCAAAGAACGAGGGTACGCGGAAGGCGAAGAAATGATCCGCCATTTCAAAGGCACCCGAACCCCCATCGGCGGATTTCTCGACTTCTGTGAAGAAACCAACTCTGAGGTTTTCCCTACGATTTTCGCTTCAGCAACCCCGTCGGGGATAGTAGAACAGGACGCATATTTCACCTTAAAGAATGGCCTCTTGGATGGCATCAAGGACGCCATTTCCACATACGGGGAGATCGACGGCGTGCTACTGGCTTTGCACGGAGCCATGGTCGTAGAAGGCATACCGGATGCCGAAGGTGATATCCTAGGGAGCGTCAGGGATCTGGTAGGACCAAACGTTCCGGTAGCTGCTACTTTGGACTTTCATGCTAACTTGACCGATGACATGGTAAGGCTTGCCGACGGGTTGTTCGGCTACAACACTTATCCCCATGTAGACGGTTATGAAAGGGCGCTTGAGGCAGGCGAGTTCGTGGCCAGAATCCTCAAGAAAGAGATTAAGCCTGTAAGTTACGTGATAAGGCCACCGATTGCACCTGCAGTTGTACCGGCACGCACCGGATGGGGCCCTATCAAAGAACTCATGAGCCTGGCTTTCGAGTATGAAGAAGAACCCGGCGTGATAAACGTGAGTGTATACGGGGGCTTTGTGTATTCAGACATACACGATGCCGGGCTTGCGTTCTTGGCGACCACCGATGGCGATCTGAAGCGGGCTCAAGAGATAGCTGCCGGCCTTGCCCGCAAAGCCTGGGAGATCCGACACCAGTTTGTAGCAAATATGAAACCCCCGGCAGAAGCAGTTAGGTACGCCATGGAAGCGCCCAGAGGCCCTGTGGTTCTTGCCGATGTAGCTGACAATACAGGTGGCGGGGCGTCAGGTGACGGTACCGAGGTCTTGAGGGAACTGATTAGGCAAGACGCCCAGGATGTAGTGGTGATCACGATTCCAGACAGAGAAGCGGTAGAAGAAGCTTCTAGAGTCGGTATTGGCGGAAAATTTGACGCCATGATAGGAGGTAAGTTCGACGACAACCACGGCGCACCTGTGCGGGTTGTGGGTACCGTGAAGTTGTTGTCTGACGGCGAGTTTGTCCATCGTGGACCCATGTCAACAGGGGTTAAGTCTTCCATGGGGCGCACAGCGGTCATACGTTGCGGCGGTGTGGACATCATCGTCAACGAAAGAAGGTTCCAGCCAGTTGACCCCGAAGTTGCCCGGTCGGTAGGCATTGAACCTCGTCATAAGAAGATAGTTGTGCTCAAGTCGGCAGTTCACTACAGGGCATCTTACGAGCCTATTGCCGAAGAAATCATAGAGGTTGACGGGCCGGGCCTGGCCAGCCCTAACCTGGACCGTTTCACGTTTAAGCATATCAGGCGCCCGGTCTTCCCTCTTGACAGGGATTTTACGTGGTGATTCAGAGCAGACAATTACCTTGTGCTAGCGAAGGGACATGTCTCTGACAGCGTTATATATGGTGTACTTAAGTGTTGGGTGTTTGAGTGTTTGGGTGTTCGAGTGTTCGGGCTATATCGCCAAGCACCAGGGCCCGACACCCTTTTCTTTCATCCCGCCAGGTAGCATCAATGGCACAGGGTATGTCAACGGACAGTGAGTTTGCCACCTTTAGAACATCAACTTGCGCTTTACCCATCGGACAACCGAAAAACCGCGAAATTGGTACACGTAGGGTGCCATCTTGGTCGTCATTGGTCGGCGAAACCCAGACACTGGTGCATGTGGTGCACCGTTTTGGCGGGAAGCATCCCGAAAGGCAGAGCAATTGGTGCACGTGGTGCACCATTCTAGCGGGAAGCATCCCGAAAACCAGAGTAATTGGTGCATCCAGTGCACCATTTTCGACGGAATGAGGCCTGAAAACCGGAAAAATGGTGCATGTGGTGCACCATTTTGACTAGCAGCCTCCCGAAAACCAGAGCAAATGGTGCATCCAGTGCACCATTTTGGGCGGCATCCTGCGCAAAACCGGGAATAATGGTGCACGTAGTGCACCATTTCAGCCCTCCAGAGGACGAAAAACAGAAAGATTGGTGCATGTGGTGCACCGTTTTAGCGGGAAGCAACCCGAAAACCAGAGTAATTGGTGCATCCAGTACACCATTTTGGACGGAATGATGCGTGAAAACCGGAAAAATGGTGCATGCGGTGCACCGTTTTGGCAGGAAGCAACCCGAAAACCAGAGTAATTGGTGCATCCAGTACACCATTGTGGACGGAATGATGCGTGAAAACCGGAAAAATGGTGCATGCGGTGCACCGTTTTGGCAGGAAGCAACCCGAAAAGCAGAGTAATTGGTGCACGTGGTGCACCATTCTGGGCAGCATCCTACGCAAAACCGGGAATAATGGCGCACGTAGTGCGCCATTTCAGCCCTCCAGGGGACAAAAAACAGAAAGATTGGTGCATGTGGTGCACCATTTTAGCGGGAAGCAACCCGAAAACCAGAGTAATTGGTGCATCCAGTACACCATTTTGGACGAATGAGGCCTGAAAACCGGAAGAATGGTGCATGCGGTGCACCATTTCAGTTATCATAGGTCGACGAAACCTAGAAAACGGTGCACGTGGTGCACCGTTTTGACGGGCATCATCCCGAAAACCAGCGTAATTGGTGCATCCAGTACGCCATGGAGAAAACACGTGAAGACTCAAGAGATCAGTGCATGTTGTGAACCAATCTAATGGATAAGGTAACGGACATCGACCGGCCCTGGTTAATGGTGACATTTTCTCTGTCCGCTTACAGGGTGACAATATCACTGGCCGGTAGCACACAATACCACAGGTTATAGACAAATCCGAATCAAAAGGTTACAATAGTACGTGCGTTGTGTGTCGGGCTGTGGCGCAGTTTGGGAGCGCGCTTGAATGGGGTTCAAGAGGTCGCAGGTTCAAATCCTGTCAGCCCGACCATTTTATATGATCAGGGCTTTCTGCAATCGCTGCTCCCCCTACCGTGGGTAACATATGTGGTCGTAACTGCAAGGACCATCATACCTTTCCTTGTCGGCATATTTCTTGGCAAGATCTACTAAGAAGGGCGAAACCTCACTGTCGTAGTGTCGCTTCGCTGCCTAATCAACTTACAAGGTAAGGTTATGGATTGGGCTGTTCTCTTCATCGGTTCTAGCATTTGTGCCGTTTGTGGGTAAGCTCAACCCTAATGCACATTATGGTCTAAGCACACATCTTCAGATATGGCCTTCCCATTGGCGTATCCGAATAAATGGCTATCAACCTTAAGATCAGGGGCCTAATGACGGTTATTGTATCTCTACCGCTTCTCTAGAGCCGGAATGCCGCCGATAACCGAGAGAACTATGAGTACGGCAATTGCGCTGATTATTGCGATAATCCTCCAACCTTGGGCGTCAGCATCGCAATGGCATCGCCGACCACACCAAGATTGCCGGTTGGAATAGCAGCAAACCCGCGATCAGACTCAGGGAATCTGGTATTTTGCCGCTACCTCGAAAATGCCTTGCAGATTCTCTTCTTGGTACCTCATTTTCTTAATGAAAAATAGGGCTAGGGTGCAGTAGTTAGAGTGTACATGTACAATGTTTTGGAGGAAATCTGTCAACCGAAATTGAAGATATCTAACGGGCGCTAAAGTGGAAAAGGAGGTCAAAATGTCAACTAAGACATCGTCTTTTGGGGTATCGAAGCGAGAAGGACACGATTCATCGGACTTTTACAGTAGAAATATGTTTAATGCTGGAATTCCATCTCTGAGCCATGTTGGGAAAATGCTTTCTACGAATTCGGATAAATTGAGATCAAGAAAAATGCCTGCAAGATCAGCCAATGATATCTGGTATGATCAAGTCTACTGTCACACTTCTGAAGACATGTTTCATGTACCAGACAATAGCATACATCTCGCGTTTACTTCGCCTCCATACAATGTTGGGAAAACGTATGACAACGACATGGACCTAATAAAATACTTGGAACTCATCATGAACGTAGGAGCCGAGGTTTATAGGACCTTAGTACCAGGCGGAAGGTACATTATCAACATTGCAAATCTTGGTAGAAAGCCATATATCCCTTTACATGCTTACTTCTACATGATTCACACGCACTTAGGATTTCTTCCTGCGGGAGAGATTATTTGGCAAAAAGCTAAAGGAGCAGGTGGCTCATGCGCTTGGGGAAGCTGGATGTCGGCGAGATCTCCAAGACTTAGAGACCTCCATGAGTATCTTCTTGTTTTCGTTAAGGATAGCTTTTCTAGACCCGATAGAGGTGAATCCGATATATCAAGAGAGGAATTCATGGAGTCTACCCTTTCCATATGGCAAGTGGCTCCAGAGTCAGCTAAGAGGGTTGGACATCCAGCACCATTCTCTGTAGAACTTGCTTCGAGGGTTATCAAGTTGTTTTCATATGTTAATGATATAGTGCTTGATCCTTTCGTTGGCTCGGGCACAACGTGTGTAGCCGCCAAGAAACTAAAGAGGCATTATGTAGGATACGACATCGTTAAGGAATACTGTGACAAGAGTCTTGAAAGACTACGAGGAGTCGATTAGATGGCAACCATAAAGACAAAGACAACCGAGCTGTCTGTCGCTTGCGGGATTCTAGAGCATGATGTCTTGAGTATTCTCTCAGACGAATTGCCTTTCCTTTTCAACAACACTGTTGATGAAAAGACGTTGATCGATGTTCAACGAGAATATGTTTCCCCATCTAACCATTCCTTGTATTCATCTTTGTGGGCTCAAGGTAAGCATTTGAGGGCAAACTATGAGCCATTTAACTCGGTGAGCAATGTAAGTTGGACTGGTGGGCTCAGGCAATCTAGTACTGTTTCCGCCTCTAAAGACCTTGTTGTCGCAGGGACATCAGTGAGCGTTAAAGGGAAAAGTAATGTTATATACAATTTGTCACCTACCAATCTATTTGAGCAGATTCCTTCAGGCCAACTCATGGCCGCTCACTCAGAAAACTGGTTCTTGAAACTTGTTCCTAAGGAACTGAACGACTTATATAAGATTGCTTCAAGGTACCTTCCCTCCTTACCGGACGATGTAGAGACATTCGAGGGAAGTGCAACCTCGACACATAGACAAATACTACGTGACCATATAGCCAACTCTTCTCGTGAAACCCAAGAATCATTTTCCCACAAATATTTGGAAATGTGTCATAAGGTGGCTGAAATATCTAGTAACATGTTCAACACCAATTTTGAAAGGGCTTTTTGCTCAGCAAGCCGAAGTGCACTGGTCGATAGCATAATTAAGATCTTCTTTAGACTCGATTCATCGCCCTATCTATTGGTAAGTTTGGATTGGGATGGGCCACTTTCCCAAGTAATACCAAGCATTACTGAATGGAAGCAGCACCATCAATTTGTAAGTCTTGTTGCAACTCCCAATCTCAGCAAGAAACAGAGTGTTGTTGATTTCATACTAACTATACGGGAAAACTCTACGAGGCAAGACAGAAGTTACAAATTTCATGCAGAAATCAGATGGTCCCATGGAAGATTCTGTGGTAATCCTGAAGCCAAGTTGTATAAGGATTTTCCATGGCGAGCAGTGTCTTTTCTTGAGACACTGTGAACTAACGTTCCATTGTTGTATGGCGGAATTGACAGAGACCTCTTGCAGTATCGTACAACAGCTTTTCTCCAAGATCCACTGTTCGGATGATACTCTCAAGTGAACATGAGGGAGAAGCCAGATCTCACTCCTCCCGAACGTGTCCTACCTGCATGAATATTTGTTGCAGAATTAATATGGAGGAAATTACAGGATAGGATTAGCTGAAGTTGCAGAGTAAATTCCTTGTTGCTGCAAAGGGTCATTGCAACGCGTCCCCAGACCACCTTACCCTTGTAGTTGAACGTAACTATGAGGGGAGAGATCGGAGGCTGCTCCTGACTTTGATGTGAAGACCGTGAGAGAGTACATATGTCAAGACGACCTTAACCTAATGCCTAAGGTACAAAAAGCTCGCCGTTCCAAACTGGATCCTTACAAGAAAGACATTGATGCTGGTTCGAAGAGGACAAGCTTTTTCAAAAGAAACAGCGCTAAACGGCCCGCCGAATCTTTGATCGTTTGGCAGAGGAGTATCCTGGATTTGTCTGTTGTACCGTTTGGCTATGGGCTGCCTGCAAGAGTTCGCTTAGTTTGGAAATCCTCCTTTGTAAACATTTGAAGCGAAAAAGAGGACCTTGTCGAATGAACCCGGCAAACGGATATTTTTCATTTGGATGAGTAATGAGTGCCTAGAGATCCGAGTAATAATCCACTGACGTCCCGCAACCATCGGGTAAAGTCCAAGAGCGAAAGTGACAGATATTTGAACGTTTTCGCGCAAGCCAACTACAAGACAACAACTTCTGCGGGGTTAACAAACACACGAGTGTCGGCTATTCACGGTGAAAAACTCTAGGGGGGGCCATAGACAATGACTCATCGGGAAAACCTTCTTGAACGTGCGATCGCGGCCATGGTATCTGCCCTTGAAGTATACAACAAACCGACTTTCAGATACCGGGCAGAATCCTTCACAATTCTGGCCATCAATGCCTGGGAACTCCTCGTGAAAGCAAAATGGTTACTTGATAATGACGACGATATATCAA
>DUQH01000015.1 GCA_012837895.1 Candidatus Fermentithermobacillaceae bacterium | reverse complement strand
TATGAAGTTATTGACTTTTTAAAGCCAGAAATGTTCTATGACGAATTTCTGAGTGAAACCTATAGAGCTATTTTATCCGTTGAGGCTCATTCGGAAGTTGATTTGATTACTGTTTCGGAGGCAATGAGAAAGGGGGGAAAAAACTTCGATATGATGGAGTTGGTCAATTTATCCGATGCAGTAACGTCGGCGGCGCATATTCAAATTCATGCACGGATAGTCTATCAGGATTATTTGCGGAGAAAATTCATGTTGAATTGTGCCAAATCATTGGCAGAAGCGAATGACATAAGTATCGATGTGGCGGATTTGATAGATGGCCACGTTTACGCAATTGAAACACTTTCGAATGTTTCCGATACAGGCTTAACAGAATCCATCGGGAAAGTGGCAGTCGAAGCATACAATGACTATAAAACCCGTGCAGAGAGAAAGGAGCAAGGAGAGCCAATTGGAATACATACAGGATTGAGAAAATTGGACAATGTTTTACACGGGTTTCAAAAGGGAGCGGTATATATTCTTGCCGCAAGGCCGGGTATGGGAAAGACGGCGTTCATGCTTAACATTGCCAGACGAACCGCAGAAAGAGGGAATAACGTACTTATTTTCTCACTCGAAATGACCAAACGTTCAATGGTCGACCGAATGGTGATTGCAGACAGTGGAATCAATTCAGAGGACTATAAAACCGGTAGATTGACACCGGAAGAATTTATAAACATGGGGGAATCTTTAGAGCGCTTGTCAAAATTACCGATATCGATAAATGATACAGCTTCAATTTCAATCCAGCAAATAAGAGCGCAGGCAAAGAAATTTAAAAGACAGGGCAAATGCGATATCGTTATGATTGACTATTTGCAACTCATAGATATGACGCAAATGAAAGGCAAATCAACAAACGATGAGGTAGCTGCAATTTCACGTCAAGTTAAGATTATGGCGAAAGATTTGGACGTCCCCGTTGTATTGCTTTCCCAGCTGAATAGAAATGTGGAAAATAGAGCCGATAGAAGGCCAATATTGGCGGATTTAAGAGACAGTGGAGCAATAGAACAAGATGCAGATGCCGTTCTGTTCATTCATCGGGATAGTTATTACTCTAACAATGCCGACAAGAACGAGGGATTTATACGTGTTGCGAAGAATCGAGAAGGCGTTGTAGGCGATATCTCATTTTGGGTGGACGATTGTATTACTAACTTTCGAGACGAAGCTCCTACCGGCATAAAAGGTGTAAAAGAATATTTTTAAAACACCTATAAAACTTACTGAAATGGAAAAAGATTTTAATTGGCAGAATGGCATCATTGATTTATCAAAACCAATTTCCGGACACAATCAGTTTGGCGGCTGGCTGGTTTATCCAGATGGCACCCTCGAACACAAACAAAATGGCTACTTGATTGGGGCAAACCGATTACGTAACGATGATTGGATACTTCATTTGCTTGAGAAAAGTTGGGTTGATATGAATGATTTTATTCCCGCCTATTTTCAGGCGATGAGAAAT
>DUQH01000021.1 GCA_012837895.1 Candidatus Fermentithermobacillaceae bacterium | reverse complement strand
TTGATTCTTCAGCAATACCAAAACTGAGATGTGGCGGCGGACGCCGCCACTTCTTAAACAAAGAGGGTGACATTTTCACTGTCCAAATTAGTATTCTTGGGGGTGACAAAATCACTGTCCGTTGACACTTAATGGCAACGTTTTTGCTACCTGCCGGTGATATGCCTTGACGGCAGAAATGTTGCACTGCCAGCCTACCCTTCCTGTTCCCTTCTATTCAAGTATGACGCCAGGGCTGAGGAAATGGCCAATATGGTCAGCACGTTGGCAACCTCCCTGGGCAAGACCCCAATGCGGCCCAGGTAACTTGCGCCTAAGGCCAGGAGGGCCAGTACAGGGCCTACCCACGGTCTGAAGAAAAACTCCATAGCCTTACTGTCCCCCTTCGTCAGAAAGACTTTCCGTTAACATCTACGGTTTAGTGATTCTTCCACCTGATCCATCTTTCCCTTCGGCTCAGCGTATTTCCTGCAGACCAATGAGGGCCAGCCATTCTTCCATATGCTTTTCCGCACATCTCCTGCCGGCCTCCACCAGTGACCTTATCTTGGACGGGGTAGGCAATCCCGGCTCCCATACAGGTGGCGTTAACGTCAACGAACTGTATTTTCTAAGATGCTCCAGAGTCGCAGCACGGGTAGCTAGGTTGAAACTTCTTGAAAGCACAGAATACACCCCCCTTACCTCCTGGCGCCGGTCGATATATGAACCCAGATCAACTGACAGTACTTCCTCTGCCCCTAACCGCCTGACCTCATACGCAGGCACCATTTCCTTAACCCCGCCGTCAACCAGTTTGCTGTTGAAAACCTTTCTCGGAACAAAAACTCCGGGCAAGGCTGCGCTTGCCATGATGGCGGTAGCAAGGCGCACCCTGGTGATATATCTCCTATCTCTTTCCGGGTAAATGTCATGCCCTATAGGCAATGTACCTGGTGAATTTTTCGACCTAGGAGGCCTGTTGGTGAAAACCACAGTGTCTCCGGTATGCAAATCACAAGATACGATCGAAAGGGGAATCTCAACGTCAGATATCATTTTATTACCTGTAAGACGGGCGAGAGCTGACTCAATCCAAGCGGTGCCCAGGAGTCCCTGAATAGCTGTGGCCGGCACGCCGGATCCCTGGTCGGCGAGGTCTCCGGGCAAGATCCTCACCGGTTCGTCAAGGACCAAGGTTTCCATCTGGTATCTTATTGAGCTTAACTTGACTCCCGACGCCCAAAGCCCCCCTATTATCGCGCCTGCACTGGTACCTGCTACAAAGCTTGGCCTTAGCCCCCTTGATTCAAGCGCCTCAAGCACGCCTATGTGAGCAAATCCCAGAATACCCCCTGCGCCAAGAGCAATGCCCCATCTTTTCATCAATACCACCCCTGCTACCTTATGTGCAGCCGGGTTACATTGACAGTTTTGCAAGCTCAAATCGGCGCCATGTGGAAGGATAAATGCTTGCCTGAGATAAATAGGTATTTTATCCAATCTAATAGTCAGAGGAGAATGCTCCAATGGAACCAAACCCTAAACGTCCATGCATAAACATGAGGCGCAGTATTGTACTTAGTTTCGTAGTCTTCAGCACTATCTTTGCAATCCTGTTCACTTTCGCGGGCTGTAGCGAGCAACCTCCTGAGGCCCCAGGACCCGAGCCCGATCCCGGGGCTTTTGAGCCGCAAGAGCCTGAGGAGCCTGAGGAACCGGCTACACCAGAACCAGCGAAGCTAGACGGCATGATATTCGTGAGCATAGGCAACAATTCCGGCGCCAGACCCCAATCAGGCCTGTCAAAAGCAGCAGTGGTGTTTGAAGTCCCTGCTGAAGGCGGCATCACCAGGCTTCTGGCCGGATTTGATATTGAGATGGAAAAGATCGGGCCTGTGAGGAGTGTAAGGAAGCCAATGGTCCAAATCGCCGTAGGCTTTGACACCCCCTTTGCCCACTGCGGCGGTTCTGAAGACGGCCTGGAAATAATACGTACCAACAAAGTGAAGAGTTTGTGTGACATATACTCCGCCGGTGAATGTTTCTGGAGAAGCAGCGACAGGGTGGCTCCTGACAACTTGTACACTTCTACCGGTAAGATAGTCCAGGGCTCCTCCTCGAGAGGCTTCTCCCTCTCAAGAACAGACTTCTATCCAAAAGGTACCCTTAAGGGAGCTCCCGCCCTAGAGATTTCCTATGGCTTCTCAAATGTGGCCGGTTACCCAAACGTGGTGAAATACCTATACGAAGACGGGCAATACCACCGCTACATAAACGACAAGCAACACCTGGACCAGGACGATGAGGCGATTGCTCCTAAGGCGCTTGCGTTTCTCCAGATAGAGACCACATATCCCACAGGTAAGCTGATAGAAATGGACATGGATGTCACCGGCGAAGGAAAAGCCTTGTTCTTTTCGGACGGGGTTATGTGCCAGGGTAAATGGAAAAAACCTTCTCTCAGGGAGCCTCTCATGCTCTACATTGATGAGCCTGATGCCGGCTTGGCAGGCGGAATGCTATGGATTCATCTGGTTCCCGATCTAGACCGGGTGATAGTTGGCGACTAAGGGGGCGCCATACTGAGCTACATAAGAAGGAAGTTGTATATCAAATATAGAAGTAGTAGGTTTGTAGCAGGTTTGGCGTTACGACTAGACCGGCAGATCAAATCCAACACACTGACCCAACTGGAGGGGTTTGGCGATGAAGCAAATCAGAGTATGCGTCGTAGGTTACGGCAATGTAGGACAAGAGGCAGTTGAGTGCATCAAGCAAGCGCCGGATATGGAACTTGCAGGTGTCGTGGAGATCTTGGATGTAGATGACTCCAGAGTGCCTGTGGTCAAGAACGTCGATTCCCTGGAAAACGTGGATGTAGCAGTCATGGCTATCCCTTCACGTCTGATTCCCAAAGTGGCACCTGAATACCTGGCTAAGGGAATCAACACTGTAGACGGATACGACATCCACGGCGATTCAATGGCATCGCTCAAGAAGCAGCTGGACGAATGTGCCAAGCAAAACGGGACAACTGCCATCATCGGGGCGGGATGGGATCCTGGAACCGACTCGGTAATCCGCATGTTGTTTATGGCCATTGCGCCGCAAGGTATTACCTACACCAACTTCGGTCCGGGGATGAGCATGGGACACAGCGTGGCTGCAAGAGCCATTCCGGGAGTGAAAGATGCTCTTTCCCTTACCCTGCCAGTAGGATACGGACAACATAAGAGAGATGTGTATGTGGAAGTCGAAGAACCGGGCCAATTTGACGAGATAGCGCAGCAAATCAAGGAAGACCCGTATTTCGTCAATGACAGTACCAGGGTTACCATGGTAGACGATGTAGGGAAACTGAAAGTCATGGGTCACGGAGTCTTGATCGAGCGTATGGGAGCATCAGGTACCGCCCATAACCAGCGCCTGGAACTCAAAATGACCCTGACCAATCCTTCAGCTACTGCCCAGATCATGGTGTCTGCAGCCAGGGCTTCAATGCGGCTTGAACCAGGATGCTATGTGCTTCCCGAAATACCCCCGATCGATCTACTGCCCGAGGACAGGGAGAGCATCATCCGCAATTTTGTATGACAGGAAAACACGGCCGGTAAGCTCTGCACAAACGAGCTTACCGGCCTTTTGATTTCCTAGTACGTTGTAAGACACCGGGCTCACACGGCACCGGCGACTGTCAACCGATAATCCTCGTACCTGTCTGTCCCAGGGCAGCATCCCGGGCCTTGTCCAAAGACGCGATAACAGCTAGCTTTCCGCCGTGCTCGATAAACCTCATGATCGCCTTTACCTTAGGCCTCATGCTTCCCTCGAAAAAATGGGATTCATGGTAGTAATCAGCCAGCCGGGACAGGGTCACTTGTCCCAACCAGCGCTCGCCTATGTCTCTGTAATTCAAGGCTGCACCATTTACATCTGTAAGTATGATCAGACTCGTAGCTCCTATTGATGAAGCCAGTATTTCAGCACTAAGGTCTTTTTCGACCACAGCTTCCACGCCTACAAGGCTTCCATCTTCCAATTCAACCACAGGTATCCCACCGCCACCTGAACAGATGACGATATGTCCCTCGTCTACCAGACGCCTGATGGACGGCGTTTCTATTATCGCTTTAGGTTCAGGAGAGGGGACCACCCTCCTCCAACCCCTTCCTGCATCCTCAATCCAGGTTTCCCCGTGCGATGCCATTCTCTCTTGTGCCCATTCCTTAGAGTAAAACGGCCCCACCGGTTTGGTGGGGTTACTAAAGGCAGGGTCATGCTTGTCCACCAGGGTCTGGGTTACCACTGTTGATATGGGTATGTCTAAGTCAAGTTTCCTTAAGGCGTTGCGCAAGCACATTTGCAGCATATACCCGATCATCCCCTGGCTTTGGGCACCGCATATGTCCATGGGCATTTGAGGTACCTTTCCCCTACCTGCTTCGTTTTGGATTAGAATGTTGCCGACCTGGGGGCCGTTGCCATGGGTGATTACCAACCTGTACCCTTCCTGGACCAGACCCGCAAGCTGGGCGGCAGTTCTCTGGATGTTCCGCCTTTGGTCCTCAGCTGTGCCTCGCTCGCCCTTCTGCAAGATAGCATTTCCGCCAAGCGCTACCACGATTATGTCCATCTTTGTTGCCTCCCCGGGGACAGTCAATCATGCTTTGCCAAGTGCTTTCAACAATGAACGTGCTATGGAATCCCACATCACCCGGAAGATATTCCCCCTAGGGACTTCATCTTTAGCGACCAGATCCGCCCTCCCCACTTCTTCGCCTTCACAAGTAAAGATCACTTCGCCGATCTTCATGCCTCTCTGAACCGGTGCTTCAAGGTCAGTATCGAAAACTACTTCATACGTTAAGCTATCTTCCTTCCCCTTTTCAACAGTTGCGCCCAGGCCTGTTGGGGCAATCCCCTCGGCCCATTTGCCTTTTCCTTTCCAGACCCGGACCCTTCCCAAGTTTGCATTAGGTTCAGCAACTTCAACATAGGAGAAGTTTTTGTACACATAGTCAAGCATTGAAGTGGCCAGCACAATCCTTTCTCTCTCACCCTCGTCTATGGACTTGCCCCTGGCCGATCCAAGGATTACGGCGATGGTTGAAAGCCCGTCCCGCTCTGCGAGGGCCACGAGGTTGAAGCCTGCCCGTGTGGTAAACCCTGTCTTTAGACCATAAACACCCGGATACGACCAGAGTAGACGGTTTCTGTTGAACTGGGTAATCGGGTTGTCGCCAGGCGGGGCATAGGTGAATTCCTTAAGTGCATGGAACTGCAAGGCTTCCGGATATCGTGTAATGTATGCATTGACCAAGGTAAACAGATCCTGAGCCGAAATCCTGTTATCATCGGAAATTCCATGCGGGTCAACAAAATGAGCAGATGCAAGCCCTAGTTCGCGTGCCTGGCGGTTCATCCTGTCAACAAACGAAGTAACACTGCCTGAAATGTGCTCTGCCAAGGCCACGCACGCGTCGTTGCCTGATGCAACTGTGATACCTTGGATGAGTTCCTCTACTCTTACAGCGGTTCCCACAAGCAGAAACATTTTGGAACCACCGGTGCGCCAGGCTTCCTCAGAAATGCTGACTTCGTCATCAAACGATAGTTTGCCCTGGGATATTTCATCAAAAACAATGAATAAGGTCATGATTTTTGTAAGGCTGGCAGGTACTTGGGGAGTGTCCACGTCTTTAGACATGAATACCCTGCCTGTCTTAAGGTCAGCAAGCAGGTAGCTGTCAGCGGCTATCTCAGGAGGTTCAGGTGCTGCGTAAACCGCCCTGTAGCCCAAAAATAAAGGAAAAATCAAGTGGCACACAAAAATGGTCAGATAGGTAAGAATCAAGAGCGATGCTGGTTTCGATTTTGACATAGTCCTCTACCTCCGTACTTCTTATATCATATCGAAGGAGGTTTCAAAAATGTATATTATCTCATCATGCCTGTGTGGAAATGCTTGCCGGTATAACGGCTCAGCAGGTGAAATAGCCAGGTATCCACGGATCCGTGAGCTCTTGGCTCAAGGGATGGCCGTACCTGTATGCCCTGAGGCGCTTGGCGGCTTGCCTGTCCCCCGCCCTCCTGCAGAGATAACAGGCGGCACAGCCGCAGATGTGCTTAAAGGCCAAGCAAAGGTTGTGAATATAAACGGAAACGATGTAACCCGGAATTATGTAGAAGGTGCCAGGAAAGCCCTGGAGATCGCCCTCCAAGCCGGCTGCACCAAAGCAATCCTTAAAGAGAGAAGCCCCGCATGTGGAGTGCGTGCAGTGTACGACGGGAAGTTCAACAAGCATGTTGTTCCCGGCGACGGGGTATTTGCAGCTTTGCTCAAAGCTCATGGATTCACGGTGTTGAGCGATGAAGAACTGTGATCTGCTACTTATTGGGAGTCAATCTGAACTGCGGCGCCGTGTGTCCCCTGGAGGCAAATAACAATGGTGCCGAAGGTGGGATTTGAACCCACACAGGCGTACGCCTACGGCGCCCTGAACACCGCGTGTCTGCCTATTCCACCACTTCGGCACGTCAAAAAATAGTTTAGCACAGGAATTTACCGTTTACAATAGGTTTTTGGCTGCAGCGCACAAAAAGCGTGTCGCAAAGGTCCGGGTGTATCCTCTGGGGAGTAACACGTTGAGACTAACCACTAATGGTAGATGCCACATGATAAACCCCGCCATGCCGTGAACCCGGAAGGCATTGAACCTGCTCTCAGCAGGTGGGTGCCCTCCTGTGAGCTTCTGTGCTTTCGCTCGGAGGCGACCTGCACTCCACTCATCAGCGCCCAGGCTCCCTAGGTCACGGTGTTGGCTCAATCTTCACCGTGATTCACGCACACAGCAGGGTGTGTTATCAGCTTGTTGCCTTTGGCATACTGATTCTATCACCTGTACAAGCTCGAATGCAAGAACCGGTACGCCGCAGCAGTTGTAATTTGATGGCAAATCTGTGTGGTTGAGGCTGCACTTAAGCTTATGGACATGCCGTGAAGTAATTCTGGTATACTTGTATCACAATCGCCCAATTGGCAAGCAAATACCTAAGGAGTGGAAGCATGAGACGTTCCCGGTCCATAGCAATTACAGGGCTCTTGATAGCTTTGTCGGTGATCCTGACCAGGTTTGCATCTTTCCGGTTAGCTATCGGTGGTATAGAAGGAATCCGCGTGGGTATCGGCAGCTTGCCAAACATGATGGCAGGGATACTCCTGGGGCCTTGGTTCGGGCTTATGGCCGGTGCATTCTCTGACATCCTGGGGATGGTCTTAAGCCCCATGGGCAGTTACATGCCACACTTTACTCTGACCTCTGCTCTTCTGGGCACAATCCCTGGTATAGTGTTCCGCGCCTTGAACAGGGGAAAGAAGCACTCAGAACCCTCACTTTTCCACCTTGGTGTGTCTGTGGCGTGTGGAGTGGTGGTGGTTTCGTGGGGTCTCACTCCCTACTTCCTCAATTCCCTGTTCGGACTTGATTACCGGGTAATCATGCCTGTGAGACTTGTGGAAGGCATCATCACAATAGCCGCTTATCCTGTGGTGCTCAAAACCATATACAGCCCCGTGGCGAGAATGGCTTTGAAAGCCGGGGCTATCTAAGAACAACTCCAGGCACGGTGCTTCACCCGCACGGCGCACAACGCACAGTTTTGTTAGAACAGCGCCAGCTGCGCAGTTTCAGGCAAGCCTTCAAACACTCCGTGATCCCTCAACACTTCGCACAGCTTCTTGCCAAGACCAGTCCGTCGCCTGAAGTCTTCGACCGATTCAAACTCCCCTTGTTGCCGCGCCTTCACAATTGCAGCCGCAGCCCGGCTGCCAAGCCCCGGTATCGATGTAAACGGCGGAATGAGGCAATCGCCTTCAGGCACGTACCTGGTCGCATGGGACAGGTACAAGTGGTGCCGTCCGAAGGAAAACCCTCTTTCTGCCATCTCCAACGCCAGCTCAAGTGCAGCCGCAATATCCTGCTCTCTTGCAGTTGACGCCGGATTAGAGTTCACCTGGTTAATGTACCCCCGCCACTCAGTTGGTTCCAGGTACATAAACTCTGTTGTAAGCGCATTCCCCGTGAACGAAAAGTACGTGGAATAGAAGGCCAGGGGATGGTGCACTTTGAAATAGGCAATCCGGAAAGAGTTGGTTACATAAGCAGCTGCATGAGCTTTCGGAAACAAGTACGTGATTTTCTTGCAGGATTCTATATACCAATCTGGCACTGACAGTGCTCTCATCTGGCTTACATCTTCATCAGACAGGGGCCGCCCTTTTCTCACCTTTTCAGCTATGCCAAAAGCGGAAGCCGGGTCCATCCCCTTCTCCATCAGGTACAGGTATATGTCTTCGCGTGAGGCGATAACCTGGTCCAGGGTGGCAATGCCGTCTCTGATAATATCCCTGGCGTTGTTCGCCCACACATCAGTGCCGTGGGATAGCCCTGAAATCCTCACAAAATCGGCAAAACACTTAGGTCTAGTCTCACATAGCATATTCCTTACAAACCTTGTCCCGAACTCAGGTATTCCCACAGTGCTGTCAGGGTTTTCGCCAGAGAAAAGCTTTAAGGTCTCAGGATCATCCATGGGTATCTTTGTAGGGTCAACACCTGTAAGCTCATGGAGGATCTTGAGCACCGTAGGATCATCATGGCCAAGGATATCCACTTTGACCAGATGCCCTGACAGTGAATCATAGTCAAAGTGAGTGGTTATTGCGCCTGAGCTCCGATCATCTGCCGGGTATTGGAGAGGCGTAAAATCCAGTACATCCATGCCCTTGGGGATCACCATTACTCCTCCCGGGTGTTGCCCGGTTGTACGTTTCACGCCCTCGATCCCCTTGGCCAGCCTGGTTACTTCAGCCCGCCTGAACCCCTTGCCTCTGGATTCTTCATAGTGCTTCACAAACCCAAAGGCCGTCTTCTTGGCAACTGTAGCGATAGTGCCCGCCCTGTACACATTCTGCTTGCCCAGAAGAGTTGAAGCGAACTTGAATATCTTACCTTGCTCTTCCCCGGAAAAATTGAGGTCGATGTCAGGCACTTTCTCGCCTGTAAACCCCATAAACGTTTCAAACGGGATATTCTGCCCGTCACGCCTGAGCTCGCTGCCGCATTCAGGGCATTGCATAGCGGGTAAGTCAAACCCTGAACCATAGGAGCCATCCAGGACGAACTTGTTCCAGTGACACTTGAGGCAAACATAGTGGGGAGGCAACGGATTGACTTCAGTTATGCCTGTAAGCATAGCTACAAGGGACGAACCTACTGAACCCCGGGACCCCACCAAGTACCCGTCTTCCAGCGATTTTTCCACCATCCTGATAGCTATCAGGTACAGCGAAGAAAAATTGCCTCCGATAATCGCTGATAGCTCCTTATCTATCCTTTGGCGGACGATTTCAGGCCATTCCATCCCGAACAGCCTGTTTGCCCCCTGTTCAGTTAGTTCCCTTAAGATTTCATCGGCGTTTGGAAGATGGGGGAAAAACGAACCCTCAGGGATGGGAGCCAAGTCTTCAACAGCAGCTGCAATAGCCCGGGTGTTGGTTACCACCACTTCCCTTGCCGCTTCTGCACCCAGGTAAGCCGATACTTCCTCCAGCAATTCGTCTGTGGTGCGGAAATACAAAGGAGCTGGCTTCTCGCCGCTATCGTTCATGCCCTTCCCCGACAATAGCAGGGTCCTGAATATTTCATCTTCAGGGTTTAGGTAATGGACGTCGCTTGTGGCCACACATGGTATGCCTAAGGATTTGCTTAGTTCGTATATCCTGGTGTTTATTCTAATCAGGTCTTCTTCACCTGACACTTCACCGCTGTTTATGAGAAACTGGTTATTGCTTAACGGCTGTATTTCCAGGTAATCATAAAAAGATGCTACTCGCTTGAGTTGTTCATCGTCCAAACCTGCAAGCACAGCCCGGTATACTTCCCCTGCTTCACAAGCCGAGCCTACTAACAGCCCTTCCCTCCTGGCTGCCAGTTTTGCCCTGGGTATCCTGGGAGTCCTGTAAAAATGGTCAAGGTGCGACAAGGTAACAAGCTCATAAAGGTTTCTCAAGCCTTGTTTGTCCTTTGCCAGGAGTATTATATGGAATGCTTGTCCTTTCTCATCATCTTCTACAAGGTACGCTTCAATCCCGTATATAATCTTCATCCCGTATTTTTTTCCCAGCCTGTAGGCCTCAGGAAAAGCTTGAACCACTCCATGGTCTGTAATCGCAACTGCAGGATGCCCCCACGCAGACGCCAGTGCGATCGCTTCGTCCAGTTCCAGCACACAGTCAAGCGCGCTCATTTTGGTGTGCAAGTGAAGTTCAACCCGTTTTTCAGGGGCAGTATCATGCCTCACCTTGGGTTCAAACAAGCACAAGTCATTGCATATAAGCACCGGCTCTGAATCAAGGCGGTCGAGCCTGGCACGTCCCCTGGCAATCACCCATACACCTTCCTCAATCTCGTCGACTTTGCCTTCTTTGGGGAAAACCCGGACAGTTATTGAGTCTTCGTTGTCGGTGAGCACGAAAGCACCGTAGATGTCCCCGGACTGGGCCTGCCTCCATGTTACCTCCACCACCTGTCCTGCCAGGGTAACACTTTCCCGCTCCCCGCCGGTCACTTCCCGTATAGGTATTGGCTGGGTCCTGATTGGCCTTCCGAGCAGCACCCCGTCTTGTGGCGCCTTATCCCCGCTATTAGGCCCGTTCCCCAGCTTGTTTTGATATTCCTCAGGGAGCCCCCAGCGGACTGTTTCAAGTTCAGGGATCCTGTTTCTCAGTGCCTGGCCGATCTCGGCAAACCGCAACTCAACCTCTGTCCGCGACAAAGATGCACAGTGTCTTGCCCACGACCTGGGATCAACTACGTCAAGGCATACAGACCATGCACCTTCATCTGTGTTTACGCCAATGGAAACGACCTTCAGGCACTCCAGGATGGGATCTTCTTCTATCCCCAGGACCTTGGCAATCTTGGTGAGGCGGAAATCATCGCAAGACGGTGTAACTGTAACCACACTCAATTTTTTCCCTCCGGAGACTCTGCATATTCTCGTGCAAGTCTTACCAGTGCAGGCACGATCTCTTCACTTGCTACCCTGCCTAATACTTTGCCGCGGGAAAACAGTATCCCTCCATCGCGGCCACAGGCAACGCCGATATCAGCTTCCTTTGCTTCCCCAGGCCCGTTAACAGGGCAGCCCATGACAGCAACCTTTAGAGGCACTGTCATGCCCTTAAGCGCATCTGATACTTGCCTGGCAATGGAGGCTAGGTCCACCTGGGTGCGCCCACATGTAGGGCAAGAAATCATATCAGGGCCAAATACACGTATGCCCACTGACTGGAGGATCTGCTTGGCCACTTCAACTTCTTCATACGAAGGGCCGGTCAAAGACACCCTTACAGTGTCTCCGAGGCCTAAGGCAAGTAATGTGCCTATCCCGGCAGCCGACTTGATCCTCCCGTGAAGTCCAGGTCCTGCTTCTGTAATGCCTATGTGAAACGGCCAATTGGTAAACTGGCCCATCAGCATATAGGCGCCTATAGTATCCTTTGCACTGGATGATTTCAGCGAGATGACAATGTCCTCCACACCTGCATCTTCAAGGTACGCCAGGTGCCGCCTGGCGCTTTCTACCATAGCCTCAGGTGTCGGGGCACCGTAAGCCTCGAGGATGTCTTTTTCTAAGGAGCCTGAGTTAATGCCCAGCCGGATGGCAGCCCCCTTCGCCCGGGCCATTCCAGCTACTGTGATCAGGCGCTCTTTACCCCCAAGGTTGCCAGGGTTAACCCTGACCTTGTCAGCTCCTGCTTCAAGCGACAGAAGGGCCAGCTTGTAATCAAAATGGATATCAGCAACAACCGGGCACTGCACTTGTTTCTTGATGGCTTCAAGTGCCCTGGCTGCCTCCTTATCAGGCACAGCTACCCTTACTATGTCAGCTCCGTGGGAGACTGCCTGGCGGATCTCCCTCACTACAGCGTCTATGTCCCTGGTATCACACTTGGTCATGGTTTGGATTGACACAGGCGCATTCCCGCCGATAGCAACACTGCCACACCGCACAGGTGTGGTCTTTCTTCGCTTGAACAAAGGAGAAAAAGCCATATCATCACCTGTCAGCAACATAGTCACTGGTATCAATCTGGTTGGCTGCTCGTGGTCTTATTGCATCAACCTTAGGATATCTTTGTACGTGACCACCAAGAACGCGATCATGAGCAGGAAAAACCCAACAAGGTGCACGAAACTCTCTTTTTCCGGGTCTATAGGTTTGCCCCTGACAGCTTCAATTCCTACAAAAAACAGCCTGCTCCCATCCAGGGCGGGTATGGGAAGCAAGTTTATCAACGCAAGGTTAGCTGAAATTGCGCCTGCCAAGTAGAGGAGCGAGCCCAGGCCGTGCCGGGCAGCTTCGCCCAAGATCTGGCTTATCCCCAGGGGGCCCGTTACTTCAGGGGCGACCTTCCCGACAATCATGCCGAAAACGCCGGTGATCCAGACCACTGATACGTAGAAAGTTTCCCTGAAACCTTCCCTGATTCCCTCTATAACACCCAGGCGGACAAACTCCACGCCTGATCTTACTCCTATCACGCCTACACCCTCTGAATCCACCGGAACCACTGTAAACGTGAGTTCTTCGCCGTTTCTCTCCACAGTGATCTTAGTGGGTATCCCTGCCCTTGGCTGTATGACTCTGACCATGTCTTCCCATTCAACCACTTGGACATCTTCAACCCGCACCACCTTATCGCCTGGGAGTATCCCGCTTTCATGGGCGGGAAATCCCGGAACCACTTCCCCGAACTCAGTGGTGGGCCGTCCAAACCCCACGAAGGAAAACACGATAAAGAAGGCCAAAGTTGCTACGAGCAGGTTCATCAGTGGCCCTGCAAACAGGATGAGGGATCTCTTGCCGGGAGTAAGCGAATACAGCAGCCTCTCTCTGGGAATATGGGACTCTTCCCCATCTTCCCAGACATCTTCACCTGCAAAACGCACAAAGCCGCCCAGGGGTATCATCCTGAACGTAAACTCAGTCTCTTCGGAATCCCTGGACAACAATTTAGGCCCAAACCCGATGCTGAACTCGTGGATGTACACTCCCAGTTTCCTGCCTGCTATGAAGTGTCCAAGTTCATGGAAGAGTATCAATACTCCCAGGGTCAGCAAAGCCACTATTGTTTCGCTCAAAACGTCACCTTCTCGCCAGCTTTTCTATTACTTTTCTGGTTTCTGATGCTGCCCGCTTTGCTTCCTGCTCCAGCACATCTACAGAAGTAGCAGGCTTGGGTTGGCACCTGTCAAGAACCGCCTTTAGTATTGTGTATATTTCAGTGAACTTAACCTCACCTGACAAGAACGCCTCTACCACAATTTCGTCCGCAGCAGACAACACACAAGGAGCTGTCCCGCCCAACTGCCCTGCTTCATATCCTAAGCTAAGACAAGGGAACCGTTCAAGGTCAGGCTCTTGGAACGTGAGTGTGCCCGCGAAAGCGCCGGTGTCCTTAACAATACTCGTCTTGCGTTCGGGATAGTTAAGGGCGTAAGCTATTGGCAACCGCATATCCGGCGGGGCAAGTTGTGCTTTTGTGCTTCCGTCCTTAAACGTAACCATTGAATGTACAATGCTTTCCCTGTGTATGACCACTTTGATCTTGTCATACGGTAAGCCGAACAGGTAGTGAGCTTCCATTACTTCAAGAGTCTTATTGAACAAAGTAGCTGAATCAACTGTGATCTTCGGGCCCATGCGCCATGTTGGATGCTTGAGGGCTTGAGCCGGCGTGACACGGCTCAGTTCATCTTTTGACAGGTCGCGGAATGCTCCTCCTGAAGCGGTCAAGGTGATATAATCCACAGCCTGGGGATTTTCACCATGCATGCACTGGAATACGGCTGAGTGCTCAGAATCTACAGGCAGAACCATAGCTTTTTGAACATAACGGGCCACCAGGTCTCCTGCAGACACCAATGCCTCCTTGCCTGCAAGAGCAACCCGTTTTCCGCTCTCAAGCGACCTGAGGAGCAGTTTGACTCCTAAGAAGCCCGGAACTGCATGGAGCACTGTATGGGCATCTGGTAAAGATGCCAGCTGTTCAACGCCGTCCTGCCCTGAGAGAATCTCCAAATCCTCAAGTTTCATAGAAGCTTTGTTCCGCTCGGCATCTGCCGCAGCTTGAACGTCCCACAACGCAACCTTAGGTACGCCTAAGGTCCTGGCTTGCTCAAGTATCCTGCACCAATTCCTTCCTGCAGCCAGGCCAATAACCTTAAGGTCAGGGCTGGCTTGGATAACCTCAAGGGCTTGCATGCCCACTGAACCGGTCGATCCCAGGATAACTACGTTTTTCAGCAGTTTCCACCGCCTTCTTTAGGTATAACGCCTGCACCCCACAGGCCTGCAATCAGCATGGCAGTGAGCGGCCCGTGAATTATGCCTATAGGCCCGAACAAACGGTAACCCAGATACAAAGAAAACAGCGTCGCCAGGGGATGCAGTCCCATTTCCCTTCCGATTAAGTGGGTCTGGATAACTTGCCTGAAAAATGACACGCCACCGTATAAGATGATGAGACCGATTCCCGTTGTGGCGCTACCCCAGATAAAGTGATATATCACCCAGGGTACGTAAACCAGGCCGGGACCAAGCACAGGCAAAATGTCCAGCACGGCAAGCAATGCCCCAAGGCCCACTTCGTAGCGGATGTTCAACAAGCTGAGTCCTGCAATGTTTATCACCATGGTCAAGATCACCAGCAACACTTGGGCCCTTATCACCGCTGCAATCCCGGACGCAATATTGCTTTCCAAGTCTTTGTAGCTTGCGAAAGTCTTCCCTGGAAGCAGCCGCTTGAGCGCCTCTGATATGGCATTCCTGTCCTTGATGAGAAAATATGAACTAATGATGGTGAAGAACATTGACACTGAAAACCCGGGAAGTCCTTTGACAAACCCGCCGGCGCCTGTGACAATGCCTGCTACCAATGCATACAAGTTGTTCCACTGGTCCTGGGCAATCCTGGCAAGAGGCTCGGGCAATCTCTGGGAGAACTCACCCACCATTCTGAGTACATCCTCAAGAATCTTGTTATATTCCCCGTAATATTGAGGCAAGTATCCGTACAGATCGGCTACTTCCTGGGCAACTCTGGTTACGGCCCACGAAACAAAAAGCCCTAGTCCGGTTACCAGAACCAGAATACACAGAAATGCGGCCCACGCCCTTGTCATCCGTGTACGCCCTACCAAGAAAACTACCAGTGGTTCGAGAAGGAACGCCAGGAAGGCACCTATCACAAACGGGAAAACATAGGGCATGGCATATTGGAGGAATAAATATATGACAACCAGCCATAAGACTGTATGAATAACGCTTTTCCACGTCAATTCAATCCGCTCCTGCGTCAGGAATGAAGCAACAGCCTGTAAATTCCTCTAATCAGTAGTCCTCCTGCGCCGGTAAACAACAAGCTGTCAAACCTGTCTAGAAAACCCCCGTGTCCGGGTATAGCTTTACCTGAATCCTTGACCTTGCAGTACCGTTTGAACTTAGATTCAACAAGGTCTCCCACCTGTGCCATCAATGCGAGAAATGCCCCTGCAAGGGCGCCTCCGGCCAGGTTTAACCCTACCCATGAACTTAAGGCAGCACCGGTTACAACACCGCTGCCCAGGCCGAACGCCGCCCCTTCCCATGACTTGCCTGGACTTATCGCAGGCGCAAGTTTCCGCTTGCCGAAAGCCCGCCCGCCGAAATAGGCACCCATATCGTTAGCCCACGTGATAAACAACACAAAAAAGCACCACTCACGGCCGTCAGGCTGCATCCTGAGCAAACCCAGGGCACCCAGGAGCGCGCCTACATAAATCACTCCGCTTACTCCGAAAACAGTGTCAAGCATGCCTTGCCTGATCGACGTTGCCAATACGATAAGTGAACCGCTGATGATTGAGGCAACGAACCAATCGAGCCGGTTTGAAAGCCCCGCCAGCGCAACTGCCGCACATAACGGTATGAATATGACGCTCAAATTAATACCTGTCCCGGCCACCATCCTACGATACTCCCAGGCACAGAATCCGCCGATCACAAGAATGAAGCCCAGGAAGACTGCACCGCCCATGAAGCAAGCACCCACTACCAAGGGTGCAAACACAAGCGCCGATAAGGTCCTTTGCTTGAGCAATGCTGCCTCATCCTCTTCTATCGGTAACATCGCCGAATCTGCGACTGCGTGAAGAATACTCTACAACAGCCTTGTAAAGATCCACAGGCTCAAAGTCAGGCCAAAGCACATCTGTAAACACTAGCTCCGAGTAAGCCCCCTGCCACAAGAGGAAGTTGGAAATCCTTTTCTCCCCTGAAGTCCTTATGATCAGGTCTGGGTCCGGGATTCCCCTTGTGTAGAGGCAGTCAGCGAAATCCTCCTGGGTAATACCGTCAAAGCCAGCCTGTCCCTTTGAAACCAGCCGCTTAGCCAGCCGGGCGGCAGCATCGAGGATTTCCTGCCTGCCCCCGTAATTTATCGCCAGGTACAACTTGAGCCGGGAACCTTCACTCGTATCCCTTACCACCGATTCAATTGAACGAACTGCTGAAGCAGGTAGTTGCTTCCACCTGCCTATTGGAATAACCTGTACCCCGTGCTCTATGAGTTCATCCTTGTGCTTACGGCAATAGTCTGTTATAAGCCCGAAAAGGAACTGTATTTCTTCCTGGGGCCGTTTCCAGTTCTCAGTTGAAAATACAAACAGCGTGCAGTGCCGGATCCCAAGTTTTATCACTGCAGGAAGGCACCGGTTAATAGTCTGCACTCCAGCCCTGTGCCCCTCATGCCGTTTAAGCCCTCTCCTTTGGGCCCAACGTCCGTTTCCGTCCATGATGATTCCAACGTGAACCGGGATGCGGCCTGCACGCGCCTTGGCAAGCCAGTACTCTTCGCTTCGGTTTATATTCCTCTCGTTCAAACCTCCATTACCTCTGCCTCTTTTGCAGATGTAATATCGTCTACGAGCTTTATATATTCGCCTGTAAGTTTCTGCACCTTTTCCTGGATGCGTCTGGACAAGTCTTCTGAAATCTCCTTGTCCTTTTCAGCTTGTTTGATTTCATCCATAGCTGAACGCCTTATATTACGTAAAGACACTTTTTGGGCTTCTGAGTCCTTTTTCAAAGCCTTAATGAGCTCACGGCGCCTGTCGCCTGAAAGAGGTGGAATTGTGACTCTGATCACGTTGCCATCGTTCACAGGCATTGCACCCAAGTCTGATCTCTGGATTGCCTTCTCTATGTTCCCCAGGAGGTTCTTGTCCCAAGGCTGGATGACAAGGGTTCTGGGAGGAGCAACGCCTATTGATGCCACCTGGTTTACCGGGGTCGGAACTCCATAGTAGTCTGCGAGCACTCTTTCCAGCAACAAAGGTGTTGCACGCCCTGCCCTCATTGAGGCCAAATCTTTCTTGTACGACTCGATTACTTTCTTCATCCTATCTTCCACTTGGGTCATCAGGGTTTTCTCATCCATCTTTTTCCCTCCCCACGATGGTTCCGACTTTCTCTCCCATTACGGCTCTCTCTATGTTACCATATACATCCAGGTCAAACACAATAAGAGGGATACCGTTATCCATGCATAGGGTCGTAGCTGTGGCATCCATGACCCGGAGCCGCTTGTATATAACTTCAAGGTAATCCAGCTGTTCGTATTTTTTCGCGTCTGGATTCTTGTTCGGATCTGAATCGTAGACACCATCAGTGCCCTGCTTACCCATGAGAATGGCTTCAGCGCCGATTTCTGCGGCCCTAAGTGCTGCAGTTGTATCAGTTGTGAAGTAGGGGTTGCCAGAACCTGCCCCAAAAATCACAATCCTGCCATTGTTAAGGTGATGGATGGCTTTACGCCTGATATACGGTTCGGCAACCTCCCTCATGTCAATTGCGGTCATAAGCCGGGTTTCCAGCCCAAGTTTCTCAAGTCTTTCTTGAAGGGCCATGCCGTTGATTACAGTAGCAAGCATGCCGATATAGTCAGAGGTGGCCCTGTCCATTCCCTCTCGTTCACCCTTGGCTCCCCGCCAAAAGTTGCCACCTCCTACCACTATGGACATCTGCACTCCCATTGCTGCAACGTCCCTTATCTGCCTGGCTATTGAATCTACAACATTCAGGTCGAGCCCGAAACCCCTAGGGCCTGCAAACGCTTCGCCTGAAAGTTTAAGGACAACTCTCTTGTACTTACACTGTAGACCATCGCTATGCTGTTTCACAGGATCTCACTGTCCTCCCAGTTCAAACCTGGCAAAACGTCCAACGACAATGTTCTCCCCTGTCCGGGCAATTGTCTCGTTAATGAGGTCAGCAATTTTCTTAGAATCGTCCTTAATGAAAGGCTGGTCCAGCAGAGTAACGCTTTCGTAGAACTTACCCATCCTACCCTCAACAATTCTGTCCAGTACTGCTTCAGGCTTGCCTTCAGCTTTAGCTTTTTCCTTTTCAATGCTGACCTCATGGTCGATGACTTCTTGCGGAATC
The DNA here is from genome assembly GCA_012837895.1 of Candidatus Fermentithermobacillaceae bacterium. Lineage (GTDB taxonomy): Bacteria > Bacillota > Sulfobacillia > Fermentithermobacillales > Fermentithermobacillaceae > DTU015. The sequence continues at coordinate 38,748 of DUQH01000021.1, read as the reverse complement.
TGGTCCCTGGATACGTACTGGGGATTGGCCATAGCAATGTGCATGGCAATATTTCTGGCCAATTCTTGGAATTCATCGGTCCTGGCGACAAAGTCGGTTTCGCACTTGAGCTCAAGAAGTACCCCGACCCGGTTGTTATGATGGATATAGGACACCACCAGGCCTTGTTCAGCCGCACGGCTTGCTCTCTTTGCAGCCTGGGCAAGGCCCTTCTTCCTTAGGATATCCACTGCCTTCTCCATGTCTCCGCCGGCTTCCTCAAGCGCCCGCTTACAATCCATCATGCCCGCGCCTGTTCTTGCGCGCAGTTCTTTGATCATGTCGACAGTAATCTCAGCCACAACACTCACTCTCCTTGCACCTGGACTCCTTGCTTGCCTTCAAGAATTGCATCAGCCATCTTGGAACAAATCAGCCTTACAGAACGTATAGCGTCGTCATTTCCTGGTATGACGTAGTCGACTTCGTCAGGATCGCAGTTTGTGTCAACTATAGCTACCACAGGAATGCCAAGGCGCCGTGCTTCGAGGGTTGCAATCCTCTCTTTTCTGGGATCCACCACAAACAACGCATCGGGAAGGCTCCGCATCCCCTTAATCCCGCTGAAATGCTTTTCAAGCCTTTCTTTTTCCTTAAGCAGAACAGCCACTTCTTTCTTGGTTAGCCTGTCGAAATAACCTGTGCTCTCCCATTCCTCAAGTTCCAAGAGTTTTTCGATCCGTTTCTGGATGGTGCCGAAATTGGTCAGGGTGCCTCCCAGCCACCTCTTGTTCACGTAGAACTCGCCGCACCTGGTTGCTTCAGCCTCCACAGCTTCCTGGGCCTGCTTTTTTGTGCCCACAAACAGCACGCGCCCTCCTGCCATAGCAGTGTTCCTGAGAAAATCGTAAGCTTCTTCTATCATTCGAACGGTTTTCTGCAGGTCTATAATGTAGATGCCATTGCGTTCAATGAAGATATAAGGTTTCATCTTGGGGTTCCACCGGCGTGTCTGGTGGCCGAAATGCACACCGGCTTCAAGTAGTTGTTTCATTGTAACGACTGACAATGTGATATACACCTCCGTGGTTTGTCCGCCGCCATCACATAGGGGCCCTCTAGAGTAAGCACCACGGTATTATGATGGCGTGTGTTTTGATTTTAACCTCAGGTAGTATATCACATTCTGAGCGACTATGCGCCATGTATGTCTACAATTTGTCCCTTTGAAGGATGGGGGGATTCCTTGGAACTGCCATCGCCGTATTTGCGCTTCCGGCTTTTGCGTGACATGCTGTCGCCACCCAAAGCCCCGCCCCCGCCGGAACCGGGGTCGAACTGCGCTTTTTCAGACTTATGGCTCTGGGCCACGCTCCTGGCCCTTTCGGATATCTCGTTGGAAAATGAAACCGTCTGCAGGTGGGACCGTATATCTCCTTGCTTTGCAGCCGTATCTGCCAACCTGGCTACGTCAGGCGATCTAGGCAAGCTTGTCACGGCATCAATCGGTTTCACCAAGCTTCCCTCCAATATGGACTCCCTGTTCAGGGTAATCGAAACCTATCTCGCTCAGCCCCATCAGAACCTTGGTACCTGGCAACACATGCTGTGCTACAAAATACCCGCCTTTGGACTTGGCGATGGTATCAATTATATTGTCCAGAAGGTCGCCGAGCTCCTTTTCCCTATCTTCGTAATAGGTCCTCATTCTTTGAAGCCGCAGGTTGTCAAACTCATGTCCGTCCTGACCTGCCCGGCGCAAGCCTGCATGTTTAACCCTTTGGAGTTCTGCCCGGACTGAAGCCACCTGTCGCTTGAGCGTTTCGCACCTCTTACGCAATTTGGGGCTTACTCCTATTTCGAACACAGTCGGGATGCCCATGGCAGACCCGGCAGAATGAGTGGACACTCCTGCCTTGGCAATGGCCAACCCGCCTACAATCCTCCCGCTATCCTGGCTGGCCATGAGCGCTTGCTCGGTTTCAATGATACTGTGCATCACAGCATCTGTAATGAGTATGTTGCCCACAGCCCTGACCACTGAATTCTCGCAATACCTTGCAGTGATGCTCTCTCCTGACGCCACGATTTCGCCGGGGGCATTTATGCCGCCTTCCACTGTTATACTCCTGGCAGAGGTAGCCGAACCATACAAGTTGCCTGTGATCACAAGTGAACCCCAGGTAGACACCTTAAACCCTTGTAAGATATCGCCCCTTACCGTAAGGTCTCCAGGGAACGTTATGTCTCCTGTCTCAGGGCCGATATCCCCGTTAATGGTAATGGAACACAAGACTCCAACCCCATTGCTTTCCACGTACGGGATACCAGGCTTTACCGCCACGATATACCTGCCATCTTCAGACACCCTGGCATTGCTGCTACACTTGAGTACCGGTTCATGGCCGAAGTAAGGAACCTTCTCTCCTGTAACGGTGATAGCAAAACCGCACCTGTCAAGGTTTCGCACAAACGCCAGGATACCCTTTTCCCGAACAAATCCCCTGGATGTGAGTTTGTTCCATTCATCCCTGAAGCCCGGCCGGGCACTAAGTGTGTCAGGGGGCTTTCCCCTTGAATGGCCGAAGTTAAACACTAGCTTAGGCCTTACCGGATCTTTCCCGCCTGGAGGCGAAAGGCCCCATGCTACTTGATAAGGTTGGTTTCTTTTTCCGGAAATGCACGAGCGGATTGCCGCATCAGAAATCCCAAACACAACGCCCTTGGCATTGAGAGCCCGCTTTATTTGGGATAGTTCCCAGGTACCATCCTCTGGGAGGGATAAGAAGGCAGACATCCTGTCTCCTGAAATTGATATTTCCATACGATTTCGATTTTCCATGCCTAAACCCCCGGTACGAACTAATCAAGATTGCTGCTGGAAAACACACCTCTGAGCCGGGCCACGGCTTTCGTATGGAGCTGGGAGATTCTAGACGGGGACACTCCCATGATTTTGGCAATTTCTTTGACCGTAAGACCTTCGTAATAATAAAGTGTGACAACCAATCTCTCTCGCTCAGGCAACCTTGCAATGGACTTGGCAAGGGTTTCTTTTCTGAGCGTCCATTCAGCTTCGTCGAGAGGGTCGCGGGCTTTGTCGTCTCTTATTTCAGGAGTCCTAAGGGAGTTTTCAGTGTCCCCCGGCCTGGCCCAAAGATCTTCCAAAGACAGTATTGCACTGGAAGACATATCCTGGATGCGTTTGCTGTACTCTTCGATTGTTATACCCAGCTCCTCAGCTACTTCAGCATCTGTAGCTGACCGTCCCAACCGGTTTTCAAGATCTCTTATAGTCTCTTCAATCCGCCTGTTTCTGTGTCGCACTGACACCGGTACCCAATCCATTGACCGGAGCCCGTCTATCATAGAACCCCGTATCCTGGCAATGGCATATGTTTCGAATTTAACCCCCCGTCCAGGATCAAACCTCTCCATTGCATCCAACAGTCCCAGGCTACCGAAACCTATCAGGTCGCCTTCTTCTACGTTCTTGGGCAGGTTTATGGCCACCCTTCCTGCCACATACTTGACCAGAGGAGCGTAATGGGTTATTAAGGCATCCCTGGCGTGCTTGTCCTGAAAAGCTTTGTAATCGCGCCAGAGAGCTTCTATTCTATTCTGTCCGGTGTTTCTTGTGTTTGCCATGGCGATTCTCCAATCCGTCTGCAAGGACAATTCTTGCTATTCTGTCTCTATCCCGTGGGGCCACTGATACGAGACTAATGCCCACCGCGTCTGACGGGCCCCCAGAGTCAAGGATTCTCACAACTTGTGCAATACCGAACACCGGCCCGCCGGGAATAACCAATTGGAATTCTATGAAATCCCCAGGCGCCAGTTTCTCATTGCCTGCAAAGATGGCAGCACCGCCGGCCGAGAGGTTAAGCGTCGAGGACCTGTGCCATTCATGGGCCTCTGTAGCTTGCCCTTCCCCAAGCTTCCTGAACAAGAACAGGTAGCTTGAATCGCTCCGGAAATCGTGTCTTTTCTGTTTGTATTCAGTCAACGCTAATCACCTTAACCGCTTCAATATTGGCCCGGTAATCCAACTCTTCATAAGCCACCACACTGATCTCAGGCACAATCCGGGATGCGATTTCGTACATTTGGCTGCGGCAAGCGGCAGATGTCAGAAGTACAGGCTTAGGTGCCTTCGGGGCAACCTCATTCATACCCGTGGATACTGCTTGCATTATTTGAGTAAGCCGTTCTGCAGGCAACGCCACGAAAGTACCCCTGTCACTAGGCCTTGTAGCCTCCAGCAACTCTTGTTCCAACGCCGGGTCAAGTGTGGCAACTGGAAAAGGGCCCTTGTCAAGCCCTGCAGTCTGGGTTATCAGCCTGGATAGGCTTTCCCTGACACGCATGGTGAGATAGTCTGGATCTCTTGATATCTTTGCTGCGTCAGCTATGCTTTCCATTATCGTGACAAGGTCTCTGATTGGCACACCTTCCTTTAGAAGATTCTGAAGCACTTTCTGGACCTCGCCTATGGAAACCAGATCGGGGATAGCTTCTTCAACGCATGAGGCGTCTTCTGACTTGACCAGTTCTATAAGACGATGGGTCTCCTGGCGTGTAAGCAGCGAGTGGGCGTTCTTCCTCAGCACTTCTGTGAGGTGGGTAGCTAATACGGCGGAAGCTTCGATTACTGTGTAGCCACGTGTTTCCGCTTCTTCCCTTTGAGTTTTAGTTACCCAGATGACGTCCAGCCCAAAGGCAGGCTCTTTGCCTGGAATGCCTTGCAGTTCTGCATCTGAAGGCGTGCCCTCAATAGCCATAAGCCTGTCAGGGTATATCTCGCCTGAGCCGATCTCCACCCCTCGCAGGTTAATGCGGTATTCATTGGGGCCTAATCCGGCAAAATTGTCCCTCACTCTCACAACAGGAATGACAACGCCCAGCTCAGACGCAAGCTGCCTTCTCACCATGACGATCCTGTCCATCAAATCGCCACCCTGAGAGGGATCTGCAATAGGCAGCAAAGCCAGCCCGAACTCAATCTCAAGGGGATCCACCTTTACCAGGTTTGACGCAGCTTCAGGCCGTTTTTGCTCTTCCAGTTCCTTTCTGTAAGCTTCCTCCCGTGCCGCAGCTTCCCTGGCGATCTGGGCTTGCCCCGCTGACCTGCTCAGCAACAGCCAAGCTCCTCCCAATGAGAGAAAAGCCGCCTTTGGCAGCCCTGGTACCAGCGCCAGCACAACAAGTGCCCAGCCTGTAATCCCAAGTACCCTGGGTGACAGGGTAATCTGGCTGAAGACATCAACACCCAGGTTTTCACGTGATGCGCTCCGGGTAACGATGATTCCCGTGGCGGTAGAGATAATCAGTGCAGGCAGCTGGCACACCAAGCCGTTTCCAACAGTAAGCAGCGCATATTTGTGCCATGCCTCGGCTGCGGGTAACCCATGCTGCAACATGCCGACACCAAACCCGCCTAGAAGGTTGACTACAGTGATTATCAGCGCGGCTATGGCGTCACCCTTCACAAATTTGGAAGCGCCGTCCATGGCCCCGTAGAAGTCAGCTTCTTGTTCCACCGCCCGCCTGCGTTCCCTGGCTTCTTCTTCGGTTATAAGGCCTGCATTTAGATCTGCATCGATCGACATCTGCTTGCCTGGCATAGCATCCAGGGTAAACCGTGCAGCTACTTCAGCAACTCTTTCAGCACCTCTTGTAATCACCACAAACTGGATGATTACAAGGATTAGGAAGACCACGAGCCCCACGACTTCGTTGCCGCCGACTACGAATTGGCCGAAAGCTTCGATGATGCGGCCTGCATTGTACTGCAGCAAGATTAATCTTGTTGAAGATACGTTGATTGCCAAGCGGAACAAAGTCATTATGAGCAGCAAAGACGGGAACACCGAGAATTCAAGGGGCTCTTTTGTGTACATGGTGAGCAAAAGTATGGCTATAGAGATGCTGAAATTTGCTGCAATCAGGATATCCAGCATTCCCGGCGGGAGAGGCACTATCATCATTGCCACTATTAACACTACTAATACAGATACTATACTGCTTCTCGCCTTACCAAACATCAAGCTCCCTCCAAAGGCATCCTGCCAGACAGCCGGTATACGTACGCCAAGACTTGTGCCACGGCTTGGTATAGTTCTTCAGGTATTTCTTCCCCGATGTCAACTGCATGGTAAAGTGCCTGAGCCAGAGGTGGATCTTCGACTACATGTACCTTGTGTTCTTCTGCAACAGCCCGTATCCTCAAAGCCAGTTCATCAAGGCCCTTGGCAACCACCTTAGGCGCGTTGTCTTCCTCCATGTTGTACTTGAGCGCAACAGCATAGTGAGTGGGGTTAGTCAGGACTACATCGGCTGTGGGGACATCTTGCATCATCCGCCTCATTGATATCTGCCGCTGCCTCCGGCGGATGGCCTGCCGCACCTCAGGCTTGCCCTCGGTATCCTTGATTTCCTCTTTGAGTTCCTGGACGGTCATTCTCAGGCTCTTTTCGTACTCCCACCATTGGTACACGTAATCAGCAACACCTATAGCTACCAACAGTACACTCGAATTGAGCAAAATCTTCCCAATCAATCGGGTCAATGTGGAAACCGAGTGGGCCAAGTCAGTGATCATAAGAGCAGACAGCTGGGACCACTCAGACTTGACCGTGTTCCAAACCACCAAACCGGTAAACACGATCTTTGCAAGGGACTTGAGCAATGTCTGCAAAGACCTTCTCGAAAAGATCCGCTTGAAGCCTTCTAAAGGATTAAGCCTCTTTAAGTCCGGAGCCAGCAATTCAGGCTTTACCATGAAGCCTACCTGTAACATGGACGTACCTGCGCCTGATACAACCGCAGCTGCCATAACGGGAAATATGGCCAGAATCCATGTAATAAGCACATCGTTCATAACCACTAAGGCCCATCCAACATCCGGTGTCCCTGTGGGCGTGGATGCCCAAATGCGGGATGACTTTTCCGCCACAACCCCTGCGCTGGATTTCAATGTAAACCTGAGGGTAAGCACAACAACAAGAATGCTCACAGCCGAGGTAAGATCCTGGCTTGAGAACACCTGACCCCTCTCCCTGGCAAGCTGGCGCCGCCTTGGGGTTGCTGGTAGCTCCTTCTCTTGAGCAAACAGCTGTAGGTCGATTTCATGGTACCTAGTCATCTGCCCATAACTCCTGACAGGCTTTCCATAATACTTTGTATGGAAAGGGTAATCTCGTTGGCGAACACTCCATAGAAAGCCACTGAACCTGACAGAATCCCAAGGCCCACAAGGGTCTTCATTGGGATTCCCACAACAAACACGTTTAGCTGGGGCACGGTCCGGGCAATAACACCCAGCCCAAAATCAACGATCATGGTAGCAGCCCAGACAGGGCACGACAGCACCAGGGCGATCTTAAGCATTTCCGCTCCCGCCCCAAGCCCTATTTGGGCCCACTGCCCCGGGATGGCAGCAGTCCCGGCCGGCACCAGTTCAAAAGAACGGTACAGCGCCTTAATGAGCATGTGGTGGCCGTCAATTCCAAGGAAAATCAGCATTATGAGCAAGTACTTGAATATTCCGAGGATGGGAGAAGCTTGCCCATAGTGCGGGTTGACTACGTTTGCCATGCCGAACCCGATCTTCATGTCAACTAGATATCCGGCTGTCTCAATGCCAGATATGATGATCGTCCCGCAAAACCCCAGAATCAGGCCTACGGCAACCTCGATCACTGCTGAACCTACAAACCCTCCCAGTGTATCCGGGACAGTACTTACGGGCACCACCGGCCATAGGATATACCCCAGGAGAAGGGATACCGTCCCCTTTATGAGTCCTGGTATGTACCTGCTCCCGGTGATAGGAGCTGCCACTATGAACCCTGTAATGCGAAGGGTAATCAGCAGTAACGGGATAATTGCCTCAAGCCAGACTTCCAACCATTCTTCCTCCTCACCGTCAGATAAGGCCAGGTAGCTGCTCTATGAGCCTCAGAGTAAAATCCATCAGGGTCTTCAGCATCCATCCGCCGAACAACATCAGAGTCACCATAACCGCAACTATCTTCGGCACGAAACTCAAGGTCTGATCATGAATTTGAGTGGTTGCCTGGAATATGGATACAAGCAACCCAACGGTAATCGAAATAGCCAGGCAGGGCATGGCGACCAGAAGAGTTATCCCTAAGGTTTCCTTCCCGATTGAAATCACTTGATCCAGACTCACTGTTATTCCCCCTAACCCGCCTGATTGTTGCTTGCTGCCTTTGCCCTACCTGAAACTTCCTATCAATGACCTTGTAACCAGCCCCCAACCGTCCACCAACACGAACAGCAAGAGCTTAAATGGCAAAGAGATTAGCACAGGCGGAAGCATCAACATGCCCATTGACATCAGTGTTGAAGCTACGACCATGTCGATAACCAGGAAAGGCAAGTATAATATGAAACCCATTTCGAAGGCAGTCTTGAGTTCAGACATTGCAAACGCAGGAACAACCTGGACCAGCGGCAGATCTTCAGGGGAATATGCTTCCCCTTCCCGCGCTAATTCGACAAACAGCGCAAGGTCCTTTTCCCTTGTCTGCCTCAACATAAACTGCTTGAGAGGCCCCTGCCCCAAGGAAATGGCTTCCTGGGCGGTCAGAGTGCCATCCGTGTAAGGCGCGATGGCAAGCTGGTTAACCTGGTTCCAGGTGGGAGCCATTATAAAGAACGTAAGCAACAGGGCAAGTCCTATAAGTACCTGGTTGGGTGGCGTTTGCTGGGTTCCCAGGCCTGTTCGCAAGAATGAAAACACTATGACTATCCTTGTAAACGACGTGGTCAGAATAAGTATTGCAGGGGCCAGGGCCAATACTGTCAGCACTGCCAGAATGCCAACCGCGTTTAGCAGCCCGCCTTGCCCTGTTTCACCATCGATCCTTATATCGATGTTGGGGATAATGTTCTCGGGGGCTGCCAAAGCATAGTCTGGCAAGCATGCAGCCAGCAGTGTCCCCAGGAGCAAAACGGCAATCATCTTGTTCGAACTAAACCGCTTGGAACGTTCTGAAATCTGCCTCTTGAGTTCGGCGAGAAAGCCGCCTGCGGTTCCAGGTTCAGAACCAGCGCTGACTTGCAAAACGGATAAATCATCAATCTCGGATTGTGAGAATTCTTTGAGAAGGGATATGTTGTGACCGGTTAAGCCTAAGACCAGGATGGATCGGCCTGCCCTGACCATGCAGACCATACATTCCCTGCTTAACGCCACGTAATCCATTACTTGAAGATAAGCCATTGGGCCGCCTGGCCTGAAGCGGCGGTTCCACAAACGAACTGTTATGATTGCACATACGATCATCAAGCCCAGAAACCCGGCTACCTTTAGGACTTCTGAAACTAAGGAATACGAGTTCATACCAGTGCCGGAAAACCGGCGGGCCCCCCCTCTTGTTTGTCTCTATCTGCCCAACCGCCTGGTTACCTGCCTAAGCCTTGGGATTCATGCGCTATCTGCTTTTGTCTTTACCCAAGACTTCCTGGATTCTTACTCCAAAATTCTCATCTATTACCACAACTTCGCCTTTTGCAAACAGTTTGCCGTTGACCAGGATATCAACAGGATCCCCGGCAAGCCTGTCCAACTCGACAATTGAACCGGCTGTGAGATTGAGCAGGTCTTTCACGTAACACTTGGATTTCCCCAGTTCAACACTGATTGACAGCGGAATGTCCATTAACACGCCAATGTCCGAGATGGGTTTTTCAGAAGCCGGCTCCATCCGGAATTCTTCAAATTCTGCCAACCGGATTGAAGGTTGAGCAGTTTCCGGTGATTCACCGGGCTTCGCCGGTTCACCCGGTTCAGCTGTCCCTGTATCATCATCAGCAAGCACATCTTCCTGCTTATCATCTAGAACGGTTTCTTGGGCTTCTTTTCCTGCAATGTCTTCGGGAACGTCTTCTGCTAGAGTTTGCGCTAGGACATCTCCTGCGATTTGTCCCTCTGCATTGTGTTCTTCGTCAGCCGCCTGCCCGGCTTCTTGCAACAGCTGTTCAATTTCTTCTTGGCTAAGGTTCTCATTTCTCACTACTAAATCAACTCCTCACCATTGTCTTCCCTTCGCGAAACAATCCTCACTGCCAGTCTCGAACCTATCCGTCCGACTTCGACGTTGAACTTGGGCTTACCCAAAAGGTGCAAGGTAGTGTAATCGCTTGTACGTACGTTTAGTTCAATAACATCCCCTGGCTTGAGCGACATCACATCCTTCATCGTCAGGGTGCTTTCCCCAAGCCGGCAGGATATGGGAATCTCGACAGTGTGAATAGCTGACGCAACGTTGGCGTTGCTCTTCCCGTTGCCAGGGTCATCTTTCTTTGAAAACCAGCGATGGGCTGACAGCACCGGCAAGACCGGTTCGAGCAAGTCGTATGGAAGACAGAATTCTATGCTGCCCGACTGAACCCCGAATTTCACATCGATGGTCACTGACATCACAATCTCATTGGGGGCCATTGCCTGCTGTACAAACAAGGGGTTCACTTCTATCGCCGACACAGAAAGCTTATGCCCTTCAATATTGAACTCTTTGAGTGCAGTGGCAAGGAGGTCGGCCATGGTTTCTGCTACACGCCTTAGCACAGCAGTTTCAATCTCAGTCAGGGCTCTTGACACAACTGTAGTGTTTCCAGCCCCCCCGCACAGCCTGTCCACCATTTGAAGGGCAATCTGAGGGCTGAAATTGACAAGCATATTTGAAGAAAGGGGCTCCCAGTCTACCACTGCCACTGAACAAGGGTTAGCGAGGTTGGCTGAGAACTCCTCATAAGTAACCTGATCGACTGATACCACGTTAGAGTGGATTGCAAGCCTGAAAAGCCCTGAAAAATAAGACGTAACCAGCCTGCAGAAGTTGTCGAACAGGAGCTGGACGCCGCGCAAGTGGTCTTTTGAGAACTTGTCAGGCCGCTTGAAATCATATACACGCAGCCTTGGTTTAACCACTTTAGCCCTGTCATCCTCTGTGCCTTGTCCAATCATTGAACTGATAAGTTCTTCAATTTCTTTCTGCGTGAGAGCCAAATCAGATCACCCCTTTCCCAATCCACGTTATTGAATGATAAACTCGGTGAAAAACACCGCCCTGGCCATACCCGGGCACTTGACCTCTATTCTTTCTAGAACAGCCTTTTGCAGATTGCGCAGCCCTTCCTCGCCGGTCAGTTCTTCATAATGCTTGGAACGAAGCAGGGCGTAGATGTCTGTCTTAAGTTCTGAATATCTTGCTGTGAGTTGGTCAAGACTGTCCTTGTCTATGGCCTGAAGATCAAGGGTAATCCTTATGTACCTGCCAGAATCCTTCAGGTTGGTTATGAACTGCCCCAAGGAGCACACCAACCCCGTTTCAGTTTTTCTCTCCTGGCCATTACCCAGCTGCGCCCCGGGCAGCCCCCATGCCCTTGCAGCCACTGTATACCCTACGGCCAGGGATACTACGACAATCACTGCTACCCATATCCACTTTCTCACGTTCAACACACCCCCAACTTTCCTACTGCGGCTCAGCCAAGGACAGGGACGGCCTTAGAATAATCACGTCCACCCTGCGGTTCCTCTGTCTGCCTTCGGCTGTGTCGTTGTCATCGATGGGATGATACTCGCCATACCCTGCTGCTTGGAGCTGGCGGGGATCCATGTTAGCTTCTTCGATCAAGAATCTCACAACGCTTGTGGCCCGCCCTGTCGATAGTTCCCAGTTTGAAGGAAATCTCGGCGTACTTATTGGCCAGTTGTCAGTGTGGCCTTCCACGCGGATAGAGTTCTTCAGCTGGCTCAGGAGCTGCCCCACTTTAAGAAGTACTTCCCTTGCTTCTGGGCGCAACTCATCCTTCCCAATATCAAACAACACTGTGTCTGCCAGCCTGAAAACTACCCCCCGCTCCTCAAGTTCCACAGTTACCTTGTCACTCAACCCTAGACCGGCCAGTTCTTCTTCGAATTCTGCTGCCATGGCCCTCATCACTGCCATTTCCTGGGCCAGAAGTTGAGCCTGTAGCTCCTCTGGATCAAAAAACTCATCAGAGGGAGGCAGTGAAGGAGTGATAGCGCCGTCCATTATTCCCAAGGCTCCCTGAAACGATGATATAGCAGCCCTGAACCTGTCCATCTCAACTCTCGACATTGAGAACAGCAGTACAAAGAAACACAAGAGCAAGGTCACCATGTCAGCGTATGTATTCATCCAGGGAGCACTACGTGGCTGGTCATCATCTGACATCGAGCGGAATCTCACTGCCTGCCACCTCCCTTAGCCGTGACGGCATACGTATCTCTTCCCTCTTCTTGGGTGCCACAAAGGACTTGAGTTTCTCCTGAACAATCCTTGGGTTATCCCCGGCCTGGATAGACAGCACACCTTCAATCACTGCTTCTTTCCTGAAGATCTCCCCGGCACTCTTGTTCTTCAGTTTGTTGGCTATGGGAAGACAGACCATATTAGCGAGAACCGAGCCGTAGAAAGTAGTCACAAGGGCTACAGCCATACCGGGACCAATTGCATCAGGCGTGTCGAGATTGATCAACATCTGAATAAGCCCTATCAAAGTGCCAAGCATTCCGAAGGCAGGCGCAAAGGCCCCCATGGTCTCAAACAGGCTCTGCCCCGTCTTGTGCCGCTGGGCGATGAACGCCAGTTCAGTTTCGAGGATGTTCCTCACCAGTTCAGGCGTAGTACCGTCAACCACCAGCCTGATTCCCTTTTGCAGGAATGGGTCATCGAGGGCGTCTGCATCTTCATCAAGCACCAGGAGCCCCTCGCGTCTTGCTTTGTCTGCGAACCGCACTATTGTGTTTATTGTCTCAGAAAGATCCTGTTCATCAGTTACAAAGGCGTTCTTTGCAATCGACATGACTTCAAGGAAAGTGCTCAGACGATAGCTGATTAGGGTGGCAGTAAGGGTACCTCCAATAGTGATCAACACCGAGGAGAAATCCCAGAAGATCGTGAGATTCCCGCCATTCATCATACCCCATATCAACAGGATGAAGCCTGACACTATTCCGACTACAGACGCCCTATCCATCTATGTTCACCTCGTAACTATCTCTTTAGATTCACAAGTTCCTGTAGAATCTCATCTGACACGGTAATAACCCTTGAGTTAGCCTGAAATCCTCTTTGGGTGATGATCATCTGGGTAAACTCTTCGGCTAGATCAACGCTGGACATTTCCAGTGCCGAAGGTGCGATAGTACCCCTTCCGCCTGTTCCTGCAGTTCCTGGGTCAGCCGTTCCTGAGTTATTTGATTCAATGTAGAGATTCTTACCTGTCTTAATCAGCCCTGAAGGGTTTCGGAAGTGTGCAACGGCAACTTGACCCAATATCTGGATTCTGCCGTTAGAGTAGAATCCTGTGATGACCCCGTTAGCGTCAAAACTGAAAGATTCCAGGGTACCTGCCGGCCACCCGTCAGTTGGGCCTGACTCGACTGTTGAAGACCCTGCAACCTGGGTCAGTCTGCTGAAATCCATGGTCACCGTCACGGTATCGGCCCCGTCAGGGTCAAAACTGAACTCATCCGCATCGACACTGTCAAGACGGCCGTCAGTATTGAAAGTAATGGTCCCTGGCCCTGCAGTGCTGCCATCTGGAAGCGAAGCTTGCCAAGTCCACGTATTTGTACCGGTTTTCTCGAAGTCAACTTGTATGCTATGTGCCTTCCCCAGGGAATCGTAAACGGTAATGGATGCAGTCTTGACGAAGCCTACTTCCGCTTCTGCATCCAGATTCTTGATCCACTCCATTTGGGTGGTTGGCTGTGCCGTCATCTCTTCTCCAATCTCTACTTGTAGTGGTTCCAGATTAGTTGCCCCCCGGTTAGCCGGCAGGTTTCCATCTGCGTCCGCAGCCCAGCCCATCACTTTCCGTCCCTCAGAGTCTACAAGTATGCCGTCTGCATCCAGGGAGAAGTTGCCAACCCTGGTGTATGCCATGGTCTGGCCATCCCGCACTACGAAAAACCCATTGCCTTCTATAGCCAGGTCAGTTGGACGCGATGTAGGCTGCAAGTTTCCTGGCGTGTGGATGGTATCAATGCTTCCTATACTGACGCCGAGCCCGACCTGCATGGGATTAGTGCCGCCCCGTTCAGTCTGTGATTGACCTGAAGGCGAACTCGCCCCCCTGAGAGTCTGGCTGAACACCTCTTGAAACGTCACCCGGCTCGACTTGAACCCGGGAGTATTCACATTAGCTATGTTGTTCCCAATTACGTCCATGCGCGTCTGGTGAGTCCTAAGTCCAGAAACAGCGCTGAACAATGAACGCATCATCTTTGGATGCACCCCTTTCTTTGTGATTGGGTTCCGGCGTTTTCTCCGTCGGTCGAAAACGCATGGCCTCCCTGAAAGGGTCCGGCCCGGAACCTATGCTACTTGTCCACAAGCACTGCACTGTCAATCGAAGTAAACAGGTTGTGCTTCATCCTGTCTTCCGGAATTACGGTAACAACCGTCCGGCTCTGCGGTGCAACTACAAAAGCTACACCTTTCATCAATACCAGGGTCGACCTGGCTCCCTTAGCTTGGGCAAGGTCCATGGCGCTGTTGAGTTCTCCGATAAGGCCATCCTTGTCTGCCTCTTTCCATGCACGGAGCCTTTGCTCTGCATGTTTGGAGAAAGTGACCTTAGCTTGTCTGAGCGTTTCCAGAAAAGCTCCCTTGCTGCCAGCAGCCCTGGAGTGCTTCCGCTCAAGGGCAGTTTGCATACTGGAAGGGGTTACCCTGTTGTTACTCACTCTCATCAGCAGCCCCTCCAATCCAAATCAAGCTGTCAACCGGGAACTCCCGCCCACCGCTGAGAACCACCAACCTGCCTGAAGAAAATCCTACGCCTTCAATCACTCCGGCAGCTGTGCCATCCGGGACCACCGCTTCGAAGTGCTTTCCTATAAGGGTAGCTGCTTCCAACAAGCTTTTTCCCAGGTGGCTGTCTATCAGATAGCTGCACAGCCAGGAAATGTTGTCGTTCAGGCTCTGCATTTGGGCAGCGCTGGAGAATTGGGCCATCTGAGCGAAGAAATCCCGCTCGTCCATAGGCTCCATAGGATCCTGGTACTTGAGTTGGGTCACCAGGATCTTCATGAACTGATCCTCAAGGGAACCTGCATGACGCAGAGCCTGACCGGCCCATGTATCGCTTGCTGCGTTTTGAGTTCCCGTAACCGTCAACGGCATGCTACCTCACCTCCATCTCTATACCCGGTAATCTAATACACTTGAGCTAAGAACCGCCTCTCCGATAACAAGCTGCTCTTGAACACTTTCGTAAGCAGCAGGTTTGCCAGGCCTGCCCGGTGAGTCAGACCCGTAGCGCGGCTGATGCCCCTGGCCTGCCATGCCATGGTCAACAAAGAACCCAGCAAGAGACAGCCCCCTTTGTGACAAGGCTTGGGCAAGAGCTTCTTGCGAGTTTGCCAGCACGTTGTGTGACGCGTAAGAAGAGGCAATGAACTTAACGCATACTTCATCGCCCCTGGAGGACACCACAACCGTCAGCTTGCCTAAGCCAGGAGGATCCAGCCTGAATTCCACAGTCTTGGGAAGACCGTCTTTGACCGCTTCTGCCAAAGTACTGGCCACTTCCTGGGCATCATGTACCGATGCCTTAAGCTCCCTGCCCTGAACCTGTTCGGTTTGGATCTTGAGAGAAAATACAGGCAGTGATGCATCTGGAGTATCCTTCTTTCCGGGCTTGCCAGACAGCTGCTCAAGCTCCTGTGTAAACCCGTTGGGCTCAAGCTGTACAGTTGCTGCCGTGGCGGGCTCAGGCTCAGCTTTCCGGGCTACAATCCCGTCATCCCCGGGCGGGGCCTGTTCTATATCAACCCTGGGAATCTGAGATCCAAGCTCTTTGAACTGAGTCCAGACAATCTCGCTCACTGTGTCATGGTGATGCGATTTCATTTCTTCAAAGATCACAGGCCTGTTCAGCGAAGCCTGATCCAGACCGGACAGGATTTCTGGCTGAGGGAAGCCAGCTGCTACCTGCAGGCCGGGACCTTTGTCCCATGCCATATCACTTGTTTGGTGCACTTGAGAGCCAGACAGGCCAGGATCTGCACTTCTGGCAGTGCCGTATGCGACCGGTGATTCTGGAAGCACTGCATCCCCAGCAGCCGCTAGAACGCCATGGAAGAGCATTGCACCCGGTTCAGAAGGTTCCATAGAGGCTCCATTGGGCAACACACTCATGGCGATGCCTGATCCTGCCTCAAAGTCTGCTTGGAACGGCCCGGCTACGAGCTTGAACTCTACTGGCACTGACGTTCCAGGCAACCCCTGCCGGATTGGGCCCACCCCTGTTGCAGAAACCTGAAGGCCCTCCAAACCTTCTGGAAACTGTCTATCCACCGGCACGGCCTCTGACCTTGCTTGGGCAAACCCACCCGCAAAACCGGCCATTATGGCGCTGAACGCGCTTACAGAAAGGGCTGCTACTTTGTTTCCATTGTGCTTCCTCGCAGGTCCGGGAGAAACCGTCCCTGGGTCTTTCGCGTTACAGGCACCTACACACATTTCCATCGGCTTGCATATCACCTCCTTACCTCATCCCTGTTGTTGAACCTCATGGTTGCAAGTTCATCCATTTGCTTGCTGTGTTCCCACCAATACAGGGCCTTGTAGTTGGCAAGCTGCTTTTCCTTGAGGCGCTGGAGCGCCTTCATCTCCTGGTTCCTGGTTATCACCTCCTGCTGGGCTTGTCTTACCTCAACCGTCTTCTTGGAAAGTGCATCTTCAATCTGACTTATTTGGTTGTTTACCTCTGTCCTGAACACGAGGGCATCTTGCACCTTGCCCAGATCCAAGCATCCTGAAATCTGCTCCCCCAGGTATACCTGGTTCCCAGCAGCCACTGCCCGGGTATTCTCCAGGTCTTTCTCAATTTTGTACATCTCACCCAGCAAGCACGCGAGTTTCTCTTCGGCAATGAGTTTCCGCAGTTCTCTTACCTCGAGCACTTTTTCCAAAGGAAACCTGAACTTCCTCAATTGCCCTCCCTCAGTCCTTATCGGTATATCAGGCCTAATTGAATACCCTTACTGGGTCTCCTCAAAAATGTGCCGGAGCTCTGCTACTGCCTGGTCAAAGGTCACGACCTCTTCTATCCCCTGCCGCAAGAACGAGTTCACTTTGTCAATGTATTTCAGCGCATGGTCAATGCTTGGGTTTGAGCCTTCAACATAGGCGCCGATGTTAACCAGGTCTTCTGCTTTCCTGTAAGTCGCCAGTATACTCCTGACTTTGCTTGCATAGTCCAAGTGCGCTTGGGAAACCACATCTTTCATCAACCGGGATACCGAGCTCAGCACATCTACTGCGGGATAATGGCCTATCTGGGCAAGGTCTCTGGACAACACTATGTGCCCGTCAAGTATCCCCCGGGCAGCATCGGCAATAGGTTCGTCCATGTCATCCCCTTCAACCAGCACAGTATATATGCCGGTGATGCTTCCCCAGTTTCCCCTGCCTGCACGCTCAAGAAGTTTTGGCAAGTTGGCGAACACTGAAGGGGTATAGCCCCTGGTGGTTGGCGGTTCCCCGATAGCAAGCCCTACTTCTCTAAGCGCCATGCACCATCTGGTTATCGAATCCATCATGAGGAGCACGTTCAATCCCTGGTCCCGGAAATACTCTGCAATAGCTGTGGCAACCCATGGGGCTTTTATGCGCAAGAGCGCAGGTTCATCGGAAGTAGCTACAACTACCACTGAACGCTTGAGGCCTTCTTCGCCCAGGTCTTTCTCGATGAACTCCCTGACTTCCCTGCCTCGCTCACCAATGAGCGCTATTACGTTCACATCGCTTGAAGTATCCCGGGCAATCATACCCATGAGAGTGGACTTGCCTACACCCGAGCCTGAGAAAATGCCTATCCTTTGGCCTTCCCCAAGGGTGAGAAGCATATCTATTGACCTTACCCCTGTAGCAACCGGTTTTTCAATAAGCTCCCGCTCCAATGGAGCCGGGGGCCTTTCCATCACAGGGTAATATGATTCCACAGGCCATGCAGGCTTTCCATCGATCGGAAACCCCAATGCATCTGTGATCCTGCCAAGCATTTGCCTGCCTACTGGGACCTCCAATTCACGTCCGGTAGCTATGACCAACGATCCAGGCGATATTCCGTTTGCATCTCCGAAAGGCATGAGCAGTACCCTGCTTCCCCTGAAGCCTACAACTTCGCCCAGGATAGGCACTCCGTTGTCAGGGATCAGTTTGCATATCTCCCCTATCTTCGCCCGGGGCCCTGCAGCTTCGATTAGAAGCCCGATGATGTTCTGAACAGTCCCCCGGTAGGTTAGGGTTCTGGCCATACGTATAGCATCGACATATGGTGCGTGCTTCAGCTCAATCATGACGGCTGATCCCCCTCGCAATTCCTTGCCTCGCCGATAGCCTTGGCCAGGTTCTCAATCTGGGTTTCAATGGTAGCGTCAAGCTGTCCCGAGGGCGTTTCAACTACTGCTCCTGCGGAGATGGAAGGGTCGCCGATCACTTCGGTTATCTCAACGCCAAATTCCCTCTCAAGTCCTTGCTTCGTGCCTTCCACAAACGCCAGCAGCTTGGGATTAACCCGCAGCAAGAGCCGGCGTTCATCACCCAATGCCTCCATACCCTGCCTCAACATTGAGATGATGAGTTCCGGATCGTGGGTGAGAGCTTCACCAACCACTTTCTTGGCAGCTTCCAGGACAAGCGCGAGCAGTTTCGGCTCAGCATCGTCTATGTATTTGGCATAAGCTTCCCTGGAGGCTGCCAGGGCCTCTCTTGCCTGCTCCACGAATCTCTGGGCTTCGTCAAGCCCTTTGTCAAGCCCTGATCTGTAGCCAGTATCGAAGCCTTCTCTCTCTGCTTTCTTGCGGCATTCAACAGCCTCTAGTCTTGCCTTCTCTAGAATGAGATTGGCTTCTTCCTCAGCTTGCTGCCTGATGGCCGAAGCTTCCCGCCTTGCTTGTTCCAGCAACTCTTCACGGGAGGGACCAGTATCAAGAGGCTCATCCTGTACGACTTCTGGTTGAAAGACAGGAATCCAGACGGCTCCGCCTGTCCCTACTCTAAATACCCTAGACAATGATCTCGTCGCCTCCTCCCCTACCGATAATGATCTCGCCCTGCTCTTCAAGCCGGCGTATCAGGGCAACAATGCGCTGCTGGGCTTCCTCCACATCGCGCAATCTCACAGGCCCCAGGTAATCTATGCTTTCCTTCAGAGTCTCCACGGCACGGGATGACATGTTCCTGAAGAATTTGTTCGCCACGTCCTCTGAAACGTTCTTAAGCGCAAGCGGAAGGTCCCTGGTTAGATCAACGTCTCTAAGCAACCTCTGCATTGACCTGTCGTCGAGATAGATGATGTCTTCAAACAAGAACATCCTACGTTTGATTTCTTCAGCCAGTTCCGGAGCTTCCATCTCCAAAGCTCCCAGGATGGTCCTTTCTGTCTGCCGGTCGACGTTGTTGAGGATGTCTACAATAGTGGGCAGCCCTCCGGCCTGGGTATAATCCTGGCCCACCAAAGAAAGCACTTTACGCTCCAGGATGCGTTCAATCTCCTTGACCACATCAGGGCTTGTCCTATCCATTAGTGATATCCGCCTGGCTACTTCTACCTGGAGGTCCGGTTCCAAAGATGCCAGGATTGAAGCAGACTGGGATGGCGTCAAATAGCTCAATACCAGGGCTATTGTCTGGGGAGATTCGCTTTCAAGGAAGTTTAGTATCTGACTCCCGTCTGATTTTCTGACAGTATCAAAAGGCTTGACTTGCAGAGATGAAGTAAGCCTTCTTAGCACAGTCTGAGCTTGTTCCGGACCGAGTGCCTTCTCCAGGAGTCTCTTGGCATATTCAATGCCGCCTTCTTCCAGGTACTCCTGGGCAATGCACATCTCGTTGAATTCTTCAAGTACCCTGTCTTTGACCTCCTGCTCAACCTTGCGCCTGGAGGCGATTTCCAAAGTAAGCACATCGATGTCTTCTTCCCGGAGATGCCTCATCACCTGTGCTGAAAGGTCCGGCCCCAGGGTGATGAGTAGTATTGCCGCCTTTTCCCTGCCTGATAAGTCTGCAACGTAAGCGCTCATCATTTCTCATCCTCCAAGAGCCATGACTTAACCAAGGTGGCAACCAGTTGCGGATTTGTGCGGGCAAGCCTTTCAACGTTCTCCCGGCTCCTTTGCCTTGCGATAAGTTCAGGAGAGATAGCAGGAGCGCTTTCCAGGGCAAGGGCCGGTTCTTCTTCCAGTACCCCCGCCATTTCTGCTTCCCGCCTGCGTCTTGCTATTATCAGGATCACAGTCCCAACAACAAGCGCAGCCGCAACCGCTATAGCGTATATGTAGATGCGCGGGAAACCTTCAGTGGCTGGTGTCTCATCAAATATCTGAGCCAGGGTGGTATCAAACACCATCCCCGTAACCGAGATCTGGTCCTGTCTTGAAGGGTCTAAGCCTAAGGCAGCGGTAACTGTTTCAGTGATCAAATCCCTTTCTGCCTCATTCAGGTTCTTGTTTACTACTACCGCAACTGAAAGCTTTTCGATGGTTCCAGGGGTTATCAGGGTCTCTGTGACCCTCTCATTGACCTCATAGTTCCGGAGCACCTCGGTACGCTGGTACTGGGACTCACCTTGCCCGGCGAATGAGTAAGAAGGCACATCGAGAGCACCTGCCTGCCCGCCTGGGGGAGTCCCCGTGCCCTGGTACATCTCGCTGGTTTCCTGCGAGCTCCTGAGCACTCCGGGAGGCTCAGATTCGTACGTAGTATCTGTTATTTTGATCTGGTCCATGTTCAACTCAGCGCGGACCTGGCACACTACGTTTCCAGGACCTAGCACAGGAGCAAGCAAACCTAGCAGCCTGTTTTCCAATTCCCTCTCTGTGGCAAAGGTGAGTTCAAGCACTGAGCTCATGGATAGGTCATCTTCACCTTTGCCGTAAGCTACATCTCTTGACAAGAGCTTGCCTGAGGCATCTACCACGGTGACATTTTCAGGAGTCAGGCCTTCTACGGCCCTTGATACAAGATTCACAATCCCACGTACAGAATCGGCTGTAAGCTCTAAACCCGGCCTGGTTTTTACCAGCACTGATGCTGTTGGTTGCTGTCTCTGGGAGACAAAAACCGTATCCTCTGGCAATGCAATGTGGACCCTGGCGTCTTCTATCCCTGACAATGCCTTAATGGTTCTGGTGAGCTCGCCTGACAAGGCTCTGATGTATTGAACTCTCCGTTCAAAATCAGTTGACCAGATGCCGGTTGACCCCACTGCTTCAAATCCTACAATCCCTGAAGAGGGAAGTCCCATGGTGGCCAGGGAAAGCCTCACCCTGTGAACCCTGTCAGAAGGCACCCGTATGGTACGCCCTCCATCGGTGAGTTCATAAGGAACGTTTTGCTTCTCAAGTTCGCTTACTATAGTACCTGCATCTGCAGGGTCGAGATTAGACCACAGGATTTCGTAAGCGGGCCCTCTTGTTGAATACATCACAACAGCAATCAAAATAACCAGGGCAACTGCGCCGCCTAAAACCACCACCCGCTGTTGCGTTTTATTCAGTCCGGACCAGGTCTGCTTTATACCGTTTGTAACAGATGTCACAAATTCTGGCATTAAGATTCACACCCACCTTTGCGACCCACGTTACAAGGGCATCCTCATTATTTCCTGGTAAGCTTCGATGGCTTTGTTTCTTACGGATATTACGAGGTCTAGAGTGAGGCTTGCTTTCTCTGCTGCAAGAACTGCGGTATGCATGTCACGGGCATTCCCAGTTACCAGGTCGATTTGAGAAGCCACAAGTTCCCTGTCCAGATTCTCAATCACATTCAAGGTGTGTTTGAATAAATCGTTGAAGGAACCGTTTGAGTTTGAGCTAATGCTACGATTATGTACAGATGCTCCGGTAACTGGAACTGAAATAGGCCTGATTAACATATTAATACCCCCCCGATCAGCGAAACTCTTTTCATAAAAACCCCGTTTACCACGGGCCGTAACACCACGTTCCTATGCTCTGAACATATCCAGGGCTTTCTGTATCATAGCTTTGGCAGCTTCTATGGCTGTGACATTAGCTTCGTAAGACCTCGTGGCTGCCATCATGTCAACCATTTCGGTAACCACATTTACATTGGGATAGTTAACGTACCCGTCACTATCAGCATCAGGATGCCCTGGAGAATAAACCCTGCGCAGAGGAGATGAATCTTCAACCACACCTGTTACTTTCACGCCCAAAGGGTAGGATGGCACCTCTGCAGACCGCCTCTGTGAAAACAGTAAGTTCCTGAAATCAAACCGCTCTTGAGTCCTTGGCGAAAATACAGCTACTTTCCGCCTGTACGGCTGGCCGTTTTCAGTTCTGGTACTCTCAGCGTTGGCCAGGTTTGAAGCTATGACATCAAGCCGCAGCCTTTGAGCTGTAAGTCCTGATGCACTTGTTTCCATGGAAGAGAATACTCTCACAGCTTACCTCCTCCCTTCGGTGATAGCTCTTCTCAGAAGCGAAAACTCTGCGGTTAATTGACGCGATATTGCAGTATAGTAGTAAGCGTTGGCAGATACTTCTGCCATCTCCTTGTCGATATCCACACTGTTCCCATCAGGAGTGACACTGGTAGTATCCAGACTAACTGCAACGGTATCAGGATACTTTTCAGTTACATGCAGCGGATTTGTAACTGCGAGCCTTATGCGCGGCCTGAGTGCATCATACAGGTAGTCTTCAAAATTAGCCCTTGCCGCTTTGTAGCCAGGCGTGTCACTGTTTGCTATGTTATTGGCCAAAATCTCATGCCTGAGCCATGCGCCGGTAAGCGCCCTTTGCATGATACCGGTTATGCTCACATCAATCCCCCCTAAGAAACCAAAAACCTTCCGCAAAACCGGAAGGTTAACATGACTGGTAGCTATCAAAATAGCTACCGCCCTTCGGTAGCCCGGCTATCATAGTTGGAAGCGTTATCTTCCCACCTTAGACCCGTGGCTTTGCGTCTCTGCCTTTAGACAGATTTGCCTTTATCGGTTTGCGGTAACCAGTATTCCCCTTATTTGGTTGTCTACGTGTCTGTTTCGACACAAAGGGACAAATTCCTTCTTTCTGTATCGAAAATGCACAGAATCATCTTAATTTCTTCAGCTCATCCAGAAGTTTCAAGTTTAGAACCTTAATATATGTCCCTTTCATGCCCAGTGATCTTGATTCAATCACCCCTGCAGACTCAAACTTGCGCAAGGCATTGACTATCACTGAACGGGTAATTCCAGTCCTGTCTGCCACCTTGGAAGCTACAAGGCACCCCTCAGTGCCGCCAAGTTCTTCGAAGATGTGTTTCATGGCGTTAAGCTCAGAGAACGATAAAGTCCCCAAGGCAACCTGTACTGCCGCACGTTGCCGGCTTTCCTCTTCCACGCTCTCCTGGTTGTACCTAATCATCTCCATGGCTGTCACAGTAGCAGCATGCTCAGCAAGTATAAGGTCGGCTGTGTCCAGGGATCCTGATGTCCGAGCCAACACGAGGGTTCCGAGCCTGTCCCCGCCGCCGACAACCGGGACTATTGTGGTGAACTTGCCCTTGTACGGGCAATCGTGCTCGTCAAAGAACACACACTTATCAGTTTCATTGTGGATATTTGGAGCGGTATCCCTGTACACGTACAGTCTTTCTGTATAGGAAACAGGGAATTCGCTTTGCTTCAGCACCTCATCTCTCATTACCTGGCAATCAAAATCATCTACCAGGGAATAGCCTAGGATGTGACCGAGTTTGTCCAAGATGTAAACATTACATTCCAGTGAATCCCGGAGCACCCTTGCACTTGCCTGAAAGTCTACTTCAGTTGCTGCGATTCTTAGTAATTGGTTCATCTTGCGTGTTTTCTCAAGCAATATCTGCATTTCTACTCTCCCTTTCCCATGTCGCCTACAAGATATACCTGGTCAGATCTATGTCGCCTACCAGGTCTTTCAATTTATCTTGTACGTATTCCCTGTCAACTACCACTTCCCCTTGCACACCATCTGGGGCTTCAAACAGCACATCCTCAAGCAGTTTTTCCATCACTGTGTGAAGCCTTCTCGCGCCAATGTTCTCACTCTTCTGGTTCACTGTGAACGCCATTTTCGCTATTTCCCTTATCCCGTCAGGAGTGAACTCAAGGCAAATCCCGTCTGTTTCCAACAGGGCCTTGTACTGGCGGGTAAGGGAGTTTTCAGGTTCTGTGAGGATCCTCACAAAGTCCTCTTCTTCAAGAGCATCCAGCTCAACCCTTATGGGAAAGCGTCCCTGCAATTCAGGAATCAAGTCTGATGGCTTGCTCACGTGAAACGCACCGGCACCTATGAACAATATATGGTCTGTCCTTACAGGGCCATACTTGGTTATCACGGTTGTACCTTCAACTATGGGCAACAGGTCCCTTTGGACCCCTTCCCGGGAAACGTCCGGCCCTACTCCTGCTTCCCTTCCGGCAATCTTGTCAAGCTCATCGAGGAACACTATCCCTAGCTTCTCGCACCGTCTTATCGCTTCTGCAATGATAGAATCCTGATCCACTAGTTTGCCTGCTTCTTCCTGTGCCAGGATCCTCCTGGCCTCACTTACCGGAACCCTTCTTTTCTTTGTGCGCTTAGGCAGAAGGCCTCCGAAAACGTCTTGCATGTTGATTTCCATTTCCTGCATGCCGGCACCATCGAAAAACTCAACCCTGGGGACGGATGTATCTTCTACTTCAATTTCAACCTCTTGATCCTCAAGTTCCCCGTCCCTAAGCTGCTGCCGGATGAGTTGTCTCTTGGCGCGGGCCTGCCGGACTTTCTCATTGAAATCGTCTTCTTCGTCATACTGCTGTTCTTGCTGCACAGGATTGAACAACACTTCAAAGGGATTCGATACCGTCCTGCGCTTCTTTGGCATGGGGCACAGTAGGTCAACAAGCCGTTCTTCAGCCAGGGCCTCAGCCCTGTCTTGAACGCTCTGCAGGTTCTCCTTCCTGACCATACTGACAGCGCTCTCAACAAGGTCCCGTACTATTGAGTCAACATCGCGGCCTACATACCCCACCTCAGTGAACTTAGAAGCCTCCACTTTCGCAAAAGGAGCGTTTGCCAGTTTAGCTAATCTCCTGCAAATCTCTGTCTTTCCCACTCCTGTAGGCCCAATCATCAGGATATTCTTGGGGATAATATCATCCTGCAAATCGCCTTGGACTTTCTGCCTCCTCAACCTGTTCCTGAGGGCAACAGCAACTGCACGCTTTGCCTGGCCCTGCCCTACTATATATTTGTCAAGCTCTGCTACTATCTCCCGAGGAGTCAAGTCTTCCATAGCACACCATCCTCCATGGACAGGCAACATTGTTACCCTAATTCCTCGATAACAATGTTGTCGTTAGTGTATATGCATATAGACGCCGCTATCTTCAAAGCTTCTCTGGTAATGGAAGCTGCATCCATGTCTGTAAATTTCATGAGGGCCCTGGCAGCTGCTGTGGCGTATGCCCCTCCCGAACCTATAGCCAATACAGGCTCATCAGGTTCGATTACCTCACCGGTGCCGGAAACCAGGAGCAAGTGGTCTTTGTTCATGCAAAGCAGCATTGCCTTTAGCTGTCTCAGCACCCTGTCAGTACGCCACTCTTTGGCAAGGTTAACGGTAGCTCTCAGTAGATCGCCCCTTGTTTCTTCAAGGTAGCCCTCAAGCTTATCAAAAAGAGTCAGCGCATCTCCTACAGAACCTGCAAAACCCGCAATAACTGAGTTCTTGTAAAGCTTTCTTACTTTCCTTGCACTGGATTTGAGAATTGTATGGTTTGTTTCAAGGGTAACCTGGCCATCCCCGGCCATTGCCGCCTTTCCACCTGCCCTGACGGCCAGAACCGTGGTGCCCAGGATGTGAGGCTCATATTCAACCTTCATTGTTTTCCGCCCCTTTCGAAATCTTTGCCACCCACACCAGCCAAGCTGTCCTGTTGGTTAACCTGAGCCCTCGGGTGGGCATTCTTGTACACTTGTCTCAACCGGTCAGGCATAACATGGGTGTATATCTGTGTGGTCTTGATGCTTGCATGCCCGAGCATCTCCTGAACGGAACGCAAGTCCGCGCCCCCGGACAGCAGGTGAGTTGCGAAAGAGTGCCTCAGGGTATGGGGCGACAACCCCTGGGGATCGATGCCTGCAAGCAGGATATATTTGTGAAGGATCCGCCTGATGGACCTGTCAGACAACCTGTCTCCAAGCCTGTTAAGGAAAAGGGGCTTCCTCATCACGGGGAACCCCTGGCCTTCTCCTTGAGGCTTCTTTTCAAGCAAGGGACGCCCTCCGTCGAGGTAGTCTCCAAGCGCATCCAAAGCCATGGACCCAAGTGGCACAAACCTTTCCTTATCGCCTTTACCGGTGACCTGAACGAACCCTAAAGAATAGTCTATGTCGCCTATATTGAGTTTCGCCACTTCGCCAATACGCAGCCCTGAGCTATATAACAACTCTAGAATCGCGCGGTCGCGCTTTCCCAGGGGAGTGCTTGTGTCAATCACAGATATGATACGCGCAACTTCTTCCTTGGAAAACACCTTGGGTAAGTAGCTGTGAGCCTTCCGGGAAGATACCCCCTTAGCCGGATCCTCATCAAGCACATCCCGGCGGGTGAGAAAACGGCAAAAGCTCCTTACAGCAGAGAGTCTCCGGGAAATCGTAGCGCCTTTATAGTCCTCCTTGGCCAAGTATACAGCGAACCTGCGGATATACTCTGGCTTAAGGTCCGCCGGAATCAAATCTTCCACCTGCTTGCCGCATACTTTTCCGGCAAGGAAACTGAAAAACTGGTCAAGATCCTGTGCATAAGCTTGAACCGTATTATGACTTTGAGTCTTGGACACAGCTATCTCTACAAGAAAGTCTTCCTTCAGTTGAAGCAGAGAATATGCCATTTAACCGCCTTCCCAAGGAATAATCCTGCATAAGCTTATGTTATCAGCTTATATTATCACTTTGATGTGCATGGCATCAACTATTTTCAAAATATTCTCAGCTTTTCTCGGTATACTTGCAGTCAGGATTGCCGCATCGGTATCCTTTAGACCTGCCACCCGCTTCCACAAGAAAACACCCGCACTCCGGGCATAGTTTGTCAGCTACAGGCCGGCTCCATGAGACAAAGTCACACTCAGGGTAGTTCAGGCAACCGAAAAACACCCTCCCCTTTCTGGACCTGCGGACCACAATGTCGCCTTTACATCTGGGGCATACGGCACCTGTTCTTTCCACAAAAGGCTTTGTGTTCTTGCAGTCAGGATATCCCGAACAGGCAATAAACTTACCATACCTGCTCCGTTTTATGACCATCGGCCTGCCGCACTTATCGCAATCGACGCCGGCCAGTTCATCCTGGAGTTTCACCCGCTGTATTTGCTGTTCGGCTTCTTCCAACTGCTTGCTGAAAGGCTTCCAAAACTCCTCTATAACCTGAACCCACCTGGATGAACCTTCTTCTATGGCATCCAATTGCTTTTCCATATCAGCAGTAAAGCCTACATCAACAATAGACGGGAAGTGCTCCCTTAACATTGAATCCACCACGCGCCCGAGTTCTGTCGGGATTAGACGCCGTTTTTCCCTGGTGACATATTCCCTCTCAGTCAACGTAGCAATAATCGGGGCGTAAGTAGAGGGCCTTCCTATCCCGTGTTGCTCAAGCGCCTTGACCAGGGATGCTTCAGTATATCTTTGGGGAGGCTGGGTGAAATGCTGCTGGGGATCAATATGCTTGAGTTCCAGGCGTTCGTTTACCGAAAGCGGTATTATTTCTTCTTGAGGTTCTTCAGTAGTGTCTTGGCCCTCTTCATATAGCCTGGTAAAACCGGGAAATGTGAGCCGCGATCCTGTCGCCCTGAAGACATGCTTGTTAGCCGCGATATCGCAAGTCACTGTATCGTAGACTGCTGATGCCATCTGACTGGCAACGAACCTGTTCCAAATCAGCTCGTAAAGCCTGTACTGATCTTGACTCAGGAAGCGCTTTATTTCACCCGGCAGGCGCAATACATCTGTAGGCCTTATGGCCTCGTGGGCGTCCTGTACACCCGGTGCTGACTTGCCCCTCCTGGCCCTGCCTATGTATTCTTTTCCAAACGCACCTTCAACATATCTTCTTGCTTCCTGGACGGCGACAAGCGAGACTCTTGTAGAGTCTGTCCTCATATAAGTTATCAAGCCAGCATAACCATGTTCCCCAAGTTCGACTCCTTCGTATAGGGTTTGGGCAACCCTCATCGTCTTTCTCACAGGAAAGCCAAGTTTTCTCGATGCTTCCTGTTGCAGCGTGGAAGTGGTAAAAGGCATTGGAGGATTCTTACGCCTCTCCCTTGGTTTTACCGAAGTTACAATGAACTCAGCGTCTCTTATCCCATGGAGAACACTGTCCACATCTGACCGGTTCTTGAGTTCACGCTTCTTCCCTTCAAACCCGTAGTACTTAGCTTTAACCTGGCCTTTTTCGCCTTCCAGCAAAGCTTCAATGGTCCAATACTCCTCGGGTTTGAAGGACTCAATTTCAATCTCCCTGTCAACAATGAGCCTGAGGGCGGAAGATTGGACCCTGCCCGCTGACAGGCCGGGCTTTATCTTTTTCCATAACAGCGGGCTAAGTGTGTAACCAACCAGTCTGTCCAGTATACGCCTTGCCTGCTGGGCATCAACCAGACTCTGTTTTATGGGCGCAGGGTTCTTGAAGGCATCCTTAACAGCGTTCTCAGTGATTTCATGGAACGTTACCCTTTGTGCTTCTTGGGGATCAATGCCAAGCACATGGCATAGGTGCCACGATATAGCTTCTCCTTCCCTGTCAGGGTCAGTAGCAAGGTAGACACCTGATGCCTGCTTGGCAGCGTCTCTCAGTTCCTTGATTACGTTTCCTTTCCCTCTGATGGTAATATACTGGGGCTTAAACCCATCTTTTATATCCACACCAAGTTTGCTCTTAGGAAGATCTCTCACATGCCCCATAGAAGCTTTCACATTATACTTTGATTTCATAAACCTCAAAATGGTCCTTGCTTTTGTCGGTGACTCAACAATGATGAGCGGGCGGCTCGATTGCTTGCTCATAACAGGATTTCCCACCTTCTTAAGTGATCAACTTCTGCCCGGCAGGCGTCAGTACATACTTGCCGCCTGCAAGTGATTTCACATAACCCTTTACCTCAAGGGCTGAAAGTAATGACATTGTCCTGTATACCGGTATCTCGTTGAGATTGTCGCATATATCTTCGACTGATTCATACCGCGCTAAAGAGTTTAACACAAGTGACTCCTCTAAAGACACGCACTGGACTGACCTGCCTGTCTCCGGTTGCGGAACATACTCATTGTCTTTTCTGAGAAAGGATAGCACATCTTCAGCACAAGTTACCAGATATGCACCCTCCTGGATAAGCCGGTTGGTTCCCTGACTGGCGGCTGACTTAACGCTTCCGGGTACACACATCACCGGGCGTCCGTGCTTAAGAGCCCAATCAGCCGTGATAAGGGCTCCGGATTTGAGGCCGGCTTCTACCACTACAACTCCCAGAGACAGGCCTGAAATCAACCTATTCCTTTCTGGGAAATGCCAGGGCCTGGGGCCTGTACCAGGCAAGTATTCTGACAATAGCGCCCCTGTTTCAGCAATCTCCCGGTAAAGAGCCCAATTAGCTTTGGGATATACTTGATCCACCCCGTGGCCAAGGCATGCAATTGTCCTCCCCCTGGCATTCAAGGCTGCACTATGGGCACAGGCGTCGATTCCGTACGCCAGGCCCGAGACGATTGTGACCCCGGCTGCAGCAAGGTCGGCTGCTATTTCAGCTGCAACAGCTTGCCCAACTATAGTTGGATTTCTAGTACCTACAATAGCTACTGCTATCCTGTCGCCTGGCGTCAGGCAGCCTTTCATGAAAAGCAGTTCAGGGCAACCACGTACATTTCTGAGGTTTTCCGGATATTCAGAGTCGTCAACGCTGACGATCTTGATGCCCTGTGCGCGACATAATTCCAAAACACAGTTTGCCTGATGTAGGAGATTGTCAAAATCCATGCTCTTATGTTTCCGGCGATAATGTGCTTCAAGATAGAACACCAGCCTATCGAATACCTGACTCAAAGATCACAACACCCCCGGTTTCTAGCAAAGTTTGATAATCAAGGTAATTTCTGACATACTACTTAAGAGATTAGCATATTTTGGCGAAAAAGGAAAGTTCGCTGCGCATGGCCTTGGATTCATAACCACGTCAAATGACGGGAATCATTAGAAACTGAAGCATGTTTACCAGGCCAGGACGGAGTGATCATCCCTTGAAAATTCCCAAACCCTGGAGGAAGGTCGCAAGCTTGATTTTCCCTCAACGTGGACGTTCAGAAAGGGATACTTTTTCCCTGGGCGAACGTCCGGCTAAGAGAATTCATGAGCCTGAAACGCAACACCAGGGTACACCGTGGTCAAAGCATTTGGATGCAAACGTTGACCAACTAAAAAGAATTTTTCACGTGCCCGATTCGTCAGATGTCGTGATAAGGGAAGTGTGCTGTGCCAACCCAAACGTCCGGGTGGTTGTGGCCTTTGTGGAAGGGCTGGCGAATTCCGACAAGGTGACTACGGCGGTATTCCAACCTCTAATGCTTCTCTCTCCCATACGGAAAGACAAAGAAGGGGATCCTGTTGCCCAGATTAAAGACGCCCTGGTCGCAAGTACCCAGGTGGAAGTAAAACACACTGTAGAAGAGTGCGTAGAAGCAATGGTATCCGGCGACACAGTTGTGCTCGTACAAGGCCAGGACAGGGCGCTTACAGTTGAGACCAAGGGTTGGGAACACAGGACGGTTCAAGAAGCCGTAACCGAACGGATAGTCAGGGGCCCGCAACAAGGCTTCGTTGAAGTGCTCAGGGCAAACACCGCCCTGCTCAGGTCAATGGTCCGGTCACCGGACCTGGTAGTGGAAAGCATTGAGGTTGGGCGCAGGACCAGAACCCAGTGTGCCGTTATATACATGGCAGGAATAGCTAATGAAAAACTGGTGACCGAAGTCAGACGGAGAATCAAGTCTATAGACATGGATGCGGTGCTAAGCAGCGGTAGCCTGGAGCAGCTTATCGAAGCCAGTCACAGCTTACTGCCGACTATAATCAGCACTGAAAGGCCAGACAGGGTGGCACATTTTGTACTGGAAGGCGCCATTGCAATATTGGTTGCAGGCGATCCCTTTGCCTTGATCGGCCCGGTCACGTTTTCAGCCTTCCTTCACAGCCCTGAGGATTACTATGTGCGCTGGCCCTATGGCAATGTGTTAAGGCTAATCCGGGTAATCGCCCTGTTCATTGCCGTACTCCTCCCTGGAACCTATATTGCCATAACCAACTTCCATCAAGAAATGATCCCTACCGTCCTGCTGTTTTCAATTGCTGCATCAAGGGAAATGGTTCCTATACCCCTGCCTTTGGAAGTTATGCTCATGTATTTTGGGTTTGAGCTCATACGCGAAGCGGGGATAAGGATACCCTCTCCTTTCGGACCGACCATAGGTATTGTGGGAGCTCTCTTGATCGGTGAAGCAGCCGTATCGGCTTCACTGGTAAGTCCCATCATGGTTATTGTCATCGCCATAACCGGAGTAGCTTCCTTCACAATACCTAACCTGGAAGTCGGGATGCTGATACGCGTAGCTACAGCCATTTTCATTGTTGCCGGGTCGCTGCTTGGACTCTTCGGAATAGTAGCTACTGTATATGTGGCATTCTGCAAGATGGCTTCTCTAACCAGTTTGGGAGTTCCTTTCTTGGCGCCTATGGCGCCGAAGCAACGTACAGGGGCTGATGTACTTACCATCGGGCCAACCTGGACAATTGAAACAAGGCCTCCATTCCTGAGGCCCCAGGATCAGCGGAGACAACCTGATATAGCCAGGCAATGGGAAATAGAGTCACAGAAACAACAGGAGGATAATTCCTAATGGGCTCGCCCGGCCGACATGAAATCCAGGCAGCCCAATTTGACGTGGTAAAGCTGGGCCACCTTGATTCCAACCAGTTCACAGTAATCCTGGGTTTCTTGATCGCCACCAAAGTATTTCTGACCCTGCCCTCCTACATTACCCAGAGGATAGGAACGGGTGCATGGCTTACCATATTGGTTTCTGCTTTGCTTGCATCAGCCGGGCTGTGGGGATGGCTAGGATGGTCCAAGGCAACTGGCAATTTGGGATTTGTACCTTCTGTACGTCTTACCCTGGGCAGGGTTCTCGGGGACCTTACAACCCTGGCAATCACCACCATGTTTGTGCTGGTAACCTCGTACAGCGTGCGGGCATTCGCCGGGGGCGCCGTAATCGGCCTGTTGCCCGAATTCCCTATTGAAATACTCATAGTCATTGTAATCGCTTCTGCCTTATACGCGGCATGGCTGGGACTGGAGTCTGTAGCGAGGGCTGCCACCTTCTTCTATCCTGCAATCGCCCTTACGATCATAGTTGTCGCCCTGGGCTCTTACAGGTTGTTTGACATCCGCTACCTGTACCCGGTGTTTGGCATGGGCATTCCTGTAATACTCAGGGAGTCTTTAGTGCAGGTAGGCTTATTCGGCGGGATTTCGTTCACAGCCATTATCAAGTCGTACCTTAGGAACCCTGATCAGCTCCCAAGAGCGGCTTTTACCGGCCTATCAGTAGCTACCCTTTTCATGGTCGCTTCTGTCGTATTGGTAGCAGCCATCCTGCCCTATCCTGAAAACACCAGGCACGTGATTTCATTGGGGATTATTGCCCGGACGGTCTATTTGGGCCGCTTCCTCCAAAAGATCGAAGCCCTGTTCACTTTCACCTGGTTCTTCGCGTCCGCAATTCACGCCAGCGCGTGTTATATGGTGACCCTGGTGTTATTGTGCCAACTCATGAACACCCGTACCTACAGGCCCCTGGTCCCGGGGGTAGGGTTGCTGACCTTCGGCATTGCAGCTTTGCCAAGCTCGATCCACGCCGCCGGCAGGTTTCTTTCTACAGTATACACTTACATGGGCTCATTCAGCGTAATACTAGGCCCGGTGCTGTACTTAATTGCGCATGTCCGGGGCACACAACTAGAAGCTGCCCGTGTGTCACAGTTCCTTGACAAGTTGAGGCAAAGCCCGGGATATTCCGAAGATACGAAACACAACCCACCTGCAAACACTGGCGGCGAACAGGCTGAGATGCAAGGAGAGGAAAAGACATAAGCACGTTTACTGACCACAAACTTACCCGTATTGCGCTGCTAGCGTCATTGCTAGCCTTCCTAGCTACGTACTTGTCCGGCTGCTACGGAAGGCACGAACTCGAGCAGTTGTCTTTCGTGACCATTCTAGGGGTGGATAAAGGTAGAGAGAAACAACTCCTGGCTACAGCGTCCATAGCGCTTCCCAGGAAGATGCAGGGGGGGAGCCCTCTAGAAGGCGGGGGCACCTCAACATCTTTCATAATAGCTGTTGAATGCGAAAGTTTGCTAGATGGCCTCGGGCAGATGACCACTATGACTTCGAGAAGGGTCACCACGGCCCACACACAAGTGGTGATACTCGGCGAAGAACTGGCCCGGGAAGATGCGGGTATAATACTTGACGTGTTTTCGCGAAACCTTGAATTCAGGCAGAACACATTAGTGGCAGTATGCAAAGGCAGCGCCTCTCATTTTATCAGGAATTTCAGCGTGCCCGAAGAAAGTGAACCCTCGGATTACCTGGTTAAGCTTATTGACAGCTGCAAACAGGAGCTGGGCATCTGCCCGTTTACCTCAATTTACGACTTCCTGGTAGCCTATGGCACAGAACAAACCGAGCCGTGGACACCATACCTGACCCTCGCCTCGCCTGTGGAACCCGTTGCCGAACAGCCGGAAGGCGCAGATAGTCCTGATGGGTCAGGTGGTTCAGGCGAGAAACAGCCGCCAGCAGATACGGCAGACACCCCTGGGAGCATAATTGAGCTTGCCGGTTCGGCTGTTTTCAAGAAAGACGGCCCAAGAATGAAAATGATAGACACCTTGGACACAAGAGAAACCATGGCCGTTAACATCATGAGCGGTGATTTTGCCAGGGGGTTCATTGACATCATCATGCCCCGGAATCCGGAAAGAAGGGCAACTTTGGTGTTCCAGCATTGTTCTGTCATTAGGAAGACCAAAATAGAAGATAACCAGGTAAGTGTCACCTTCAGGGTAAGGGCTACCGCTTCCATGGAAGAGACTACATCCAGGGAGATAGAACTCACTCCTGGTTACCATGGCGAAATCGTCAAGCAAGCTGAGCAAACACTGGAATCTCTTCTAAACGATGTGTTTATCAAACTCACTGCCATGGAGTCTGACATATTAGGTCTTGGAAGGACAGTCCGCGGTCATTTCAAGACCTGGCCTGAGCTAAAACAGTTTGATTGGCCGTCAAAGTTCAAGCACACAGTGGCAAACTACGACGTGAAAATCTTCGTGTTTACTTCAGGTTATGCAGACAGCCCCCCTACACCTGAATAGCACTACCCTCCAGCATCCCCCTTGAAAAGGAGTTAACCTTTCTACGGCGAATTCAGTAGTAGGAGGCGTGGCAGAGGAGTGTAACAATTGAAGTCACGTAGAGCGGAAGCAGCAAGGGTCAACAAGTTGTACGAGTGGGAAGAGCTTAGGCGTCCCAGGGCACAGTACATAGCAGGCGTAGATGAAGCAGGTAGAGGGCCTGTGGCAGGCCCTTTAGTAGCGGCGGCGGTAATCCTGCCTGCACATCCAAGAATCCCTAAGCTTAACGACAGTAAGAAGCTAACTCAAAAGACGCGTGAACGCATCTTTGATTATATTCTCGAAACCGGCATTGCTGTTGGCGTGGGTATCAGGTCTGCGCGGTTTATCGATGAATTCGGCATTGTAGCTGCTACCTTTTCAGCAATGAAGGCTGCCATCAAAATGCTTGCATTCAGGGGGTACGAGCCTGATCTGGTTGTTGTAGACGGCTACCCTATTCCCGATCTGAAGATAAGCCAGGAAGCACTGATAAAAGCTGACAACAGGGTAGCATCTGTGGCATGTGCCTCTATCGTTGCAAAAGTGGTACGCGACAAGATGATGGAAGAATTTGAGAGGTTATACCCTGGATACGGTTTTGCCAACCATAAGGGGTATTGCACCAAGGAACATGTGGAACGCCTCACGCAAAGAGGGCCGTGCCCTATCCACAGGCGTTCGTTTGAGCCTGTCCGGAGCTTACTGGCTGATGGTAGTCCTCTGAACACCAGGAGACATGTCACGGGCTGAAGGCTGCTATCTTCCTACAGGGGTGATGATGTGATGCAAAGTATGTACAGCGGTTTCTTTACTGAGTTCTACGACATTCTTCACGCCGGCTTGACAGACGTAGATGCATATGTGGAGTTCGCCCGTAAGTTCGGCCCTGACGTTTTGGAACTGGGGTCAGGCACTGGCAGAATACTAATACCTTTGGCAAGAGCCGGTTTCCGCGTTACCGGGATAGACAGTTCAGACGATATGATAGCCCGTTGCCAAGTCAGATTGGCTTTGGAAGACGAAGCTGTGAGATCGAAAGCGACCATTGTGAGACAAGATGTTACCAAGTTTCAACTAGGAAAGAGATTCGACCTCATAATCGCCCCCTGCAACATGCTCAATCACTTTTTGGAGCCCGGCTTGCTCATAAGAGCATTGCGCAATGTCAAACGCCACCTTAAACCAACGGGGGTGTTTATCCTGGACAACGGCATTCCTGATATTCCGTATATGGTTGATATAAACCGTGTTGAAAGGATCGCAGCATTTGAGCACCCACTCACAGGGACAAAACTCATTCACAGGTGTACAACCACATATGACTTTGCTAATCAGCTGGAATACAATACGGTCCACCTTGAAGAGTACGATGAAGTAGATAACCTGCTGAGAGAAGCGGCTTACACAAGTACCATGACCTACTATTTCCCCAGGGAACTCCGGCTGATACTTGAAATGTCAGGATTTGAACTGTTTCATGAACAAGGATCGCTGCATCAAGATTGCCCGATAGATGCTGGTTCAACCGAAATGGTGTTTTTCGCCAGGTAAGTGGTTGCACACGGCAAAGCCTACTGGACTCAACCACCCGAACCATGTATAATCTTGGATCAAATAACAGACCAATGCGAATATATGTCAGGTCTTTCCATGATTCCTTAACCTGGCGTTTGCCTGAGTTAATTGGGGGTATGACCCGTGAACGCGCCTGAGGCCGGCTACACTAACCGCTGGATTTCATCCAAGCTCAAAGGTGCTGAGCGGAAACGGCTAGTCGCATACATGGGGTTAGTGGCAGGTGTGGGATTCGTCTTTTCAGCATTTGAACTTCTAAACTACGAATTGCCGGACCCTTATACCACTGCTATTTTTGCCATCCTTGGCATCATAAGCTTCAACACCCCCATAAGACTCGCACCTAAAGTTCATATCCATGCAACCTGGCCCATTCTTTTCCCCGGCCTTTACTGTTACGGCCTCCCCCTGGCAATCCTCACAGGGGTACCCAGCGTGCTTTCTCAAGCCGTTTTCCTCAGTAAACCCTGGCTTGCCGCCATGTTTAACGCCGGGCAGCTTGCAATCAGCCTGGGACTGGCTGACATCACAATTCAGTGTGTTAGGGGTATTACACCCTACACCATCACCTATGAGATAATCGGCCTCGTAGTTGCGATGATCATATTTGACCTGTGCAATATCACCCTGGTAAGCATAGCAGTATCCAAAGAACGTCAAGAAAAGTGGCAGGTCTGCTTCGGACGGATGGCCTTTACCAGCCGGCGCAGCCTTATCCCTTTTATGTACCTCCTCTCCCTGACAGGGGCGCTGCTTTGCTCTTTCATTGGAAAGATCGGGCTACTTATAAGCATTGCCTATATGGTTGCAGTATTTTACCTGATGCGGTTCCAGAGCGAACTGGATATGAGAACAGAGGAATCCCGCACAGATCCGTTGACCAAGGCGTTCAACTACCGGTACCTTGAAGACTGGTTGCACCGGGAGTTCCCAAAGCTGGTGGCTGAGCAAACCCCATGTTCATTCGTGTTCATTGACTTAGATGGCCTCAAGAAGATTAACGATCAATTTGGGCATGAAGCTGGAGATACAGTGTTGATTCACGTGACCAGGGCCCTGTTTTCCGTGACCAGGCAGGAAGATGTGATCATCCGGTACGGGGGAGACGAGTTCATTATCATTTGTCCCTCAGCTGACATTGAAACTGCAGAAGCCTTGGGCAAGCGTCTCATTGCCGTTTGCAGCGCACCCGTGTACTACGAAGGTAAATCTTTTAATATAGGATTAAGCGTCGGCATATCT
Organism: Candidatus Fermentithermobacillaceae bacterium; assembly: GCA_012837895.1. Classification (GTDB taxonomy): domain Bacteria; phylum Bacillota; class Sulfobacillia; order Fermentithermobacillales; family Fermentithermobacillaceae; genus DTU015. The sequence continues at coordinate 1,384 of DUQH01000021.1, read as the reverse complement.
GCCTACCCTAACGATTCAGACGTAGGCAGGGACCTTATCCGGCTAGCTGACTGGGCCATGTACCACGCCAAGAAAGACGGCGGTAACAAGGTGTGCAAAGCCAGCGATCTGTAATCTTAGACCAGACTTCAGAATTCGATGATCCCTTTGATCGTCCTGAACTCCAACGAGGCTGGATCTCCGGTGCCGGAAACGCACACTAGATCAACCCGGATGCTGTCATATTGCTCAACAATCCCACTGTGTTTGGACAGGAAGTCGCGTATGGTAAGTTTCAACCTCTGCGTTTTAGCCCTGCTAACCGACTCTTGAGGTGGAACCAGGGAATGGCGCCTCCGGTAACGCACTTCCGCAAACACAAGCACAGATCCACACGCCGCGACTATGTCGATTTCCCCGTAGCGGGAACGGTAGTTACGGCAGATAATGCGGTAATCATTCTGACGCAAGTAGTCACATGCCTGGTCCTCTGCTATACGGCCTGTGTATTGCGGCCCAGCCTCCCGCACCTTCATTCCAAGATCCGCTGCCTGTATGACAACGCTTCTGCCACGTGTTCCTCTTCAATCCTGGATGACTGGTCAAGGTCTGCTATAGAAGCAGCAACCCTCATTACCCTGTAGTACGCCCTGGCAGAAAGCTTCATCCGGCTGTAGGCGTCAAGAAGTAGTCTCCTTCCTGATGCTGAAATACTGAGAAGGGTTGACAGTTCCCTTGGACCCATCTCAGAATTTGTGGCAAGACCAAACTCCTCAAGCCTTTTCTCTTGCAGCTTTCTTGCCTCCTCAACCCTCTCCTTGACTGAGTCTGCAGCTTCTTCGCAACCCGCCCGGGCCAGGTCTTCAATATCCACTCTCTGCACGGGCATGAAAAGGTCTATCCTGTCAAGCAGAGGCCCGTTGACTTTAGATACGTATTGGCGTCTCTGGTATGGAGTGCACTGGCAATGCTGCCAATCGCTTCTCCAGTACCCGCATTGACATAAGTTCATGGCAGCCGCAAGGAGTATCCGGCATGGGAACCGGTAGGTGCCCCCTGACCGGGCGATGTTGATAACCCCATCTTCAATGGGTTGGCGGAGTACGTTGATTACCTGGGCAGAGAATTCCGGAAGTTCATCCAGGAACAGTACACCTCTGTGGGCAAGGGTTATTTCCCCGGGTTTGGGGATAGCGCCGCCTCCCACCATTGCAGCAGGTGTCACCGTGTGATGGGGTGCCCGGAACGGACGTCGCTTCAACAGCCCGCTTCCTTTGGGGAGCAAACCTGCCACACTGTGGATCTTGGTCACAGTAACCGCCTCTTCGGGTGTCAAGTCCGGCATGATCTCAGGAAGTGCTTTTGCTAGCATGCTTTTTCCCGCACCCGGAGGCCCTGCCAACAG
>DUQH01000107.1 GCA_012837895.1 Candidatus Fermentithermobacillaceae bacterium | reverse complement strand
CTTTTTTTTCCAATTCATTGTTTTCTTGATTTTATTATGTGGTTTTACCATGAAGAATATGTTTTCGCCTTTCTAATACAGAACGTTTTTTGAGAGAAGAGGTTTAATCGATAAGCGATTTATTTTGTAATAAAGTGTGTTTTTAATTGAAAAATATCATTTAACTTAAATTTATAACAATTGCTTTGCAAAAATTTTACTTTCAAAATAATTTGTACTACTTTTAGGGCATCGTTAAATCGTTAATCTTAAAAAAACAACAAGTTATGTCATCAAAAATGTCAAGAAGGAAATTTTTGGAAACGGGAGCGATGGCTGCCGCAGGTTTGACCGTTGTACCTTCTTCGGTATTGGGAAAAAGTTTTGGGCATACCGCACCGAGCGATAAATTGAATATTGCAGGGGTGGGCATAGGAGGTATGGGTTTTGCCAACCTTAAAAATTTGGAGAGTGAGAATATTGTTGCTCTGGCCGATGTTGACTGGAAATATAGCGACCGTGTTTTTAAATATTTTCCAAAAGCAAAGAAATACTACGATTACCGTAAGATGTACGACGAAATGGGGAAAAGCATCGATGCCGTTGTGGTTGCCACCGCCGATCATACCCATGCGCTTATAGCAGCAGATGCCATAACGATGGGAAAACACGTGTATGTGCAGAAGCCATTGACTCATAGTGTGTATGAATCCCGTCTTTTGACCAAGTTGGCGAAGAAATACAAAGTGGCCACGCAAATGGGCAATCAAGGTTCGTCTGCTCCCGGCGTTCGTCAGGTGATCGATTGGATTTATGACGGCCAAATCGGAGAAGTTACGCGCGTTGAAACTTTTACCGACAGGCCCATATGGCCTCAGGGTTTGAATCGTCCGCCCAAAGCAGATCCTATCCCTTCTACCTTGAAGTGGGATTTGTTTATCGGACCGGCTCCCATGCGTCCTTTCAATCATATTTACACGCCTTGGAACTGGCGCGGATGGTGGGATTTCGGCACAGGAGCATTGGGCGATATGGCTTGCCATATTTTGCATCCGGTATTTAAAGGATTGAGATTGGGTTATCCCATCAAAGTGCAGGCCAGCTCTACCATGTTGCTGACCGATTCGGCACCTGTGGCCGAAAAGGTAAAATTGGTTTTCCCTGCTCGTGAAAATTTACCTAAGGTGGCCATGCCCGAAGTAGAAGTTATTTGGTATGACGGCGGGTTGCAACCTTTCCGTCCGGAAGGTGTACCTGTAGGAAAAGATTTGAACGATGCCGGTGGTGGAGTTATCTTTCACGGAACAAAAGATACACTGATTTGCGGGTGCTACGGAAAAGATCCTTGGTTGGTATCCGGAAGAACGCCCAAATCGCCGAAGACTCAGCGTGAAGTTACGTTGTCACATGAAATGGATTGGGTGCGTGCGTGCAAAGAAAGTCCCGAAAATCGCGTAGAAACCGCATCCCCATTTTCCGAAGCGGGACCTTTCAACGAAATGGTTGTTATGGGCGTTGTGGCAGTGAGATTGCAGGGTTTGAATCAAGAACTCGAATGGGATGGCGAGAACATGGAGTTCACCAATATTCCGGAAAACGCCACCATAAGAACAATTATCGAAGATAATTTCAAAATTGTCGATGGGGATCCCAAATTCGACAAGAAATGGACGGAACCCGTAAATGCACGAGCTTATGCCGCAGAATTGATCAAACATACGTATCGCGAACCTTGGAAGTTGCCTGAAATGCCCAGGGATTAAATCGAAAAAAATGTAAATAATGAAATTTCAGTTTAATATTTAAAGAATGAAGTTATGAAGAAATTGTTTTATGTATTTAGTTTATTTGCTATGTCGGTAATGATTTTAGGATCGTGCACCGGGAGCAAAAAGCAAGGTGCACAAGGTGAAGCGGCAGACACGGTTGTTGCGGCTGCCGAAGATGAAGGGGACTGGATTGTGCTTTTCAACGGAGAAAATTTTGACGGATGGCGCGGTTATAATCGCCAGGATATTCCGAAAGCTTGGACAATTGAAGACG
>DUQH01000016.1 GCA_012837895.1 Candidatus Fermentithermobacillaceae bacterium | reverse complement strand
TGCAAATTCAACGAGTTTACCTGTCCGACCGAATCCACCTATCAAGCAAGCAGTTCAGCGATGTCAGAGCCACACACCACGGGACGCGCCGGGCCAGCAAGCTACGGGCCAATCCATTCAGCGATGTCAGCCACCACTTTCTCTGAGACATCTGAAGGAACCATGTACTCATCCGGTGTACTCTTGCCGGTGCCGCTCATGAACAGGTGGTTCAAATCCGGATAAGTCTTTACCGTCACATTTGCCATGCCGGACAGGGCCTCTGCCCAGAGCCCCAGATCCACCATGGTAACCTGATAATCCCGCTCTCCCTGAAGGACGAGGATGGGCAAGGTGAGCCCTTTGGCGATTTCCACCGGATCGTGAGCTTCAAGGTCATCCCAGTAGGCTTTGGGAGCACCGAGAACCATTTCCCCTTCCCGTAGGGCGCCTGACTTGATTTTGTCTACAGCCGCCTTTACTTCACGGATTTGCTCTGATTCGGTTTCGCCTACATGACCGTCAAGGTTAGCCAAGTACTCAAGCTGCTCCGCCATGAGGTCAGCAAGGTTCCTGGCAGCCGGGGCCATCATCACGAGCCCTGCGATGCGTCCATCGCCTTCTGAGACATCCCCATCTCCATGTCCGCCCGCACCGCCGACGCCAACGGCCTTGGGGGAGTTGCAAGCTTGCGCTATCCTCGGTCCCATTGTGGCGCCCAGGCTGTGGCCTACGACAAATATCCTGTCAGGATCGATTCCGTCGATGGTTTTGAGCAGTCTGACAGCCAGCACTGCATCTTCGACAGTCTCTTCGTTCACCGTAAGGGACGCAGCCTCTGCAGGAGTAAACGCGGCTGCATGCTCTTTGGTGCGTTTTTCATAGCGAAGCACTGCAATGCCCCTTGAAGCAAGCCCCCACGCCAGGTCCTTGAAAGGCTTGTTGGGGCCGATGGTTTCATCCCTGTCATGGGGACCGGAACCGTGAACCAGGACCACGGCAGGGACCGGTGCGTCGCCGGACATCCCTTTGGGAACTGTCAAGGTTCCGGGGAATGCCCACTTGCCTTCGCCTACAACAACCTCCCTCTCCTCAAACAGGTCGAGATTGGCGTAAGCAGGGGCAACGTACTCAATGGGTTCAAGTGCCCCGGCCCACAAGCCTGCAACCTGGCCTTGGTTGTCGAAAACCACTTTGATATCCATTCTTCCTCTCTCGAACAAATTGGCTACATAGACAAGCCGATAACCTTCCTCTTCTGCGAATGCGGTCGCGGCAATGTTTAACCAAGTACCTGCCTGGCCTTGGATTGTTGCCCAGACTTGTTCCAGCTGGCCAACCGACATAACAGCACTCATCTTCTTGTCGAAATGCTTGCGTGCTTCCTCGAACTCTCCCTCGGCCATGGCGAACACGAGATCTCTGGCCATGACCTCCAGTTCTTCCTTGGTCTTGTGCAACTCTGCGGGTTTCTTGGAACATGCGGATAGCAGCAACGTTGCCGTCAAAGCGATAATCAAGAGGATCGGTACGACATGGGCGGTTGATCTCTTAGCTTTCGTATGTCCCAACCAGATCACTCCCTAACTCATCCTGGACTCATTCTATTATTGACTTCCAGTCTGCTCAAGGACCTATTTTCTGACAAGAAACAATCGCCCGAATACTAGTCCGTTCCATCATGATCCGGTGTTTCATAGCCGGTCCGTCGTGAGCCCTTCGGTCCATAGGCGGTTCGGTCATGGGCCTCCGGCACCTGCTGTGACCATATCTTAATAATTTTGATATTGCGCTTTACTTTTTTAACATTGCTATGTAATATATTTATGATGTCGCTTGGCAGTAGTGCGGTGTCGAAAGGCGGTACTGTATATGCGGCTTTTCAACGCCTCTTCAGCGCAGCACCCAATCAGCAGCCCGTACCAAGCACTACAGATGCCCCAAGGTTAGGAGGAACTCATATGGTTAGTTCAGGCAGGTCGCTGCGTTCATCGGGAATCCAAGAATTCTGGCGCGAAATACATCCGGGCATGCGCAGGCTTATAGCAATCGGAATGGTCGAGGTGTTATCGGTAGGATTGTACGTTTCGCTTCTGGCACCTTGGTGGAAATCCCTGGGGTATGAATCGGTAGCCCAGGGCTGGCTCAACTCAATCATGGAAATAGCCGGTGCCGTCGTAGCCGTAACCGGCGGCATCATTGCAGACAAGTACGGGCGGAAAGGCATGTACACTGTGGGGCAGCTTATGCGGTGCGCCGCGATAATGGTGCTGCTTTCGGCCAAGAGCTTCACCGGGCTGGTCATGGTATCCGTGTTCAGGGGCCTCAGTGTCATACAGTTTCCGGCACGTACCGCATTTGTGGCCGGATATACTGTCAAGGAAAGCAGGGCAACTGTACTTGGCATCTATCAGACTGCTTCACTGGTTGCCAATATAGCAGCTCCTTTGGCCGCGGGTTACATGGCAGACCGGTTCGGGGTAAAGCCGCCTCTCTGGCTGTCTCTGGGGCTTGCGGTGCTGGCAATACTCATATCAATTCCTATAGGCAAAGAGGAAGATAGTCCGGGCCCCAGCCCCTCAGGTTCAAACAGCCAGACTGATACGAAATCCGGCAAGTTCTCTCCGGAGGCTCTCCTGGCGACGGTGCGGGAGATGCTTGAACAGTCAGACCGACGCATGTTAATACCGCTGCTCATAGCCTTCATAGCCAACGGGCTGATAAACGGCGGTGTTAGCATCCTGCTGCCTTTCACCGTCATGGACAGGTTCTCTGACGAGTATACGGCGGTCACGGCACTGTCAGTCGCATCAAGTCTGGGTACTGCCTTGGTGATGCTGATTGGAGGCAGGATAGCCGACCTGAAAGGCAGAAGAAGGGTAATCGTGATCACAGGAACCATTATGCCTGTATTGATGCTCTGGGTATTCTGGATAAACAGGCTGTGGCAGGTATATGCCCTGCTGATGCTCGTCTCGATGATCGGTAACCTGGCAGGTCCTGCGATGATGGCCGCAAAGATGGAAGCAGTTGAGGAGAAGTACAGAGCAACTTGGGATGGTTTAGCGCAGGGCGGCGTTTCAGTGGGACTGGCCATGGGCTATCTGGCCTGGGGGATGCTGTACAAGGCAAGCTACACCTGGTCGTGGCTTACCGTGATCTGCTTGTGCTTCGTTCAGGTATTGTGCTACTCCGTTGCGCTCAGGTCGAGGCAGCAAGCCCAATAGCTGAACACTTAGTCTAACCTGTACATCACTTCCCGGTCATAGCTCACAAGCACATGGTAATATCCCTTGAGCATTTGGTTGAGCTCATCGTCGCCTGTATCCACAAGTAGGGGGCGCCTGTTGAGAGCTTGGAGCTTGTCTCTGGTGGCCACTATTCTTATGTTGTCCTTCCCAACCTTGCGTATGACTTCCGGGCTCAGCTGCTGGTTTCCCCGGCCGAACACATATCCCTGGCCCCCAATCACCGTGACCACAATCAGGGCGCCCCGGAGCCTATCAACGAGCTTCCCGTCGAGAAGCCGGAGCAGCTGTTGCTCATTGGCATCTGCGATGAGGAGTTCCTTGTCCAACACAACGTCAACTCCCAGAAGAGTAGCTTCCAAACCCAGCTTTTCCATGATCGGGCGGGTGGTAGTGCCGGGGCCGATGATATATGCCACATCGGGCTCCATTTCTTCCACGATCCTCTCAGCAATTCCGTCCAGGGCGGCCGGTTCAGACTCGGTGCTGCCTGACTTGAGGCATTGGACCAACTGCTCTTCGTAAGGCACCCGCAGGTATCCGTAGAGCATGGCGGTTACCCTGCCTTCACGAAAGGCATCTTCATCTAAGTCCATAACTTCAGCATCCCTTAACTCAGTGACCTCCCCCGTGATGAACTTCGCCGCCAACAGCCCTGCATCCCGGGGACTGGTAGCGTAGACAGACGAATGAATCTTGACACCTGCCGGCACACCCAGGACAGGTAGCTTGTAGCCTACTGCGTTGTATATGTTCCGGGCTGTGCCGTCCCCGCCCGCGAAAAGAATCAAGTTAACTCCCGCTTCCAGCATATCCACGGCGGCCTGTTCTGTATCTTCAGGGGTAGTCCGGCCAAGGTGCCAGTCCCGCCTGCCATCTTCTCGGCCGGTACTGCCTGCAGGCCGGGCCTTGGGATACAGCACCACAGGTTCAAATCCTGCAGTCCTCGCCTGATTTTCGCCCATATCACCCGGGTATGTGAGGAGTTCAAACCCGCCCTTGATTGAGGACAGCTCTTTGAGGGCAGCCATGGCTCTTTGGGGCGCTTCAGGACGTGCACCCAGTTCCAGGGCACGCCTCAGGATATGGGCTCCGTCGGTACCTTTCAAGCCAACCCTGCCGCCCATACCTGCGATGGGGTTTACGATCAGACCGAGCTTCTTCCTTGCCACTGGTATCCCCCTTGTCGTGTTTCGTTTACTATGCCCATGATGCGCATCATCTTCATTATCTTCATCATGTTCATCAGGTTCATCATACCAACCGTACTCTCCATACCTGTCTCGAGGGTTCAGTTGCCAATCCGCGGTATATGGCCCATCCCGAACTCATGCCGAAACCACCCTGGTTCCCTCAAGCCCCAGCTTGTACCCGGATACCCACACAAGCTCCGGCCCGCCATCTGCCGGTCCACCATCTGCCACATCTACAGGTTCGCCCTCTACATCTTGGGGCACCAAGATGGACGGTTGGAGCTCTGCTCCTGTTTGCCCCGCCACCATCCATACACACGGGATATGGAAGCCTGGCCTCCTGGGGTCCTGGATTGCAGCCACAGTCCCGTGGGGCACGTACTCCGTGTCCACATGACGGGTTTCTCCCCACCAAGGACACACCTTAACCCTGGAAAGGTCAACTGCTATGAGCCGAAGGTTGCTGCCGAGATAGCTGTTCCAGCGTGATATCCTGGAATTCTTGCGCTCTTCCGCGGCCTTTGCCCGAGCGCCCGGAATGGGCAGGAATCGGCGGACATGAAATCCAAGGTGTTCCAGATGGCCTGCAAGCGTCTCAACTCCCGGAGTGCTCAGTATTACGATCAGATCGGGCCTTACGGTCTCAGCCTTGGCACACTTGAGCTGCCTCCCTGCTACGCCCCTGACAAGTCCGCTGGTATCTATCACTATGACATCTGCACCTTCACGCTTTGCATCCCTCACACAGGCTTGTACTCCGGCTGCTACGTTTAACCCCCTGCCGTAGGGGGATGTATTCCCCGCCATGTACGAAGCCCTCCTGGTAACCGCCTTCAATGAATCGAAGTCCTGCTCAGGAAAGCCGTACGACACAAACCCGGGAGGACCTATGTCTGCCTGTCCAATGTCAGCGTCAACGATGGCCGCTTTACGGCCTGTGCTCAGAAACCAGCGAGCCAGCAGCGCTACCAGGGTGCTCTTACCGGTGTCGACCTCGCCGACGACCATGACTGTAGCCCGTTCGGGAAGCCCGGACAGTTCCTTGGCCAAAGCAGCGCTTATCTTCATCTAAACAACCTGCCTTTGACACCACGGTACATCCTAATCATCTTCATCATCTTAACCATATCTTCCATTATCCCAGCGCTTCTTACAAGGAGTGACAAGCGCGCTTCACTGCTGCCAAGTTCTGATTGTGGTTGAGTCCCGCTTTACATGAACAGTTGTCTTGATTTCGTAGAGACCGTCCAAGAACTCAAGTAGCGGGATACTTCAGATTGACATGTTGGCCCCAAGCCCGCCCCATCTTGACTCCGTGTTGACAGCTCTTAGAACGCGAGGTATAACTATGGATGACAGCATCCGAAACTGATCCCATCATTGTCCTGCAGCATCCTACTTGGCAGACGTTGCGGCCTCAAGACATCAGCATACCGGCACCGGCAAGGCAAGCTTGGCTTCCTGTTCTGCCGCCCGACCGGAAAAAGCATTACTGAGGGGGTATGGCCTGTGAACATAATCGTCAGCATCCACGACTACCGGGAGACCATAGAGAACATACCAGCAAAGGGCAAGTGGCAGGCATGGCTCGATCATTACTACTCACGATACCGGCAGATGTTCGACATAATCTTCAAGTTTTTGTATATGGCCGATGTGCAAGCAATGAAACCACATGTGGAAGCATGTGATTTTGCTCAATGTCTCAAGAGGTTTGAGGCATTTATTGAACACGGCGGACTCGACAAAACCAGAGAGACCCTCACCCGAAGCGAGGAGTTGCTGGGCTACGGGAGCGAGTTCGGAAGCGATTATGATGTGTTCATCATGGCCGGAATCGGTCACGCCGGAGGCACAGCCCCTCCCGCACCCAATCCTTTCATTTACCTGGGAACCGAGGTGATCGGATCTGACCCGGCAAAGATCAGCTCCATAGTGTCCCATGAGTTCCACCACCTTGCGCGGATCCGAATGCTAGGGATGGAAGCGCTCAAGACGGCCGCATTCACCTTTGCCGAGCTCATCCTCACCGAGGGCTTGGCGACTGTATTTTCCGTTATGATCCAAGATCAGGATCTCGACTTCGGTGCACGTATCATGAAGACAGCCCTCAACATGACTGATGGAGCACTGTCATATTGCGTTGCCAACCACCACGCCCTGATCCGGGAGATCCTCAGTTTGGGCGAATCCCAAGCCACTCCCGAGCTAACGGTCAAGTACCTGTACTCGGGGCCATCAACGGATTCCCAAGGTAGGCCGGGCAACGTCGGTTACTACGTGGGTGCTGCTATAGTCATGGATATCCTGAGAAACAGCCGTAATGCCGCGCAGATGATGCAACAGCTTACCAGGATGCCGGGCCGGGAAATCCTCCAGCTCTGGAGGGAGGCGGTTGACCGCCCCTAGTCGATGCGGGACACCCTGTCGACCTCCCGCTTGTAAGCCAGGTATGTGTTTTCATCGAAACACACGAACCTGACTTCCTCGATGGGCATGCCGGCAGCGCCCGGTTGATTGCCTTGCCGGGTCCCAGACTCTTCAAAGAAGCCGGCTACTGCGCCCACAGCCACAGGTGCGGCTTGCTCCACAGGGTAGCCATATGCGCCTGTGCTGATTGACGGAAACGCTATTGTCCTGACGCCATGTTCCACCGCCAGGCGCAAGGAGTTCTTGTAGCAGTTAGCCAAGAGTCCCCGTTCACCCTGGTTGCCACCCCGCCACACAGGGCCTACCGTATGGATGACCCACTTCGCCGGAAGCCTGTATCCCTTGGTGATCACTGCTTCGCCGGTGTCACACCCGCCTATTTTCCTGCACTCTTCCAGGAGTTCGGGACCGGCGGCCCTATGTATGGCTCCGTCAACGCCGCCCCCTCCCAAGAGAGTCTTGTTGGCCGCATTGACAATCGCATCAACCTGCTGTCTTGTGATGTCGCCTCTCACGACGGTGATCGCCGCCCTTTGCATCATGCGTCAATCTCCTAACATGTTACGGGGTAGAAAGCCGCTGTTCCTTATGGGAATATCAGCCTTGAAGATCATAGCTACAAGGAGGATACATGTCATCAGGCAGAAAAGGCCTACCGAAACCCTTTTTTCATCGGTGTCAGGTACCCCGCTTGGTGTAGCACAGAACGCCTGTTGTCTGCCTATTTGGAGTATAGCACTTACCGTGTGAATCCCACAATCCAGGCCGGCCAAATGCCCATCCATAAAGCGCTGATAAGCGCGGTCAACCGGGGCTCCGCCTCATGGAACCACTTCCCCTTGCTTTCCGTCAGCAAATAACGTAGGACACGATAAACCGGGCTCAGGCACAGGTATTGACAAGGGGGTCTCCTACCGACGGAAACCACGAAACCCAAAGGGCTCACGGGGCTCAAACGGATCACCACCCGGTTCCCGGCCGCTTTGCTGCTGGGGATACTGTTGGTGATGGCAGGCTGTTCCCCGCAAGAGACGACGCCGGTTGTTATAGTCGAACCCCAACTAATTGTCGAAACCGCGGTCGAAGGCTTCATCGTAAACTCGGACCTCTCGGAACACTTGGTATCCCCCGACGGGTCGTACTTCCTGGCAGTGCGTAACGACGGCCTGGGAAGCTACCTTGGGGTTTTCCCGATTGACGTCGTTGATGAAGAGGCTTCGGGAGAAATCCCTGTAGAGTCAGTGAGCAGAGAATGGCTCTTGGCCTCATCGTTCAGCTACTGGCCCTTGGGATGGACATCCGATACTGAATTCGTGTACGCAAAGGTAGGATGGCAGCCCGCAGGGACACATAAAGGCGAAAGGGGCGTGGCTCTGGTAGTGGGCCGCTTTGACAGGAACTCGGGCACCGTGTCGGCAGACGAAGAAGCCTTCTTCGAGCTGCCCTACAGGGACTCTGTATTGCGGACACTGTTCCTCCCTGAGCGCAACCAAGTGTACCTCAACAACAACAC
>DUQH01000025.1 GCA_012837895.1 Candidatus Fermentithermobacillaceae bacterium | reverse complement strand
TGGCGGCGATAGCGCTGACGGGCTGCGTGTCGACAAAAGAAATTGCCTATCTGCAGGGGGCGGAAACGCTTACGGCAGAGGAGTTGGCGCAGCAGACGGTACCCCTGTACGACGCACGTATCCTGCCGAAGGATTTGCTTACCATAACGGTGTCGGCAACCGATCCGGAATCGGTGCAGCCGTTTAACCTGGTGGTTCCTTCCAGAACGACCGGACTAACCACCTATTCGCAGCCGCAGTTGCAGCCGTATCTGGTGGACAACAACGGGCAGATCAAGTTTCCCGTCGTGGGGACGATCACCCTGAAGGGGTTGACCAAACGGCAGGCGGAAGAGAAAATAACCGAGTTGTTGCGGGCTTACCTGAAAGAGGAGCCGCTGGTAACGGTGAATTTCGTCAACTACAAGATTGCCGTGCTGGGCGAGGTGGCTCGGCCGAATACCTTTACGGTGTCGAACGAAAAAGTGAATATTTTTGAGGCGCTGGCAATGGCGGGCGACATGACGATATGGGGGCGGCGGGATAACGTGAAAATCATCCGCGAAGATGCGGAGGGCAACAAGCGCATCATCCCGATGAACCTGAACGACGCGGATATCGTTTTTTCGCCCGATTTTTATCTGCAACAAAACGATGTGGTGTATGTGGAGCCCAACAAAACCAAGGCGCAGAATGCCGCAATCAGCAACGCCACGGGGTTGTGGGTGTCGGCAACGTCTATCCTGATTTCTCTTGCCAGCTTAATCGTCAATATTTTAAATTGATTTCATGAACGAACAGCCATACTATGCGAATAATGCTTCTTCCGGCAACAAGGGCGAAGAAGAGGAAATTTCTTTGATTGAACTTTTTTGGAAATATATCCGACATTGGAAGTGGATCGCGGCCGGAGTGGCCGTTGCACTGCTGGCAGCGGTGGGTTATCTTTATTATGCCACACCGGTGTACAAGGTGTCGTCGAGCGTGATACTGAAAGATGTGCAGTCGGCACGGAAAACGCCGGCGTTGGGCACGTTGGACGAACTGGCGCTGCTGGGAGCGGTGAACAACGTGGAAGACGAGGCTTTCGTGATGAAATCGAAAGCGGTGGTGCAGGCGGTGGTCGATCGCCTCAACCTGCATACTTCGTATATCGTGGCGGGCCGTGTCAAGGATACCGACCTGTACACGAAGAGTCCGGTGGTGGTGGCAATGGAGCGCGGCGAGCTGGACAAGCTGAAGGAGAATATTGAAATGGAGATGCAGATGGTGTCGGCAACGGCGGTAAGGGTGAAAGGGATTACGCCCGGACTGCCGTCGGATACGGTGTTCGAATCTCTGCCGGCATTGCTGCATACGCCTTACGGCAACATCGGGTTTACGCGAAGGGAGGGCGTGCCGGCCGATTACCGCAAGCTGCTGGTTTCCATTCGGAGGCCCGAAGCGGTGATCAGGGCATGTCGATCCAATCTGGATATCCAGCAGGCCAACCGGCAGTCGTCGGTGCTGAACCTGGCTTTCAATACGCCGTATCCCACGAAAGGGAAAGATTTTCTGAATACGCTGATCGAGGAATACAACAATCAGGCCATCGAGGACAAGAACATGGAGGCGCTGAATACGCAGAAGTTCATCAACGAGCGTATTGCCATTATCGACAGGGAGCTGAGCGAGGCGGAGCAGAGCGTGGAAGAGTATAAACGGTCGCAGGGGCTGACGGACTTGCAGGCCGACCTGGCGCGCACCATGCAGATGAGCAGCCAATACGAACAGCAGCTGGTGGAGGTGGAGAGCCAGCTGAATATCGTGAGGTCGCTGCGCGAGTATGTGAACGATCCGGCGAATGCCGACAAGTCCATTCCGGTGAACATCGGCATAGAGGATCCCACGCTGAACGCAACCATCAGCGAGTACAACCGACTGTTGTTGCAACGGCAGCGGCTGGCGCAGAGCGTGACGCCCGACAACCCGGTGATGAGGAAGCTGGAAGACGAGATAGCGGGGTTGCGCGCAGCCATCAATTCGTCGATCAACAGCGTGCTGGAGGGGTTGGCCACGCGAAGGAAAGACCTCATGAACCAGGCCAATCTCTACAGCGGGCGAATCGGCAGCATGCCGACGCAGGAACGGGAGTTTCTGGATCTTTCGCGCGAGCAGCAGATCAAGGCGAATCTGTTTTTGATGCTGCTGCAGAAACGGGAGGAGAATGCGCTGGCGCTGGCGGCGGTGGCCAACAAGGCGAAGGTGCTCGACGAGGCCACGGTGGCAGGCAAAGAGGCACCACGTACGTCCATCGTATTGGCGGCTGCGTTGCTGCTTGGCTTGCTGCTTCCCGGAGGAATCATTTACGTGGTGAGTTTGTTTCGATACCGTATCGAGTCGCGTGCCGACGTGGAGAAGATTTCGAAGGTGCCGTTGCTGGCCGAAATTCCGCAGTTCGAGGAAGAGAACGAGAATATTGCCATTTCGAAGGGCGACCGCAGCAGCATTGCCGAAGCGTTTCGCATGTTGCGTACCAGCCTGATGCTGGCGCTGGGAGGCGACAAAAAGGTGGTGGTGTTCACTTCG
>DUQH01000086.1 GCA_012837895.1 Candidatus Fermentithermobacillaceae bacterium | reverse complement strand
TGTCCACAGGCACTTGGCTCGCCACCAACGTCGATTTGGTTTGGCACCTGTCCTCGAGCACCTCAAGCAGTTCTCTGCTCTCGGCCGCGGCCAGCGGCCCCAACCCCCAGTCGTCAAGCAAGAGAAGACCGGTTTTGACCAGTCGCCTCATGAACGACGGGTAGGAACCGTCGCCTCGCGCGATGCCCAGGTCCATGAGGAGCCTGGGCAGGCGGTAGTAACGGGAACTAAAGCCGTTCCTACAAGCAAGGTTCCCAAGCGCGCAGGCGACGAACGTCTTGCCGACCCCGGTAGGCCCGGTGATCAGGACGTTTCGGTGGTCGCGTACCCACTGGCAGGTGGCTAGTCCGGCCATGACACCGCGGTCAAGGCCCCGGCTCTGCCGGTAGTCGATGTCCTCCACGCAGGCCTGGGTTTTGAGGTGCGCCCCGGCCAAGAGCCTTTTTAGCCGCCGGCCCTCCCGGTAAGTGGACTCCTGGTCCACCAAGAGGCCAAAGCGCTCCTCGAAGGACAGTTCTCTGTAACCGGGATCCTGATTCTGGGCCAGGAAGGCCTCGGCCATTCCTGTAAGGCGCATCCTTCGCAAGTTTTCAACGGTCTGATTGACTAGCATGAGTTGTTGTCTCCTCCTTGGGTGTAGTAAGCGGCGCCGCGGATGTTGTCGTGGAGCGGAGCGATGCTCTCAACCGGGATCTCCACGGGAACCTGGTCAAGATTTCGTTTCAGGATGGATTTCACGCTCTGGAAGCAGCATGAACGGAGAGCTATGGCCCGCGCGCACGCGGCCTCGGTCCTTTCGCTGCCGTACTCCTTTGCCAGTCGAAAAAGCCCCATGCATGCTCTAAAGCCCTGCTCCGGGTGAGGCTTCTGCTCCATGATCGCCTCCGCCAGTCTGGCGGTGTTGGGCCCTATGCTTTTTGCCCAGCTCAGAATCCTTGAAGGGGTCCACTCAGCGTATCGGCGGTGCGAAGCGGGCATGTGGTCCTTGAGAGTGGAATACTTGCCTTTTCCGTAAGAGCGCTTGTGGCTGGCCACTCTCTTGCCCTTGAACAGCACTTCGACGATGGAGGCCGTAAGCCTGACATCCAGTTCCTGCTTAGCCAACTGGTAGGGCACGCTGTAGTAGTTACGGTCCACTTCCACGTGGTAATCTAGGCTTGCCCGGGCCTTCTTCCATTCAGCGAATGCGTACCGTATGCTGGGCAGGGGCTGAAGAGCGGGTTTGTCCAGGGAGAGGAAGAGCGAACGGCGGCATCCGTCCATCTTCTGAAAGGGCCTGTTGTTCAGGTCCTCAAGAGCCTCCCAGATTGTCGCATTGTCACGTCGACTGTCTTCGCCCAGGTTCTGTACAAGTGGCAGAACTGGCTGCGCTGATATCCGTCGGGATGGGCCTGCTTGTACTCCTCCCAAAGAAGCTGGAGTGTGACGCCTTTCCGGCGAAGCTCTCGATGGATATGGACCATGTCAGGCATAGGCTTCGCGTCTTTAGGCCTGGACGCTGCCGGGTACAACCTGGACTCCAGGGCAGCCTCGTCCAAGTCTTCCGGCAAAGGCCAGGAGAGTCCCGCCGTTTCCGCCCTGGTCAGGACCTCGCTCACTGTGCTGTGAGACACCGAGCAACTCCGAGCGATCTGGCGTACTCCCAGCCCCAGACTCAGCCTTAGCCTCAAGATCTCTTTCACTTTCCGCATCGACAACCTCCGGTTTACAGCCATGAGTTCGTTCACTCCTCCGTACAAGTAGCGATCCTCTGTACACTTGGAGGCTAAAGAACAGGAACCCTACGGCCGGATTCGCCGACGGCGGAAGAGGCTTCCGATCCGATTCCGGAAAGCCGACAAAAGTGTCGAACCGTTCCGGATTAGGTGGTCGCGTCACACCGGCTTCAGTGGTCGGATGCTACCGGATCTGGTGGTCGGCTCGCGCCGGATTGGGTGGTCGACCGGGTCCGGAATATGCATATTAATTCATTTACATATTTATCCTGGCCATGCCTCGAATAATAAGGGTAGTTTATTACGTACTGCGGATTAACACTCTCTCGATCCATATACACACCCACATTATAGTGTTATTTCTACAGGTTGTTTCGGGATGATACCATTGACTATCTCTTGCAGATAGACATGGAGATTAGTCGGATAAACCACTTCCTTGGTAGCCCTCAACTCCTCCAAGCCGAACCATCTTAGTCTAGTAACATTCATTTTTTCTTCTTGAGTTAGATGATCCATAGTCACACGATCGGTGCAGGAATACGCTAAGATGAATCGCTGATTTAGCTCTACAAATTCGTCATTAATGAAGAGCAGATCAGATCCATACCACACCACCTCTCCAAGCACTACCTGATCTCTCGTTAGGCCTGTTTCCTCAAACAGTTCTCTATATGCAGCATCTTGGAGAGATTCACCCTTCTCAATCTGACCGCCAATCAGATGCCAAAAAGATGCCTTCTTCCCAGAACCATCTTTTCCGATCGCACTATCTTTACTATATATCATGAGTACTTCTTTGTTCGGATTAAGTAGTATAAGTTTGACACTATCACGCTTCTTTATCATGTTCCTTCTCCCCAAACTTGTGATACTGCCTGATGCAACTTGAGTAAAGACCGAAATGTGGTTCGCACCTTGGATCACAAGTATTAACTCTTCCTCTTAACAAATACGTCATGCCCGGACATCCGCCCCAGCAATCATTTGAGCAAGCGCTAATGCGTTGTTGGACTATTGTACTCAACCTGTCAGGCAGGGTTTGCCAAATATCACTCAATGGCGTGGAGAAAACGTTACCAAGTCTGTAGTCTTGAGAATTGCTGAATAACACACAATGATAGACATCTCCATTACTGAGTATCAAGCAGTTGTCAGCGCGGCATGATTGCACAAGTCCTAACGGGGGCTTTTCCTGAAATACTGACTGTACTTTTATACGATGGAGCATATTCAAGTTTCCAGCCTCTCCTATGATAAGTTCTTCAACTCTCTTCCACTCTCTAAAGGACAAAGCCGAATCAATCAGTGCTTCCGCCCTTCCGATAGGAGTAAGGTAGAAAAAGGAGTGTTGAACAACACCAAGTCTCTGCAAGTATGCAATCAACGGTGCAATCTCATTGCAGTTTCTCCTGCTAACAACCGTATTGACTCTCACTGGAATCTCTGCGTCAAGGCAGTATCGAATTGCACTAACGGCACTCTTGAATGACCCACTATAAGCACGCAAGTTATCGTGGGATTCTTCTAGACCATCTAGACTAATAAGAATCTCCTTTAGCCCGGCCCTCTTTAACTCTACTGCCTTTTCTTCGTTAATGAGCAATCCATTGCTCTGCATCTTAACGCGAAATCCATCGCGGGTCAAAAACTGAATAATGGAAAGAAGTTCAGGGTTAAGTAGAGGTTCGCCACCGGTTATATGTACCTCATTGACGTTTAGCTTTCTAAACTCATCAGTTAAGGATCTTACCGTGCTATATGAAAGGGTAGGCATATAACGCTCTCCAGAGGTGTAAACGCAGTGCTGACACCTTAGATTACAGTTATTCGTAATGTGCAGGTCCACTTCCATATGCCAAGCTCCCTATAGAGTCAAGTGGTCAGTATGATCGAGCAAGAGTCTAGCCCGACGGTATAATCGATCAGACTCATTTCGCAAAAATTCGCTAATTATCCTGCCGGCACCAGTAGCGTCCTTAAACTTCTGTAAAAAGGGATCGTGACGAGAACATAGCTCGGGCCACCGACCCCTCTGATAGACTGGTTGTTTGTAAAGACATTCAGTCGGAGGAGGAGCAACGGTGACCCAATATCAGATTACCCTTTCAGACGAGATTGTGCACGGGCTATTCAAAGAAGACGGCGCCATGGCGAGATTAGTGGAGCAGGTGTTGAACCAGGTGCTTCAAGCCGAGGTGACAGAAGCTCTGCAGGCGAAGCCTTTTGAAAGGACAGAAGAAAGGCTTGGGTACCGAAACGGGTTCAAGCCCCGCACCATGACCACCCGGGTCGGGCGTTTGACGCTGTCAGTGCCTCAGGTACGAGAGGGGAAGTTCTCACCTGAGCTTTTTGCCCGGTTCCAGAGGAGTGAGCAGGCCCTGATCCTGGCACTCATGGAGATGGTGATAAACGGGGTATCGA
>DUQH01000043.1 GCA_012837895.1 Candidatus Fermentithermobacillaceae bacterium | reverse complement strand
GATTCCATGCCTAACACCATACAATGCATATTCGCCTCGGTAAGTGCAAATTTAATTGATTGTTCCCGTTCACTATCGCTCACGTGGTTTCCTTCGCCAAATATTTTTATACCGATGACTCCTTTTCCATTTTTTTTAGCTTTTCCCAGGAGTTTTTTTACTTTGTCTGGAGTTTCATCCATATGGCTTTGGAAAGGATTGATCCGTGCCATAATCACATCAACCCAGGGATGATCGACCGCTTCTACCATAGCATCCCAACTGTGACAAGAAACGCCTACAGCTTTGATAATGCCGTCTTGTTTGGCTTTTGACAATCCGTCCATATAATGCTTGCGGTTATTGCTCCAGCCTCCTTTTGTTA
This sequence comes from Candidatus Fermentithermobacillaceae bacterium, assembly GCA_012837895.1. Taxonomy (GTDB): domain Bacteria; phylum Bacillota; class Sulfobacillia; order Fermentithermobacillales; family Fermentithermobacillaceae; genus DTU015. Next base: position 1,303 of record DUQH01000043.1, on the reverse strand, counting down.
AACAGTGCATAAGCACAATATCAATATAATCGGTGCCTATCTCCTGTCTGTAGCGATCGATTGATTCACGTATGGGGGCATTTCTGTTCGATCCATCTTCGTATGTCCAGATTTTCGTGAGCAAGGTAATATTTTCTCGAGGCAGGGATTTGATGGCTTTTCCTACATATGGGTGAGATCCGTAAGAATCTGCCATATCGAAGAAGGTGATTCCTCTGTCGTAAGCGTGGTGGGCCATTTCTACAAATTTCTTCATACCCAACCGAGTTTGGTTTGATGCCTTGCCTCCTCCTATAGTACCTGTTCCCCATGCAATTCGGGAAACTTTCATTCCGGTATTTCCTAATTTTACTTTGTCGACGGTAATGTTTTTTGATGTAAAAGGGGTTCTCCCCATAAAGGTTAATCCTGCAAAGCTTGCAAAACTTGTTAGGAGAAAATTGCGTCGCGATATTTTTTTCATTTTGGTATGAGGTAAAAATAGTTATGGGTTTTTGTTGCTAAAATATTTGAAAGTGCTTGATTATTATGTGCCAATGCAGTAACACTTCACACGTTAAAACTCTCCTTTAAAAAAGAATGCTTTTATCCCTTTTGGACCCGGTTTAGTTTTGAAAAGGCCTCCTGCTTGTGGAAATTTTTCAAGATCTTCTTTGCTTGTGCCTGACCTGGCAGTTGTAATATACAATGTTCCCAAATCGTCGTCACCAAAAGCACAAGAAGTTACATTTTTGGCAGGCACCTCAATCGTACGCAATAATTCGCCGTTTTCGGGATCCCAACAACTCACAGCCGAACCTCCCCATAGGGCAATCCATAAGTTTCCCTCGGCGTCAATAGTCATTCCATCGGGAGCGCCTAATGAGCGTGGAATTTCAATAGTTGTTCGGGGATTGCTAATTTCACCGGTTTCATTATCATAATCCCAAGTGGTAACTTTTTGGGTAGGCGTATCAATATAGTACATTTTTGTAGCATCGAGTGACCAGGCAATACCGTTGGAAGTAGTAACACTGTCAATCATTTTATGAATTGAACCATCGGGGTCAAGTCGGTAAAGGGCACCGGCATGCTTTTTTCCTTTCATACTCATAGTACCTGCCCATAACCGGCCGGCGGGGTCACATTTCCCATCATTAAACCGATTTCCTTCAATATTTTCTTCCGGATTGGCAATAAATAGCTTTTCACCTGTTTCAATATCCAACTGATAAAATCCATTTTCAAGAGCGGCTATTACTTTCCCCGACTCCGCAGGAACCACAGTACCAATCATTTGACCGGTATGCACCTCTTTGTTGAT
>DUQH01000062.1 GCA_012837895.1 Candidatus Fermentithermobacillaceae bacterium | reverse complement strand
GCATCATCTCTCGTACTTCGGCATAAGCGGGATCGTTGTAAACATTATGCATCTCGTGGGGATCTTTCTCCAGATCGTACAGTTCCCATTCATCGATATCGTAATAAAAATGAATCAGCTTATATCGTTCAGTAGCTATCCCATAGTGTCTCTTTACCATATGTATCGCAGGATATTCGTAATAGGTATAATAAACGGCATCGCGCCATTGCTCGCTCTTGCCGCTCACCAAATCGCGAAACGATTCACCCTGCATCTCATCCGGTATCTCGATACCTGCATAGTCAAGGAGCGTAGGCGCAAAATCCAAATTCTGCACCAACTTGTCGATCTTGGTTCCCCCTTTGATCTCTTTGGGATATCTTACCAACAAAGGTGTACGGAAAGATTCTTCGTACATGAACCGTTTGTCGAACCAGCCGTGCTCACCCAAATAAAAGCCTTGATCTGAGGTGTAAACAACAATGGTGTTTTCGTCCAAACCGTTTTCTTTCAAATAATCCAATACTTTGCCGACACCTTCGTCAACAGAAGCTATACAGGCCAGATAATCCTGCAGGTATCGTTGATAACGCCAACGCATCAATGCTGTGGAATCTGACTTTATGGTCGGATAAATTTTCTTGAATTCCTCATTGATAGGCATATACACCGAATCCCAGGCTGCTCTCTGTTCAGTGCTCATGCGTCCCAAATTATTCTTCAAGGCATTTATTCCCCAATCGGATGTTTCCTTTATTCCCAATTTTTCCATCACTTCGGGATATAGCTTCGAGTCGCCCGCCCAATTCTGATTCTTCAAAATATTCATCTCCTGGGTTTTGGCAGCTGTTCCCCTGCCCTCATAATCATCGAAAAGTGTAGTCGGTTCCTTGAATGTCTTTTTGGTATATTCCTTATAATACTTTTCGGCAGGAAGCCATTCCCTGTGGGGCGCCTTGTGATGATAAAGCATACAAAACGGCTTGTCGGGATCGCGCTTGTTTTGCAGCCAATCGAGCACGGCATCGGTTATGATATCGGTACAGTACCCTTCTTTGCGAACCCTTTCGCCATTGATCAAAAAATCGGGATTGTAATAATCTCCCTGACCGGGCAAAACCATCGAATAATCGAATCCCTGCGGAATACCGTCCAGGTGTATTTTGCCTATCATGGCGGTTTGATACCCGTCGGCTTGCAACAGTTTCGGGAAATTGGGCTGATCCCAGTCGAACGGTTGGACGTTATCCACTTTACCGTTTACGAAACTGTGCTTTCCCGTCAGCAGTACTGCCCGGCTGGGGGCACTGAGAGAATTGGTCACGCAAGCACGGGTAAAAATGGCGCCCTCTTTTGCCAAACGGTCGATGTTGGGTGTTTCGTTCAAACCGTAACCATAAGCACTGATGGCCTGATAGGCATGGTCGTCGCTCATGATAAACAAAATATTGGGCCGTTCGGACGCTTGTTTCGCCGATTGCGAGGTGCACGAAACCGCAGCCATTCCCATTGTTAGGATAGTAAGCGCTTTGTTCTTGCTGTATTTCATCGTTTTATATTTTAAAAACCTCTTCCAACCGCATCATCCAATGTGTATCGCATTTATAGGCCCAACAAATGTATCATCTTTTTTATGACAAAACAAAGTTAAAAACTTTTTGGACCTAATCATATACATC
>DUQH01000030.1 GCA_012837895.1 Candidatus Fermentithermobacillaceae bacterium | reverse complement strand
TGTTTTTTGAAAAATTCCATTAATTTTGCTCCAAAATAGTGTTCCGGGTCAACAAATCCGATCGAACAAACCCGATTGAACGCGATTGAACATAGATAAACAGCACGTTATGAAGCAACTGACACGTATTTATGGGATCCTGGTGATTTTGTTGTGCATCTCGACTTCGCTTTTTGCGCAAATGAGCGACGAACAGATATTGCAGGACATAAGGAACTATAGCAATGCCGGAATGACACAGGAACAGATTTACCTGGAATTGACAAAAAAAGGGGTCACCGTGGATCAGATCCAACGTTTGAAAGAGCGATACGACAACCGACAGGAATTGGCCACACCCGCTTCCGCGGGTGTCATGCAGGAGGCGGAACATACTCCGGAAGTGGTGGTACCTCGAGAAAGGAGGGAAGAGGAATTGATTCCGCAGGAAGACCGTATTTTCGGACAGGATTTTTTTTCTACCCATAACCTCACTTTCGAGCCGAATATGAATATGCCTACGCCGGCTAACTATATACTGGGGCCGGGCGACGAGGTGATCATCGATATATGGGGCAATTCCGAATTGAATGTGCGTTATACCATAGCTCCCGACGGGCACATCACCGTGCCGGGATTGGGACGCATACAGCTGAGCGGCATGCGGGTGGATCAGGCAACGGCACATTTGCGCAATGCCTTTTCTTCGATTTACTCCGATTTGGATTCCCCCGAACCGCGTACTTTCCTGGCCATATCGGTGGGAAACGTGCGCACCATCCGCGTGAACGTGATGGGTGAGGTGGTGGCGCCGGGTACCTACACGCTCTCGTCGTTTGCTTCGGCTTTCCATGCGCTGTATGCAGCGGGGGGTATCAACAGAATCGGGAGTTTGCGCACGATCCGCGTTTTTCGTGCCGGAAAGACGGAGGCCGTCATCGATATCTACGAATACCTGATGCATGGCAACAATGCGGGAGACATCACGTTGCGCGACGGCGATATCATCAAGGTGGATCCGTATGGTGTGCTGGCTCAGATAACGGGCGAGGTGAAGCGCCCCATGTGGTATGAGATGAAAGAAAACGAAACGTTGGACGACCTGATTCGTTTTGCCGGCGGGTTCCGGGGTGAAGCGTATAAGGAGAACGTGCAACTGCACCGCAAAGGAACAAGTGAGATGGAAGTATATACGGTGAATGCGCTGCAGTTTCCCGATTTCCGGATGCACGACGGCGACCAGATAACCGTGGGCAATATCCTTACCCGCTTTGCCAACAGAGTAGCCATCGAGGGTGCCGTGATGCGTCCGGGAAGTTATGCCATCGGAGACAATATAAGGTCCGTAGGCGATTTGGTGAAGATGGCTCAGGGTCCGCGCGAGGATGCTTTCCTGTCGCGGGCGTTGCTCTACCGCGAGAAAGCGGATCTGACTCCCATTGTGGAGTCGGTGGATCTGGAGGCGTTGCTGAATAACCGTATTCCCGATGTTCCCTTGCGCAAAAACGATAGCCTGTTCGTTCCTTCGGTGATTTCGCTGCTCGACAATTTTACGGTTTATGTGGGAGGTGAAGTGCGTGCGCCGGGTACGTATGCCTATGCCGACAATATGTCGATCGAGGATGTGATTGTGCAGGCGGGCGGGTTGCGCGAATCGGCTTCCACGGCACGTATCGATGTGTATCGGAGGATAAAGAAACCCGAAAGTACGACAGTGTCTGATGTGACGGGCGAGGCGTTCAGCTTTTCGTTGAAAAACGGATTGATCATCAGCGGCGACAAGTCGTTTACATTGGAGCCTTTCGACGAGGTGTTCGTGCGTCGTTCGCCGGGCTATGAGCCCCAACAGAATGTATCGATCGAGGGCGAGGTGCTGTTCGGCGGGCAGTATGCCAAACTGACCAAAGACGAGCGGTTGTCGTCGCTGGTGAATAGGGCAGGTGGACTTACCCAATCTGCTTATCCTAAGGGAGCACGACTGCAACGTCAACTGACCGAAGAGGAACAGCGACGCACGCGGGAAGCGTTGCTCGCCAAAACCCTATTGGAAAGCGATACTGTTATTGCCGGGGATTCGCTGATGAAAAGAGATTCCGCTTTGGTGGACGATTTGGATTTGCGATATCAATATGTGGGCATCGATTTGGAGAAAGCGCTGAAGAAACCGGGAAGCGAAGACGATATTGTGCTGCAGGAGGGCGATGTGCTTTTTGTGCCCATTTACAACCCTACCGTAAAGATTTCGGGAGGGGTGTTGTATCCCAATATGGTGGCGTACAACAAAGAGAAGAATTTGGATGATTATGTGAAGATGGCCGGCGGTTATTCGCGTCTGGCCATGAAGGGCAAAGCGTTTGTGATTTACATGAACGGACAGGTGGCAACGGGCCGAAGGGCAAAGATAGAGCCGGGATGCGAAATCGTGGTGCCGGAGAAGCCGGAAAGTCAGCCCATATCGCTCCCCCAAATATTGGGAATAAGTAATTCGATTGCCACACTGGGGCTGATCATAACAAATTTGATAAAATAACCCATCATGGACGAAAACTACAAACAACCGATCCCTACGGTTCCGGTATCTTCGACACCGGCTAATGAGGAGGAAATCGATTTGACGGAGCTTTTGGGCAAATTGTGGCATAAGCGCAAATTCATTCTCAAGCTTACGGGAATTTTTTTACTTGTGGGCTTGTTTATTGCATTGTTTTCGCCGGTGGAATATACGGCTCAATGTGTTGTGGTTCCACAAGGAAAAGATAACCAACAAGGAGGGAATTTAGGTGGTTTGGCATCGATTGTAGGTGTAAATATTGGAACAAGCATTATTTCGGAAGGGGTTATTTCTCCTGTGATGTATCCGGCCATCATTAAAAGTTTCCCTTTTGCCGAAGAAATGATGGAAACCCCGATCACAGTAAAAAAGTCGAAGGATAAACCCATTACGTTGTATGAATATTACTCCGACAAAAAATACCGTACTTTTAATATTGTCAGCACCATCAAAAAATATACTATAGGATTGCCGGGAACCATAATTTCGTTATTCAAACCTGCCAGGATTACAAATGCAACTTCGCTTGCCAAAGAAAATAATGACAGCGTTCCTTCCATATTCGTAATTACACCTCAGAAACAGGCTGTTTGCAATGCGATCAAAAATGCCGTTCAATACGAATATAATCAAAAAGAAAAGTATATTACCCTTGGGTATACATTTCCTGAACCTGAGGCTGCTGCTCAAATTGCAGAGCAACTTTGTAAAACGCTCGAAGAATATGTAATAACTTACAAGACTGAAAAAGTGAAAGAAAATTTGGCATTTGTTGAACGAAGCTATGAAGAGGCTAAAAAAGAATTTTTTCGAAAACAGACGGCTCTCGCTGCATTTCAGGATGCAAATCGAGGGCTGACTACTGCAATGGCTAGAACAACTGAGCAACAATTGCGGAATGAGTACAATATTGCTTTCACGGTGTATAATGAGTTAGCCAGACAATTGGAACAGGCTAAATTATCCGTTAAGGAAACTCAACCGGTTTTTACGGTAATTGATCCCGTTATAGTTCCTTTAGAAAAAAGTGCACCGCGCCGAGGGATAATCCTGGTGGTGTTTGTGTTTTTGGGGCTGATTATTGCTATCGGCTGGGTGTTTGCCGCGCCATTTTTCAATACCCTTTCCCGCGAAATCAAAAAACAACCCGCTGACGCTTAAGCTTTTGCGACCCTTCTTTATCGTGGTTTTCATGCTTTGGCTGTCCTCGTTTGTGTGTTTGGCCCAACGCTTTACATCCGATAACTACAAATTACAAATTATAAATTATGAATGGAAAGGGTAAACCAATGAAGAACTTCGTTTTGTTAATGGGTATCGCATTATGCGTTTTTC
>DUQH01000035.1 GCA_012837895.1 Candidatus Fermentithermobacillaceae bacterium | reverse complement strand
TTACTTCCCCGTGAAGTTGCATGGCGCTAGAGCTTGGTGTACAATATTTAGCATATAGAAATAGTTTTGTGTGGCCTTCGGGTAGGCTTTAGCAGGCCCCCGGCGGCACGATTACGAAACCGGACGGTGTGAGCAAATGGACAGATCGCCCCAGGATGAAGCTGCTATCAAAGCTTTGTCAGATGCAGACGCAAACAAGATCGCAGACGAGTACCATCGGGAACATGGGCAAGGGGAAGCTGGGCAAGGTGCTGTCCCCAAACCCAAGGCAGAAGTTGCAGCAGTGCAGCGCAAATCCCCCAGTACCAGCGAGGGCGGGACTGGAGACCATCAGGCCAAACTTATAGAAGCCAGTGACGATGTATCAAAGGTCCGGGCCGGGAGTTTGGAAGACGACAAGCCTGCTTTGCGCAAGCAAATACTCGGCCTTGCATTCCCGGCCCTAATAGAGCAGACGCTGATGACGTTGGTTTCCATGGCCGACATGATTATGGTTGGCCGGCTTGGGCCTTGGGCCATCACGTCTGTGGGACTTTCAAACCAGCCCACGTTTGTTGCCATGTCGGTTTTCATAGCTCTTAACGTGGGAGCTACTGCGCTTGTGGCCCGCTTTGTGGGAGCAGGCGAAAAGGAAGAGGCATCCAAGGTTGCACGCCAGGCACTGATGATTGCGTTAATTATGGGTATTGTCCTGGGGTTTATAGGATATTCTTATGCCCGCGACATCCTGCTTTTCATGGGTGCCGAAGACGACGTTATCGGTCCCGGTATGGAATACTTCCGGGTAGTGTGTATGGGGATGCCTGCATGGGCCGTGACTATCAGCCTTACCGCTGCCCTTCGGGGGACAGGAGATACAAAGACCCCTATGACCGTCAACATTTTAGCCAACCTGGTGAATGTGGTAGGAAACTACCTGTTGATTAACGGGCATTTCGGATTTCCCAGGCTTGAGGTCAAGGGGGCCGCAGTGGCGACCACCTTTTCCCGGCTGGTGGCGTGTGTGTACATGCTCTACCACATAGGGAAGGGCGACAAGAATATCAAGATATCCAGGGGTGATTCCTTCCGGTTTGATCTGGGGATTATCAAGAGAATCCTCAACATTGGGATTCCCGCAGCGCTTGAGCAAGCTGTCATGAGGAGCGGGCAGATGACTTTTGCCAGGATAGTCTCGAGTTTCGGTACGAATACTTATGCGGCCCATCAGATTGCCCTGAACATAGAAGGTTTTTCCTTTACCCCAGGAATGGCTTTTCAGATTGCAGCTACAACCCTTGTAGGCCAGTCCTTGGGCGCCAAGGATCCTGACAGGGCTGAAAGAGTAGGATACGAAACGGTCAAAATAGGAGCTCTGGTCGGCTGCGTCACTTTTGCCCTATATTTCTTCTTCGGGAAGTACTTTGCATACCTTTACACTGATGATGCAGCTGTTATCTCCATGGCGTCAGGCGCCCTCAAAATAATCGCTCTGGTGCAACCGTTCATGATATCTAACTTCATCCTTATGGGTGGGCTAAGGGGCGCAGGAGATACAAGGTGGACCCTTTACATTACAATGGCCGGGTTCTGGGGCCTGCGTGTAGTCACAGCCTACCTGCTTGCCATCAAGGCCGGTATGGGGCTTTACGGCGCATGGATTGGAACGGCATTGGATATGGCCGGAAGGTGTACCCTTTCCTTCCTGCGGTTCAGGGCCGGAGGTTGGAAGTATATACGGGTGTAACCAGGAAGACCCGGGCTAGGGGCACATAGTAGAACGAAAACGGATATCCCCGCCCTTTAAGAGGGAGGGGATATTATTTTCCGGACGGCAGGATATATTCCGCACAGACATGCAAGAAGTGTATATTGGTTGGGGGTGAGGCTAGTTGCGCATCAAAACGGTTCTATGCGATTTGCTTGATATCCAGTACCCTATCATCCAAGGGGGGATGGCATGGGTAGCTACAGCTGAACTTGCAGCAGCAGTGAGCGAAGCCGGTGCTCTGGGGGTTATAGGTGCCGGGAATGCTCCCCCTGAAACAGTCCGGAAAGAGATACATAAGGCCAGAGCCCTTACCTCCAAGCCATTTGGAGTAAATGTGTATCTCATGTCGCCTTTTGCAGCAGAGGTAATGAAAGTGATCTTAAAGGAAGGTGTACCGGTGGTGACTACTGGGGCAGGCAACCCGGGGAAGTATGTGGGGTTGCTCAAAAATGCAGGTGTCAAAGTGCTCTCTGTGGTATCAACCGTGAACCTGGCAAAGCGGCTTGAGCGGGCCGGAGTGGACACTGTGATTGCCGAGGGCATGGAATGCGGAGGCCATATAGGCCAAATAGCTTCGATGCCTCTTGTGCCCCAGATTGTTGATGCAGTGGAGATCCCTGTTGTGGCTGCAGGAGGGATATACGACGGCAGGGGGCTGGTTGCAGCGCTTGCCCTGGGAGCGGCAGGAGTGCAGATGGGCACGCGCTTTTTGTGTGCAACTGAATGCACTGTGCATCCGGACTACAAGGAAGCGGTCCTAGCAGCCAGGGACAGGAGTACGGTTGTGACCGGATGGAGAACCGGACATCCTGTAAGGGCGCTGGACAACAAGCTTGCCAGGCAGTTGCTACAAGCTGAGGCAGAAGGGGTTTCACAGGCAGAACTAGGGGTACTTGCAGAAGGAGCCTTGAGACGCGCCGTGGTGGACGGGGATACAGAATACGGTTGTCTGATGGCAGGACAAGTGGCGGCTATGGTGAACAGGGTGGAGCCGTGCAAGCAGATAATTGACCACGTGATGGATACTGCGTCTAGGGTGCTGGAACATCTCGGAAAAGCCATAGCCCAGTAGCAGGTCCTTGTTAGCATGCACTTGTGTTGTTGTTATTTCTGCCGTCCTTCGGGCGGGTAAACTGTGAGTATGAATTCAAGTAGACTGCCCCTGCGCCTCTTAGGTCTGTAAATAGCTACTATGCGGTGTTTGTACTTTTTTAGAGGCGCCAAATCGCTTGGCCTATCCAACAGGACGTGAAGCATGTTTTGGCTATCTACCATAACCCCCATATGGGTGTAACCTCCAGGGAGGCGCATGACTACAATGTCATCGGCTTGCGGCACCTCAGCCCTCTCAGCTACCCTGTCGAGCGCCTTGAGGACCCGTTCTTGATAGTCGCTCTGGGCCTCTTCAAACATGGGCAGGCCATCATCATCGGGGATGAACACACCTTTTTCCTTCAAGTACAACCATACCAACCCAAGGCAATCTATCCCGTGCCTGTCCCTGCCTTTGAATTTGTACGGTATTCCTAGGAATGAGTTTAAGTCCATGAGTCCAACCTCCTTGTGGGATACGTTCCATTCTATGTGCAATTGCTTACTGAGGTAACATAATCAGTAAACAAGGATGTGGAGTCTAAGGGGAAGAATACGATCACATGAACCACTGGAGGTATATGGATATACTGCGTGTGCCTCTAAGGGGCCGCATTAACAAAACAACATATTGGAGAGTGATGAGGTTATGTTCCGCCGCCGGGACGAGTATGCTGAACCATACAGGATCAAAGTGGTCGAGATGCTAAGGTCTACAGACCGTCCTACCCGGGAGAGACTGATAAGAGAGGCTGGCTACAACGTTTTCGGGCTTCCGTCAGATGTAGTGTACATAGACTTGCTTTCAGACAGCGGCACTGTAGCCATGTCAGATAACCAGTGGGCAGGCATGATGCTGGGAGACGAAGCGTATGCAGGAAGCAGGAACTTCTACAATCTAAGAGACGCCGTCAAAGACATAATGGGCTTCGATTATGTAGTTCCCACACACCAGGGGAGGGGAGCGGAGCACATTCTCATGAATGTGTTTGTGAACGCCGGCGACCGTGTGCTCGGGAATATGCATTTTGACACTACTGAGGGCCACATCCTGCTCAAGGGCGCAGAACCTGTGAACTGCCTTGCTGAAGCAGGGTACAAGGTGAGTGAAGAAGCTGATTTCAAAGGCAACTTCGATTTGGACCTGCTCGAGGCGGAGATTAAGAAAGACGTTGAAAAGGTCTCCTTTGTTCTTATCACCATCACATGTAATAACAACGGCGGGCAGCCTGTTTCAATGGAGAACATCAAGGGAGTCCGGAAGATTGCGGATAAGTACGGCATTCCGGTCTTCTTTGATGCGGCCAGGTTTGCCGAAAACGCCTATTTCATCAAGCAGTTGGAACCAGGTTACCAAGATAAGTCTGTCGCAGAAATCGTGAAAGAGATGTTCTCATACGGTGACGGATGCACCATGAGCGCCAAGAAGGATGCCCTGGTTAACATAGGCGGGTTCGTTGCATTCAGGAACGCTGAACACTACGAGAGGGCGACTGAGTGGCAAGTACCCTTCGAGGGTTACGTGACATACGGCGGGCTTGCCGGGCGTGACCTTGAGGCCATGGCCAGGGGATTGTATGAAGTGCTCAACGAGGACTACCTGGAAGACAGGACTGGCCAGGTAAGATACCTGGGCGACCTGCTTATTGAAGCTGGAATACCTATTGTAAGGCCACCTGGAGGGCATGGAATATACATTGACGCGAAGACGCTGTTGCCCCACATCCCGCGCCATGAGTTTCCTGCACAAGCGTTGACCGTTGAGCTTTTCATCGAAGGAGGAATCCGCGGTGTAGAGTTGGGTGGGTGCGCTTTCGGTTACAAGGACCCTGAGACCGGGGAGGATGTATGGCCTGAGCTTGAGCTGGTGAGACTGGCCATTCCGCGGAGAACTTATACTGACAGGCATATGATGATGGTGGCCAGGGCTTTGAAGGCCGTGAAGGAGCGCGCCTCTTCGATAAAGGGGCTGAGACTTGTATATGAGGCGCCGGTAATGAGGCATTTCACAGCGCGGTTCGAACGGGTTGAGTAGGCCGGGACTGGGTGAGGTGTGCGGTCCCTCTGGCTCCCGGAGCCTTGCCGGGCGACCTGGTGCTATCCGAAACTGTGTTGTGATTAGCGTTTGTGTTTAGGGTTTGCGGTTCCAGTGGCTAAAGGTTGATTCTAGCACCGGAGTCAACACTGTGCCAATTATTACGCCTGAGCCTGTCTGGACCAGGTTGCCAAGGATCTCCCCCCAGACAGCTTTAGGTGAGTACATAAAGGCTGTGCCGACAGCGTATCCAAACACAACCCACAAAGACGCCAGGACCATTGCCAGGAGTTGGCGGTTCCTGACTCTGGTGTGGCCAAGTTTGCCAGTGATAAAGCCGGCAATGCCTTTTATCACAAAGGTCCATGGTGCCCATGCAGGGTACCCGCCCAGGACATCAGCGAGGAAGGATCCGAGTGCTCCGGAAACGGCTCCCGTGAGCCCTCCAAGAGCCAAGGAAACCGAGAATATTATCCCGTCACCCAGGTGGATGTAACCTGTTGCAGTAGGCAGCTTCAAGAACATGGTTGCTATCAATACTACTGCAGTTAGCAGACTCAGCGTCACCAATCTTAGAAGAGGTGCATGCCTACCTTGCATGGTGAAACGGCCTCCTGTGAATCCAAGCATGTTCGAGCATCATGTTTGGGTTCTGCGATTTTGGGAACTGCCGGGCTTTCAGTCCGGACTTATCGATCATAGTCGACAGCTCCGCTGCTCAGGCGGAAAATTGCCGTCCTAGAAAGCTGACAAAGGAATTATATCACTAACTCTTTGTCTACCAAAGGTTTGTAGCATAATCATGACGAAGATTAATTGACTGTGTCTGAAGACTGATGACCGTATCTGAAGATTGATGACAGTGTCTGAAGACTGATGATAGTGTCTTCAGTGTGCGGGAAAAACAATCCGGTGAGGAAGAAATCATTCGCGTGAGGGGTGTGAGGCGTGATTTCAGAGACACTAGGGGCGTTAATGAAAGAAGACCTTGTCCGGGGCGGTTGGGACTACTTGGAAAACTGCCTGGAGGAGTATATCGCGCTCATTACTGAAATAACCCAGGTACCTGCTCCCAGCAATCAGGAGGAGCAAAGGACGGGGTTTCTCAAGAACAAGATGGAATCCATGGGCTTTCCTGTGATTCAGGTGGATGAAGTGGGAAATGTGATTGGATTCTTTCCTGGGAAAGATGATTCCAAGGTTATTGTGAGCATGGCTCACATGGATACAGTGTTTCCCATGGATACAGACCTTACAGTCAGGCGGGATGGTAATATCCTGGCAGCGCCTGGAGTGAGCGACAACTCTGCTTCAGTTGCATGTATGCTCCTCCTCGGCAAAGTGTTCTTAGACCACCTTCCTTTGCCTCATCCGTTGGTATTGGTGTCAACTGTAGGCGAGGAAGGTTTGGGCGACTTAAGGGGGGCCAGGTACTTCTGTGATCATGTTGAAGATTATGACTTTGATGGGTTCAGGTTAGATCCGGGCAAACTTGTGTTTCTCAACATAGACGGGGACTTACGGCAAATCACAAGCCAGGCTGTCGGAAGCAGGCGGCTTCGTATTGAGTTCAAAGGCCAGGGAGGGCACAGCTGGGGAGATTTCGGCAATTCCAGCGCTATTCATGGACTGGGCACCGCTATTGCGGGCATCGCCAGGCTCCGGGTGCCAGACAACCCCAGGACCAGCTACAATGTGGGTGTGATTGAGGGAGGTCATTCAGTCAACTCGATAGCGCAAACAGCCAGCATGCTCTTGGATATGAGGTCTGTATCGCAAGAATGGCTGTCCCGCCTGGAAAATGAAGTCATGGCAGTATTGGAGAAAGCAGCTCAGGAGACTGATACCAGTTACGATATCCAGGTGGTGGGAGACAGACCTGCAGGCAGACTTCCTGACGAGTCAGACTACTTGCAGGGACTCTTGGCCCTTGGGAAGGAATTGGGGCATGAACCTAGCGTCGGTGCCGGGAGCACAGACTCAAACATCCCCCTTTCGAGAGGATGGCCTGCTGTAACCATGGGGTTCAAGCGGTCAGGGGACGGACACAAGACCAGCGAATTTCTTTATATCGACTCGCTGATTCCAGGCATCAAGTATGCCCTTATGTGTTTTGCGGCGCTGTTGTACGACAAGTTCTGATTGACGTGCCAGGCTGAACCTGTAGGCTCCTGTGAAAACTGTGCCGATGGTGCATGTGGTGCACCATTAGCGCAGCTAAGATGCCGGAAACGGGCCGGAATGGCTCACGTGGTGCACCATTCAGGTCGTAATTGTGGTGTAGTCCGGCGAAAATGGCTCCTCTGGTGCACCATTAGGCCGCGAATCGTGCGGGAAGCTGGCCAAATTGGTGCACGCGATGCACCATTTGAGCGGTGATCGTGGCGGAAAGAGGCAGAATTGGCTCACGTGGCGCACCATTCAGGTCGTAATAGTGGTGTAGCCCGGCGAAAATGGCTCACGTGATGCACCATTAGCGCAGCTAAAGTGCCGGAAATGGATCGGATTGGTGCACTTGGTACACCAATCTGGCGGTAGTTGCTACCGAAACCGGCCTGTCAGAATCTGCCCCACCAGTTTTCGGGCAGAAGCCCTAGCCTCCAGACTGCCACGCCTCTTAAGCCGTATCCGTGCGCCATCAACACACGGGCCTCTAGGGATCGGGCATCTTCAAAGTAAGCCTTATATGACCTGTCCATGCCTTCCCATTCAACGTAATTGCACAGGAATTCCGGGACAAATGCCGGAGACACATTCTCGCCCTCACGGCCGGCATCCAGCGTTGAAACCCCCGGATACTCTGGAAAACCCGCAATGCCGTCTTTAGACGGAGGCAAAGCAAGCACAGATGCCTGACCTTCCTCAGAGACGCCGTAAATGACCCCGTATGCCGGAACTCCGAGGATTATCTTGTCCGGGCTTACAAGTTCACTTTCTTGCCTAATGGCGTTGTCTACCTGATCAAAAGGTGCTACTGGTGACGGTGTGTCCGGATCTTGGAAATTGTACGCCATGAGCACAACCAAGTCGGCAAGGTCTCCTATGTACCTGTGGTCGTAGCCTCTAAATGGGCTACTCACAGGAGGAAGAGCCACTGCAAGGGATTTGTTGTCAAGGAAGTCCCTCAAGAGAGTCAGGAATTCGTTGAAATTCGCCTTATCTCTTTCAGCCGTGTTTTCGTCCAAACCCAAGCCTTCAAAATCGATGAGTACCCCATCATATTCAGCTGACGTGCCGGCAATATCCAAGGCGAGCCGGAGCCTGGCACCCGGGTCATCAAGAAGCGAAGTTATTTGTGACCCGCTGTCCGCAAAATACATTGAATACAACTTCATTCCATGTAATCGTGCCCTCAAAATCACAGAAGGCCAGCCGTCTGGCTTCTGAAAACCGGCAGTATTGTGCTCTGAGGTGATCTTTCCGCTATCGTCTACTGCGAACCACCCCAGGAACAAACCTTCCATCTTGTTGGCTGCGGAATCATCTTGGCAGAAAGGATACCTGGCGCCAAACACGTCTGACCAGCTTGAGTATGTAACTGAGCCCAGGGCATAGAACCCCCAGAGGCTAGGGCATGTGCTCTTTTCCGGTGACGATAAGTATATAGTGCGGGTGGCTTCGTCCCAACTAGCATCATAGCCTAGGATTTCGGTAAAGAGATCCAAGGGCACTATGGTGTTTCCGCCAGCTAATGCAGCAGGTTGAGGCAGTGAGACAAGTTGTCCACCGGCGGTGCTGATGGTTGCTTCACCGATCCTTATTACTAACGTAAGGCCGTTCTTGGAACAAGTGGCTGCCATCTGGGTATCGTCCCATCCGATCTCAGCTCCCACGGCTTCGCCCAGCGCCCTCAGGGGCACCATTGTTGTTTCAGCTTCTATGTACGGTTTAGTAGGGAATCTCACTGGTGCCATGTCCAGAAGCACGTTTACATAAGGTGGTTCTTCAGCAGCTATGCTGACTGCCAACTTCTCAGCGCCTTGGGCCAAGGCCGGCTGCTGGATTACAGCAGCAAAGAGCGTTGCCGGCAAGAGCGAGATGAACAGTAGTGATATTACCGGCAGCCTGATCCGGTTCTGTTTTCCAGGCATTCAGACTCTCCTCTCCGCTCGCGTTTGCGTATATCTTTCTTCGCAGTCGGGTTACGAAAACCTTCTTTCTCTTCTTGCAGAGGCCCGGCTAGGGGGTATAGGGTAACAATATTTACAGGATGACTATTTCCCCGGAATCGTGAAACTCAGTTTTGTTCCAGGTTGCCAGTGAGGGTTGAGATAGTCATGAGGATCGTGGGAAATCAGCCTTACTATTTGCGCCTGGCCGTTTACCAACTCTATTACAAAAACCCTGTTATCAACCTCTACCGTGAGATAGTTACGCGGTTCGTCAACCTGGAATACCACTTCCTGCGGGTAGATGGTGTAAAGCACCATGGCCTGGCTACCTCCTTCCTGGTAAGTCTCGGTTCTCGCCATGTTGGAACTCAGCCGGTCTACTCAAACTCGTAGGGTATGTGAGGCTGCTGCGGGTGGTGCGCTTGCCCGTTAGGTCGTTGGACCATGGGAGGTTCCGTCTGTGTGTACCCGCAGCTCTGATTATCTTGAGTCCCGCAGGACAGTTGCTTGAGTTTCTCCACAGCGTCTTGGAGTCCGCCCACCCCGTCGATTAGGCCCACCTTTACCGCTTCCTTTCCAACAAGGATGGTGCCTATGTCCCGGGCAAGCTCACCGGTTCTAAACATTATTCCCCGGAAAACTTCTTCGCGAATATTTGAATTATTCACTACGAACTTGATTACGCGGTCCTGCATTTTCTCCAGGTACTCATATGTTTGCGGGACTCCCAGGACAGTTCCGGCAAGCCTGATAGGGTGTATGGTCATGGTTGCCGTTTCTGTAATGAACGAGTACCTGGCTGCAACAGCTATGGGTACCCCGATGCTGTGCCCCCCGCCGAGCACAAGCGAGACCGTGGGTTTGGACATGCTCTTGATTAGTTCTGCTATTGCCAGGCCCGCTTCTACATCTCCACCAACTGTATTTAGAAGCACCAGGAGGCCTGCGGTGTTAGGATCTTCTTCTATGGCCACAAGCTGGGGCAGGACGTGTTCGTACTTGGTGGTCTTGTTTTGGGAAGGAAGCACAATATGCCCTTCAATCTGTCCGGTTATTGGCAGGCAGAAGATCTTTGCCTGTCCGTACGGCAAGCTGACCGTTCCGAATTCCTTGATTGCACCGGTCTTGTTTGATTCAGGCTGCTCAGGCGTTCCCACATGATCAGTCCTTTCCAGCGTATTCATATCCAGCTCATATCCAGCATTCTAATACTCCAACAGCAAGGGGCTGGTTGCTGCTGTTTCTCTGTCAGGATACCTTTCCTTCATCCCGGATACCGGTGGCGAAAACCCTGAAATCAATGTCAGGGAATATGTTGTCGGTATGCTCCAGGTGCTTTAGAAATACAGGGTCTACGGCACCTGTTTCGATCTGCCTGGCGAGTCTTAGAAATCTGCCTACGTGAGTTACAAAACGGTTGACTGCATATTGATGTACAGTTCCTGATTTCATTATGAATGGCCAGTCTGAAGCCTGAGCCAGCAATAACTCCCGTGCTGCCTGGTTCAAAGCCCTTTCTGCAAGCCCCGTGGCATGTTTGAAGTCCTCTGAAAGCCGGGCCATTAGCGTTTCGCAGTGGTGCAAGTGCCGGTAAATCCAGTGATTCGAATCTGCAAGCCATACTTCATGGTAACCTTTGTAGCCCCAGCTTGAAACCGCCGGTTCAGCCGGCTGATTGACAGGATAATACTCACGGTATTCGGACAGGGATATAAGCTTGACGGATTGCTTTTCCAGTGCCATCCGCCGCATGAGGTTCTCTAACCATAGAGGGCCTTCGTACCACCAGTGCCCGAAGAGCTCAGCGTCGTAAGGCGCAACCATGACCGGCCTACGGCCGTATATGTCATTCCAAAACTCCGCTTCCTTGTTGCGCCAGAACATGAAACTGCCCGCATGTTCCCATGCCCTGTGCTTAGCTATTTCAGGCCGGTAGAAATCCTTGTAGTTGCTCTTTCTGTCGGTTACCCTGTAATACTTAATCCCTAGAGGCACCCTGGTGTTGCCGGGTAAAGCCTTGCCAAGGTAGTCCAAAGGAAGGTCATATCCCACGTCCCTATAAAACTCCCTGTACCAGGGGTCTCCGGGATAACCTTCGTCTGCACTCCATACCTGCTTGGAGCAATCAGGATCCCTGGCGAAAGCCAGCAAACCATTGGGTGTGACCACAGGCGCGTGATACCCAAACCTTGGCCTTGGGGTGGAGAAAAGCACTCCGTGGGTTTCCATGATGAAGTAGTCAACGCCTTCCTGTTTCAGCACCGGCTCCACATCTGGTACGTATGCGCATTCAGGTAGCCAGAAGCCTTTTGGAGTGTGGCCGAAATGGCGCCTGAAGGTATTTAGCCCAGCCTCAACTTGAGCCCGGATAGAGCTGTCACTCAGCAGGAGCGGCAAGTATGCGTGAGTGGCGGCTGAAGTGGATAATTCCACGTATCCTTCAGATTCCAGGGCAGCCCATGGTTGTATCAGGTTGCATTTGAACTTGTCTACGTAATCGAGGTAGGTTTGCTCAAACCTGCTCAGGTACATGCTAGCCAGAGGTTCCAGGTTGATGTCGCCTCTGACCCTTACAGTTTCTTTTTGGGCAAGCTCTATTAGGTGCTCAAGATGTCTTATGTAGCGCTCTTGCAGTAAACTGTCATCCAGCATTTCAAGCAGGGGAGGAGATAGGGATATAGTTATCTTGCCTGGCAAATCATCTTCTGCGAGTCTGGATATACAGTTCAAAATAGGAATATACGTTTCGGTGATTGCCTGAAAGAGCCACCTTTGTTCCAGGCAGTCATCTGCATCAACGTGCTTTACAAAAGGCAGGTGCGCATGAAGCACGATGCTTAGAAAACCTTTAGCCATCTGCTTCGTTCCCCCAAGCCCCCGGCGAACTGGTTCCGATTTGAGCTTGGAAACCGTGATATCGATCAGGCCAGCCAACAGGGGGCCAATCGGCACTAATCTTGTCTGAAAACCTGTCTGCCGGAAGGGTTACGACGTTAGATGCTACCAATCTCAGAAAGGTGTTGTCAGGGAAGAGCCTTCCCAACTCAGCCATGAGGGTATGCCGGGGTTTGGAAATGTTGATATACCAGTTATCTGCGTGGTCACTTATGAATACATCCATTTCCTTCTGCCGGCCCCGGCCTGGAGTCACGTCATAAATCCTGAGCACAGGACGGGAAAGCCCCCAGTCGCGCAAGTGTCTCTCATACATCTGCCTGTACCTTTCGTGGGTTACCTCCCAGTAGGCATATACCCAATCAGGATCCCTGGCTATGAGAACCAGCCTGTCAATTCCATAGCGTTGAGGGAGTGAGTAGGATTCTTCCACTACTTCGCCGGACGGTTTTTTACGGGCAGGCCCACGGGCAGGCTTACTTTCTGGGTCTTGATCGGAATACTCAGAAGGATCCTTGGCAACTGCCCAAGCGCCGGTCTGAAATTCGATGAGGCCGCCTGCTTCCCACGCGAGTTCCACTTCTTTCGGCAAGTCTATTTTGCGCAGTTTGACTGACGCCAAGGAACTGTCGTCTGTATCTTGCCTGGGCGGGGGGACCGCCGGAAGGGTAACCCCTGCTTGCCTGTGGACTTTGCCGGCTTTGTCCGGGTCAATTTCCTCTGGCGGCACTCCGATACCGGTTGATATCTCCATGCCCGTCTGAGGTCTCTTGGAAGGTATGCCGGTGCTGGGACGTACGTCAGTGCTCTGCCGGAAGCGGAAAAAAGCGAGCACAAGCAATAATATGGCGATTGCTGCTGCAACAACCCACATTGTGAATAGTATTCCTCCCGTCAGGCTAAAATCGGAAAAAAGCTGCTGGTTCAAATGACCGGCTCTAACTAAATATGAGGAATAACCTTGCATTTTATTCGAGGGTCACGATTGGGAGTCATTGCATGAGATTATGTGTGCTTGGAAACGGAAGCTTGTTCCTGGGCTTTGACCCTGAAGCAAGAACAAGAGAGATGTTTTGGCCTGTAGTAGGGCTGGCCAATCATGTGGGCGAGGGCGCTGACAACGCCTGCCTTGTCTGGTATGACGGCACCTTTCACCAAGTCGGCGGGGACTCCTGGTATACCCAGGGAAAATACGGAAAAGGCATGCGCTTTGACTGGTTGCTTAGGCATAGACGGCTGCCTTTGTCAGTAAGGATGTGCGATTGCGTGGCCCCCTACAATCCCCTGTGGGTGAGGGAAGTGAGGCTCGAGTGCCGGACCACAGGTAAGCTAGGGCTGTATTTCAGGCAGCATTATCATTTGGGTGAGAACCCCACCGGCGAATGCGGATTTTTCGATGCCAGGGCCGGACGCCTGTACCACTACAAAGGGCCCTGCTGGGTAGCCATAGCCGTAATCCTGGATGACACGCTTGAAGCTGAAAACTCGCGATGCACTACTCACGCGGCAGTTGCCAAGATGCGCGACGGCGGAGTGAGACTTGTTCCGGAAACCGGCGGGATTTCCGGGAAATCGATGGATCACGGGTTGATTGAAAGCATCTACAAAGTAAGATGTGAGGGGCATAGAGGGGCGACTCTCAACACCCTGAAAGCTACATATTTCATGGCTTTTGGCGCCACCAAGCGCGATGCAGATCTTGCGTTGGATAAGGGGTTAGAATCGGGGTTCAAGGGGATTTGCAGGCGTTCTGCGAAGTATTGGGGCGGCAGGCTTGGGTGCGATAGTTCCGGCAGTTTCTACACCACTTCAATCAAACTGGTTGCCACCCATTGTGACAGGGGCGGCGGGATCCTGGCTTCTTGCGACACGGATATTATGGGAGATTACAGGGATCACTACAGTTATGTATGGCCCAGGGATGCAGCTATGTGCGCTTCATCCATGATCAAGGCCGGATTGCCCCAATACGCAAAGCGCTATCTGGCTTTCTCCGCCCAGACTCTATCCCAGGGCGGGTTTTTCTGGCAAAGATACAGGCCCGACGGGACGCGGGGTTCGGGGTGGCACAGTCCGGACCTGCCCTTTGGCGAACTGCCTATTCAAGAAGACCAGGTAGCCCTAGCGGTTCTCACAGCCCTTGAGTACCTTGATAACACACAAGATCTGGACTTCATCAATGAAATCTATCCCCGTTTTGTGAAAAAGGCTGCAGGGTTTATTCAGGAATACCGTACTCAAGGCGGCTGTTTGGTAAAGCCTTCCTTTGACCTCTGGGAGGAGCGGCGGGGCATCTTTTCGTTTACCCAAGCTGTCTCAGCAGCTGCACTCATGGCTTCCGCTAGGATTGCATGGTTGCTCCATGAACGGGACTACGCTGCATTTTGTGAGGCAAGCTCTGAACTCCTCCATGGCCTTTACTCAGACCTGTCCGATGACCGGCTTGGTTTTTCAAGGGGGCTGGTGATGCCCGCTTCTTGCCCCGATTGGACTGAGGATGCAAGTCTGTTCATGGTCCCGGTTCTCCTCAGCAAGATTGAGGGATTATGCAATAAGGTACCTGGGTCTTCCGCTGTGGAACGCACAAAATGTTTATTGAAGCACTTTAGGCCAAGGAGCATAACCACATGGAAGAGGTTGGAAAAAGCACTCATGGTAAAGACAGGGCCTGAACCAAATGGAATTGCAAGGTATGCAGGAGATTGGTATTGGCGTCCCGAAGGTTCCCATGACCTTTCTGGTAATCCCTGGTTTGTCACAACAGCATGGTACTTGATTTCAGGTTATCTGCTGAACCTGCTGGGCAAGGAAGATATCGTGGCCTGGCTTGCCTGGTTCCGCAAGAACAGCTTAGGCCCTGGCATATTGCCTGAACAGGTAGACGGGTTAACAGGGGCGCCGCTGTCAGTGGCCCCACTTGCGTGGTCCCACTCAGCTTACATCGACTTAGTAAACCTTATACAGGTGGAAAGCGGGGCTTATGCTAAACCGCAACTGCCAAGAATTCGACGAAAAAGGAGGAATTCTGCTATCCAGGGCGAATAACGCCCAGAGCGAACCCGTTTTCAGATATCTTACAGTTAGCGCAATGTTCAAGATAAGGAGGGAGAATGGAATGCTTCCGAGCCTGACTGCAGATGAAAAGAGAAAGGCGTTGGAGAAGGCCCAGGCTATGAGAAAGGCCAGGGCTGTCCTGAGAGAGCAACTCAAGAAGGGCGAAGTAAAGCTTGAGGAAGTGCTGAACCGGGACGATCCGGTTGTGGCACGTATGAAAGTGTCTTACCTGCTGAGCTCTTTACCGAGAGTTGGCAAAGTCAAAGCTGAAAGGATTATGCAAGAGGTAGGGATTAACGAATCCAGGCGGGTCCAGGGACTGGGTTCAAGACAGAAACAGGCGCTCTTGGCGCGGTTCATGGACAAGTAGTTTCGACTGTTGTTATACAGGGAAAGGTAGTCTATAGCACAAATGAAACCAGGTTTTTTGTTTGTCATAACTGCTCCTTCCGGTTGTGGAAAAGGCACCTTGAGGAGGGCTCTCCTAGCTGAGCAGCCCGACATAAAATTCTGTCCTTCAATCACAACCAGGCCGCAGAGGCCAGGCGAAGTTCGCGGAGTTGATTACATATTCGTATCCGTTGAAGAGTTTATCGAGAGAAAGCGGAGCAATGAGCTTGTAGAATGGGCAGAAGTATACGGCAACTTTTACGGGACACCCAAGGAAGATTTGGAGCAGGCACTTGAGCAAGGCTATGTCGTGTTGCTTGAGAAGGACGTTCAAGGCGCCCGGACCTTACGGCAGGCTTATCCTGAAGGCATCTTCATCTTCATCCTTCCACCTTCCTTTGAAGAGCTCGAACGGCGGATTAGAACCCGCGGGACTGAAAATGATATGGAACAGCGTATACGGCTTGACAGCGCACGCCGGGAG
The DNA here is from genome assembly GCA_012837895.1 of Candidatus Fermentithermobacillaceae bacterium. Taxonomy (GTDB): domain Bacteria; phylum Bacillota; class Sulfobacillia; order Fermentithermobacillales; family Fermentithermobacillaceae; genus DTU015. The sequence continues at coordinate 117,893 of DUQH01000035.1, read as the reverse complement.
ATTGCTGATCTCGCTGGTTTCGATTATGTTATTATCAATGAAGATATTGAAAGAGCCACAGATAGGCTTGTTGCGATAACTTTGGGAGAAAGGGCAAGGCGTGACCTTATCGCCAGTAAGGTTCAGAGGGGGGCGAGGGATGGCAAACTCATCTCTGAGAGATGTGATACAAAAGACCGGCTCCAAGTACACTCTGGTACTTGCAGTAGCCAAACGGGCGAGGCAAATCGTAGTCGAGCAGCAAGGCGATGTGCTTGCGACAGAAAAACCAGTAGCGATAGCGATAGACGAGATATGCGACGGTAAAGTGAAGTACCGGTTGAAATCTGATGCCGCAAGTTGATGTCCAAGGCACCCAGTTAAGGGTGCCTTGGGATTTTGAGAATAGATTTGATTGGGGTGGCAGGCCTTGTTGTCAGGATTCACCGTGGTAGTCGGAGTAACCGGCGGGATAGCTGCGTACAAGACCCTTGAAGTTGTATCAAGACTGAGGAAACTCGGTGCTGAGGTCCGTGTGATAATGACTGAAAGCGCTACGAGATTAGTAGCTCCCATAACATTTCAAACAATATCCAACAACCCTGTTGTCGTGCATATGTTCGAGGAACCTAAGCGGTGGAATGTGGAGCACGTAGCCCTGGCCGAAGCAGCAGACCTGTTTCTTGTGTGCCCTGCGACAGCTAATGTAATCGGCAAGATTTACAATGGCATAGCAGACGATTTCCTCACCACGTCGATCATGGCATGTACTGCTTCCAAACTTATTTGTCCTGCAATGAACCACAATATGTACCATAATCCTGTTGTCCAGAGGAATCTGGAAGGCTTGAGGCAACTGGGGTATCACATCTTAGAGCCTGAATCCGGCCGCCTGGCGTCAGGGGCAACCGGCAAAGGCAGGCTGCCTGACCCCGAAAGCATAGTCCGGGAAGTTGTATCTATCTTGGTGCCTGAACGTGACTTAGAGGGACTGAAGATTCTTATAACTGCCGGACCTACAAGGGAATGGATTGATCCGGTGCGATACATATCTAACCCGTCCACAGGCAAGATGGGTTACGCCCTTGCAGCCGCTGCCGCAAGGAGAGGTGCTACCGTATACCTTGTGTCAGGGCCTGTTGCGCTTGAGGCGCCGGCCGGGGTCATCTTGAGGAAGGTCGAGACCACCCAGCAAATGCTTGATGCGTGCCTGGAATTCTACACGGAATCGGACGTGGTGATAGGGGCTGCGGCTCCGGGAGATTTCCATCCTGAGAGGATATCCGGGCAGAAGATAAAGAAGTCAGGAGCCGGGATCCAACTTACTTTTCGTGAAACCCCCGACATCCTAAAAACCCTGGGCCAGGACAAAGCAAACAAGATACTTGTAGGGTTTGCGGCAGAAACCGAAAACATCGTTGAGAATGCAGTCCAAAAAGCAAAACAGAAGAACCTCGATTTCGTCTGCGCCAATCAGGTGGGCCTTTCGGACAGGGGCTTTGGGTCAGATTCCAATGTCATCAGCATAGTAATGCCTGACGGCAGCCACCGGGAAATCGGCCCTGCACCCAAGTATGAGATCGCAATGGCCATCCTTGACAAGGTGAAGAGTATCATTGGTTGACCCGGACCGGTTCAGATATGTTGAAGTTGTAGTGGACGTTCCTGCTGTTGGTGACCGCCAATTCACCTATGAGGTTCCCGGGGCATGGTACCTGCCCTATGGCGCTAAGGTCGAAGTGCCTTTCGGGCAGAGACAAGCAGAAGGGTATGTGGTGGGCCACAGCAGCGATAGGCCTGATTTTGACTTAAAGAGCGTGTCAGCGGTTTACGATCTCAGATTCTTGCCGCCTGTGGAGCTCTTGAAGCTGGGACAGGTGCTCAAGGAACACTATCTCACTTCCACTGCGTCCTTCTGGCAGTACTTGTGGCCTCCTTTGGTACGGCGGAAACGCCTGCAAGCTGGTACAAAACTTGACCAGATCGGCCAAGCCGCAGGACCCGTCCAGCCGGGGCAAGTTCTCTGGCCAGGGCAACCTGGCCAACCAGGGCAGCCAGGCCAGCTCTTCGCGCCGGGCCAGGAGATCTGGCCTACAACCGCGGAACTGCAAGCCCCCGGTTCTTTCGCCAACACCTTATTCATACAGGGTCCGGCCTCTTTCAGGTGGGATTATTACTTTGACCAGATCGGGCAGGCTCTAAGCTCAGGGCATGGGGTAATAGTACTCGTGCCTGACATCCGCAAACTGGACATTGTGGTACACGCTTTGGAGTCACGTTTTGGCCCTGTTTCGATAGTCCATTCTGACCTCACCGGGGCAACCAGACGTGAGAATTGGTTGAGACTGCTTCAAGGCAAATCCACCATCGCTGTAGGGAGCCGGAGCGCAGTCTTGAGCCCTGTGAAGAATCTGGGCCTAATCGTTGTCGATGAAGAAGAGTCCCATCTATACAAGGCTGAAGAGTTTCCCAGGTACAATGCAGCGACTGTGGCAAGGATACGGGCAAACCTTCAGGACTGCAAAGCGCTGCTGGGGTCTTTCGTGCCTTCGATAAGAACCCGCTATTACATGAGCCAAGGAAAGCTGGGAACTGCCTGTATTGCAACGCCAGGGGATGTACCAGATTCCCCCGGTGCAAGCGTTACACATATGGTCATCAGCATGCTTGGGACCAAAAGAGGGATGGCAATCAGCAAACAACTTCACCTTGCCTTGCGAGATATTTTCAATGACGGTGAGAGGGCGGTGCTGTTTTTGAACAGGCGGGGTACTGCGCCTGCGCTTGTGTGTAGTGACTGCGGCAGTACAATCATGTGTCCTAGATGTTCTGTGGCACTTGCATATCATGCCCGGGATAAGGTGATGGTTTGCCATACATGCGGATACAGTCAACCCCCTCCTATAGAATGTACTGTGTGCCGCGGGTTCACCTGGAGGCAGGTGGGATATGGAATAGACCGGGTGGAATCAGAGTTCAAGAAGCGTTTTCCCAAGGTACCCATCTTTCTCCTGGATCAAGATACTGAGGCACCTGAAGACGTGATGGCCCAATTCAGGTCATCGGCACCTTCATGCCTCCTATGCACACAGATGGTGCTTGGGTTTGAGGTGCCGCCGTTTACCGGGCTGGGAGTGATCTCTTGTGACAATCTGCTCAGTTTTCCCGACTACAGCGCTCCTGAACAAGTGTTTAAGCTCCTTACAGACCTACTGCACCTGCTCAAGAGCTCAGGTGGAAATCCCCAAAAGAAGTTCATGGTTCAAACACTGAACCCACAACACCATGCCATTAGAGGTGTCCAAGACCCTGAGGCCTTTTATGCTGTTGAAGCTGAGAACCGCGCGGCTTTGGGCTATCCGCCGTTCGGCGCGCTCTTCAAGATTGAGTTTTCCGGGAGACAACCGGACAAGGTGAAACAGCTTGCTGAAGAGTTTGCAACAGAAGCGGAAAACTGCCCCCAAAGCGTCCAAGTACTTGGGCCAGGGCCTGCGCCAAAAGCCATGGTACGTGGCCGTTACAGGTGGATAGTCATGCTTAAGGCCCGGAACAGGGAAGATTTGTCCAAGGTTGCCAAACAGGTCTTGAACCGTGTTTCCCACAGCCAGGTCAGGGTGACTGTGGATACTGAAGAGCCCTATGGAATCGGGTAACGGCGCTTACCCCTTAAATGATATAATTGGATGATATAATCAAAATATACCCGGATGTGGATTTGACAAAGGTGGTGCTTTGTTGTCAGGGTTTGAAATATATACGTTTGACGCCCCTGTGTTGAGGAAGAAAGCTAAGCCGGTACGCAGGGTGAATAACACAGTTCGTAAACAGCTTGATGCCATGCTCGAAACCATGAGGGAAGCAGCTGGGGTTGGGCTTGCTGCGCCGCAGGTTGGTATACTAAAGCGAATGGTCGTCATAGACGTGGGCGAAGGCCCTTATTTCCTCATTAACCCTGAAATCGTATCCCAGTCACAGGAGACTGAAACTAAATGGGAAGGCTGCTTGAGCTGGCCAGGCTATCTGGGAGAGGTTGAGCGCCCGGTGAAGGTGTGCGTCAAAGCCCTGGACCGCGACGGCCGTGAAATCTGGGTAGAAGGGGAAGGGCTGTTGGCCAGGGCATTGTGCCACGAACTGGATCACCTTGACGGGGTGTTGTTCATAGATAGGGCGAAGTCCATCATCGAGCTTCAAGAAGACTCTTTCGGAGAGGACCAAGCGCTCTCAGGCGTGACTTGTGTCTTTATGGGAAGCCCTGAGTTTGCTTTGCCGTCACTGGATCAGCTTGTTCAAGCAGGAGCAGATGTCCGGCTGGTTGTAACACAACCAGACCGCCCATACGGGAGAAAGAAGATCCTGACGCCCACGCCTGTTAAGCAGAGGGCGCTGGAGTTGGGGTTGGAGGTGTTTACGCCTGAAACCATAAGCTCGCCTGGGGCAATTGAGCGGCTCAAGGCCCTGGAACCTGACTTTATAGCTGTTGCCGCTTACGGGCAGAAAATCCCTGCACAAGTGCTTGGTCTCCCTAAGTACGCATGTTTGAATGTGCACCCGTCACTACTGCCTAAGTACCGCGGGGGTAATCCTGTCCAAAGGCAAATCATGGCTGGGGAACAAAAAAGCGGGGTTACAATCATATACATGAGTGAACGTATGGATGCAGGGGATATTTGCCTGCAAAAGGTGCTTGATGTAGACCCTGATGAAACCTACGGGACTCTGGAGCAACGTCTTTCTGTTGTAGGAGCCGAAGCCCTTGTTGAGGCAATGTGCTTGGTATATACAGGCTCTGCAGCCAGGACGCCTCAAAATGAGGAAGAGAGCACCTATGCCCCCCACTTAAAGCCGGGGGAAGAGCTAATCAACTGGCAGGCATCTGCAGAAGATATTCACAATCTTGTGCGGGCGCTTTCTCCTGTGCCAGGTGCCGTTACCGTATTCGGGAGTGAGCGTACAAAAATATGGAGGACAAAGCTTCTGCCTTCAGAGAGCTATCCGTTTCCTGCTGATACTGTCCCGGGCACAATACTGAAAGCCGGTGATACAATGGCTGTAGTTAGGTGCGGCAAAGGTGTAATCGGAGTGCTTGAGGTACAACCGGCAGGAAAAAAGACTATGCCTGCCAAAGCTTTCTTGGCAGGCAGGCAAGATAGAGAAACAAAGTTTGGGTGATAGTCTCACTTGCTGAGGAGGGAGATTACATGGATGTAGGTTATGTCATTTTCGTGCTGCCGGCATTCATATTTGCCCTGTGGGCCCAGGGCAAGGTCCGTTCTGCTTATGACAACTATTCCAGGGTCTATGCCAAGTCAGGGCAGCCGGCCTATATTGTAGCAGCATCTTTGCTCCGGGACGCAGGTCTGGAAGATGTAAGGATAGAGAGAACGCCTGGAATCCTTACGGATCATTATGATCCCAGGTCTAAAGTGCTGCGATTGTCGTCGGGTGTGTACGACAGCACTTCAGTAGCCGCCCTGGGAATTGCTGCCCACGAGGTAGGCCATGCTGTACAGCACGGAGTAAGCTACGCTCCCCTGGCCATAAGGAACAGTCTGATTCCTGTGGCGCATTTTACGTCAAGCGCCGCCATTCCTCTATTCCTGATTGGTTTCTTCATGAGGTCTGGCACGCTGATGGACCTTGGACTCTTATTCTTCCTCGGCGCAGTGCTTTTCCAGGTGATCACGCTGCCAGTGGAATTCGATGCATCCAGGCGCGCTCTCAATATGTTAGAATCGTCGGGTTGCGTTTCCGGTACCGAATCGGTACACGTTGGAAATGTACTAAATGCGGCAGCTCTTACCTATGTAGCTGCCACTGCTGTGGCTGTAGGTCAGTTCTTAAGGCTCTTATTACTGCGGGGAAGGCGCGATTAGGGTTGTTTGGAAGCGCCCGGAGGGTTGCTCTCGAAATCATAGGATCCAGAATACCTCCGGGCGCCCATGGCGGTTTTGCCAAACTGGATGAAAGGGACAGGGCACTTGTAAAAGATCTTGTCACCGGTGCGGAGAGATGGAAACGCCTACTGGACTACTATCTTTCGCGCTTTTGCCACAGGCCCCTGGAAAAACTTGCTCCTGAACTGCTAAATGCCCTCAGGCTTGGAGCTTACCAGCTTGTCTTTATGGGGATTCCGGCCTATGCAGCTGTCAACTCAGTGGTTGAATGCGTAAGGGCCAAGTCCCATCGAGGTCTTGTAAACGGTGTACTCAGAAATATAGCAAGGAACCAGGGCCACATAGACTTGCCTTCTTTAGACGACTGCCCTGAGGAATATGCAGGGATACGGTATTCTTTTCCTGACTGGATTGTAAGCCGCTACTTCAGGTCGTTCGGGATGCGGGACGCTCTTTCCCTGCTTAAGGTTCAGAATCATCCTCCTCCCGTAACCTTGCGGGTAAACAAATCCAGGACGGATCGTCCCGGCTTGCTTACGATGCTTCGGGATAACGGGTTTTCAGCTGAGCCGGGCATCCTGGACATATCTATTAAGGTAACCGGCGGGAGATCCGTAAGCGGGTTTCCCGGCTACAGGGAAGGTTTGTTTACGGTGCAGGATGAAGCCGCAATGATCGTGACGATGGTGTTAGCCCCCGGACAGGGGGATGTTGTATGGGATATGTGTGCCGCTCCAGGCGGGAAGACAATGCACATAGCCGAACTGGTATCAGATACAGGTATTGTGGTGGCGTCTGATGTATCCAGGGACCGTACCGGTCTGATTGTTGAGTCTGGGGAGCGGCTCGGGTTTGACAATGTATTCACTGCAGTGCTTGATGCCACAAATCCGGCCGGGACTGCCTGTGTTTTTGAGTCAGCAGGGCTTCCTATGTGTTTTGACAGGGTGCTGGTAGATGCCCCTTGCTCAGGGCTTGGGGTTATAGGCAAGCATCCTGACATAAAGTGGATGCGCCGGCAAACTGACATAGCTGAAATGGCTACAAGGCAGGGTTTACTTCTTGATACAGCTGCCTGTTTCTTGAAGCCGGGGGGTACGTTAGTATATAGCACGTGTACCCTTACACAAGAAGAGAATGAGGATGTATGGCACCGCTTCTTGGATGCCCACAGTGAGTTTATTCCCGCAGGCGAAACCATAAGATTAGACAACGGTGTCACATTTAAGATGGAACACGGATGCGGCTACCTGTTACCTCATATCCATGGCACTGACGGGTTTTTCATAGCTAAGGCGTTGAAACGGCAGGACTAAGTTGCTAGGATTTTGAAAGGGATGTTGGTAAAGGCCGGTGGCGGATGGTGTGGAACCGGGTCACAGTGACAGTACGTCCCAGGACAAGAGCAGCTGGGACAGAAGAGTGGGAGCACAATGGGCATGGCTGTTTGGCAGGAGGGGAATGACCTTGGAGTGGAGAGCTGAGACATCCCGGGGGTTAGTCCGGCCTAAGAATGAAGATTCCTGGTCCGTGGTTGGCCTTCCCGGAGGGTGGCTTGCCATGGTTGCAGATGGGCTGGGCGGGCACGACGGAGGCGAGATTGCATCATCTGTGGCGGTAAGTTCCATCCAGCAGTATGTATCAGAGCACTTTTCGGGCGGAGATCCGGGACAAGTCCTAAGAGAGGCCATCCTGTACGGAAATGGCAAGATCCGTGAAAGTGCCAGTCATCAGGGAGTTCCGGGAATGGGAACTACGGTTACGTGTGTTGTGATTACCTGTGATATGTCAAAAGCTTTTGTGGGCCATGTAGGGGACAGCCGGGCGTACATTGTTTCAAATGGAAAGATAAGGCGGGTTACAGACGATCACTCGGTATCAGGAGAACTGGTGAGAAACGGTACCATAACAGAAGAAGATGCAATGCGTCATCCTGGGAGAAATGTACTTACCATGGCATTGGGCACTCAGGAAACCGTTGACGTCGATATTTATGAGGAGAGGCTCTGTCCAGACGATATAGTTGTCTTGTGTACAGACGGCCTTACCAGCCTCGTGTCTCAAAACGAGATTTACGACATGTTGGTTACATACGATAGGGATCAGGTTGCCCGCAAACTTGTGGACCTTGCTAACCAGCGGGGCGGCTATGACAACATTACAGTGGTTGTACTTTGGCCCCAGGCAGTATCGGGCTAGGGGGTGAAAGCAGGTTGGACCCGAAGCAGATGATAGGCCGGAAGATTCTAGGCAGGTATAAGATTGTAGAACGCATTGGCGGCGGAGGCATGGGTGTTGTTTGGAAGGCCAACGATTTGATTCTGGATAGGCATGTGGCCTTGAAAATCTTGAGACCCGAAATGAGTGAAGATGAGGATTTTGTGCTGAGGTTCAGGCGGGAGGCAAAGGCTGCTGCATCTTTGTCCCATCCTAACATAGTGAGCATTTACGATGTGGGCGAAGACCAGGGTTTGCATTTCATTGTTATGGAACTGGTGGAAGGGGAAACCCTCAGGGACAAACTGAACAGGGAAGGCAGGCTTGAGCCAGAGGAAGCCTTGAACATCGCAGCCCAGATATGCCTGGGCCTTGCCCACGCCCATAACAATAATATAATCCACAGGGACATCAAACCCCAGAACATCCTGCTTACAGAACTTGGCCACGTGAAAGTAGCCGATTTTGGAATTGCAAGGGCCCTTGGAGTAGTTTCGACCACGTCTACAGATCTAGTGGTCGGGTCCGCTTCGTATTTGTCTCCTGAACAGGCCAGGAACGGACAGGTTTCGGCCCGGTCTGACCTGTATTCACTAGGAGTTGTCCTCTACGAAATGATAACGGGCAAACTGCCGTTTACAGGCGACAGCCCCGTGGCAGTGGCATTGCAGCACGTGGAAGCCCGGGCACCGTCTGTGCGTGAGACGGTTCCTGACATAACTGTTGAAATCGAAGACCTGATATCAAAAACTCTTGCCAAGAACCCTGGTGAGCGCTTCCAGTCTGCAGGCGAGATGTTACAATCCATTAGGAAGGCCAGGTCAGCGTTGTACAGGACTGAGCCGGAGTTTACTGCAAAAGGTGATGGAGCAATGGCTAGGCGCGGTAGGAGGAAGCGGTCAACCCCCACAGCCGTCAAGGTACTAGCTGTATTTGTGGTGCTGGGGATAGCTATAGCTGCGTATGCAATTTATTCCTTTTACAAGTGGATGGCAGTGCCGATTGTTGAAGTCCCTGATATTGTAGGGATGCCTCACATAGAGGCACAAGCTCTGATACGTGAAAAAGGGCTTATCCCCCGGCTTTCAGCAGAGAAGTACGACCGGAACTTCCCTGCAGGGACAGTGATATCCCAGAGCCCTCTTGGGGGCGAGAAAGTCAAAGTGGGCAGGGAAATCTACTATACCCTTTCCAAAGGCGAAGCTTACGTTGACGTACCTGATGTGCGCAGGCTTACCCTCAGGGAAGCCCAGCTCGAACTTGAAAACCACCAGCTGCAACTTGGCAACGTGGACGAAATACAAGATGCTACTGTACCCAAAGACCACGTTATATCCCAAAATCCCAGGGAAGGGACGTCAGTCGCAATTGGCACCAGGGTAGACCTGGTAGTGTCCAAGGGAACTGAGCCCGAAACTGTCATAGTCCCAAATCTGATAGGACTTACTGAAGCACAAGCTTCGGCCGTTCTCAATGACAATTTGCTCGACCTAGGCGACGTGACCGGGGTTCCGTCTGATGAGCCTCCTGGAACTATCATCGCTCAAACCCCTGAGGAAGGCGAGGAAGTCCCGGTGAGGACCAGGGTTGATATTACCGTCTCAATGGGTTCCCAGGGCGCCAAGCGTTCCCACACAATCAAGATTGAGGTTCCTGACAAGGGACGCCCTGTTCACGTAAGGCTTACTGTGACGGATCTTGACGGGGAAGCAGTGCGCCACAACCGGAATGAAGCGCCAGGGGATACCTTGACCATATCGTTCCAGTACAAAGGTGACTTTGCGATCATAAAGGTGTATTTTGACGGCAAGTTGGCATATCAACAGAGAATCAAGCCATAGGAAAGCGGTGATACGCGGGTTTGATTGGCAGAGTGCTAAGCGTACATTCGTCTGAATGCAGGGTCGATTTAGGGGAAGAAGTAGTCTCATGTGCTTTCCGGGGCCGGCTCAGGTTGGGGTATTCCCAAGTCCATACAGGAGACATTGTCCATATATCCCGGTCAGCAGATACTTGTGTGATCGAGGGCATCGCTGAGAGAAAAAACTTGTTAGTGCGCCCGCCTATCGCCAACGTTGATCAAGCTATAGTAGTGACCGCAATCACCCAACCCCCTTTGGATCTCGCCTATATCGACAGGATACTGGTTCAACTTGAGTATGAAGATATTCAAGGGGTAGTATGCATTAACAAACAGGACATTGAAGATGAAGATGAGATAGCCAGGGTAGAGAAGATCTATTCTGATGCCGGATACCAATGCGTGGTAACCTCGGCGGTGACAGGCTACGGACTGGACAAGTTGAGTGACCTGTTCCGGGACAAAGTCACTGTGTTTGCAGGGCAAAGCGGAGTTGGAAAATCCAAACTCATATCCGCGCTCATGGGAGTGAAACTGCTTACAGGCGAGCTTTCACAGGGGTCGCGCGGCCGTCATACCACCAAGTGGGTGAATTTGATCCAGACTCCCGGAAATGGCTATGTAGCTGATACACCAGGGTTTTCACGGCTTGATCTTGCAGATGTTGAGCCTCACGAACTGAGCCTCCTGTACCCTGAGTTCAGAGAGCATGCATTGTCCTGCCATTTCCCCAGATGCCTTCACAAAACAGAAAGCAGGTGCATGGTCTTGGATGCCCTGCGCAAGGGGCAGGTTCCCCAGGAGCGTTATGACAATTATCTTATGTTTCTGGAAGAACTGATAGAAAGGGCGAGAAGAAAATATGAGTAATCCTGTCACAGGACCTGTCAAAGTGGCACCGTCAATACTATCTGCTGACCTGCTCAATCTCGGAAACCAGGCGCGCCAGGTGATAGATGCAGGAGCCGATTTGCTCCATCTTGACATAATGGACGGGCATTTTGTGCCTAACCTCACCTTTGGGCCCGGCTTGGCCAAGGAGCTCAAGGGGTTGGGAATCCCGTTAGATGTTCACCTTATGGTTTCAAACCCTGGTTGGGCAATAGAAGCCTTTGCACCTTATGCAGAGTACTTGACAATTCACGCGGAAGCGACCCCTCACCTTGACAGGATGCTTCGCCTGATTAGGGAGAAGGGATGTAAGAGCGGTGTAGCTCTAAACCCGTCCACTTCCCCTGGGTTTCTCAAATATGTCATTGAAAATGTGGACTTGGTGTTGGTAATGACTGTAAATCCCGGATGGGGAGGGCAATCATTTATCCCCGGCATGCTGCAGAAAATCGAAGAAGTCAGCAAACTTGTGCGTGACTCAGGATTTCCTGTCGAGGTTTCCGTAGACGGCGGCATATCAGGCAAGAATGCCAAGGCCGTGGCTGATAGGGGAGCCAGTATCCTTGTTTCAGGCAATTACATCTTCTCAAGCGATGACATGGCTTCCGCCATTCAGAGCCTCCGCAGACGCACACTTGTGAATTGCTGAATATACTGTCTTAGTGAAAAGGCAATTAACAGAGTGCAAGAGGGGTTAGCGGTGAGATTACGTTCCCGCAAGCATAACCGGCATCTGATTTCGGCAGTTTTGGGCGCATGCGGGCTGGTCATCCTTATCATGGCATTGCCTTCTTGGATGCTGTGGGCCTTGTTAGGCTCTGCAATGCTGGCCGGCGGCGTGGTTATGTTTCTTGGGAACAGGTGAATGGCGGGGGGATGTTCCATATGACCGTACGGATCATAAGAGTGCCCAGATTACTTTCAGGTCTGGTAAGGATGGTTATGAGCATATTTGGCTACCGGCCGTAACGGCCGGTAACAAAATCAAAACACCTCTCAGGACATGACCTTTGAGAGGTGTACTATTCAGTCATAAGGACACAGTTTTTAGAATGCAGGGCGCTTAACTCTTCCACTCCGCAAGCACCGGGCACACACGTATATCCTTTTGGTAGTATTGCCTACAACTGCCCTTACTCTTTGAACGTTAGGAGACCACTTTCTCTTGGTCTTTATGTTTGAATGGCTGACGCGGTTCCCTACTGTCCTCGTCTTGCCGCATATTTCGCACTTGGGCACCTCACGAACCTCCTTCCAACTTGTAACGCATCTATCCTACCATAGAATGCTTACCAAGGGGAAGTACCGGCCAGGGAAAACAAGGTGAGAACATGAAAGAGGTATTTGCTTGTTGAAGGGCTAACTATAAAATGGTTCCCGGCAGTCTTGAAAAGCTGCTGTAAAGCTTCCCTGAAACGGATTGTTGTGGCAATATATATGGAGCGCTAGTAAACTGGAGTGTTTCAGTTGACTGGAAAAGAAATCAAAACTGAAATGGGAAAACTGGTGCTGTCAGAAGAGGCCATTGCTACTATTGCAGGTGCCGCCGCAATAGAGTGTTATGGCGTGGTCGGCATGGCAGGCCGCAAGATGACCGATGGCTTGTCGGAACTCTTGGGCATGGAGAATTTGGCCAAGGGCGTTTCAGTGTCAATAGACGGTGACCAACTCTACATTGAACTGTTTGTTATACTTGGATACGGGGTCAAAATCTCTGAAGTGGCCAGGATGATCATAGACAAGGTCCGTTACACCGTTGAGAAGATTACCGGGCTTAAGGTCAGCAAGGTGACGGTGAGCGTAGAAAGTATAAGGCTTCAGGAGAACTCGGGGAGTTGACAATGGTTCGTACTTCGGTGTTAGATGGCGACAGGTTTCGAGAACTGGTTATTATGTCCCAAAGGTACCTTTCCGAACGCAAGAAAGAGGTCGATTCGCTCAATGTATTTCCGGTTCCTGACGGAGATACAGGCACAAATATGTATCTTACCCTTTCTTCAGCTGCTGACAGCCTCAAGGGGAAACAAGGGCTTCCGCTAGGTGCAGCTGCCGAAACAGCCAGTATGGGTGCGCTCATGGGGGCAAGGGGGAACTCAGGCGTAATCCTGTCGCAGATATTCAGGGGTATTGCCAAGAGCTTTGCAGGCAAACAAGCTGCTGACCCCAAGGACCTGGCCAATGCTTTTGAAGAGGCGGTGTCTACTGCGTATAAGGCAGTGATGAAACCGGTGGAAGGCACAATCCTAACAGTGTTACGTGGTATGCGCGATGCTGCCCAGCTTGCGTCGGCGGTCCCAGGTGCCACAATTCCTGAAGTGCTTCGTGAATGTCTTGCCAAAGGGCAGGAAGTGCTTGACAAGACTCCTGAGATGCTTCCAGCGTTGAAGGAGGCTGGGGTGGTTGATGCAGGTGGAAAAGGGCTTGTTTACATCATAGAGGGGTTTCTCCGCGGCTACGGACCTGATGCAGCCATCCACCCGGATGAGTCTTCCTTGTATGCGGAACACCAGCTTGCCCATGTGCATGAAGAAGAGATTGCAGCGATTGATAACCCGTACGATACCCAGCTGCTGATACTGGGAAGCAGGCTTCCAATTGATGAGATAAGGGCAGACTTGGAGCCGCTGGGAGACTCTCTTCTTGTAGTGGGCTCTGAAGAAGTGGTCAGAGTTCACATCCACACAGAAGTTCCCCATGAGGTACTGGGCCTGTGTTTCAAGTACGGCCAGATTTCCCAGGTTACCATAGACAATATGATAGAACAGTCCAAACAGGCGCAGCTAGGCAGAAAGGATTTGGAACCTGCCGGTTCTCAAGAGGAAGTCCCCAAACCCAGCGGGCAAAAGCCGGTCAAGGAAGTAGGAATCGTATCTGTAGCTACAGGTGATGGGCTCCAGGAAATAATGAGGAGTCTGGGTTGCGATCTGGTGATGGACGGCGGCATTACCATGAACCCGTCAACCAGCGACCTTGTGGAAGCAGTTAAGTCAGTAGGCGCCAAGAAAGTGATATTCTTGCCAAATAACGGTAACATCTTTCTGGCCGCAAAACAAGCTAAGAAGCTCACGGGCAGAAACATGTACATCGTGCCGTCAAAGACGGTACCCCAGGGTATTTCGGCCCTTCTTGCATTGAATCCCAATGAGAGTATGCGGGAAAACCTTAAGAAGGCAGGCAAAGCGGTGCGCAGCGTCAAGACCGGCGAGGTGACTTTTGCTGCCAGGAACGGCAAGTTCGGAAAGCATGTGATGCAAGAGGGAGATATCATAGGCCTGGTAGACGGCAAGGTAGAAGCAGTAGGGCAGGATTCTGAAGAGGTACTCGGGGAAATAGTCAGGAAAATGGTAGGCAAGAACCATTCTGTGGTGACTGTGTATTACGGCGAAGACATCGACAGTTCCACGGCAGAGGGTTTGCAGGAGATGCTCGAGAACCGGGTTGGCGGTAAGTGTGAGGTTGAGGTTTACCGTGGCGGGCAACCCTTATATTACTACTTAGTATCAGTGGAATAATGTCACGGCGTCTGTCCCTTCAAGATGATGTAAGATACTTGAAAGGCGTTGGCCCTAGAAGGGCAAAGATGTTTGCCAGCTTGGGAGTCAACACCGTACAGGACCTGCTTGACTTCTTTCCCTTCAGGATCGACGACTTTTCCCGGGTTCAGAGGCTAAGGAACCTTGAACCGGGAGAAAAGGTGACAATAGCGGGCAAAGTAATCTCCGTTGCTGTTATCCCCAGTATCAGGGGGCGTGCCTTGCGCGTAGGCGTCTCAGACGGGACTGGGATTTGCTATCTGGTATGGTACAATATGCCTTACCTTTCCAAGCAGTTCTACCGGGGGCAGCAGCTTGTAGCTTCAGGTAAGGTTGAGTGGAGGCGCCACAGCTGGGAAATGGCACACCCACGGTGGGAAGAAACCGCCCAACTGTCCCCTAGAGACTTGATTGTCCCGGTTTACCACACTACTGCAGGGCTGAATTCCTCTACCATTGCCAGGATAGTCCGCGAGGCTTTGAGTAGCTATGCCCATCTGATAGACGAGTGCATCCCGGCTGCGATCACGCGCAGGCAAGGATTGCTAAGCCAGAAGCAGGCATATATTGGCATTCACTGCCCATCCAGCGCCGAAATGTGGGAAAAGGCAAGGAGAACCTTGGCGTTCAGGGAAGTGCTTTTGCTGCAGTTTGCACTTCTCCTCATGAAAAGCCAGATCGAAACGGTGAAACCTGCAGCGCCTTACACAAGATTCGACCTGCCTCAAGCTTTCCTTGATGCCCTGCCTTTCAGGCTGACAAACGCTCAAGAGCGGACTATACATGAAATCAGGGATGATTTGTGTTCTGGGAGAACCATGAACCGCCTGCTCCAAGGGGACGTTGGAAGCGGAAAGACTGTAGTGGCTGTATGGTCGCTCTTGGCAGCAGTTGCCAACGGCTATCAGGGGGCGCTGCTTGCGCCGACGGAAGTGCTGGCAAGGCAGCATCTGCAGACCGTAGGAGAGTTTGCCCGGGACATGGCCCGTGTAGGCTTCTTGTCGGGCAGCCAGAGCGCAAATGACAAGCGGATGACGCTTAGACAGCTAGCTGAAGGTTCAATCGACATACTTGTGGGCACCCATGCCATGCTCGAACCTGACGTAGATTGGGCGCGGCTTGGCATGGTGGTAACAGATGAACAACACAGGTTTGGCGTAAGGCAGCGTCTACGCCTTTCGTACGACAGCGACGCCCCCCACATGCTTGTGATGAGCGCTACCCCAATACCGAGGTCACTGGCGATCACCCTTTTCGGAGACTTGGATTTGTCTGTGATAGATGAGCTGCCCCATGGCAGGAAGCTAGTACGTACCCAGGTAATTGAAGAACGGTTAAGGCACTTAGCCTATGAAAGGGTGAGACAGGAGCTGGCCATGGGTAACCAAGCTTACGTAGTGTGTCCCCTGATACGCGAAGGTAAGTCGGGACGCAGGTCTGCCCAGGAGGTGTTTGAGGAGCTCAAGACAGGGTACCTGCGCGGGGCCAGGATAGGACTGGCCCACGGGGATATGCCCAGGGACAAGCTTGCTGAGCAAATGCAAGATTTCGTAGAGGGCAAGACGCAGGTACTTGTGGCAACCACAGTCATTGAAGTGGGCGTTGATGTGAAAAATGCCACCTGTATGGTGATTGAAGGCGCTGAATCCTTTGGATTGGCAACGCTTCACCAGCTAAGAGGCCGGGTGGGGCGGGGCGAAAAACAATCATACTGCTTTATGATTTCCTCAGGTGAATCAGGCGAATCAGCCGCCAGGCTCAAAGCTCTTGAAAAGCTGCACGACGGCTTCTCAGTTGCAGAGCTGGACTTGCTCGAGAGAGGGCCTGGCCAGTTTTTCGGCCTGAAGCAACACGGAGTGAGTGAGATAAACATCCAGGACCTGGGTGTCACTGAAGATATCCTGTATGCAGCAAGGCATGAAGCCAAACCTCTTGTTGAAGCATTTGAACAAGGGGACCGGCCGCCTCTCCAGCTATCGCCCTTGTTATCTAAGGTCAACGCAAGGTTTGGCAACCTCCTCATGCATGCACGCTCCAGGTAGTGCTACACTAGGCAACCAATCAGTTTGCGCTGTCTTGCAAAATATAATTTTTCATTTTTGAAAACTTATGTTACCTCATGTCATATCTGTATATCCCCAGTTAGAATCGGCATTTTGCTTGTCGCTCAGAGTTTACTTAACCTGCAGCGCCATAACATACCAGCATACAAGAATTCTTGGTGAACATAATAAGTCGTGAAAAGGAGGTGAATCGAATGGGTCAAGGACAGCGTAGGAACATTGCAGTGGTACCGCAAGCCCGGCCCGCGTTGGATGCCTTTAGAAATGAAGTAGCCAACGAACTGGGAATACAGCCTCCTGGTGATTACTGGGGAGATATCCCATCCAGGACTTGTGGGGCAGTTGGCGGCCACATGGTAAGACGGATGATAGAGTTTGCACAGCATAACCTGGCACAGGGAAGATTCCCGTCAGGTGTCCAGCAACAGCAACAGAGGCTTCAGTAACGACAATTGAATATCAGGGGCAGCCAGCCGGTCAGGCTGCCCCTTCAGCTTTCCTGCTACTGCAAGTAATCAAGCATCTCATCTTCAGTGATGGCCGGTTGAGTCGCCTTGTTAATGGCGCTTGCCAGCAATTTTGACATTTCCATAATTTGCATATCGACATCTTTGTGGGTAACAAGCAAATCCAGCAAGTCCTGGGACAAGAAGTCGTACACTGAATCTATTGACGGTCTGGCATGTGGATTGAACCTGGAGAAATAGTCTTGGAGCACATCTACAGCTATTGAAGCGCCTGAGACTACTGTGGGCACCCCGAGAGCAACTACAGGTACGCCCAAGCTCTCACGGTTTAGGCCGGGGCGTTTGTTGCCCACCCCTGAACCGGGTTGTATCCCTGTATCTGCAATCTGGATAGTGGAGAATAGGCGTGAAGGGGATCTTGCAGCTAGGGCGTCCACTGTGATTACCAGTTCAGGCTTGATCTGTTCAACAATGCCCCTCACTATGTCTGCAGTTTCCATCCCTGTTATCCCTAACACACCAGGGGATATTCCCGCCACAGGATACAAGCGTTGGCCCAGGTCCTGAGAGATGTAGCCCCTTATGTGCCGGGTAACCATGAGTTGAGAGACCACCCTAGGCCCAAGGGCGTCGGGCGTTGCCTGCCAGTTTCCTAATCCCACTACCAGCACATCGTTTTTCCTTGGCAGTTCTGCTAACACTGCCAGTTCCTTAGCTATTATCTGAGCTACGTTCTTGAGGAGTGTCCTGTTCCTGTATTTCAGCTCTGGGCATTCCAGTGTGAAGTAACGGCCCGGCGGCTTGCCTACCTGGCTTGCTGCATGCGGAGTGGATACCTGCACCCTTGTGATGTGGATCCCGTTAATCTGTTCCTGCGAACTTTCCAATCCGGGGATCTCGCCTGTGCGCTCCCTTACCATGGCTGCACGTTCTACTGCCAGGTCAGTTCTGTCCCAGTTTGACCAACGCATTGTCATCACCTGTCTGCCTAGATTTTATTGACTGTTCTGGTGCTATACTACCCAAAGGATAAGCGCGCTTATGTATGATTTCAGGTTGGAGGTGGAGGCTTGAAAATCTGGCCCTTGGTTATAGCAGGCCTTGCAGGAGGTTCCATGGCAGTTCAAGGAGTGTTGAACTCAATTCTTGGCGAGAAGATAGGGGAAATAGAGGCTACATTTGTAGTCCACGTAATAGCTACGGCGCTCCTCGGAATCGTACTTGTTTCAGGAATTACCAACGGAAACATGAGAAACATCGGTTCTGCCCCATGGTTTGGGTTTCTTGGAGGTCCCTTAAGTGTTATCATCGTATGGGGAGTGCTTACCAGTATCGCAAAAGTAGGTGCTGCTCCGGCCACCACTGCGATACTAACGGTACAAATCCTCACGGCCCTGGTTGTTGACTACTTGGGAGTCACAGGGCAGAAGGCGGATATCGATATAACCAAAGCAGTGGGAGTGGTGTTGTTCATAGTTGGAGCCTATTTGCTGCTCAAGGAGCCGGCATAGCCAGCTAGCACAAAAAAATGCCGCTTCTTTCCGGAAGCGGCATTGGGAGAGGAGAAACCGGAGGAAGAGCCTGTAAGGGGCAATCTCACGACTGCACCCTGACTCTCCTTAGGTACTGTGGCCAAAATATTGACGAATTATACACTGAAGGACATATTTGACATATTATATAGCCCAAAGACAGGGGGTTGGTTTCTTGTTAGTTGCAGCTTATCCCGGCAGTTTTGACCCCATAACAAACGGTCATATGGATATCATTAAACGCAGTTCCCGTTGTTTCGACAAACTCTATGTAGCTGTATTCGAAAATCCAGCCAAAGAACCGTTGTTTACTGTCGACGAACGCGTAGCAATGATCAGGGAAGAATGCAAGCACTTGCCTAATGTCGAAGTGACCTCTTCCCAGGGCCTTCTGGTAAACTTTGCCAGGGAAAAAGGAATAAGGGTGCTGGTCAAAGGACTAAGAGCGGTTTCTGACTTCGACTATGAGTTCAAGATGGCTCTGATGAACAAGAAACTCGCTCCCGAAATCGAGACAATGTTCATGATGACGTCGTCTGAGTATCTTTACCTTAGTTCAAGCTTGGTGAAAGAAGTGGCGGCGTATGGCGGCTGTGTCAGGGACCTGGTTCCTCCAAGTGTTGAACGGAAACTCCTGAGTAAGTTCAAGAGAAAAGATTAGGCTTGAATTATGTCACAAATTGGGGGGCTCTAACAATGGATGTGCTGAATCTACTTGAACGGCTTGATACATACCTGCAAGAATGTTCACGTTTGCCTTTGGTTGGGAAGATTGTCGTAGACGAAGATGAGGTATTTGACCTGATCGATGCACTTCAAGCTGCAATTCCTCAGGAATTTGAGCGCGCCAACTGGGTGTTGAAAGAACGGGAACAAATACTCCAGGAAGCCCGGAAAGAAGCCCAGGAGATAATAAGGGATGCTCAGAGCCAGATAGCAGCGCGGGCTTCTGAACATTTGATTGCCAAAGAAGCCAGGCTCCAGGCGGAACAACTTATAGCTCAAGCTAAGTCCGTAGCAGAGGAAATAAACTATGGCGCACGTGAGTACGCAGATGAGATGATGAAAACCGTTGAAGATCTACTTGTTGAACTGCTCGAGAGGGTAAGAAGCGATAGGAATGAGCTGGGCGTCCGTGAACCGCAGGAAAAGGATGACCTGGAGCAGGAGACGGATAATCCCGGAACCGAAGATGAACAGTTTTTTGCAGATGAAATGGACGACAGCATGGATGACGATGAGCCGGCCCGCCCCCGCAGGTTTCTGTGGAACCAGGGCAGGGATTAACCCTAACGGTTGTCCCAGAGCCGCTTTAGGTGGCCACCTGCGGCAAGAGCCAGGGATACCAGGAACATCAACAGGACCCAGGAAAGGCAGGCCTTGGTTGCAGCGCCAAGGCTGTGAAGCCAGCTTGCTTCGGCAAATACAGGTTCGAAAGCGGGCAGTGTCCACCTGCCTTCGTCGATTTTCATCAAGAGGACAGTGTAAGTTGCAGCCAGCATTGCTTGACACAACCTGCTAGCCGAATACGGCCAGATTGACAGGCCTGATGGTTGTATTACTGCAGCTACCTGTGCGTGAACAGATAAACCGCTCCACGCTATGATCCCGCTGCATACTGCTACCCTTGTGATTAGCGGGGCATCTGCCTGGCCGGCCAATGAGCTAGCTATGGTTATCTCGAAAAGCCCGCTTACTACTGATTGATGCAAGCTTTTTGGCAACAGCGACTCAGGTACCACTCTTGAGATCAGGTGTGAAATATAGTTTGTGGCCCCTGCCAGTGTGAGTATTTCGAATATCACCGAAAAAAGCACCATGAAGCCAAGCACCAGGAGCAAAGTGTCAATGGAGCGTTTGACTGCCTCACCCAGGAGTTCGCCAAGGCTCCTGTTAGCTTCTTGCTGGGCTTTCCGCATAGCCCTGAACGCACGCCTCAGGGGCGGATCAGGCCGATCCTGTCTGGGTGTTTCAACCCGGCTCTCGTCTTTTCCCCTCTGCCAGAATCTCATTCCGATCCCTACTGTGAGCCCAGACAGGTAATGGGCTGCTATAATTACTCCCGCCAGGTCAGCCCGTTTGAACATCCCCACTGCAACGGCACCTGTCATAAAAAGGGGATCAGAAGTATTGCAGAAGCACATTAGTCTTTCAGCTTCAGTCTTGGTTGCCAGTTTGTCGTCTTTGAGCCTGGCAGACAGTGCGGCTCCAAGGGGATATCCTGAAGCTATCCCCATCGCTAACACAAATGCGCCTGTGCCTGGGACATTGAACAAGGGCCTCATAAGTGGTTCCATCAAGACCCCGATGAAATGGACTACTCCCATCCCCATTAGAAGCTCTGCAGCAATAAAAAAGGGTAGGAGCGCCGGCAACACTATGTCCCACCATACAGTCAAACCTCTTTCTGCCGCTTTGAAAGAAGGTTCAGGAAAGAGTATCATTGTAACGGCAAGAATTACCACGAGAAGGGCAAGAAGGACAGACAGGAGTGCATCTTTTCGCTGCCTCCATTGTTTGAAGCATACAATGAAAACGATAGCAAGGATGATCGCCAGGTAACCCATATAGGGAAGCCTCCTTTACTCACCATCAATCTATATTGGAGATCAGAGAGGGGTATTCGGTCTTGGCCGGACAAAAGAGACTCAAATGGAAACGGATTGGGCTTGCCTTAGTTTTCGTGGTCATGCTTTGCACATTGAACCATGTGCCTTCAGGGTATCTTGTGGTTTCACCAGGCCCTGTGATTGAACTTAGCGAGATTGTTGAGATTGAAGGCTACCCCTCTGGAGATTCATCGTTTTACATGGTCTCAGTTATGGCAAGAGAGGCCAGCATTATACAGTCCATCAGGGCAGCCGTAGACCGCAACCTGGCCTTGTGGCCCCGACGTCAGGTGCTCGGCGGGAGAAGTGTAGAAGAGTACTTGGAGGCAAACAGGGACTTGATGGAACAGAGCCAGGTGACTGCTACCTATGTGGCCTTGACCTTCCAGGGGATGTCCGTACCTGTGCAAGGACCGTTTCCTGTGAAAGCAACCATAAGGCCGGGACAGGTTGCCGGCCCATCTGCCGGGCTAGTTTTTGCCCTTGAAATCATTACCAGAATGGATCAGGATATAGTCATGGGGCGAAAGATTGCAGGTACCGGTATTCTCGACTCTGAGGGCAGGGTGTTTCCTGTAGGAGGAGTGGCGCAAAAAACAATCGCATGCAGGGAAGAAGGCATAGAGATATTCCTGGTTCCCAGGAAAAACCTTGATGAAGCTTTACGCTTTGCAGGGGATATGGAAGTATACGGTGTGGACACTGTTGAAGAGGCGATAAAAGTGCTTGCCTCAGGTAGCAATTCTTGACACCATGTTCTCTATGTGGATATAATCCCTTTATGCCAATGGAGGGTCAGAGTTTGAAGATAGATGTTTCAGATATAATCGATGAGCCCGGTACCAGCATTGCGTTTTCCGAAACAGGCCATATAGATCTATATGGAGACGGGAGCGACCTTATTGCAACCCAGGCTCCGTTTACGGTAAAGGGTGTCGCCACTTCTACCGGTGAAGGGATATATGTTCAAGCCAATGTCAGGGGAACAGTAGGACTCACTTGTTCCAGGTGTCTGGCGGATTTTGATATGCCTATTGAGTTTGACTGCGAAGGCAGGTTTGTCCAAGACCCTGATATGCATGAATACGAGGACGAAGATGATATCGAAACCTTTGCCATGGATGGCGGCTATTGCGTCTTAGATGATATGGTGGAGCACGGACTTCTCCTCAACATTCCCATGAAACCTTTGTGCGATGCATTATGTAAGGGGTTATGTGGGGTTTGTGGCACTAACCTGAATGAAGAACAGTGCCAGTGTTCAAGACTGCAAGGCCAAGCTACACTGTTTGGAAGAAAACTACTGGAAGCTTTAGAGGAAAGGGGCAAGGAAAATGGCAGTTCCAAAGAGAAGGACATCCAGGTCTAAGCGGGATATGAGGAGAGCTTCTGCATGGAAGAGAAGGCTTTCAGCTCCTAACCTGGTAGAGTGCCCGAGGTGCCACTCATTGCGCCTGCCGCATAGGGTGTGTCCTGATTGCGGGCATTACAGGGGTCAGGAAGTCATCAAGGTACAGCAGTAACGGTTTGTTTTCAAAGCGTACTCAAAACTCCGATGGTTATCGGAGTTTTTGTTTTTTGGATTGCAGATGCTTCCCAGGGTTTGTATACTTAAGATTAAGACAAAGATATTAGTAGTAGATGCTAAGGATCAGGGTGAATGCTGATGGGGTACGATCCTAAGCAGCGAAGAGAACAGCTTAAAGAGATTCTTACTGCCAACCCGTTCTTGCCTGACCGGCGGCTGGCACGTCATTTTGACGTAAGCGTGCAGACCATACGCCTTGACAGGCTTGCCCTTGGTATTCCAGGACAAAGAACCAGGACAAAACAGGTCGCAGAGAGAGCTTACCAGAGACTCCGGGCAATGGGCGAACGCGAGGTTGTGGGAGAACTCATAGACCTTGAACTTGGAAAATCTGCAATTTCCATCATGGAAATAACCCCCGACATGGCCTTTGAACGTACAGGGATTACAAGAAGCCAGTATATTTTTGCCCAGGCAGACTCGCTTGCGATCTGCGTGATCGATGCCGATAACGTGGTTACCGGGATTGCCAACCTCAAGTTCAAACGCCAGGCCCGGGTGGGCGAGAAACTTATCGCCAAAGCGCAGGTTATCAGGGAAAAAGGACAGAAGTCCGTAGTTCTGGTGGAAACCCGTGCCAGGGGTGAACTTGTATTCAGGGGCAAGTTTCTGGTTTTTGCGTTAGATGAGAGGGGGAGCCAGGATTGAACACCGGAGTAGAGGCAAGAACAACCGTGGCTGTAGATCTCATGGGGGGCGATTATGCCCCTGATGCAGCGATAGAAGGATGTGTAGCTGCCCTGGAAAAGGGTATCCCTATCTTGGCCCTGGGAGATGCCGAGGCAGTTGCCAAACTTAGAAGCCAGGGTGATTATCCCCACCTCCAAACCATTGAGTGTAGCCAGGTGATTACTCCCGATGAACCGCCTGTGAGCGCAATAAGGCGTAAGAAAGATTCAACCATTGTGCGGGGTCTTGGCGCAGTGAAAGAGGGACAGGCGGGGGCTTTTGTCTCGGCAGGATCTACCGGGGCGCTTGTAGCAGGCGGTGCCCTGATTATCAAGCGTGCCAAGGGAATTGACCGCCCTTGCCTGGGGATTGTGTTGCCTGCGCGGAACAAGCGAGGTGTGCTGTTTGTGGATCTTGGCGCTTCGTCTGACGTACGCCCTGAGACGCTGGTTGAGTTTGGACTCATGGGCAAGATATACGCAGAACGCGTATTGGGATGGGAAGAACCTACAGTAGGCCTGCTGAATATCGGAACAGAGAAACAAAAAGGGAGCATGGTTGCAAGGAAGGCGTACAATCTGATGGAAGATGCCCCCTTCAATTTCGTCGGGAATGTTGAGGCGCGCGACGTATTCTTTGGGAAGGCTGATGTGATCGTGATCGACGGATTTACCGGCAACGTGTTCCTGAAGACTTGTGAAGGAACCGTGTTGTTTCAAATGGAGACGATAAAGGAGCAGGTGTACGGCAGCCTCAGATCCAGGTTGGGGGCACTCCTCATGAAACCTGTGTTTAGTAAGGTTCGCGAGGTCCTAGACTATTCTGCTTACGGGGGCGCCCCGCTGCTTGGCTTGGAAGGCTGTGTGGTGAAATGTCACGGTTCATCCGGCGCTACGGCCATTGCCAACGGAATAGCCCAGGCGCTCAAGTTCATATCCAATGATGTAGCTACTGTCATTTCCGAAACCATCTCGGAGATTTACAAGGAAGATGAATGATTTGTCTCGGTGGATCAGATTGTGAAAGGGGCATATATGATATGGCTCAGGTTAAGATTGTTACCGACAGTGCCCAGGACTTTGAACCTAAGTTTCTTGAAAGTTTGGGAATCACTGTTGTTCCTTTGAACGTGCATTTTGGCGACGAGTCTTTCAAAGACGGTTACGAGCTGCGCGGGAAAGCGTTCTATGAAAAACTGGTGTCTTCTGCACATATTGCACGGACATCACAACCATCGCCTTGGGATTTTGAACTAGTTTTTGACCGGCTGAGCGCAGATGGTTCAGCTGTGCTGGCAATCACCCTTTCATCTGCCCTTAGCGGCACTTATCAATCGGCAATCATCGCCAGGCAGGCGCTTCCTGACAGGCAAATTGAGGTGATTGACTCAAAATGCGCGTCGGGGATGTACGGGGTGATGGCCATTCTGGCTCAGGAGATGTCTGATGAAGGCAAATCCCTTGATGAAATCGCTGCATTTGTAAACCGTATGCGTGACAGCGCAGTGACTGTTTTCTGCGTTGATACCCTCGACTACCTTGCGCGAAACGGCAGGATCGGGAAAGCAGCACATTTTCTGGGCACCCTGCTCAACATGAAGCCCGTACTGTCCCTGGACAAAGAAGGCTATGTAACAGCTATAGAGAGGGTCAGGGGAAAGGACAAGGTAATCCCCAGGATGGTTGAGATTGCCAAAGAGCGGCTGGCAGGAGAAGAAGAAGTCTATCTTTGCATCTCACATGCCGATGCCCCCAGGGAAGCTGCCTTGCTTAAAGAAAGGGCTCAAGCCGGGTTTTCGGTCACTAGGTTTTTTGAAACTGAAATCGGGGCTATAATCGGTACTCACACAGGGCCTGGCACTCTTGCTTTGTTAGCCATTCCTGCCAGGCTTATATGACTCAGTGGGCGGGTGTAGGAATTGGCCAGCGTCGCTTGGATATTCCCAGGACAGGGCAGCCAGTACCCGGGTATGGGTAAACAGCTTTATGACAACTACCCTGTTGCAAGGGAAGTCTTTGATACTGCCGACCAGGCTTTGGGATTTGGACTGTCGGAGCTTATTATCCATGGACCTGCTGAACAGCTCACGCTTACCCATAACGCCCAACCTGCAATACTCGTTGTAAGCATTGCTTGTGCAAGGGTTCTTGAGTCCCATGGGTTAAGGCCGGATATGGTGGCAGGTTTCAGTCTGGGTGAATACAGCGCCCTGGTTGTCGCAGGCAGCTTAGCTTTTGAGGACGCAGTAATGCTAACCCGGAGACGTGGGTTGTACATGCAGGAAGCATGCCCCCCAGGCAAAGGTAGTATGGCAGCAATTATGGGCATGCCTTGCGCCGAACTAGAAGCTTTATGTTTTGCGTCTTCTAAGCATGGAGTAGTTACAGGAGCCAATTACAACTGCCCTGGACAGATTGTGATTTCCGGTGAAACCAAAGCTGTAGCACACGTATGCAAGACAGTTCAGGAAAGGGGAGGCAGGGCTATTCCCATTCCTGTAAGCGCACCGTTTCATTGCGTACTTATGGAGCCTGCTGCCCTTAAGCTCCAAAGAGACCTGGATACTATGGCCATAAGACCTCCTTCTGTGCCGGTTTATACCAATGTTACAGGCAAGACAGTGTCTACAGTCCGGGAGATAAAGCAAGCTCTTGTAAGGCAGGTTACGTCTCCGGTGCTGTGGCAAGTTGCCGTTGAAAATATGATAAGTGACGGTGCCTCCTTGTTTGTTGAGGCAGGCCCGGGCAAGACTCTTTGCGGATTTGGGCGGAGAATCAATCCTGGGATTCGCTTTGTGAGGTTTGGTGCCCCTGAAGATCTTGATGACGTGCTTGATTCTCACAAGGAGGCTTGGTTAGAATGATGCTCGATCGTCCTGTCGCTTTGGTAACGGGAGCGTCCAGGGGTATCGGGAGAGCTTGTGCAGTAGAACTGGCCAGGAGCGGGTTTGATATTGCCGTGAACTACCTGGCAGATGAAGCAGGGGCCCTTGAGACTGTAAGACTTGTAGAGCAAGCAGGAGGCAGGGCTGTGGCGCTTCAGTGTGACGTGTCTATGTATGATGCTGCCAAGCACCTTGTCCAGTGTAGCGAAGAACTACTAGGGCCTATTGAGGTCCTGGTTGGCAACGCAGGTATAACCCGGGATGCCCTGCTAATCAGGATGAGCGAGGATGACTGGGATCAAGTCCTGGACACTAACTTGAAGGGGGTGTACAACGTCACAAAGTGGGCCGTTAGAAGTATGGCCCGGAGAAGAAGAGGACGGATAGTCAACATCTCTTCGGTAGTGGCTTTGAGGGGCAACCCGGGACAAGCAAACTATGCTGCAGCGAAGGCCGGGATAATTGGCTTCACCAAAAGCCTCGCCAAGGAGATGGCAAGATATGGGATTACAGCGAATGTAGTGGCGCCCGGATACATATCTACAGATATGACAGAAAACTTGCCTTTGGATGTGAAAGAGGCGTTCAAGCGGCAGATACCTTTGGGTAGGCCCGGTACTCCGGCCGACGTAGCTTATGCAGTGGCGTTCTTGTCATCGCCACAGGCTGGGTATATTACAGGACAGGTCCTGCCTGTTGACGGGGGTTTGTCTTCCGGGTTGATTTTATAGGGCTTCTGGCAAGGAGGTGAATTGGCATGGCAGATAAGATTTTTGAAAAGGTGAAGAAGATTATAGTGGATCAACTGGGTGTTGAAGAGTCTCTGGTGACCCTGGAGGCTTCGTTCATCGATGACCTGGGTGCCGATTCTCTGGAGATAGTTGATCTGATAATGGCTTTTGAAAGTGAGTTTGGGATAACAATATCCGACGAGGATGCTGAGAATATGTCTACTGTGCAAGATGCAGTAGACTACTTGGTGGAACACACTAGAGAATGAGGGTCAGGCGCAGGGCCTTCCGGATGAGGCCCTGCTATCCTTTTGAGCTGTAAGGCGGGAGGCCGGTGATGGTTTCGCGAAGACGAGTGGTTGTAACAGGAATGGGTGTCATAAGCCCTATTGGCATAGGGCTGCCTGAGTTTTGGGACAGTCTTGCAGGAGGGAAACCGGGCATAAGGGAGATTACCAGGTTTGATGCAACCGGCCTCCCGTCTAGGATTGCAGGAGAGGCAGACTTCGACCCTGAGTTGTACCTGGAACGCAGGGACGCAAGGAAGATGGACAGGTTCACCCAAATGGCTGTGGCGTGTTCCCGGATGGCAGTAGAGGATTCGGGAATCGCCGGGCGCTTCCACCCTGAAAGGGCCGGGGTGATAATGGGGACGGGGTTGGCAGGCCTTGAAACCGTTACCGCTCAGTACGACCGCTTCCGGTCTATGGGCCCAGACAGGGTTTCACCGTTTTTCATACCGATGATAATCCCGAATATGGCTGCGGGGCAGACGTCCATTGCCCTTGGGCTTAAGGGGCCTATAAGCACGATAGTCACAGCTTGTGCTTCCGGTGCCAATGCCATTGGAAAAGCTTTTAGGCTTATCCAAGGCAACTACGCAGACGTAATGGTTGCCGGCGGTTCTGAGGCTGCGATACAGCCTCTGACCATTGCCGGGTTTTGCAGTATGAGAGCTTTGTCAACCAGCAATCACCTGGTCTCAAGAGCTTGCCGCCCTTTTGATAAGCACCGGGACGGCTTTGTGATCGGTGAAGGCGCAGGAGTGCTGATCCTGGAGGAGCTTACCCATGCCCTGGGCCGGAACGCAAACATATATGCTGAGATAGTCGGCTATGGAATGGCTTCTGATGCATACCACATCACTGCTCCTGCCCCTGAAGGGGAAGGAGCCAGGCGTGCCATGGAAGCTGCAATGATGGATGCCCGGGTAAGTCCAGGCGAGATAGATTACGTAAACGCCCACGGTTCTTCCACACCGTATAACGATGTCAATGAGACGAAGGCCATAAAGGGCGCACTGGGTGACAGGGCCTATGAAGTGATGATTTCATCTACTAAGTCCATGACAGGCCACTTGCTCGGGGCCGCCGGTGCCGTGGAGACTATAGCCACTGTGTTGGCCATAAAGAGCAAGGTAGTGCCACCTACGATAAACTACGAAACACCTGATCCTGAATGCGATTTGAATTACGTGCCCAACAGGGCAAGGCCTGGAGAAATCAACCTGGCACTGAAAAATTCTTTTGGTTTCGGAGGGCAGAATGCTTGCCTGGTACTGAGAAAATACATCGGCTAAAGACAATATTCAACGATGCGGTAAGCTCGCTTGAGCCTGGACTTAGGACACAGGCTTTTACCCACATTTCCTATTCAAATGAGCATGGCGATGCTAGTTCCTCCAACGAAAGACTGGAGTTTCTAGGGGACGCGGTGCTCTCCTTGGCGGTAGGGCTTCACCTCTACCAGCACTATCCTCACGTTCCTGAAGGGGATCTTACAAGAATGAGAGCCAGCCTGGTTTCAGGAGCTTCCCTGGCGAGCCTTGCAAAAGATGTGGAGTTGGGGCGACATCTAAGACTCGGACGTGGGGAGGAACTCACAGGCGGCCGCACGCGCCCTAGGATCCTGGCCGGAGCTCTTGAAGCTTTTTTCGGGGCGTATTTTATCCAGCACGGGTGGGAATTTGTACGTTCGCTGGCGGAAGAATTGCTGCTGGACAAGGAACTGGAAGCCGTGCCTGTGGATCCAAAGACTTTGCTGCAAGAAATTGTACAAAGGACCCCCGGATCCAAGCTTGAGTATGAGATGCTGGACGTGACAGGTCCGGATCATATGCCTGAATACACAGTTGCTTGTGTAATTGACGGCAGCCAGGTGTCTGAGGGAAAGGGGTCTTCCAAGAAAGAAGCTGAGGAGGATGCCGCAAGAAACTGGCTGGTCTGTAACGGATACTCAGATGGCGTGCTTCACAACAAAAACAACTTTACCCATGACGAAGTCAGGGGACAGGAGTAAGCTTGGGTTATCTGTGTCCACGTAGATCGGAGATTTGCCGGGCATGTAATACACCCTGGCTTGGTGGGGCCTGCCGTTGATGCTTACCAGCACAATACTCCCCTGGTCGCAGGGCGCTTCAGGGTCTATTATGAGGATGTCACCGGGGCTCCCCGGATGCCCGGACTTTTCACCTGAAACCTGTATAGCGAAGGATTCGGGCCCAAGGCGGGAATGCAGGAATTCCGAACAGTCAAGACTCCTCATCCTGTCACCGGTATAAAGCGGTATAGGAAGCTTAATTGAATCTTTCACCGCCGGTATTTCCCCTGGTACCTTTGCAAACTGAAAACATCCGGACAATACAGACTTCTTGAAGTCCTTCATCCCCCGGTAGCCAGCTTTCTCAAGCCAGTAGTAGACTGACTTCTGTTCGGCATAACCCATCTTTTGTGCAAGTTCCTTAGCTGTTATAGTTGGATCAGCCAGTACAAGCTGGGCCATCTGGTCGATTCTAGACAAAAGGGTTTCACTCCCGGCAGATTAGATAACATGGACATGTTATAGCGTTATAGCCGTAACCTGATAATCCTTTACATAAGTTGTATAAATATAGATACATGAATAGTGTCAGGAGGCTGCCGGTTTTGCTAAAAACAATGACAGTGCAGGGGTTTAAGTCATTCTGCGATCGGACTGAATTGGTATTCGGAGAGGGTATAACAGCCATTGTCGGTCCCAACGGCTGCGGCAAATCAAACCTTGCTGATGCGCTTAGGTGGGTCCTGGGAGAACATAATGCCAGGCTGTTGCGCTGCAATAAGCTGGAAGAGATCGTCTTTTCCGGGACAAGGCGGCGCAAAGCTATGGGCATGGCTGAAGTGAGGCTCCTGTTAGAGGGTGTGTTTGACGAGGGCGAACAGGAGATCATGAGGCGTTTTGCCCGCGACGGGACTGGGGAGTACAGGATCAACGACAAGGTGTGCCGTTGGAAGGACATATATGAAAGCTTGCTGGGGACCGGCCTTTCCCATACAGGTTATGTGGTAATAGGACAGGGCACCATTCAGGAACTTGCAGGGGGCAGGCCTGAGGACAGGAGAGTTTGGATAGAAGAAGCTTCAGGGGTGTCACGCTTCAGGCTGCGCGAGAGGGAAGTTGAAAATAGGCTGAGAGGGGCAAGGGAGGATTTGGTCCGCCTGTCGGATCTCTTGGTTGAACTCGAGGAACGCAAGAAAGCTCTCCAGGCCGACTGGGAGACAGCCAGGGAGTATCACCGCCTCGTAAGCGAGAAGAATGATGTTGAGCTGGCTATGTGGCTCTATCAGGAGCAAGAGGAATCCAGGCGCGTCCAGAATGTTGTGCGGCGCATTAACAGGTACACAAGAGAACTGGAGGAAAGCATTGCAGCTGCCCATGCCTTGGAGGGAGGGCTAGGTCCTGCTAAGAGCAAACTGGAAGCCGTAGAGGACAAGCTAAAGTCGGGAATTGCCGAAAGGGAACAAGTTGCCTCCCAACTCCTTGAGTTAGAGAAGAGCAGGGACTCAACCAGAGGTAAACTTGCCCTGGTGTCCAGGGAGATCGAAACCAGGAAGGTGCGTCAAAATGTGCTCCAGCGGGAGATAGCTTCCTTGTCCGGCCGTGAGGCTGAACTGTTGGAGCAGCGTGAGAGTGTTTCTGGCAGACTTACGGTGACGTGCGCCGAACTTGACCGGCTTGAGAATGAGAGGCAAGGATTTGAAACTCAATGGAGGTCTTTGAGCGAAAAGGTAATCGGGATCAGGGAAAGCATGGCATCGTCTACTGCCCGGCTTAGCCGGCTGCAACAGGCCAAGGACAAGCTCAGGGAGCAGTTTGAGGATAAGCGCCGGGAAACCGTTGAGATTAACGTGCGCCTTGCGTCTCTTAACGAGCAAGTATCACGGTTTGAACGGGAACTTGAGGAGACCAGGCAAGGTCTGGCCCAAAACGCAGAGAGACACAGATTGAGCCGGGCAACTTGCCGGATCCTTGAAGAACAGGTTAGTAAGATTAGGACTCGAGTGAGAGAAGTAGTTTCAGAGCAGAAGAGGCTGGAGGCGCAGCGCACCAGGATAGCTACGAGAAAGCGGCTGCTTGAAGAAATGGAGAAATCTTTCGAGGGCTATGGAAAGGGCCCCCGGGCGATACTTACTGCCCGGGAGCAGTCGGTGCTGGATGGAATCATAGGTTCTGTGGCAGAACTTTTTTGGTGTGACGCAAAATATGTTCCGGCCCTTTCTGCGGCAGTAGGAGGGGCGGCAGAGAATATAGTGGTGACTGACGAAGAGGCAGCGAAGGCAGCCATAGATTTCCTGAAGAAACACAAGAGCGGCCGCTGCACCTTGTTGCCTCTCAACCTGTTAAGACCAGGCAAACTCCACCCAAGAGCTGTGCATGCTTTGTCCAGGGTACCAGGGGTGAGGCCCCTTATCTCAGTGGTGCAGTACAACGATGACTTAATCCCATGTGCCGAGTACTTGTTTGGCAGGGTGGTACTTGCAGACACCATGGACCATGCCCTGGCTTTCATGAAAGAATCAGGGTGGGTTACCAGGGTGGTTACCTTGGGCGGCGAGAACATACAAGCTGGAGGCGCAATAACCGGAGGAGAAGCTCCCAGGCACGAGTCTATCTTCCTGAGAAAGCAGGAACTATCTTCCTTAGCTTCTGAGATCGGCAAAGTGAACGGTGAGTTAAGCGCAGTCCGCTCGGAAATCCTTTCCCTGGAACAAAAACTTGCGGCCCTCACTCAAGACCTGGAGCAAGCCAGGGAGGATGCCCTCTTGGCTGGTACATCAGTGACCAGGTCGCAGGAAAAGGCGCTGCAACTGGAGCAGAGCCTGGAGCAGGCCAGGGGAGAGATAGTAAGTAACCAAGAGCAGGTAGAACTCATGAAAGCTGCTGAACAAGAGCTGCTTAGTCAAATGAACGAGATTTCAGCCACTGAACAACATATCTCTGACATCTTGGCGGAGCAGGAAAAAGAACTTAAGCAGTTTGAAACCCAGATTAGGGACAGGCTGAGCATTGATGAGCAGTATTCAGATCGTATCGCCGGGCTGAGCCGCGAGAAACAAGAGTTGGAGCAAAGCCTGAGCTCGCTCGTGAGACAATTGGAAAACCTGAGGGGGGAAGCTGTCTCCACCGGGAAAAACCTTGATGAAGAATGCAAGGAATTGGCCAGATTGGAAGTACTGAGGGAAGAGCTTAGTTCCGATGAGACGTCCCTGGGAGAGTCAATACCAGCTCTTGAGGGACGGATGGGGGAATTGAGCACCCAGATTTCCGAACTTTCAAGCCAGGCAGAATCGCTGAGGCAATTCCTGGAGCAGTCTGTGGCAAGAATCGAGTCTTTGAGGCTGGAGCAAACGTCCCTCAAGTCCAGGATTGCCGACAGCCGGCTTGAACTTGAATCCCTGGAGGCGGCGCTCTCAGATACGAGGAAACTGATCGCATCCAGGTACGGAATTCAGGATCCAGGCTCATATGAGCATCCCCGGATAGAACGGCAGGAAGCCCTGAACCAGGTTGAGATCATTGATATGTCCATCAAGTCCCTGGGTACAGTCAACCTGAAAGCGGAACAGGATTTCAAGGAGCTGTCAGAACGGATAGAGGGCATCTGCAGTGAAATGAAGGACGTGGAAGATGCCATAGTTGAGCTCAACCGCGCCAGGGAGTTGATTAGACGGGAAATCGAGAAACGTTTCATAGAGACCTTCGAAAAGGTGGATGAGAACTTCCAGCTGATCTTCAGTGAGCTTTTCGGAGGAGGCCGGGGCAAACTCAAGCTTGTGGAG
The DNA here is from genome assembly GCA_012837895.1 of Candidatus Fermentithermobacillaceae bacterium. Classification (GTDB taxonomy): domain Bacteria; phylum Bacillota; class Sulfobacillia; order Fermentithermobacillales; family Fermentithermobacillaceae; genus DTU015. The sequence goes on along the minus strand of DUQH01000035.1, from coordinate 84,877 downwards.
GATACGATGGGGGTTGAAGTGCATGCAGAGCCCCCTGGAAGGAGACATAAGCAATTCAACCTCCTATCAGGAGGAGAAAGGTCTCTTTGCGGGATAGCTCTGATCTTTTCCATCCTTTCAGCAAAACCTTCGCCGGTAATAGTCCTGGATGAAGTGGATTCATCCTTGGACGAAGCAAACGTGGTCCGGTTTGCCCAGTTCCTGAAAAGGTATTCAGAACAAACACAGTTTATTGTAATAACCCACCAGGAGTCTACCATGGAAGTCGCAGATATAATATATGGGATTACCATGGAAGAGCCCGGTGTTTCCAAAGTATTTAGCATGCGTCTTGAGAACCGCTGAGGCCGGGGAAAGGGGAGATTCGCATGGGCTTGTTTCAAAAACTCAAGCAAGGTTTGGCCAGGACATCGAACAACATCAGGAGCAAAATCCAAAGCATTTTCCAGCCGGGGGCACTCACTGACGAGTTTCTTGATGAGTTAGAAGCTGTCTTGATACAGGCCGACGTAGGTGTTGAGGCAACTACAGCTTTGATCGACAGCCTCAGGGAAGAGAGCCGTGGTAAGTCCTTTGAAACTGTAGAGGACCTATACCGTACAATGGCTGAAGAAGTAGCTGGTATCTTCGCTTCTATAGATGCTCCTTTGAAAGTCGCCGGCCAGGGGCCCACCGTATACACGATGGTTGGCGTAAACGGTTCTGGCAAGACAACCACCATTGCCAAACTGGCACACAGGTATACAAGTCAAAACAAGAAGGTTGTACTTGCAGCTGCAGATACGTTCAGGGCTGCCGCAGGTGACCAGCTGGAGGTTTGGGCCAAGCGCACAGGAGCCGATTTGGTCAGGCACAGCCATGGTTCTGATCCAGGAGCTGTAGCTTTTGATGCTGCAAGGGCGGCTATTGCCCGCAAGGCTGACTTGCTGCTGGTTGACACTGCAGGGCGGCTGCACACTAAGAAGAACCTGATGGAAGAACTCAAGAAAGTAATCAGGGTCATATCCCGTGAGATACCCGGCGCTCCCCATGAGGTCATTCTTGTAATAGATGGCACTACAGGCCAAAACGGGCTGATTCAGGCCAGGGTGTTTGCCCGGGCCGTTGACATAACAGGGTTGTGCATCACCAAACTCGATGGTTCGTCTAAAGGGGGCATAGCTGTCGCTATTGCCAGTGAGTTGGGGATTCCGGTCAAACTTGTGGGTGTGGGAGAGCAAGCTTCTGACTTGAGGGACTTTGATGCCCGTGGTTTTGCGCACAGTCTGTTCGGTATCGACCAAGTTGAATGTTGACCTTGGAAGCATAGTGATATAGAATCGATCCGTGTGTAAAGGTGTTGACCAAGACAGCCGGAATGGACAGTGACAGCATGAAGAAGTCTTATCATGAGTCACCTGAACGTATTCATGAGATCATAATGCTCAGGGACATATATGAAGGCCTGCTTCCGCCTAGGCAGAAGCAAGTAGCTTACCTCAAGTTTGACGAGGACTTATCCCTTTCTGAGATTGCCCAGAGACTGGGTATTTCCAGACAGGGGTGTGATGATGCAGTAAGACGCTGCGTGCGGGCGCTGTATTCTTACGAACATAAACTTGGTTTCATGAAGCAGTTGGCCCGGATTGAGCATGCGTTAGAGCTTGCAGAGAATATGGACCACACCAATTGGCAGGACATGAGAGAACGTATTCTTAAAGTGCTCAAAGATGCGCGGGCAGGGGGTGAGACGGTAGATGGCGTTTGAAAGTTTAGCTTCGCGGCTTGCGGACACGTTCAAGAAACTCAGGGGCAGAGGAAAACTATCTGAAAAAGACATCAACCAAGGGTTGAGAGAGGTCCGGCTCGCCCTCCTGGAAGCAGATGTAAATTTCAAGGTGGTCAGGGAATTCATTGCCAATGTGCGGGAAAGGTGCCTTGACGCAGAAGTGCTGGAAAGCCTCACACCGGCACAGCAGGTTATCAAGATTGTCCACCAGGAGCTCATAAGCCTCCTGGGCGGGAGAACTCATCCCCTTGATATTTCAGGACCTCCGCCTGCGGTTATTGCTTTGTATGGATTGCAAGGCTCTGGTAAGACCACTACTGCCGGTAAACTTGCGCTGCAACTGAAAAAGAGCGGCCGCAGGGTGTTGCTGGTGTCATGTGACGTGTACAGGCCTGCTGCCCAAAAGCAGCTGGAGGTTGTCGCAGGCATGGCAGGAGTGTCCTTTTTCACCTTGAGCGATAGAGTTTCTCCTGAAGTGATTGCGAAAAAGGGCGTGGAGAAGGCTGTTGAGTCTGCTCACAATGTGGTGATCCTGGACACTGCAGGCAGGCTGCAGATAGACGATGAAATGATGGACGAGGCCCGGAGAATCAAAGAAGCAACCTTACCGCGGGAGCGCTTATTGGTGGTGGATGCCATGACCGGGCAGGAAGCTTGCCAGGTTGCTGAAGAGTTTGACCGGGTCGTAGACATTACAGGCGTGGTCCTTACCAAGCTGGATTCTGATGCAAGGGGAGGAGCAGCTCTCTCCATTGCAAAGGTTACAGGCAAACCTATTAAGTTTGCGTCTTTAGGCGAGAAACTTGAAGATTTTCAGGTATTTCACCCGGACCGGATGGCATCCAGGATTCTGGGGATGGGTGACGTGCTCACCCTGATTGAAAAAGCTGAGGCAGCTTTCGATCAACAGAAAGTCGCCCAGATGGAAGAAAAACTCAGGCGGAAGCAGTTCACCCTTGAGGATTTCATGGATCAGATGAAAGAGGTCAAGAAGATGGGTTCCTTCGGTGACCTTATCCGGATGATCCCGGGGTTTGCCAGGGCACAGGTAGACGTTGATTTCGACCCGAAAGAACTTGCGCGGGTTGAGGCGATCATAAACTCTATGACCCCGGAAGAAAGGCAAAACCCTGATATAATCAGCGGGTCCAGAAGGCGCAGGATTGCCAGGGGGAGCGGCACTACGGTTCAGGAGGTTAACCGTCTTCTCAAGCAGTTCTTTCAGGCAAGGAAGATGCTGTTCCAGATGGGCAGCTCTGACAAAAGACTTGGCAGGCTTCGGTTATTCTAGAGGTATGCCATTCCAGTAAAAGGAAAGGAGATAGGATAGCTTGGCGGTAAAAATCAGACTCAAGAGAATGGGAGCAAAGAAAAGGCCGGCTTACAGGATAGTAGTGGCCGACTCAAAAACTCAGCGTGACGGACGTTCCATAGAAGAAATCGGGTATTACGATCCGACCACTGACCCGGTAACATTCAAGGTCCATGAGGAAAGAGCCATATCATGGCTGGACAAAGGGGCGATCCCTACACCTACGGTTAAGACCATATTCAGGCGGGCCGGTGTGATTGAGAAATGGCAGGAGGCCCGGAGTTCCCGGGATAAGAGTCAGGGGAATAACTAGTTTCGAGGAGGGTGCGTATGTTGAGAGAACTTGTGACGTTTATCGCCAAATCCATCGTGGATAACCCTGATCAAGTTGAAGTGAACGAAGTGGAAGGCGAAAGAGCAGTGGTTTTCGAACTAAGGGTTGCTCCTGAAGACATGGGGAAAGTGATCGGAAAGAAGGGCCGCGTTATCCATGCAGTGAGAGCTTTGGTTCAAGCAGCTGCGGCCAAGGAAGGAAAAAGAGCTACAGTTGAAATTCTAGAGTAGTGGTGTTTGAAGCTGTAAGGCGGTGTAGTGGTTTGCAGGCAGGGGAAGATGAAGGCATGTGTGAAACTGGGGAGGGCTGAGAATTGGATGTGTACATACTCACCCTGTTTCCAGGTATGTTCCCGCCTGTGGTTAACGCAAGTATTATTAAGCGGGCTCAAGAGCAAGACCTTGTACGTATCCGGACGGTTGATCTCAGGGATTTTGCAAGAGGTGCCCATAAGACTGTAGACGACTATCCTTACGGCGGAGGGCCGGGGATGGTACTGAAACCCGAGCCGGTATTTGAAGCAGTTGATTGGGTTAGGCAGGATTTGGGGAGGAATCCGTTTGTGGCGCTCCTCACCCCTCAGGGACAGAGTTTCAATGCTGACCTGGCCAAAGAACTGGCTGAGAAAGCTGACCTGGTGCTGATAGCAGGGCACTATGAAGGTTTCGATGAGCGGATACGCTGCCTTGCCCACATGGAAGTCTCTATCGGGGATTATGTCTTGACCGGCGGCGAATTAGCGGCTATGGTGGTGCTTGATGCGTCAATCCGGTTTGTTCCGGGAGTGCTGGGAGATAAGGATTCTGCGTTGCAGGATTCGTTTTCAGACGGGCTTCTTGAGGGTCCCCAGTACACCAGGCCTGCAGAATACAGGGGCCTGAAAGTTCCGGAGATACTGCTTACCGGCCGGCATGAAGACATTAGCAGGTGGCGGCGTAAGGAAGCTATCAGACGAACTTTGAAGAGACGGCCGGAGTTGCTGGAAACTGCATGCCTCACCTTTGAGGACCGGTGTCTCTTAGAGCAAGTAATAAACGAAGAAAAGGCCAACGAGGCTAGAGGTGATAACTGTGGACATTATCAGACAAATTGAACAGGCCCAAATGAGAAAAGATCTGCCTGATTTCGGGCCGGGCGATACAGTGAGAGTGTTTTTCAAGGTAGTGGAAGGTGGACGTGAGAGAGTCCAGCCTTTTGACGGTGTAGTAATAAGGCGTCAAAACGGGGGCCTTCGTGAGACTTTCACAGTGAGACGGATTTCCTATGGGATAGGCGTCGAAAGAACCTTTCCGTTGCACTCACCGAGAATAGAAAAAGTCCAGGTGCTCCGCAGGGGCAGGGTAAGAAGGGCCAAACTCTTCTATCTAAGAGGATTGTCAGGAAAGTCAGCGAGGATTCCGGAAAAGAGAAGATGATGGAAACAATCAAAGACATCGTTGAAGTTATCGTCGTCGCGTTTGTGATTGCTTTGGTGGTAAGGGGCCTGATAATCGAGACCTTCGTAGTTCATGGCCCCTCAATGGAGCCTACTCTCATGGACGGGGAACGGCTCCTGGTTTCCAAGATTGCCTACAAGCTTGGCAAACCCAAACGGGGCGATGTGGTCGTACTGCGTTACCCTCTTGACCCTTCAAGAGACTACATCAAGCGAATAGTAGCTGTAGAGGGAGATACTGTAGAACTAAGGCTGGGCAGGCTTTATGTGAACGGTATCTTGCAGGAAGAACCATATGTGCTATATCCGGGGCTGTACAATATGGCCAGTTTGGTCGTGCCTGAGAACACGGTGTTTGTAATGGGCGATCACAGGACCGACAGTGAAGACTCGAGGTTTTTCGGGCCTGTTGATGTGGATCTCCTAAAAGGAAAGGCGATTGTGATCATATGGCCGCCAAAAGCCGTAGGCGCAATAAAGTAGATTCCAGAGGGAAGAAGTGGCATCCAGGACTGCCAAGCCCCAGGACTTTGGATATGGTAGACCTGTTTCTCTTCCTTCTGGATTCGCGGATACCTGAAACCTCGCTTCAGCTTGCTGAGCCTTATCTTTCAAGAATGAACAGGGTTTATGTGTTGACCAAGGCAGATCTTGCAGATCCTGAGGTCACTTATCATTGGGTGAAGAAGTTTGGGACTCAAGGATCGCCTGCCTTCGCAGTTGAAAGCAACACTGGCCGGGGGGTTGACGACCTCATCGCTTATCTTGAAGCGCAACAAGCAAGTATCAGCGACAGGGCTCATCCGGAAGCGATCGCAAGGCCACTAAGGACAATGCTGTTTGGGTTGCCTAATGTAGGCAAGTCATCTTTGGCAAACAGGTTGTTGGGAACCTCCAAGGCAGCTTTTGGTGCAAGGCCAGGGCTAACCAGGGGGAGCCACTGGCTCAGGCGCGGGCTGCTTGAAATCCTCGACACTCCCGGAGTAATCGATACGTCCCAAGCTAAGGGCGAAGTGTTGTACAAACTTGCCGCTACGTGGGCGGTCAGGGACAACCAGTATGATGAAGAGGAAGTGGCCTTCTGGCTTGCCAAGGAGGTGTTTGATAAACCCGATCCAGTCTCCTTTATCACCGGGTTTGGCAGGAGCCGGGGTTTCTTAGGGCCTGGCGGGCAGGTGGACTTCGGCCGGGCGAGCAAATCCTTCATCCAATGTTTCCGCGAAGGCAAGTTTGGAAGGATATCCATTGAAAAACCGGATACTCAGTGACCCTCTTCAATAGGATTGCTGCACATTGTGATCTCCATCAGGGCGTTTTCCGGTTTGGCCGTTTACTGCAGGTTTTCATGAAAACCCTTCTGAGCATACTAAGTCTAGGGCCTAGGTCGTTTAGGGAGACTTGGGCCGGTTTTTCTGGCAGCCGCATTTCTGGCATGTTCTGGAGGGGTGAGTGCCCGGTGAGGGAGCCGCTGAGATTTTCATTCAGGCACTGGTGGAACTATGTGCTGCTCCTCATACTGGTAACAGGTGTCTTGTTGTGGCGGTTTACTGGACTTGATGGCCGCGTGGTATTCGGGGCTGTTGTAGCCTGGCTTACCGCAGGCCGGGTTTTCGTGCCATGGATCATCCACGAGCACGTGGGGTTCCTAAACAGGTGGGTGTTCAATGACTACCAGAAAGCTAACAAGAGGTACCGGCAAGCTGTTAACAGCGGCAGGGCCACCAGTTATGCATATTGTGCCTTGGGAAGCCTGACCTATGCCGAAGGGGACACTTTTGAAGCAGTGAGCTTGCTCGAGGAGGCGGCAGTAAGGCTGCCAGGGGATGTGCCTCTGAGGGTGGTATTGGCCAGGGCACTTATCAGGGTAGGAAGGCTTGATGAAGCTCTTGAGTTGGCTCAGGATTGCCGGAAGATATCAGAAGATAATCCGTTGAGCTACACTGTTCTCGGCGATGTGATGGCAGCCAAGAAGGACTACACGGCAGCGGCGTCTGCATATCAGAAGGCGCTCTCCTTGGCTCCAAGAGCATTTGAATGCCACTTTAGACTGGGTCAGGCGTATGTTGAACTCGGCGATATAGACATGGCAGAAGAGGAGCTGCGCCAGGCAAAGCTCTTGTCGCCTGAGAATCCGGATGTGCTTTACTGGTGGGGCAAGCTACTGTGTGCCAAGGGCGACCGGCAAAAGGCCAGGAAAATACTGCAGAAGGCGCTGGAACAAAGGCCCATCGGTGACCATACTTACCAGGTGCCTTATCAAGAAATCATCGCGGCCTTAAGCAGCGTAAATGTCCCTTAGCCAGTTAGGTACGCTTCATCAGGCAAGGGAGAGCGTGCCAGGCCTGAAGGTCCGGAACGATTCTCCCTTGCTCAGGTTAACGTGTAAGGGTGAAAACCAGCTTGGCAAGCTTGCTGGTGTCTACTGTGAGATAGATAGTGGCTGAGACTTGACGGTTGCCGGAATACCCTGTGAAAACTACCGGGTAATCGCCTTGGGAGCATTCCAAGGGCACCGCTGAAATCCCCTGCCAAAGTCCGCCTGATTTCGAGAGATTGATCACGCTCCCAAACAAGCTTGCTGTGACCGCCCCCACATTTGATGATGCTACGCACAAGGCCTCAAGAATCTGGCCAGGTCCGGCCGGGTTGGGAGAAAGAGAAGGCGATATCCACAGGTTCTCTACCCTGGTGAAGCTAAGTGTAATCTGCCTGCTCACCTTGGCGAATTCCGCCGTCAACGACACTTGCTGGGGTCCTGCAGGCAAGAAAGGGCCCATTACAAGTTGCAGAGTCCAAGTTCGCCGGTCAGACGACGGGCTGAGATGCCTTGTGTTGCCGTCAGCAAAAGACGCCGTTACACTCTTGGCAGAAGGAGTGGTGTAAGCTTTTACCGTCAGCGTCTGGTCATCCCGGCAGGACGCCGGGCTAACCGAACCGCTGAGGGAATGTATCTCCACATCCAAAGGCTTTTTCACTGAAAAGAACTGCCTGTTGTTCCTGTCTCTCACCCATGCCTGGTAGTAATACTTTCCTGCAGGAACGGTTTTGCCCTGGGCATTGGTCCCGTCCCATGTAATCGTGGCTGGGGGCGAGCCAGGGTTGCCGCCAGGATTGAAAGTGCGTACTATGCCGCCTGAAGCATCTTCAACCGCCATGTTCCAGTTAGATATGCCGCGGTTCTTGAGATAGATCAGGCTGAATTTTACAGTGTCGTCTACGTCGTCACCGTCCGGCGAGAACACATCTAGGCTTGCAGTTGCCCGTATAAGACACGACCGGTACACAATAGCCGCAGCCTGGCAACGCAAGAGCACGGTTTCAGGACGTATCGTCCTGTCGTCGTATCCTTGGATTATTCCGAACTTTATGGCGCAGGCCATTGAATGCCGCCTGTCATGCCTTGTGTTCATCCCGTCGCCAAAAGCTTGAAGCAAGCTGCGTACTTCACTATCAGGCATGGATAAGGCATATTCGTACAAGTCCAGGCAACGGATGAGCAGATCTACCGCGTCCTGCCTGGATATTCCGTTGTCAGGGTAGAAATAGTGGCCTGCCGGGACCGAAGATAAACCTGCAGCAAGCGCTGCTTCTATCCATCTCCATGCAGGTTTGCCCGGGTAAATAGTGTATGATTTGGGCACGTCGGGATATGAGGGCGACGCAGGAGAAATGGGCGTAAGCCCGAATACCTTTGCAAGCAGTACAGTGAGTTGAGCCCTTGTGCAATCTGAGTCGGGGAAAAAATACGGGGTGGTCTTGCCGCCCCATGTGTACAGGAATCCGTCGGTGACACCTTCCTGCCACAAGACATATATGATCTCCTCGGCCCAGTGGCCCCTTAAGTCACTGTACCATGGATCACCTTCACACCTCGCCTTTGAAGCGGGCATTGCAGCTGCAAGGACCAGACTAAAGCAAAAACACAATACTGCTTTGAACCAAACAGGTAGCGGCAACGGATTTTCCATTGATACAGAACCTCCATTTCGCCACCGGCACCAAGAATATATCATATTTTTACACGGATGTCTGTTCATGGAAATATTTCTGGAAAGTGTTGACAGGATGGGAAATATGTTATATTCTGGAAGAGCCTGGCAATACTTGTAAGTGGCCGTGCCGGGTCATCAGTACTATCTCTGCCGGAGAAAGGGGGGACCTTGCAGCACACATACGGCATTCCGGCGATGCCCAAAAACTGTCGCCACCGGCGCCCTTCGCAGTCGACCCAATGACCTGGTACGGCCACGCATAAGGAGGTAGTTGTCTGCTGAAATCACTGGCAAGAAGGCACAAACCATTGCTGATTGCCCTTGTCTTGGGACTCTCAGTGTTCGCCTTATCTTACAAACTGCTTTCGGTCTACGTAAAGACGGAAAAGGTGGTTGTGGCCAGCCGCCACTTGGAGCCATACCAGAAGATCTCTGTATCAGACATAAAGGTTGTCGACCTACCTCTGAAGGGCATACATCCAGAGAGTATCCGCAAACCAGAAGATTTGATAGGAAACTACACAATTTGCCCACTGTTTGCAGGCCAAATCGTCTTGGCAGGCCATGTCATGTCTTCACGAAGTCAGCCTGGCATATCCATTGAAATTCCCGTCGAAGAACGTGCAATATTCGTACCTGCCGACGCCTCCCGCGCAGTAGGCGGCTTAATCAATCCAGGAGACAGGGTAGATCTCATCTGGTCTGCCAGGGGCGCAAGTGTTTACCAACCCGGTGATCTTCACGGTGCTGTCACCGTTATGGGCAGAGCCAGGGTAGTCAGGGTCATCCATGACAAATCAGGTGAGTTCAAAGGCGTTGTAATCGCAGCACCGCCAGGGACATGCGCAGAGATCGCTCACTACTTGGAAACAGGCAGCATTTATCTGGCTCTGGTGCCTTGGAACACGGCAGGGAACGGTATACCGGTTGATTCGGAGGTTTGGCCTGGGAAATGACTCAAAGAACTTCGGTATTGATTGCGGGTGATTCCCGTTGTGAACAAGCGATCAGACGTGAAAAGCCTGATGCAAGGATAGTGGGTGTTCTCAAAGACCCGGCCCTGGTCGAGTACGTGGCAGCAGAAACTAACGTTGACGAAATCGTCGTCGACAGGCAGCTATCGCCGCGTGGGGAATCCCTGGATGAGTGGATCGCACGGTTCAGAAAGGCGTTTCCTCATGTTGCCGTAACCGTTCTAGGGGAAAGCGTACCCCGGAACAGGGCACACACACCGGCCACTAGCGTAATAACTTCACAAACAGTAGTGGTATGGAGCCCTAAAGGCGGTGTGGGCAAGACCTTCATATCAGCTAACCTGGCGTGTGCTGCAGCAATGGCCACCCAAGGGAAGGCAGTACTCATAGATCTGGATGTGTATTCCGGGGACGTCGCCACCTACTTGGACCTTTCAGACGGTCCAACTATCATCGAAATGCTGCCAGAACTGCCAAGGTTAAGGCCTGACGGGTTGGACCGTTACACCCAGAAATACGCCCCTTCGCGCCTTAACGTGATCTGCGGCCCGAGAAGACCTGAACTCTCCGCCCTGATCGGAGTTGAACATGTAAAGCAGTTGCTCTCCCTTGCGGCACGGAGATGGGGGCTTGTGTACATCGATACTGCTCCTGATATAACCAGTGACCTGTTAGGTGAAGCTGTCGACGCAGCCTCAGCCATAGTGCTCGTGATTACCCAGGATGTATGCGCTTTGAAGCAGGGCAAGGTAGCCCTTGACATATTCCGGAAGCTTGGCATTCAGGATAGCTCAGTACACGTGATCCTTAATAGGGATTCAAAAGATGCTCCCTTATCTGAGCGCAAAGTCGAGGAGTATCTTGAGAAGAGACTGGCCTCAGTAGTACCTGATGACCGGAAGACCGTTGAAAGGTCATTGTTCCAGGGGAGGCCGGTTGTGCTGTCCGGGAAAACTGAAATCGCTTCATCGATATGGAGACTGTTGTCGGAAGTATCCCCCGGTTTACCGCTGCCAGACATGGAGAAGAGACAAAACAAAACAAGGAGGTTCCGCTTTTGGTGAGTATCCTTGACAAGCTTGAGCGAGAGCCATACGGATTGTTGTCCACCCACAGCGAGGCCAGGGAAATGTGCTTTGAAGACGTGACCCAGGAGGTCAGGGAGAAAATGTTGGAGAATTACCCAGACCTTATCATAGAAGCCAGGATGTCGCGGGACAAGCGAAGAGAAGTCGTTACCTTGATATCCAACGTAATCATCTCTTCGGAACTGTATGTTCCAAAGCTCACCAGGCAAGACCTGGCTGAGCGCATAGCTCAGGAGATTTGCGGCCTGGGGCCGCTTGATGAGTTGCTGGATGATGAATCAGTAACCGAAATCATGGTTAACGGTCCCCAGGAGGTGTTTGTAGAAAAGCATGGGATGTTGGCAGCTACGCCAATCAAATTCCAAAACGACAGGCACCTCTTGGACATCATAAACCGGATTGTCCAAAGCGCAGGAAGAAGGGTAGATGTCTCCATGCCGTATGTAGATGCCAGGCTACCGGACGGATCCAGGGTAAATGCAATAATCCCGCCTCTTGCTTTGAATGGGCCTGTGCTTACGATCAGGCGCTTCCCCCGGCGCTATACTGAGTTGTCCCAGCTCGTAGAAGGCAGGACGCTTGAACCAGGCGCTGCGAGTTTCTTGAAGAATTGCGTTAAGGCCAAACTTGATATTGTGGTGTCAGGCGGTTCAGGAAGCGGAAAAACCACGACTCTGAACGTTTTAGCCAATGCTGCTTCGCCGGACGAACGCATCATAGTGATAGAAGACTCGGCCGAGATAAGAATTCCTGACCATCATGTTGTGTACCTTGAAGCCCGCCCCAAGAACATGGAGGGCAAAGGGGAAGTATCTATAAGGGATCTTCTGAGAAATGCCTTGCGGATGAGGCCGGACAGGCTCATCATAGGGGAATGCAGGGGCAAGGAAACCTTCGACTTGATTTCGGCTTGCAACACCGGGCATGAAGGCTGTCTTTCAACCGTCCACGCAAATTCTGCTGCAGATTGCCTGGAAAGGATGGTAGGCATGGCACTGATGGCAGAAGAAGGCGTGCCTGTGGATATACTCAGGTCGTGGATTGGCATAGGGGTTGACGTGATTGTACATCTGGAGAAAACCTCAGCCGGACACAGGGTGGTATCAGGGGTTTCATTAGTGGGCAATAAGCCCGGGAAAGGTCTTACCCACTTCCATGTGTACCGCCGGGGAGACGGGCTGCGTTTGGATTTTCCATCGTGGTTCGCGGAGAAAGTGGGCGAGGGGCGTTGTCAGGCCCTGGTCGAGGAGGGAGTAACGTGAAACTCCTGTTTTCGATTGGCCTTGGCGTTACCGCGGCTTTGATCGGGCTGGACCTGCAAAAGGCACCGGTGTGGGGATTGCCACGGGCACTCGGACAAAAGCATGAAGATGGTGTACGAGGAACTGCTGCACTCCTGACAGGCCTCAGAAAGCGCGCCTGGTGCCGGAAACCCAGGGATATTCCATGGGATGAGATATGCTCAGACCTGGCTTTTCAGGTGCGCGCAGGAAATACCCTGGTGCAAGCTATCCGCTCAGTTTCCCAGGATGGCACATCCAGTGCACATAAGAAGCTTGCTAAGGCCTATAAGTTTTATGAAACGGGAGTACCCATCACAAAAGCCATGGAGATGGTGGCTGACGGGGACGGTGAATTGTCCATGATAGCCGCCATCCTGGAAATCGGTTCAATAAGCGGTGGCGATACCGGGAGTCTGCTATGGCGGGCCTTTGAAATACTGAGAAGAAGACGTGTGTTCCGGGGTGAAGTTGATGCCAGGCTGTCAGAAGCAAGAATCACCTCGTGGCTCCTCTTGGCTCTACCGTGGCTCATCGGGCTTTTCATGTTGCAGCACGATCCAAACTTGATTAGAACTTTTGCAGCTTCGCAAGAAGGCAGACTCCTGATTATCGCAGGGGTCGTGCTTTGGGCGCTAGGAGGGGCTTTGATAAGGATGTCTTTGCGCTCTGTGTTTCCTGTTTCCGCCCATACAAGGTATCAGATGAAAGCTGAAAGGGGTAGGAAGGCTTCGTGAGGGATATCCAGCTTATTGCCGGAAGTTTAGGTATATCCGCATGGGTGGTGGGCGGATTGACGCTCTACCGCAAACACAGCCGTCTGGCAGACAGACCTGCAAGATTGAGGTATGCAAGTGATGCCCTGTTACACTTGCTTGTCAGGAATTCTAAACGCAGAAGCAGCGAAGAAGCTATTTTGGCCCAATGGCCTACCCTGCTTGAAGGTATGGCTGTGGCGGTATCAGCGGGCATGGACGTTCTGCATGCGTTCGAGATATGTGCGGGCAAGACGTATGGACCTTTGAGGGAATTCCTTGAAAAAGTGGTTGTTAGGATACACAGCGGGATGTCACTGCCTGCAGCCTTGTCTGCAATAGAGGAAGAGGGCATTGGCGCCGCGAGACGGCTGAGAGCTACCCTTACCCAGGCTGAAGTGCTTGGTACGCCTGTTTCCAACGTACTTGAAGCTTTGGCGGCTGAATATTACACCATTGAAAAGCAGCGTTTTGAAGGCAAGATCAATTCGCTTCCGGTCAAACTGTCTGTTATCACTGTTATCTTCCTGTTACCTCCCGTGTTGATTATTTCAGTAATGCCTCATGTGCTTTCGTTTATAGCAACCGGATGGTAACTCAGCTCAACGGTATGCCAGGCACAGATACATCCCATATGTCGGGATTTCAGTCAAATGAGCATGTAAGCGGGGAGTGGATAACCGTGTTGGAGATATACGTAAGAGCACTAATTCTTAGAAAAAAGGCTGCAGACTGGCTCAAAAGCTTCTTCAGCGAAGAGCGGGGCGCCACTATCGCCGAATATGCAATATTGCTGGCAGTTGTAGTGGTTGCGCTGATTGCGATCTTGGGGGAGCTGACTGATGCACTCAAACTCAAGCTGGATCAGATAATTAGAGGGATCGAAGGTGCCCCCACCCAATGACCTTGAACCGGAGGTGCCCAAGTGGCCGGTTTGAAAGGATCGAGACGTAACGTAATATATGCAACCAGTGATGAATCGGGACAAGCGATTGCAGAGTTTGTACTGGTCTTGTTCACCCTTATTCTAGTCTTGTTTGCCATACTTGAACTGGGACTGGTACTTAACGCAAAGCTGGCGCTTGCGTCAGCTGCCAGGGAGATAGCAAGGATCTGTGCAGTTGAGGGAGGTTTTGTAGGGAACGCAATACAGCGGGCTGATTCGGTGATTGAATCCACAGGGCTTGAACCGGATCTCTTAGAACTGATCGTGTTTCCCAAGCAAGCTATATACGGTACAGACATAAACGTGACCCTATCTTATGATTACCGCGTGAAGTCGCCTGTAGTTTCGGTTATTGCCGGAAGCAGAGTCACCCTAAGAGCAAAGGCGGTGACCCGGAGTGAGTTTGTCCCCAGGTAGGGAATACAGGCTGGAGAAGCAAGGACGTTCCTGGTTCGCACGAAGTTTATCTGGGTTGAGTTCCGAGAAGGGCGCAGTAATCGCCTTGGTCGCCCTGTTTCTGCCGGTAGCGGTTCTGAGCCTTGGGATTGTTGCAGACTTGGGCGTGATATTCGCAGCAAGGCGGTTAGCCCAAGCTGCTTGCGACTTGGGTGCTCTTGCCGGATGTCAGGAACTTGACTGGGACTTGCTGGCACAAGGAATTGTGTTCATAGACGAAGAGAGGGGCAGGGCAAAAGCTATTGAGTATACAAGAGATAACCTGTGGGGTATGGAGAACCTGTTCCGCGATGTTAAAGTGACTGCAACTGTTGACAACTCGGCCAGAGACGCGCCGGCTGTTATTGTAGAGGCATACGTGGTGGTGGACACATATTTCCTAAGATGGATACCTGGCCTCGAAAGCGGGGTAACACTGATTGTCATAGCAGAGTCATCTGTTGTGGAACGCACCAAATGGTAATAGGGTACCGGGCAGGCATAGCACCAGGTAGACGGGCAGCACTAGACAGCACTAGACAGCACAGGCGCAGCAAAATGCACAGGAGGAGACCCAAGCGGCCTCCTCCTGTAACATACATAACTAAACCCGGGAGTTTAGTAGTTTTCCGGTGTAGGCTCGTAGAAGCTCTGCGGGTGGTCGCACGCCGGGCAAACCTCAGGCGCTTCGGTACCTTCGTATATGTATCCGCAGTTTCTGCAATGCCACTTAATGGGTTCAGGCCTCTTGAACACAGTACCTGATTCTACCCGTTCAAGGAGTTTCTTATAGCGTTCCTCGTGGACAACTTCAACTGATGCTACTTCACGGAACAGTTTGGCTATTTCCGGGAAGCCTTCTTCGTCTGCCACTTCGGCGAAGTCCTTGTACATGGTCGTCCACTCGTAGTTTTCGCCCTCTGCAGCATGCTTCAGGTTGTCTCTGGTGTCTCCAATGAGACCCAGCTTCTTAGCCCAAACTTTTGCATGTTCCTTTTCGTTGAAGGCAGTTTCTTCGAAGACTGCGGCGATTTGATGATACCCTTCTCTCTTGGCAACTCCAGCAAAAAACATGTACTTGCTGAATGCTTGGGACTCGCCTGCAAGAGCTTCCATCAAGTTCTTCTCCGTACGGGTTCCTTTGAGTTCCTTCACCTGATTCACTCCCCCAAATTAGATCTCGTCAGCTTCTTGGGAGTATTATGCGCCAAACGGCAAAGAAATGGAAGCGAAGCGCCGGAAAAGACCTGATTTACAGCGCTGGACCGGACTTAAGTATCCCCGCTAGATCATGCTCCCGTGAAGGCCTGGTAGCATTACCACCCTAGGAGGCCACGCCACACAGAGGATTCTTCTTCGTCCAGCTGTCTTGATTGGTGCCACACGTCGCTGCGTATAAGTGGGTCCTTTATGAGGATGTTCCATGCTGATCGGACCGCCGTATAGAACTCGGGCCTCACAGGGTATGTGTCAGCTTGTTTTATCATGGGGCATATAAGGATTCCTGAAAGTGTATCCAGTTTCACCTGAAGCTCGCCTTCATGGGTTAGATAAGGCATGAGCGGAAAAGCCCTGCACTGAACCGGCCGCTTATCTCTGGGGCAGGTAGCATTACACTTCACAAAAGCTACGTCCCCCTTCCAGTCAGGAGGAAAACTGTGTTCACTGGCTTTGACGAAAGCCCAGGTTAGCCATGGCTCTTCCATGGTAAACATTTGTTCTTCACCTGGCAAAAGGTACATCCCAACACCTGGCTCATATTCGCAGCAGCACAAGCTTGCACATAGCATTCCGCAGTCAAACTCCAGGGGGCTTACGTCAAGCAGGGAGTACACCTTTTCAAACTCTTGTTTCGACAGGGTTGAAGGCACGAGATTCACCTGAGTCAGTTTCTTATTACCGTATTTCTTCAACTAACCTCTCCTTTGCCATGAAATCCGGACGCGGCTATGCAGGCCAATGCTGTCAATATCATAGCAGAAGAACCATATGGGTGTCATCGCACCTGGTTGTCATAACATTCAGCCCCTTCATATAATAGAAAGATTAGAACGAAAGGGGGAATCGCCGTGCCTAACGGCAGGGGTGACGGGAGGATCGACCTTTTGCAAGAGAGCCGGTTTTGGATAAGGATATTCAAGGAACATGCGCTTTTCATAAAGCTGGGATTGCCATGTGACCGGACGGATTTGATCAACGAAGCTCAAACTCTTTTTGATGAACTTTCGGCGCTTGAAACAGAGCTTATGGCGCGCAGGAACCTTGACTCCAGGCTGGCACAAGAGATCGCCGCGACAGTATCAGAACTGATTGAGTTCAAAGAGCGGGTTCTCAGGATGCAGATTCAATGTGAGATGTACGCCAACCTTTTTCCGCTTCTCATCGATCACATAAGAAGGGAAGCAGTGCGTTTCCTGGAGTTGCTGAGAACAGGCAGGTTGACACCGCCTGGGCCCAATTTGCTTGCCGAGTTGATTGACACCCTAGTGTTCTGGCTGCGTATCATGAGGGAGCACATTGATTTCATCAGGCAAGTCTTAGATCCGTCAGAGCGGGCACTGGTAATGGTCCTGGAAAATCTGGAAACGCGGTTTTCCGATGCCCTTGAGACTGCCAGGGAACTACGGTCCATGTCAGAAGTCCGGCCGGATTACTTCAACCGGGCAATAAGGTTCGCAGAGGAGATAGAACCACTTGTACGGGAATTGCGGGATCTGAAAGCCCAAGCTTTCGAACTACTGCTTCAATGCAGGATACTGAGCGCCGTGTCTTCACCGCTGCTCTTGGACCACGTCCGGCGGGAAGCTGACAAGTTCCTTGAGGACCTGCGGGTAATACGGCAAGAGCTGCAGAGGTTTGAGTCACCGTCTTAGATTGACTCATATGGGCTAGGATGGTAGTATCAAGGCGTACACTTGAGTATCACCCATCCTAGATTTTTTGAAAGGAGCCTTACCTGGATGTGTAGCTTTCAGGGCTACCTGATACGGAATCAGCGGTTTGACTGACCACTATGCCCTTGAATGCGAACACATGTTTACCAGGGAGGTTTTCTAAATGGCACTTGTCGATATCACCGGAGTCTCACGTTATCTTGGAGCCCGCTGCATATTTTCTTCAGTCAACCTTTCAGTGCCCGCAAGAGCCAGGATCGGTGTGGTAGGGCGTAACGGTGAAGGCAAATCTACCCTGTTGAGGGTCATCGCTGGAGAATTAGAACCTGATTCAGGCAAGATTCACAAAGCGTCAGGTGTGCGTTTGGGCTATCTTTCACAGGGGCTCCCTGATTACACGTCTACCGTGTTTGAAGAAGCTATGGCAGGCAAACCTGAAGTGCTTCAGGCAGCTTCGAAGATGAGGGAACTCGAAACCAAGATGGCTGCTTCCGGCATAGGTGATACTGGAGCGCTTCTCAGGGAATATGCCAAAGCCCAGGGAAGGTTCGAGGCTTTGAACGGTTACGCCCTTGAACATGAGATTGCTGCAATCCTAGCCGGGCTAGGTTTGCGCGAAGACACATGGCAGGCTATGGCAAAGGACCTTAGCGGTGGGCAAAAAGTAAGGTTGAACCTTGCTAAACTACTGGTGTCACAGCCTGATGTATTGCTGCTTGATGAGCCTACCAACCACCTGGATATTGGAGGGGTGGAATGGCTCGAGTCATTCTTGAGCCGTTATCCCGGAGCTATGGTAATCGTCTCCCACGACAGGCGGTTTCTCGATACGCTGGTGGACAGGATCTGGGAAGTTGAAGCAGGGAAAGTGACGCCCTACCGTGGTAATTTTTCCGCTTTCATCCAGCAGAAGCAGGAGCTCCTCAAGCGTCAGGCGCAGGAATACGCAGAGCAGCAAGAACTCATCAAGAGGACCCAGCTGTTTATCCAAAAATGGAAAGCAAATGCGCGAAGGACGGGACAGGCAAGGAGCAGGGAAAAGATGCTCCAGCGGCTCGAACTGGTAGACAAGCCGAAACAGCATGCCACGCTCAAATTGAAGCTCACGCCCAGCAGCGCTACAGGCAGGGAGGTGCTACTGCTAAAAGGATTCTCCAAGGGGTTTGACCGGATGTTGTTCAGCGGTATTGACCTGCTTGTGTTTAGGGGTGAACGGATTGCCCTTGTAGGCCCTAACGGATGTGGGAAAACCACTTTCATCAAATGCCTCATGGGAATAGAGCCTTATGAAGGAATTGTAAAATGGGGAGCGGGTGTACGAAAAGCATACTACGCTCAGGATTTTGTTCTTGGCTCACCTGAGAGGTCAGTGCTTGACGAAGTCATGTCTCTTGGAGTGCCTCACGCAGAAGCCAGGGATTTGCTCGGCAGGTTTCTGTTTTCAGGGGATGATGTAAAGAAGCAAACCGGTAACCTTTCAGGAGGGGAGAAATCAAGGTTAGCTCTACTGAGGCTGGTGTACTCAGACGCAAACGTACTGCTGCTGGACGAACCTACCAACCACCTGGACCTGCCTTCAAGGAGGGCCCTCGAAGATGCTTTGGCAGATTTTCAAGGCACTATTGTTTTCGCATCCCATGACAGGTATTTCATAGACCGGATTGCTACCAAACTCTTGTGGTTTGAAGACGGCGCTGTGACGGTTTTTGAAGGCAACTACTCTGCGTTCAAACAAAGCCGTGAGGAAGCTGAAGGCTTTGGGGAGGAAGAAAGCGCATCCAGGCGGGAAACTCACAACCGGAAACCGCAGCCTGCGACAGCTGCTTCTTCAGGGCAAGAAGTTGCTGCCAGGGAAATTGCCGAACTCGATGCCAGGATTGAAGCGATTGAATCTGAGATCAGCCGGCTTGAGGAGCGGGAGCAAGAGTTGGCTTCAGTGTTGGCTGATCCTGATACTTACTCCCAATCTGGTGATATACCTCTAAGGGAGTGGGGACAGGTACGTGTGAAGTTGGCCGAACTCTACAGCAGCTGGGAAGCGGTTATGAAAGCCAGGGAACAATGGGGTGGAGAGGAAAGACGAAGTTAATGAAAGGGAAGATAAGAAGCTTTCCAGCCTCTTCTCTTCCCTTAGCACGAGCCTATATTTTGAAATTCCCTACTATGTTTTGAAGGGTTTCAGCCTGGCCTGCGAGGTCCTGAGCTGAAGAGGACACTTGATCGCTGGCCGAAGCCATTTCCCTGATTGACGCTGCCACTTGCTCAATAGCTGCGGCACTCTCTTCCGATACTGCTGCTACATTTTCAACAAGGCGTTTGACTTCGTCTGCGCTGATTGCCATTGCTTCAACTGCCGACAGGTTCTCGTTGGCATAGGTTGCAATGTCACTTACCGCTGAATGCGTTTGTGCAGATGCGTGTTTAAGTTTCTCGAAGGAAGTCAGCAGTTTGCTTACTTCTTCCTGGGTACCCGAAACTGCTTCGCTGATTTCAACCAATACCACGGTTGCATTCTCAGCAACTATAGTACCCTTTTGTATTTCCTGAGTGCTCTGCTCTATGCTGGCGACAGTGTGTTCTATAGATGATGCCACCCTGTTAATCAGTTCGCTTATGTTCTTAGTTTCTGCAAGGGACCTTTCAGCAAGTTTGCGCACTTCATCTGCTACCACTGCAAACCCTCTCCCGTGTTCGCCTGCCCTGGCTGCTTCGATTGCAGCGTTAAGCGCCAAGAGGTTGGTTTGCGAGGCGATGTCATCGATCACTGATACTATCTGCCTTATGTTTTGAGAGAGGTCACGGAGCTCAACAACCTGGGAAGCTGCACTTTCATTAGCCGACTGTATATTGGACATGCTGGAAGTAAGCACCTGGATGGACTCTGCAGCTTTGCTTGCCGCTGCCGTGTTGTCGCTGGCCACTGTCTGAACATTTTCCAATGCCTCCAGCACCTCTGAGAAAACCTCATTGGATCCTGAGATTATCGCAGCAATAGTGTCGACTGCACCGTGTTGCGCCTGTGTGCCCACTGCCACTTTTTCTACGGCCATTGACAGGTTCTCTGTGGCAGCTGCAGTTTCAGCTGCAGTCTCGCTTTGCTCTGCAGCGCCTGACGCTAGTTGGAGTGCGGTTTCAGCGATCTGTTCTGCGATGCTGGTTGACTCCTCTGAGGTAGCTGATAATTCCTGGCTGGTAGCAGCCAAGTGGTCTGCAGCAACAGTGATGTTTCTCATAATCTCTGAGATGTAATCAAGAAACTTGTTCAACGAGGCTGCCAGTTTTCCCGTTTCACTGGCAGAGTCAACCTCCAGCCGCCGGGTGAGGTCCCCTCCGCCGTCAGCCAGGTCTTGGATCATATCTGTTGCAGCAAACAGAGGTGAAAGGAAAGCTTGCGCCAGCGTATTTCCTATTATCACCACTGCAACGATCACAAGGCAGCTTACCAGAACGATGGATCTTCGCAATCCTGCCAGAGGAGCAAAAGGTTCAGTTTCGCCTATTTCAACGATAAGCCCGTAAAACCGGCCGCCAGTTTGGACTACAGTGGCATACCCGGTTACCTTTTCGCCTGCCAGGCTTGTGTATTTCTCTAACCGGGAGAAGTCAGTGTTTCCTGTCAAGATAGCTTCAAGCAAGGAAACTTCAGGCCAAGGTGACCGTTCTTCGCCGGCTAGCAAGTTGCCGTCCCCATCGACGAGATAGGCGTTTGCGGTGTTTCCAACATGGTGTAGGCCAGTGCTTACAACTTCCTCAAGACGGTCAGAAGTTATATCCTCGTATATTTCACCATTCATTTCGCGCGCCTTGGACTCGGCAAACGCCTTTAGGGCTGTTATTGATGATTCATCCAGGTGCTTCCTGGCACTTGTGTAAACAGCAGTGCCTAGGATTATTACAGGGGCTAGAGATATTACCAGCCCTATGATCAAGATCCTATTTCTGGTGGTGAGTAGTTTGTTGATCTGAATCATCTCCTTGCCATGGACTCGCTTTTCTACTAACCTTTAGAATCGGAGAAGCATGGCGAAAAGTTTACCTCTTAGCGCTGCGGAGTTGCGGAAGTTGTGCTGTTACACTGAGGTTTTGCAGTGTCTGTACAGGAGGCCCAATCCAATGGCTACATAAGCAAGTGCTACGATCTGGCTTACTGCAAGCTTATGCCCATGAGGCAGTTCACGGGTGAAGTCAACCAGGAAGCGGAGGGCAGATATGGCAATCAGTGTTTTCAAGAACACTTCCCCTTCAAAGCGCCTTCGCTGTGCCCAGACAATTGACAGCGCCAATACCAGCACTGCACCTACCCCTTCATAAAGCATGCTGGGATGGCGTGGTTCAAATGTTCCCGGGAAAACCATCCCCCATGGCAAGCCCGTGGGCGCACCGCACAGTTCGCCGTTGGCGAAGTTGCCCAGCCGTATGAATATATGGCCCATGGCAAAAGACGGGGCCAGCGAGTCTGTCAGTGCCCAAAAGGAGATGTTCTTGAACCTTGCGGAGAGCCAGGCCACGACAAAGGTAAGCAGCAGACCGCCCTGGGAAGCCAAACCACCTTGGCTGATACGGAACATATCCCATGGCCTGCCGGTGTAATAAGAGTAGTTCGCAAGGACGTAGGCAGCCCTGGCACCAATTATCCACGAAGGGATGCACACAAGCGCAATACTGTCAAAAGTGTCTGGGTCCAGTGAAAAATATGACGCCCAGTAGCGGCCAAGCTTCAGGCCACCCAGGACTGTGGCTGCGGCCATTATCCCATACCATCGTATTTGGATAAATCCAAGGTCTATCGCTACAGGTTCAGGCAATCATAAACGCTCCTTTGTTTTGTCGTCTTGTCGATTATACCTCATCAAGGCAGAAGAAAAGCTGTTGTTTTCCGGCGGCAGACTCCCAGGGGTTAGCGTAATCCTAACCGGGCAAAATGTCGAAATTTGTGGTAAACAGGGAACTTCCTGCACGAGCAGGCGTCGGATAAATATGCAGGCGGATGCTGCCAAACCCAATCCGGAGGAATTTGATGAATTCTTCTCAGAAAAACCACAAGAGGTGTAGGAACCGGAGGACCAGGCCCCTCACTTGGAATACTATTGCAGTTTGCGCCCTGGGCATTGTAGTGCTGTTTGTTGCCAAGCCCCTGGGGTTCATCGGGATATTTGGGTTAGGCAACGGGCTTGTTCCAGGTGAAGAACCAGGACAAATCCAAGAGCCGGACCCGCCGGTTGCCGGGCCGCAACTTTCCCCTCTTGAGGAGAAGCGTGCGGCGAAATTGTCCCGGTTGGCTGAAAGGCCCAATGAATTAGGCAAGGTTCCTATCATCATGTACCACGTTATAGGCGAACCGGAATCAGAGTGGGTGAGGACTCCTGACAACTTCAGGCGCGATCTTGAGCGCTATTACGAACTCGGTTATAGCCTGGTGCCGCTCCAAGCTTACCTGAGGGGCGAGATAGATTTGCCGGCAGGTACAAGCCCTCTGGTAATCACTTTTGACGATGCCACCATTGGCCAACTAAGGTTCGTCACCAGGAAATACGCTGAGGACCAAGGGGCGAGGAAACCCCTGGAGCACAAAGTGCCTGATCCTGATTCGGCTGTGGGGATCCTCCTGGAGTTCTCCCAGGAGCACCCTGATTTCGGGCATGCCGCTAGCTTCTTCGTGGATTTTCCTGCTCCTTTTGAAGTCCCTGATGAAGTGCATGCCAAGCTCAATTTCTTGCTTGAGTGTGGAATGGAGATAGGCAACCATACTTATAATCACAGGAACCTACGGGATGTGCCGGCTGATATGATTCAGATGGAATTGGGCAAACTGTCAGCTGAAATCCAGAAGCTCACAGGGCAAAGGCCCCTGTCATTAGCTCTGCCCTACGGCAGCTATCCCAGGGATCCAGCCAATAAACAGTACCTTATGGCAGGAGAATACCAGGGGATTGCCTATGAGAACCTGGGGGTGCTCCTGGTCGGGGCAGAACCGGCCCTTTCGCCATACCATGTATCTTTCAATAGGGCTGCTATTCCCAGGATCCGCGGGTCAGAAGAAGAACTGTCCAAATGGCTCGATTATCTTGACAGTTCCGGGTCGAGATACGTTTCAGACGGCCAGGCAGACACCATCGCAGTGCCTGAACGCCAACTGGACAAGCTTGCAGAAGCGTTTTCCGGTACATACGACCTGGTTGTTTTGCCTGAGCAAGCTGAAACATCACCCTGACGATCAGTGTGCCCAGAGCGCAGGATAGGCGCCCTGGGCCTAACCATATACCTGGCCGTGTTAGACTATTGAGAACGGTAATACTCAAACCATGCCAGGAGGCGTTGGTGCCTGTCTATCCTGTGGACCGGTTTGCTCAAGCCATGGAACTCGCCTGGGTAGCGTATCATCACTGCGGTCTTTCCAAGCCTCTTGAGCCCAGTGTAGAACTCTTCAGTGTGCAACACAGGGCAGCGCAAGTCGTTCTCACCGTGCATGAGCAGGATTGGCGTAGACACATTAGCCACGAAGTTAAGGGGTGAACTCTTGAGCAAGGTCTGCGGGTCTTCCCACGGCTTGGCGCCGAATTCACGCTCGTCAGCCCACAGGATGTCAGAAGTGCCATAGCCGGCATACATGTCGGTAACAGGCGCCCCGGCGCATGCTGCTTTGAACAAGCCAGTCTGGGTCACCACCCACGTTGTCATGTACCCGCCGTAAGACCACCCGTGAATGAACATATTGGATTCATCAATGAACCCTTTTGATACTACAGCTTCCACGCCTGACATTACATCCAGGTAGTCCTTGTCGCCCCATTTACCGTCAATGCAATCCATGAAATCCTGTCCGTAAGAGGCACTTCCCCTGGGGTTGAAATACGCTACTGCGTATCCGCGCCCTGCGAACATCTGTCCATGAAACATGAAAGCTGAGCCGTAGGCGCTGTGAGGCCCTCCATGTACCGGAACCACCAAGGGGAAACTGTACTTGCCTGGTTCTGCCTTCACCTGGGAAGGCTCGAACCCTGCCGGGTATATCAGCCAGCCGTCAAGTTCCTGGCCGTCAGGAGACTTATAGCTGAACTTCTCCCATGCACCTAGTTCAACCTGCTCCATGAGTTCATGGTTTTCAAAGGTGAGTTGTTCTAGCGCAGTACCCTGATGGCTGTCTCCCGTCTCCACCAGAAACAGGTTTTCAGGTTGGAGAAGGGTAGACTGTTTCACAACAACCGTGCCGCCTGAAACTGAAAACGCGGAGATGGCAACGTCAGCGGAGCCCAATAGGCGCTGAACGTCCCACCGGCCCTGAGCCGGGGTCGTCGAGTACAGGTAAGCAGCCCCGCGTTCACTGGCGCAGAAGTAAAGTTTTCCCCCGTCCCAGTAAAGGGTTGAACCGCCTCTGAAGCCTATGTCGGAGCCTACCATCATCCCTGCGTGCAAGCCGGTACCCTGGGTCAGGTTGTGGATGTTTTCACGACCCAATGGAGCCGGTTTGCCTTCACTTGAGAGTGATTCGGGGCGGCCGTCAAGGCAGGCCACATAAAGATCAGTCTTGGTAGATACACCCCTGGCGCTGTCGTGCCCGTAAAAGGCGATCATGCGGCCGTCAGGAGACCACTGGAGGTTATACACGGGCCCCGGGGCATCGTATAAGAGGTGGGGCTGTCTGGTCTCTACATTGAAAACCCAAACTTGGCTCCTGGTTACATAATCTGCATCCCCTGACCGGAAAGCTTCAACTGCAATCCACTTACCGTCAGGTGAAGGCGAAGGCGGGCTGTGGTCAAAGTCGCCGACTGTAAGCTGGACTGCATCTGGTTCAGTTGTCCCAGGGGGAGTGTCAGGCACTTCTACGTAAAACACCTGTCTACGCAGGTCACCGAAGTAGCCTACCCCGTCAAAACGGTACCGCAGCCTGGTAATCACCTTGACTTCGTTTTTCTTTTTTTCATCCCTGTTCTTGCCCTGTGCATTCTTGTCTTTAGATTCAAGCATCCTGCGCGCATATTCTTCAGCACGTTGACGGTCGCCTTCAGGGCTTCCTGGATACGGAACCCACTCATCTGGCTTTGAAAAAGCGCTTGCATTAAAGAAGATCCGGGTTCCGCCGGGACCCCATACAGGTGATCCCTGAACTTCCTCTTTTGTAGGGAGGTGCCATGCTTCCCCGCCTGAAACATCGATTATCCAGATCTGGCTTCGCCCCGACCGGGATGAGACAAAAGCTATCCTGTCTCCTGCAGGAGACCATCTCGGGGACCGGTCCTTGCCTGAATTGGTGAGCTGTGTCTTGGTGCCGCGTGTCAAATCTATTACGAAAATGTCAGTCTTGGACTCATGGGTGTCCTGGTCAAATGTCTGCCTAACATAAGCTAGCCTGTTGCCGTCTGGTGACAACTGCGGGTCGCCTACACATGTGAAACTAAGGATGTCTTCAGGGTTGAGTGGCCGCTTTTCAGTACCCAAGTGAGTGACTACCTCCTTGTCGTGGCATTTTCTGTGAAGACACTTCCGTTGGGTCAATTTCTCCGGCGAACTAGCGGATACCTTCAATAGCAAAAGAGAACAAAAAACCGGCAAAGGGTATTGAATATTTGAATAAATGATCAATAATTAGTTATAGGGGGGTGTACATAATGTCCCAGGGATCAGGCGGCAAAGCTTGCCGGGTGCCTAACATGAATTATGTGGTGTCAATTTTCAAGATCATGGCAGATGAGACCAGGGTGTCAATACTGTGGCTCCTATCCCAAGGTGAATGGTGCGTTCACGATCTGGCCGGTGCATTAGATGCCTCGGTTTCGAATATATCTCATCATCTGAGGCTTTTACGTGCGTCACGATTGGTCAAGAGCAGAAGAGAGGGCCAGAGGGTATATTACTCCCTTGACGACGAGCACGTGGTAAGGCTTCTGGACGAAGCTTTCCAGCATGCACAACACGGTTAACAGGAATCCGGACTGAAAGGCGTGATAGCAGATGCGCAAGAGAACAAATGCTGCAGAGATGTGCAGCTGCAGCCAAGGACGCGGCAAGCTACACCATTCTCACACACATCTACATGTTTATGAAAGCGGTTGCGACTGTAATCATAGCCATGCTATCACCCTTGCCCATAGGGAAGGGGAGCGCGGTAGCGTAAGAGAACTTCTGCCACCGCTTCTCGGAATCATTGGAATCGTGTTCGGTTTTGTCCTGCGCCGTCTTGGGTATTCAGCCTATAAAATCCCATACATGATTGCGGCGGTGGCTGCCGGCGTCCCTGTTGCCAGGGCAGGTTTGGGCGCGCTTGTTTCTGGGAAAGGCGCAGATATTAACTTCCTCACAACCGTTGCCGGTGTCGGGGCAATGGTGCTAGGCGAATGGGCCGAAGGCGCGGCTGTGCTGACTCTTTTCAGTATAGGTGAATACCTGGAACAAAAGGCGGGAGAGAGGACCAGGAAGTCCATAAGGGATATCATGGATCTTTCACCTTTGACCGCCCGGGTAAAGCTTGGTGACCGGTTTTCTGTGATCGCTGCCGGGGAAGTGGTGCCAGGGGATACTGTGGTTGTGTTTCCCGGTGAGAAAATCCCTGTTGACGGTGAAGTTGTGTCAGGCGCGTCCTCAGTCGACCAATCGCACATAACGGGAGAATCCATCCCCGTTGACAAACAGCCGGGAAGCCAGGTGTTTGCAGGAAGCCTCAACGGTGAAGGCACCCTTGATATCCTGGTTACCAGAATGCCAGGAGACACGACCCTTGCACGGATAATAGCCATGGTTGAGCAATCCCAGCACCAAAGGGCCAGATCCCAGAGGTTAGTCGATACTTTTGCAGGCTATTGGACCCCGCTTATGCTTGTACTTTCGGTGGCACTGGCAGCCGGTGTGCCCCTGCTGCTCAACCAGGCGTGGAGGCCTTGGGTTTACAGGGGACTCACGGTACTCATAGTGTCTTGTCCCTGTTCCTTGGTGATTTCAACTCCGGTTACGGTTGTAGCCTCTATTGCCAGGGCCGCGAGAAACGGGGTTCTCATAAAAGGCGGGACATATCTTGAGGCATTAGGGACTGTAAAGGCGGTGGCAATGGACAAGACAGGGACTGTTACACAGGGAAAACTTACTGTGGACCAAGTTATCTTGCGGCCGGGCAATTCCGTTACGGCCGGTGATCTGCTCGGAATTGCCGCAGCAGTGGAGTCTAGATCAGAGCATCCGCTGGCAAGGGCTATAGTAGACGAAGCCCAGGCTAAAGGAGTCAGGTTCGTTCCAGGCGAGAACTTTACCTCAATCAGGGGCAAAGGAGCGTATGCAACAGTGAACAATGAAACAGCATACGTGGGCAGCGAGAACTTGTTTGCAGGATTGGGAATTGATATGCCTGCCTACCTGCAAGAGACTGCAGATAAGTTCCGGAGCCAAGGCAAGACAGTAGTGTTTGTGGGAAGCGGAAGGGATGTCTTGGGCGCTGTTTGCCTTTCAGATGCAATCCGGCCTGAAGCCAGGGATGCGATTTCGGAGCTTCTTGAGAAAGGTAAGGAAGTTGTAATGCTCACCGGTGACAATAGGGCTACTGCCGCCGTTGTGGCAGCAGAGGCCGGAATCGGTAAGGTAGAGGCAGGCCTTATGCCTGGGGATAAGGTCGCATATATACGTAAACTCATGGATGAGTTTGAACATGTTGCCATGGTAGGCGACGGGGCTAACGATGCCCCATCTCTGGCAGCAGCAAGTGTGGGAATTGCCATGGGAAAAGGCACTGATGTGGCGCTGGAAACTGCAGGCATTGCCCTCATGAAGAACGATCTGCGGACTGTGCCTTGGGCAATCGGTTTGGCAGGGAAAGCCCGCAGTTTGATTGTCCAAAACGTGGCATTTTCCATTGCCATAAAGCTCTTGGCGTTGGTCATGGTGTTTGGAGGAGTGCTTCCCCTCTGGCTGGCTGTGCTTGCTGACTCAGGCGCTGCTGTACTTGTCACATTCAATGGTTTGAGGATACTGAGGCATCCTGGAGTTTCAGACACTAAGGGTTAACGGTGGTTGAGAAGGTATGATGGCGCCGGGATGGAACCGGCCCATCATAACCTTCGCTTTCGGCCATCAGGCCACGGTGTTAGAACCCATGCTTTATGAATCCTGAACCGCAACCGGATGACCTGTGCTCGACCATTCAAACTACCTTTTGAACCTGAATTACCTCGCGGTAATCCAGACCCATACGGCAATTTGAACGATCTTAGCTCAGCCATATTGCCTCTCTACCGAGCCTGAAATTACCTACGAGGGTAATTTCAGACCCTTAAACCGCACTACATGGTTTTCCAAGAAGCAATATGACCTTCGCGCCGGCGACAACACCTTAGCGCGGGTGTTGCCACCTTTGCCCGACCAACCAGGACCACTCCGCCCTGGCTGATCTTTGCCCGGCTATGATGGACCCGGGATTAGTGATTTCCCCTTTGCCTCCAGGATATTCACTCCGGGGCGGGTTTTTTCAGGCGGCTGGGTACTCACCGTTCAGACATATTACGGTGGCCCGGTCATAAGATTTTTGAGATAGCCCTAACGACAACTCAGTGGAGGGATCCTGCACTCTATGTCCTATCGATTCCATTCTCTCACGTGGCAAGACGCTGTGAAGCTTCTTGGAAGTGACGCTTCAACCGGACTTCATACAAGGGAAGCCAGGCGGCGGCTTTCTAGGTGGGGCCCGAACAAGATCGTCAAGAAGGCAAAGCCTGGATGGCTCAAGTTGCTATGGTCCCAATTCACAGATCCCATGGTAGTAACCCTTCTGGGAGCTACTGCTATCTCCGCCTTCATGGGAGAAGTAGTTGATGCCCTGGTAATATCAGCGATTGTGCTCCTCAATGCCTTGCTGGGGATGGTTCAGGAGTACAAGGCCGAGGAGTCACTCAAAGCGCTGGAGGTTTATTCGCCTTCAGTTTGTTGCGTGCTGCGTAATGGGGCCACAGTAGAGATCCATCCTGAAACAGTGGTTCCAGGGGATATTGTCTTGCTTTGGCCCGGGGTAAGGGTGCCCGCCGACGGCAGGCTGGTGGCGTCTGAGTCACTTCAACTGGAAGAGTCGATACTCACAGGCGAACCTTTTCCTGTTAGCAAACATTCTGAAACAGTGTTGCCTGAAGCCACAGGGCTTTCTGAACGGAAGAACATGGTATATTCAGGTACTTTGGTGACAAGGGGCAGTGGCGTTATGGTTGTCACCGCCACAGGGATGAGGACCGAAATGGGTCAGATAGCAAGCTTGCTGCAAGCTGCAGAGAGCCAAAAGACTCCCCTGGAATCCAGGTTGGAGTCTCTGAGTAAGGCACTATTGGCTTCTTGTCTTGGCATATGCGTGGCGCTTGCTGCCATCGGGTTTTTCAGGGGAATACCTTTCCATGACATGTTTCTCACTGCAGTGAGTTTAGCGGTGGCTGCTATTCCCGAGGGGCTGCCTGCCACAGTGACTCTATGTCTAGCAATGGGAGTTCAAGAAATGGCCAGAAAAGGTGCTGTGGTGAGGAAACTTGAAGCAATCGAAACCTTGGGTTCAGTTACTGTGATATGCACCGATAAGACGGGGACCCTTACAACGAACCAGATGGAAGTCGTGGAAATCGGGGTGCCTGGTGCCGGAGGGATAGAAACAGTATTTGGAGACTTCAGGTCCCATAAGAACCGGACACTTGCAGAGCACATCCTTGAGGTTGCAGTGCTGGCATCGGATGCAAGGCATCCACCCGGTGATTATGCAGATGTCATGGAGGACCCCACTGAGCAAGCGATTGTAGCCGGGTACTTGAGTCTTGGATACGATCCAGCTACCCTTGACACACAGTATCCCCGTATTGACACCAACCCTTTCACGCCTGAAAGCAGGATGATGAGTGTGATGGTAGACATGCCGGGCGGGCCCCTGATTTGTGTAAAGGGCGCCCCGGACACGGTTATCCCTTTGTGTGCTGCTCAGGAAGCCAGGGGCAGGGTGCTCAAGGTTGGGGTAGAAGAAACATATGCCTGGGAGGAATGGATAAACGCCAGGGCTGCCAGGGGCATGCGCATCCTTGCAGTAGCGAAGCGGCAAGAACAGCGAGGTAGAAAGGCCGGTCCGTATAAGGAAGACCGGCTTGTGTTGCTCGGATGTCTTGCCATGGCAGACCCGCTCAGGTCCGAGGCAGCTTCATCAGTGGAGAAATGCAGGTTAGCAGGGATAAGGACGGTGCTTGTTACCGGTGACCATCTCAAGACCGCAGAGAGCATTGCCAGGGAAACTCATATCTTACCCCGGGACGCCCAGGGAGTCACAGGAGAACTCCTGGACAGCATGCCTGACAGCGTGCTTGGAACAGTTGTGGAAGGGCACAACGTGTTCGCCCGGGTGTCGCCTGCCCACAAGCTCAAAATAGTGCGGGCGCTCAAGAGACAAGGACATATAGTAGCCATGACAGGCGACGGCATTAACGACGGGCCTGCGCTGAAAGAGGCAGCAGTGGGGGTGGCTATGGGCAGATCAGGCAGCGACATTGCAAGGGAGTCAAGCTCAATAGTGCTGCTTGATGACAATTTTGCTACCATTGTGAAAGCAGTGGAAGCGGGTAGGGCAATTTACGACAACATCAGGAGATTCATCAGGTACATGCTGTCGTGCAACCTTGGCGAAGTGATTACAGTAGGGTTTGCAGTGCTGCTGGGATTGCCTATGCCGCTTACCCCGATACAGATATTAATGATGAACCTGGTGACCGATGGTTTGCCTGCGCTGGCCCTGAGCATGGATCCGCCGGATACTTCAATAATGAAAAGGCCGCCCAGGGACCCAGATGAAAGTCTGTTTGCCGGCGGATTGAGCCGGATGATACTTGAGCGCGGCATATATGTGGGCGTTGCAACGCTGCTCATGTTCATAGAAGCGTTGAGGATATGGGACCTGCCCACTGCTTCCACCATGGCCTTTGCCACCCTGGTTACAGTGCAGCTGGTATCTGCGATTGATTGCCGGTCGGAGACCCATTCTCCATTTGAAATCGGGATTTTCTCCAATATGTACCTGATCGGCGCGTGCGCGCTTTCCTGGCTTATGCTGTTGGCTACTGTCCAAATACCAGCGCTTGGTGTGCTCTTCGACACAGTGCCCCTAAGTGCCGTCCAGTGGCTGGTTATCTTCCTGGTTTCTGTCATACCGGACGTGTTCAGAATCGCCTATCAATCAAAAAGCAGGTGAGAGCAAAAGAAGCAGGTGAGCGCAAAAGCTCACCTGCCACCTTCGGAAAACTCCCCTTGGCAAAAACGGCCCCTTATGAGAGGAACGCCCCTTCCATGCCGGCCTGCCGCACACGGTTTCTTATGGATTCCTTATCGGTGGTGTAGAGACCCAAAGCTTTCAGCCGCTCAAAGTACACAGATCCGGCGAAAGTGTGGGAGGCACGCAAACCATAGCCACCTGGCACAGCAGGATTTCCACGTTCATTGATCGCGCTGAATGCTATGAAGTCACCGGTTGCCAGTGTGCCAGGGATAAGGGTCAGTGGCTTTTTCTTGCTGAGTAAAGCCGCATTCCTGCCGGCAAGGGCTCCGGTCACAATGGCTTCAGTGTGGCCCACGCATATCCCTGCCTTTTCGCCCGCAACGAACAGGTTCTGCGCGCCGGTGGCGAGCATGGTGGAGTCTCTTGGTACTGTCGCTGTAAGCCGCATAGAGTTGCCCTTGCTCCCTGCGAGAGGATCGGCATACCTTGCGTTTTCCAGACCTGGGATCTGCCTCAGGTGTTCAAGGGGAAAATAGGATGTCATGAGTTTTGCATGGCCGGTGTCAAGAAGGACCAGGGATTCGGCGTATTCAGGTAAGGCGTACTGCTGGCATACTTTCGAGTCCAATTTACTGTGGTTTACCATATTTCGTGGAACAGGTAGGATCACCACTCCTTCTGCATCAAGTTTTTCCCTGAGGGATTGTGCCAAGGTTTCTTTGTATATCTTGCATGAGCCTGACATAGCTCCTCCGGGTATGTCTTGGCGCCGCGAAGTCATGTATTCAGGCAACCCCATTAGCCTGGCAATGCTTACCCTTGGCCCAAAAGAGGGGCAGCGTTGAATGCATGACGCGCACCCGTTGCCGAGCCGTTGACACATCCCTTGAGGGCCTGATGAGCCTGTGGCGTCCACGAAGGCGCCTGCCTGAAATATATTGCCGTCGTCAGATTCTACCTCCAGCAACCTGCCATCTTGATGTTTGGCCCGGGTAATCCGCTTTTGCATGTACAGTGTAATACCGTGTTTCACCAACAGGGCCCTTACGGCCGGTTCTGCCAGGTGGACGTCGTACAGGCTGGCGTGACGGTGGCCGGGGAAATCTATATTCCGGTGGCGGGAAATAGAATCTGTGAGCTCAAACAAGTCGCCACATCCCATGGCTATGCATTCCTCTGCAGCTACGAACCTTCCGTTGTTGCGCATGATGCCCCCGACCAGCCCCGCCCCGAGAAGCATATCAGTCCTCTCGCAAAGGGCGGTATCTGCCCCAGCCTTTTTTGCTGCCAGGGCTGCCGAAACGCCGGACCATCCACCACCGATAATGATGACTTCATGACTTATTTTCATTGGAAACCTCCCCAGCGCATAAGTGCATCAGTGAAGCAAATGAGCTTCAAACCTGTCATCAAACCGGGCTTTGCACCCTCTGACCCCTGCCAGCAGGCAAGATCCGCAAATCCCTTCAGCGCAAGCCATAGTCAGATGGGACACCCACACGAAGCGTGATACAAGCCTATCCTTTTCTGAAATAGTGCTAAGCAGGTTAAGGATTGCCTGATGCTGGAGCTTTGAACCGGCGCTAACCAGGAGATGGTAGCTGCCTGTATTGATTTCATCTGAGATGCGCCCAAGGTTACGGTCTTCTGCCCTGGGCATTATTTCATATTGAGCTCCCAGGCGCTCCAGGATGTCACTTATGAACACCAGACCCAAGGTGCCAGGACCGATTAGAACTTTCAGGTTCCCGCCCCGGGAACGGATGTAGCTGGCAATCGGCGGTACAGCTGCTTGGGCCATACCTTTTGCGATCACCAGGGTATTACCGCGAGCTAAGCTCGCCAATTGGGTGTACCCCTGCAAACCTGACCAAAAGGGGCCTGTTACAACCACCTTTCTGTCTCTGAGCAGTGCTGTTTCCAATGCGGTGGTTTTTGGCCCCCGGCATTCTACTGCGATTTTGATGCTGTGTGCTGATGATTCCATGACGGATATTGGCACGTTGAATGCCTCCCTGGCTGCTTCAGGGCGCAAAAGCACAAACGAGCCAGGAAGTGTGCACCACCTGGCCAGACTGAAAGGCACAGCTATTTCGGCTAGATAAGCCTTGTAGTCATCCCGTGGCCTTTCTAAAGGCGTAAGTGTGGTCACATGGGCAGTGCTTTGTTCCCGGCCTGGTCTTGCCTGTCTACCCGCTCTTTCGAATTCTGCGCAAACGCAAACCCCGCTCCAGCCGCAGTCACAAGTATCCCTGCCCTGTAGCATGGAACAGGAAATACACTGACCAAGGCTGGCGAGTACGCATGGGCAATATTCGGATCCTGCATCAAAACAAGGCAATGATTTTGCTTGCGGCATGATTCTCCCCCTGTCAACAGGGTATGAAAACCACTTCCCGGAGGTACCTGTATCAGGCTGAAGTGTAGCCTCGCCTCATGTTGCATCAATTCATGGGCCTTCGGGAACACTCTGTGACTAGGAGTGAACTACCCGGGATGCTGAACAAGAATTACACATGGTTGAAACCTTCTCTCCAGGAGTGGCTTGAGACAGACGGGCTCGGCGGTTTTTCATCTTCCACCAGCAGCGGGATACACACGAGAAGGTACCATGGATGGCTCTTTCTTGCCGGGGAAAGTCCCGGTGACCGGTGGCTAGCCCTCTCCAAAGTTGAGGATACATGTATCGGCCCCCAAACCAAATGGGAACTGTCCTCCAACCTGTATCCCGGTTGTATCCACCCTGACGGGCGCCGGCATCTGCTGGCGTTCTCAAGACAGCCTTTTCCAAAGTTCATTTTCCGGATTGGAGCCGGCTTGCTCCAAAGGGAGATATTCATGGTCCGCGGTATGCCCGGGGTATTTTGCAGGTACAGCCTCAAATGCGCCGGTACCGGGGGCGATGGCCTGACCCTGGTGCTGCGGCCCCTCTGTAATTCGCGGTATTACCATCATACTGCCAGGGAAGCTTCATGGGATCCCAAACTGTTTTGCCTGGAACGCGCGGTCTTGTTGGAGAAGCATCACGCCTGCGAGGGTCTGGCCCTGGTATGCATAGACGGCGATTTTGTGCAGGAGCCTGTGTGGTACAAGAACATGCTCTATCAGATGGAGAGGGAGAGGGGCCTGGATTTCGTTGAAGACCATTTCAGTCCTGGATATTTCAGGTGCAAGATAAGGCCCGGGAAAGATGTTGTACTGTGGGCAGGCCCGGTTTCCCAGCAAGGGGGCGTGCGGGTTTCCCACCTGCCAGGTGCGGAGGGGAACATGGGTTTTGGCCGGTGGTGCCAAGGCCTTGCAGAGTACTCGGGTGAGTTGCGTGAGATTGAAATTGCCAGGAGGAACCGGATTGCGGCGCAAGCTGGCGGGAACAACATACTTGCCCGGCTGTACCTTGCAGGTGACCAGTTCGTTGTCAAAGCAGGTAACGGAGCTTCAATCATCGCAGGCTATCATTGGTTTGGCGAGTGGGGACGGGATACATTCATTTCCATGCCCGGGTTGCTTTTTACCACAAAGCGGTTTGCCGAGGCTAAGCAGATTTTCATGAGGTTTGCAGGCGAGATCCGGGAAGGGCTTGTGCCAAACTGTTTCGCCCAAGGCCACGGCGCAGCCTATAACTCGGTAGATGCGTCGCTGTGGTTTATCTATGCGCTTGCCCAATATGAGAAAGTATCAGGCGATTGGGAGTTTGTAAAACAGATGGTTCCTAAAGCCGGTGAAATCATTGACAGCTACATAAAAGGAACTGCCAATGGTATTGTGATGCACGGTTCGGCTTTGCTGAGGGCGGGTTACCGGCACAGCCAACTCACTTGGATGGATGCGTGTGTAGACGGAACCCCGGTTACACCCAGGGACGGCTTTCCTGTGGAAGTGAACGCCTTGTGGATCATGGCGCTTTCAACATATGCCAACTGGCTGGGGAGGATACTTGCCCAAGGGGACCTGTGCAAGGCGGACTTAGAGGTGGGTGGCAGGCTGTCTGGGATTGACACCTGCACTACGACCTACACTAAGTATTCACAACTTGCCAAGACTGCAACTAACCGGTTCAGGCAGCACTTCATATGGCCAGGGACAGGGCTTTACGACAGGCTGGACGAGAAGGGTCCTGTGGCTGAAGTGCGTCCCAACCAGGTTATCGCCGGCAGCATTGCGGGGCTCTTGTTGCCCAAGAATACCCTGGCCGGAATCTGGAAAACGGCAATTGAAAACCTCCTGTGTCCCCACGGGTTGAGAACCCTGGCACCGCTTTCACCAGGCTACCGTGGGAGCTTTGCAGGCGGCCCCAGGGAGAGGGATAGTGCTTACCATCAAGGCTCTGCCTGGCCCTGGCTGTTTGGGCCATTGTTTGACCTGTCAGCAAAACTCATGGAAACCCAGATCGTATCTCCTGGAGCCACAGATTACCGCCGGCTTCGAGAAATGACCTACCTGATATTGTCACACTTGCTGAGGCTTGACAGCAATCCCTGCATTGGAACGGTTTTCGAAGTTGCGTCCGGGGATTTTCCTTTCGAGCCAGGTGGGACTGTATCCCAGGCGTGGAGTGTGTCCGAAATCACACGGATACTGCATTTCCTTGAAAGCGTTTCGCAAGAGGAGGGATCCCGCGCCGGGGCAGGACCTGGGTCGGAACCGGGGTCCGAACCTGATAGTTGACCTACCTTGAGGTTGGAGGGTGAAATGATGGATCTCAGAGTATTGATGCTCACTTGGGAGTATCCCCCGGATCATGTAGGCGGGCTTGGGCGGCACGTGTGCCACTTGTCTGAAGCTATGGCCAAGCTAGGAGCTGAGGTGACGGTACTTACCCGTGGCGTACGCGGGCGGCCGCTAATCCGGGAACAAGCAGGTGTTGAGGTAATACCAGCCGTGCCCTACGACCTTCACCCTCCAAGTTTTGTCACCTGGGCAGCCCAGTTTAACGTAAGCCTCATGGAGACCTGCAACAAGTTTTTCTCCAAGGGACGCTTCGATTTGATCCATGCCCATGACTGGATAGTGGCTTATGCAGCCAGGGCGCTCAAGCATTCCTGGGAGGTTCCGCTCATAGCTACCATCCATGCCACTGAATGCGGAAGGCAAAAAGGGCTTCACACGCCTATGCAGCATCACATATCCCAGACAGAATGGTGGCTGTGTTATGAGGCGTGGAAGGTCATTACCTGTAGCGC
The DNA here is from genome assembly GCA_012837895.1 of Candidatus Fermentithermobacillaceae bacterium. Taxonomy (GTDB): domain Bacteria; phylum Bacillota; class Sulfobacillia; order Fermentithermobacillales; family Fermentithermobacillaceae; genus DTU015. The sequence goes on along the minus strand of DUQH01000035.1, from coordinate 48,278 downwards.
ATTTATGAAAAATGAAGTGCAGAGCCTGTTTTCTGTACCCGGAGACAAAACCAAGGTCATCCCCAATGGAATCCCTGATTCATGGTTTGGAGTAGAGAAGCGGCTTGCCGCCGACCCCCTGGTGCTCTACGTAGGAAGGCTGGTACCTGAGAAGGGACCTCATATCCTGCTTGAAGCAATGAATGAAGTAGTTTTCCATTACCCCGCGGCCAAGCTGGTGGTGGCAGGGGGAGGCCCTATGGAAGGCCATCTCAAAGATATGGTATATCGAAACGGGCTAGCCAGAATCGTTGAGTTTACAGGGCATGTTGGGGATGAGGAACTCAGTGACTTGTACTCCAGGGCCTGGCTCACTGCATTTCCCAGCTCATACGAACCTTTCGGAATTGTAGCTTTGGAGGCCATGGCCACAGGAACCCCCTGTGTTGTAGGAGATGCAGGCGGACTCAGTGAACTGGTAGACCACGGGATTACAGGGTATAAAGTGCAGCCTGATAACCCTGGTGCCCTTGCGAAGACCCTGGTTTACCTGATAGGTGACAGCAGGAAGCGGGAACAGCTGGCGCGAAATGCACGGGAACTGGTCAAGCGGAATTACAGGTGGGAAGATGTAGCCCGTCGTACGCTTGCGCTGTACAAAGATGTTGTTGAAGCTAACGCAGAGCAGTCGTGGCTTGGCGCGATCCACTCCAACGGCAAGACTTCGATTGTACGCCGTGAAGCTGCCCTTGAGCCTGCGGCCGGAGACGGCCAGGGTGCAGAAAGCGGTGATACTACCTGATAACACCGTATTTTCATTCAACTTCAAGCTGATATTCCCTATGTGCCTTGATGTACAAACTCCGATAATATGTTATTATCAATTCTGGGCCTATCCCCTACAAGCGGGGAGTTAGCGGAGGAGGGCTGCGCATGAATGCTGAGATGGTTCTCACGGCTCTTGGCGGCGTAGGCTTGTTCCTTTACGGCATGGTGAAAATGGGCGAAGGGCTGCAGAAGGCAGCTGGCGACCGGATGAGGCGCATCCTTGAAGCATTGACGGTGAACCGGTTTGCAAGTGTCACTGCCGGCATGGTGGTCACCGCAATTATCCAGTCTTCAGCAGCTACAACTGTCATGTGCGTAAGCTTCGTCAATGCAGGCCTCATGGCGCTGGAACAAGCTATTGGGGTCATTATGGGTGCCAATATAGGGACAACCATTACTGCGCAATTGGTTGCGTTTAGCTTGGAAAAAGTAGCTCTCCCGTCGATCGCTTTGGGGATGATCTTGAGGCTTGCAGGACGACGAAAACAAAGCAAGGGGCTTGGCGACGTCCTGCTTGGCTTCGGTATGCTGTTCCTTGGCATGTCCGTTGTGGGAAACGCCCTTGAGCCGCTCAGGACTTACGAACCATTTCTAAACCTCATGCTCTTAGGCAGGGAAAACCCTTTAATCGGTATACTTGTAGGAATCGTTGTTACCACCTTGTTACAGTCTTCGTCAGCCGTAACAGGACTGCTTGTCACCATGGCTTCCAGAGGGATAGTGACATTGGGCATGGCCCTACCTATCATACTGGGTTCAAATATTGGTACTACCAGTACAGCGCTTATGTCTTCTATCGGCACTTCTTTGACTGCACGCAGGACAGCCCTTGCCCACTTCTTGTTTAACGCGTTCGGTACGCTAGTGTTCTTGCCGCTCTTAACCTCTCTTGAGAACCTGGCTGCCCGGACAAGTGCAGACATGGCAAGGCAAATTGCCAACGCCCACTCAATATTCAATATTAGTGTAACTGTACTGCTGTTGCCCTTGATTCCCCAGTTTGCGGCGTTAATATGCCGCTTACTTAAGGGCGATGAATCGGTAGTTGAGCGGGGTCCCATTTACCTTGATGCAAGGCTGGTTTCTACACCCTTTATGGCTGTGGTGCAGACCAAGAAAGAGGTCCTCAGGATGGCCAAACTGTGTATTGAGAATCTTGAAGCGGCGGTAACTATCTTCCTTGGTGAGAAGAGGGACCGGAGGCGCTTTGATGACATAGAGAACGTTATAGACGAGATAGAAGAGGCGGTAAGCTACTATGTGGCCAAAGTATCACAGCATGATGTGAGCGACAATGAGGCCAAGACATTAACTTCGGTCATAAACATATGCGCGGACCTGGAGCGCATCGGAGACCATGCCGTGTCCATTGTCGAACTTGCTGATTACAGCATTGAGCACCAGCTGCCCTTTTCTGAAGAGGGAATCAATGAACTCAAAGAGATGATAAGCAAAGTGCTGGAAGCAGTGAGAGTTGCAGTTGAGGCCTTGGAAACCGGGGACAAGGCCAAAGCGGCAGGAATTGTGACCATGGATGACAGGCTGGATGAGATGGAGAGAGAACTCAGGGCTAAACACATAAGAAGACTCAACCAAGGAATATGTTACCCGGCTTCAGGCGTAGTATACCTTGACATGCTAAGCCATCTAGAGAGAATAGGAGATCATGCTGTTAATATAGCGGAGCAAGTAATCGCTGTCTGATGTAGTAGGCTTGGTTCGCAACCAACGGAGATGCTTCGGTTATGAATTGGTTACAAGCAGTAGTGCTCGGTGTCATTCAGGGGCTGACAGAGTTCTTGCCGGTTTCCAGTTCAGGCCATTTGGTACTGGGAGCCAGGTTTGTCGGCCTGCCGAGCCCGGGGCTGTCGTTTAGCATATGGGTTCATATCGGAACTGCAGTAGCTACAGTTGTCATGCTCCACAAAGACATCAGGTGGCTGGCAAAGAACTTGTTTGTCCCAGAGACCAAGAGCAACAGGTCCAGGGCCCTTAGGATCGCAGGATACCTGGTAGCCGCTTCTGTTCCTGCAGCCCTTGTTGGCCTGTTGCTTGGAGACCTGGTGGAGTCAGCTTTTTCTTCGCCCTTGGTTGCTTCCGCCGGGCTGATTGTCACAGGGTGTTTTCTTCAAGCCTCGCGTGGGAAAGCCCGGTCTGCGCATGCTCAATCCAAACCTTCCCATGAGCTTCCGACTGTCACCTTCCAGGGAGCCATTACAGTTGGCATACTTCAAGCCGTAGCTGTCATACCTGGGATATCACGGTCGGGGTCCACCATAACTGCAGGGCTCATGTCTGGAATGTCAAGAGAAGATGCTGCCAGGTTTTCCTTCTTGCTGTCATTGCCCGCAGTGTTCGGATCAGCGCTGTTGGATATAAGTTCGGCCTTGAGAGCGCAAGCGCCTGTGGTTTCACCCTACGGGTTGTTAGGATGTTTCGTTTCCTTTGTCACAGGGCTGCTTGCCCTGGGTTTCGTGCTGAGATCAGTCCGCCAAGGAGAATTATGGAAATTCTCATACTACTGCTGGACAGTAGGCATCTGTTTCCTTGTTCTCACCCTGACCCGGCGCTAATCGTGCAATACACCGCCCCCGTCCCTGGAAGATGCGAGCTTGTTGGAAGTAACACGTCGCCGACGGTATAGCATAGCATGGAAAGAACAACAACTGTGTGTTCGCTGTGAGCCCAAAGTAAGCACATGTATGGGGGAGAGCTATGTACCGTCCGCAAACCTGGTCCTATGCTCCCAATCTTGGGAGAATAGTCATAGACATACCCACCAAGATTCTAACGTTCTATTATTCAGGCCGTGTGTACGGGCCGTATCCTGTGGCATTGGGAAAGCCCTCTACACCAACCCCTGCCGGAAACTGGACCATAGTGGAAAAGGATCCAAACCCGTGGTGGGAGGTTTTGGGTTCACGGTGGATGGGTTTGGATGTTCCCTGGGGCGACTACGGTATCCACGGTACTAACGCCCCATGGAGCATTGGCCACTATGTGTCAAACGGATGCATCAGAATGCACAATGCCGATGTGGAAACCATCTGCCCTCTGGTAGTCTTGGGCACCCCCGTGGATATCCAAGGCAGGTACCCTGCTTACAGGTATAGAAGATAAATGCTATACTTGCCTCCAAGGGGGTATATGCTTTGAAAAAGACAGTGGTCTTTCTTCTTGTTGCAGCTATGATCGTGGGTCCTCTGGTTGCGGTTTTTGTTTATCTGGGAATGGACGATAATGGGGACGAGGACCTGTTCTCAGATATCCCTCAACCGGTCATCAGGTCCAACCGCTTTGTCGACCTGAGAGGCCTAGATGTACCCTTGGCGGATTTTACCGGCGACGGAGGTATATTCCATACTTTCAGTTTTGATACGGCAACGCAGTGGCCTGACGACGAAAACCTGCCTGAACCGGGGCTGCCTGGCAAGCTTCTTGAACAAGGCAAGTACCTGGGGTTGGGGCTGAATGCCCTCAGGGAAAGGGGGATAACCGGGCAAGGAGTGACAGTTGCCGTGATTGACAAGCCCCTTCTGCAAGAACACCAGGCGTTCGGTTCGCGCATGAAATACATAGAAGTGGGTCCTGCAGGCTCAGGGACTGACCGGCTTTCTTTCCACGGGGCTCACGTTGCAGGACTGCTTGCAGGTACAGATGGAGTAGCTCCCGACGCTATCTTGTATTACTTTGCAGTACATGAAAGTGAAAGCCCGTATTTTCAGTATGCAGAAGCCATCAACAAGATGTTAGAGCTCCAACAGGAACTCCCTGAACAGGACAAAATCCGGGTAGCCGCGGTTGCCCAAGGGGTTGAGAACCCGCGTATTTCCGAGGGAGCCCCTGAGCTGTTTGAAGCTATTGCAAAGGCGAGACAGCAAGGGATTATCGTGATTTATCCCGGGATGTCTTCCTTGCCGGTAACAGGGGCAGGATGCCCGCCTCACCTTGACAGGGATAACCCCGGCAATTATGAGGTATGGTCATGGACCAGGGCTAAGCGGGATATCGCTGGGAAACTCAAAGCCAGATCGGCAAGTTCGTGGGAAGACGCAGTGTATATGCTCAAGCAGATGCTTGTATATGAGGAGTCCCTGGATTCGCTACTGGCTGCAGCCATAGAGACCTTCCTGGGCGTAGCCTACACATATAGGGACTATGTGGACTTCCACGACTGGTTGGCCATGGTCCTTGATGAAACAGAAGAAGCGCTGGCAGTGCCTGTCGATTGCATTACAGTACCTAACTCCAACGGTGAAAACGAATACACTTATTACGGCTCAGGGGGACTGAGCTGGTCCATAGGTTACATTGCCGGCATGGCTACCCTTGGGGTTCAGGTAAAGCCTGATGCGACTGAGCAGGAGATGGTGAAACTGTTGTGGGATACAGCCACGCCTTTTCAATGGAGCCTCAGGCTGGCCAACCCCGCAGGGTTCATCGAGCGCCTGACAAGCCCATAACGAACTGCTAACAAGCCCATAGTAAGCAGAACACCCCGTGCGCTTCAATAAGGAGCCGTTGTTCCCGCCATATGGAACAGTGTTACCGTCTATTGCCGGTGGGAGCCGTTTGGCTGGCCGGATCCGTTTCCTGGCTCAGGCTGTAGGTTTTCGCTTTCGCCCTGGCTTTCAAAAAGGCGCAAGTATTCGCCCATGGTTATCTTGACTTCCCTGGGTTTTGAGCCCTCATAGGGGCCTATGTAACCCTTTAACTCCATGGCGTCAATCAGCCTGGCTGCCCTTGAATACCCGATTGGAAGCCTTCTCTGAAGCAGTGAAACAGATGCCTGCTTAGCTTCGATCACGATCCTGAGAGCTTGGGAAAACAGGGGATCATCTTGTATTTGAGGTGCCTGGGCTGTAGATTCGGAAACCGAGAGTACCCCCTGGACAAATTGCGGCTTGGCCTGGCTGGATATGAACGACACCATTTCGTCGATTTCCCGTTCAGATATGTATGATCCTTGTGCCCGGAGGGGCTTGACCGCTCCTACAGGGAAGAACAGCATGTCACCGCGGCCCAGAAGTTTCTCAGCTCCGCCCATGTCCAAAATGGTCCTTGAGTCTGTCTGTGAAGACACTGCAAACGCGATCCTTGACGGGATGTTTGCTTTGATGGTGCCGGTAATCACATCCACCGACGGCCTCTGGGTTGCAACAACCAGGTGTATTCCTGCTGCCCTGGCCATCTGCGCAAGCCGGAAAATCGAGTCTTCCACTTCAGCCGGGGCTACCATCATCAAGTCAGACAGCTCATCGATGATGATCACAATATAGGGCAGGGCAGGCTTTATGCTTCCAGGAGGAGTGGCTATCTCGTTGTACCTGTCCACATCGCGGGTGCCTACTTTTGTGAACTGCTCATACCTGGATTCCATTTCTTTAATCGCCCATCGCAGGGCTGACGAAGCTTTTTTCGGGTCTGTGACCACAGGTGCAATCAGGTGTGGCACCTGGGACCATGCAGAAAGCTCCACCCGTTTAGGGTCAATGAGCAGGAGTTTGACTTGGTCAGGGCGGGCCTTAAACAATATACTGGTTATTATTGAGTTTATACAGACGCTCTTTCCTGCGCCTGTAGCACCTGCAATAAGCAGATGAACGCATTTTTCCAGAGTGGTGACCACAGGCCGGCCTGAAATATCTTTGCCAAGGGCTACGGTCAGAGGGGAAGGGCTGCTTCTGAATGGTTTCGATTCGAGCACTTCCCTTATGTGGACTATTGAGATATCCTTGTTTGGCACTTCGATTCCAACTGCCGACTTGCCTGGAATAGGTGCTTCAATCCGGACGTCTTGGGCTGCCAGGGCGAGCGCCAGGTCTTGAGACAGGTTTACAATGCTGGATACTTTCACTCCCGGGCCTGGTTGCAGCTCAAAACGGGTTGCAGCAGGCCCCCTGGCAACCTCCACCACCTTAGCTGTCACCCCGAACGAGTACAAGGTTTTTTCGATTATTTTGGCTTTCTCCTGAAGCAGCTGTGAGTGGTGCATACGCTTCCTAGGCTGCGGTTTATCAAGTATAGACAGGGGCGGCAGCTCGTAAAACAACTCTTCACTCAAGGGACGCTGCTCCATGCTCAGTGGGGTGAATGTTTCTTCCCCGGTTTCGCTGGCAGCAGTTTCTTCATACACAGGTTCCTCAGCTTTGTCCATGCTAGAAAGCCGCTCTTGAATCTGTGACACAGTAGCTGAGAAGGAACTCATTTGCCCGTCCTCATATGAAGGGTCACCCACGATATCGTCTGCCTGCCCGGCAAGACTCTCCAGGGCTTCATACTCAATGTCCTCTTCAGCAGGGCCCTGGGGCCTGAACAAGTTTGCAAAAAAACCTTGTACTTTGCGCCAGCCGGTCAGCCACAAGAACCACAACACGCTCAGGGGAGTGTGAACAGGTTTGTTTACCAGCATGCTGAAACCTGACCACATGCCCATAAGAATCAATGCGATCGCCCCGAATCTTCCAAGAGCTACCCTCAGGAACCAATCCAGGGATGCGCCTATGAGCCCTCCGCCTGCCCCCATCTTGGCCATGTCGAAAGTGTTGTCCCAGGGAACTTTGATATCGTGCCAAAGGGCAGACAACATTATGAGCAGCATCCACAGCCCGGCCACAGGCCTGGGAAGCGTGCCTTCCGGCCTTGCAATCTTAGCTAGCGAAGTGAGCACTATCAGAAAACACAAGTACATAGCCAGATCTCCCGTTAGGGATGCGATGCGCCTTGCCACCCAAAGGGTCATTGTGATCGCCCGTCCGTGCCCTGTGGGTTTCGAGGTTGATACGCCGAGGGCAGTAACGAAAAATATCCCCAAAATGAGGCTGGCTATCCAGGGCCATCTTGTGGGTTTTGGATCCCTGGTCCTTGTATTTGTCTTTTGCCGTCTAGCCAATGAGAACCCTCCAAAGAAGCTCCTTTATACTAAACTCGATAGTAACCCCGGATTATTTGCGTGCTTTTCAAGTAGATTTCCCGAAAGCCTGCACAAATTCCTTCTATCCTGGCCCAAAACACCTCTTAGCCCGGTTATTTGCGGATGATGCTGTGTATCCTTAGTTTACAGCATAAGTGACAACTGTTGAAATGACCTCAAAGGAGATTTGACCATGGTTGCAGAAACCAGCACGAACAGGAGGTGTGGGGCTTGGGAGATGCAGGCAAAGGCTTGATAATGGTTTATACAGGAGACGGCAAAGGCAAGACAACTGCAGCCCTGGGATTGGCGCTGAGACAGGCCGGTTGGGGCAGGCGGGTATTGTTCCTCCAGTTCATGAAAGGCAAGGGCAAGGTGTACGGAGAAAGAATAGCAGCTGAAAAATACTTGCCGCTTCTGGAAATAGAGCAGTGTGGGCGGGACGAGTTTGTGGATCTTTCAAACCCTGAAGCTATAGACAGGGAACTGGCCCAAAACGGCCTGAAGAGGGCGGCCGAGGCGCTCCAGTCAAGACAGTACGGGCTTGTGGTGCTTGACGAGATTTGTGTAGCTATGGCTTGCGGCCTGGTTTCAACTGCGCAGGTGAAGGAACTGTTGGCAGGGGCGCCTGAAGGTACGGACTTGGTGCTTACCGGAAGGTATTGCCCTGGCGAAATCCTGGCGATTGCTGACATGGTATCTGAAGTAAGAGAAGTCAAGCATCATTACGCAAAAGGAATACCGGCAAGGGAAGGCATAGAGTTCTAGGGGGTTTCCGGAGGTACAAGTCACGTTTCGTTCCATTGTTTCATCCTTGCATTGAGCTCATCCAATTGGTTGCTCAGCTGCTTAAGCTGCTGTTCCGCAAGGGTTATGTAGAATTCCATTTCTTTTTTCCTATCAGGAGCGGCAGAGTCAAGCATAACTTTGCATTCGCGATAAATATCCAGTACCCTGTCCATTTCACGTTTGAGCCTTGACGATTCCTCGTGAGCTGCTTCCAAGGTGTCTTTCACGTACGAAACATCAGGAAGCAGAACCTCCTGGTACCAGCCGGTGTCCTCGGCATTGTTAAAATCGAGCATCACACAGATTTCAGCTTGCTTGTTACTTACTGCTTGCACAAAAGACATTGGATTTGGCATAGAAACGCCTGCTACCGTTGCCTGGAAAGGCTCATTTGGCCACAGTGCCTTTCGCCTTATACATAGCTTGACCGCTACATCTGCCCCTCTTAGGTCAGCAACGAAGTGGACCCGGTCTACTTGTCCGGTGAGAAAGCCCATCAAGTAACTAAGCAGGGGGTTTCTAATCACCATGAGGCTGAAATTGTGCAAAGCTTCAAGTTTCTTGTCTCTTGCTACCAACTCAATCGCCACCTCATGATTATTGTACCTTAATCTACGGCCATGGTGCTTATTATTTCCTACATGCACAAAGGAACTTCTTCAGGCGCGGAGAACTGATGAACCTGAGGAACCTAAGGCATCTACGGAACGTGGGTAAAGAACCTGGGATGGGTGAACCGACAATGAAGTCAAGGTATCTTCTGGTTCAAAAAGCTGAGGCTGCCCTCATTGAGGAGAAAGCAGAGAAGTTGTTTGGTATTGCGCGATTGCTTGATTCTCACCTGGCCGGCGGTTTCGATGACATTGTCCGGGATGGCAGCCGGGAAGAGAAGGTTGCCGCTTTGAACAGTGCACTTGCACCTTTTGTAGATATGGTGTCTTTGGCCTACCGGGGGGTAGGGGCCGGATATTATTCCAAGGAATTGAGGGCTATAGTTGCATATGGTCCAAGTGAACGGTTCGGTTCCAAAGTAGGCATGGATCTTGGCCCGGACCACCTTGGATGGCAAGCGATGGCTTCAGGCAAAGAGACTGTAGGCGTAGGTTCCATGGTCCGGGGTGAAATAATGAATTGCATGCGGCCGCTTATACGCAACGGTGAAGCCATCGGGTTTGTTTGGGCCAATGAGACTCTTGAGGACGTGTATTCCCAGATCAGGATGGGCGCAAGGGAAGTGTTTTTTTCAGAAAACATCGAACCCCTCCTGGGGCTTACAGGGCTGCTCTTGTTCGCCTCGCGGGTGCTGTTGTTCAAAGGGGAGGAGTCCCGGGAAGGTTCTGGCGCCATAACCCAGGGGCTCGAGCGGCTGGAAAGATACCTCAAGCTTTTCCTTGACAGCCTAAGCCTTGCGGTGATCCTGGCTGAGCCTGACGGGCTTATAAGCTTTACTTCGTCAGGCATTAAGGACATACTAGGCATCCCTCCTGCCCAACTTGTTTCAATGCCCGTACGCGACATGCTGCACAATATCGGGATTGATCCCCATTTTGCCCTGGATGACCCTGTGAAGGGGGCTAAGAACAGGTTTGTCAACGTTCCCGCGGCCGCAGGTGGTGCGGAAAAGCTGGTCACAATGGTAACCACGGCAGTGAGCACGTCCTCCAGTTGGGGTTCTCCAGCCGGGGAACCCGAGAGTTACGGCCATATAATCATCCTGGAAGACTTGAAAGAAGCCAGGGCTCAGGAAGAACGTCTGGAGCGGATAGAAAGGCTGGCAGCAGTAGGCGAGCTGGCCGCTGCAATCGCCCACGAAGTGAGGAATCCTCTTACAGTGGTCAAGGGCGCTGTGTCTCTCTTGCCTGAACGCCTGGATGACCGGAACTTCTTGAGCAAGTTTTCGGGAATAGTGATAGAAGAGATCGCTAGAATAGACAGGACGATTGAGTCGCTGTTGAATTTCTCAAGGTTTTCCCAGCCTCAAATGTTACAGGTAGATGTGATCCCTATACTCAAGCGCGCGTGCGACCTGATTTCCCCCTACGCTAAGATAAACAACACTGTGGTTGAGTTTAACCCACCTGACAGTCTTCCGGAGGTGATGGCTGATTCTGAACATCTCATACAGGCGCTCATGAACTTGTTTCTGAACGGGATTCAGGCCATGCCTGAAGGAGGAACTCTCAGGGTGACAGCCCGGTGGGCTGCCGGCTCCAAGTACCTTACTATCTCGGTTGAAGACACCGGTTTGGGCGTGCTTCCTGAGCACAGGCCGCAGATTTTTGATATGTTCTTTACTACAAGGAAGGGCGGAACCGGGCTTGGGCTCCCCCTGGTGCAGCGGATTATCTACGAACACCAGGGATTCCTTGAGGTCGATTCAACTCCGGGAAAGGGCAGCTGTTTCTGGATTAGGCTGCCGGTGGTCACGGCTCCGGAGTAGTCTCAGGGGGAGAACTATGACAGGGAGAGAACTATGAGAGAGAAGATTCTGGTAATCGATGACGAGTCCAATATAGTGTGGCTGTTCCGCGAGATTTTCGGCGACACCTATGATGTTTTGGGGGCACACACTGCAGAACGCGGGCTCCAAACAGCAAGAGATCAGGAGGTTCACCTTGTCATGCTCGATCTCAGGCTTCCTGACATGAGCGGCTTGCAGACCCTTGAGAAACTGAAGGTCCAAGGGTATCAGGGCCCTGTAATAATCATGACAGCTTACGGGGAAGTGAAAACCGCAGTCCAGGCCATGAAGTCCGGGGCCTATGATTACATCACCAAGCCTTTTGACGTTGAAGAACTCAAGCATGTTGTTCAAGGGGCACTCAGGTATTCAAGGCTTACTAACGAAGTCACACGGCTCCGGCGGGAACTTGAAGAGAGGTTTCATCTCAAGAACATCATCACCGTTTCCCCCAAGATGATAGAACTGTTTTCAGTGATCGAGCGGGTTTCAAGCAGCGATGTATGTGTGCTGGTACAGGGGGAAAGCGGGACAGGCAAGGAAATTGTGGCCAAGGCGATTCATTACGCCTCGCCCAGGAAAGATAAACCGTTTGTGCCGGTCAACTGCGCTGCCCTCCCTGAGCATTTGCTTGAAAGCGAGCTTTTCGGTTATGAAGAAGGTGCGTTTTCAGGAGCGCGGAGGGCCAAACCAGGGAAGTTTGAGCTTGCCCATTGCGGGACAGTGTTCCTAGACGAGGTTGGTGAACTGCCCCTGCCTATGCAGCCTAAGATCTTGCGGGTGTTGGAGGAGAATCAAATAGACCGGCTTGGCGGCACCAGGCGGTTGCCAATCGACGTAAGGATTGTGGCTGCCACCAACAAGGATCTGCGGGACGAAGTCAGGAACGGGCGGTTCAGGCAAGACCTGTACTTCCGGCTTGCAGTGTTTCCCATCACCATACCGCCGCTCAGGGAGAGAAAAGAAGACATACCTGTGCTGGCAAAGCACTTTCTTAAGGAGTTCGCAGGGAAACGCAATACAGCTCCGTTGACGATCCAAGAAGACGCAATGGATATACTTGTGTCCTACCCGTGGCCCGGAAACGTGAGGGAACTCAAGAATATTATGCAGCAGCTGTCCCTGCTCTGTGACGATCCTGTGGTCAGAAAGCGGGATCTGCCGCCATTTCTGTGGGATCCTGATTGGGGCACCAAGGACAGCAATCCTTCACAGGGTTCTGCCCCAGGGATGCCTGGCGGAGATCTCAATAAACTCTTCGAGAATGAGCCTGGTTTGGGGCTCACACAGCTCAAGAAGCAGGCCTGGGCCGGCATAGAAAAACAACTGATTTTGAGCGCCTTGGAGATGTTTGATGGCAACCGGACACTGGCGGCCGACTACCTCAGGGTGTCCAGAAGGACTCTTTACACCAAACTAAGGGAGTATGGCATCGTGTGACAAGTGTGCAAAACAGTGCACAACAGCTTACTTAGCTTCCCACAAACATGCTTTGGCTCACCGTGAATGTGGCAACTTCCCAGCAGCAAGAATGCGTGAACCTCTTCTGTCTACCGGCTTTGTGATCTTGGCACACAAATTGCGTTAAGAGATGTTGCTGAAGGAGGTGCGCAGCATGTCTGAATTGCTGGCGAACGGCGGGGGAATAGGAAAGCTTTTCACGGATCCTGATCCGGATAAAGCCAGGGAGTACTTCCGCTCCAAGTCCAGGGTCATGAAAGACAAGGTCATGGACGTAAAGCAGGCAGTTTCCCTATTCATCCAGGATGGCGATTATGTATCTATCGGAGGGTTTGGGACAAACCGTATCCCCACGGCAGTGCTTCACGAAATCCTGAGGCAGGGGAAAAAAGAGTTGGGCCTTTCAGGCCACACAGCTACACATGATTTTCAAATCCTGGCTGCAGGCGGGGCAATAAACCGGGTTGATGTTGCCTACGTTGTAGGATTGGAAGCCAGGGGGCTCTCTAAGGCCGCCAGGCGGCTGTTTGAAGAAGCAAAGATAGAAGTCTGCGAGTGGACCAACGCAGCTCTTGCATGGAGGTACAGGGCTGCAGCTATGGGGATCCCCTTCATACCTGCAAGGGTAATGTTTGGCACTGATACGTTCAAGTACAGCGCAGCTAAGGTAGTGAACTGCCCGTTCACAGGCAAGAGACTCTTGGCGCTTCCCGCCTTGTATCCTGATGTGGCGATTATTCACGTGCACAGGGCAGACAAGTATGGAAACGCCCAGATCGACGGGATTACCGTGTCTGACTTTGATGTTGCCAGGGCTGCCAAGCGTGTGATCCTCACTACTGAGAGGATCATCGACAACGAAGAAATACGGAAAGACCCCTCTCGCACATTTATCCCATATTACTGCGTTGATGCAGTTTGCCATGTGCCTTACGGCAGTTACCCGGGAAATATGCCCTACGAGTATTTCTCTGACGAGGACCACTTGAAAGAGTGGCTGGCGTCAGACGGGCATCCAAGCACCCTGGAGCCGTTCCTGCAAAAATACATTCTCAATACCAAGGACTTCAGCGAGTACCTGGAGGTGTGCGGTGGGGAGAAGAGGTTGCTTGAACTGCGCAGGTTAGAATTCTTCCAGGATGAAGAGGAGCTAGACCAGCTTGCCATGTGACGGGAGTGCTGTAAGGGGATTGCTGTAATGAATTGCTGTAACACAACTGCTGTAACGTACTGGTATACCGGAACTCGTGGACTCAAGTAGGAAAGGAGGGTCCTCAGTGGACTACAATGCCATGGAACTCATGATTTGCCTGGCTTCCAGGATCTTGGAAGACGGGTCTACTGTGGTGGTTGGCACAGGCGCGCCATGTGCAGCAGCGATGCTCGCCCAGAAAACCCATGCGCCTAACCTGATGATCCTGTTTGAGGCAGGCGGGATAGGGCCCCAGCTGCCCACTATGCCTATTTCAGTGGGCGATTCGCGCACCTTCCACAAAGCTATTATGGCTTCTAGCATGCCGGAAATCATGGAAACATGCCAACGGGGCCTTATTGACTATTGCTTCCTGGGTGGCGCTCAAATAGACAAGTACGGGAATATCAATTCCACTGTGATAGGTGACTTTAAGCAGCCAAAGGTCCGTTTTCCAGGTTCGGGCGGGGCCAATGACTTGGCTTCTTTGTGCTGGCGCACCTTGGTGATCACACCTCATGATGTGAGACGGTTTGTTGACAAGGTGGACTTCATCACAACACCAGGTTACCTGACAGGCCCTGGTGCAAGAGGGGACGCAGGGCTCCCTCCGGATACCGGCCCTTACAAGGTAATAACTAACTTGTGTGTACTGGGGTTTGACCTGAAGACCAAGCAGATGAAGGTTGAATCCATCCATCCGGGAATCACAAAGGAAGATATCATCAAGAACACCGGTTTTGAACTGCTATGGGACGAGGATCTCAGGACGTCTTTACCGCCTACCGAGGAGGAGTTGAGGATACTCAGGGAAGAAGTAGATCCGATGAGGTATATCATTGGACGTCAGGCAAGCTGAAGGGGGCTGTACACATTGAGGCAAGCAGTGATAGTGAGTGGAGTGAGGACTGCTATAGGAGCGTTTGGAGGCACCTTGTCCAGTGTTCCAGCAAGCCAACTGGGGGCTATCGTGGTCAAGGAAGCTGTCGAACGCGCAGGGATAGATGTCTCCATGGTGGATGAGGTGATAATGGGGAACGTCCTAGGTGCAGGGCAGGGTCAGAATGTTGCGAGGCAGGCAGCTTTGCATGCAGGGATTCCTGTCGGGGTTCCGTGTATGACGGTAAACAAAGTATGCGGGTCAGGGCTGAAATCCGTTGTCCTGGCCACCCAAGCTATTGCTGCCGGAGATGCAGACATTGTAGTGGCAGGCGGGGCTGAGAATATGAACCTGGCGCCCTATTTGTTGCCCAAGGCGAGGTACGGTTACAGGATGGGACACGGTGAACTCATCGATTCTATGATCTTCGACGGGCTCTGGTGCGTATTTGGCGACACCCACATGGGGATTACAGCTGAGAATGTTGCAGAGAAATGGGGCATCAGCCGCGAGGAACAAGATGCTTTCGGGGCACTTAGCCAAAACAGGGCGGAGGAAGCCATCAAATCAGGGCGCTTCAAAGATGAGATAGTGCCTGTTGAGGCTCCCCAGAGAAGAGGGGATCCTGTGGTTTTCGACCAAGATGAGCACCCCCGGTTCGGCACCACTGCGGACAAACTTGCAAGGTTGCGCCCGGCCTTTAAGAAAGACGGTACAGTAACCGCCGGAAACGCCTCAGGGATCAACGATGGTGCCGCGGCCGTGGTGGTAATGTCGGCCGAAAAGGTAAAAGAGCTCAATATAGAGCCTATTGCCGTCATTAAGGCGTACGCGTCGGCTGGCGTGCAGCCTGAAGTAATGGGTACCGGGCCTGTACCTGCAAGCTTGAAAGCTTTGGAGAAGGCCGGTTTGAGTATTGAAGACATTGACCTGATAGAGCTGAACGAAGCTTTTGCTTCAACTACCCTTGCAGGGATAAAGGAATTGGGAATTGACACTTCCATTGTGAATGTCAACGGAGGGGCAATCGCCCTGGGACATCCCATTGGAGCCAGCGGCGCCAGAATCCTTGTTACTTTGCTGCATGAGATGAAAAAACGTGACGCAAAGACGGGCCTGGCTACCATGTGCATCGGCGGTGGGATGGGAATATCCATGATAGTTGAGAGATGATTAAGGGGATAGTTGAGAGGTAGGTTGTTTCATATGTAAATTGTTGGCTGTAAACTGTACGTCCCTGGCAGCTTCTTGATAGAACTAGCTGGCTTTCCGGAAGGCCTGTGTGAAGATCAACCGGTCTTCAGGAAAGCCTGTATCTTTTTTGTACGGTTGATTAGAATTTACGCTGCTTCCGGCCGAACCTGTATGAAAAAGATACACTTTCTCGAAAACCTGTATCGAAATGAGCTAGGTCCCGCGGGAAGCTGCACCTTTTTAGCACGGCTGTTCGAAAACCATACAGGTCTTAGTTGGACCTGCGCCAAAAATAGGCAGGTTTCCCGAAAAGATGCATCTTCTTGATACAGCTGGCTATAATTCATACAGGTTCCCGCCAAACCGGTGCAAAAAAGATACAGCTTTTCAAAAACCTGTATGAAAGTCAGCTAGGTTTCTAGAAAGGATGCAGCTTTTTCATACACCTGTTCGAATTTCCTACGGTTTCCAACCAAACCTGTACAAGAACGATACACCTTTTGGAAAACCTGTATGAGAATCAGACAGTAGTAGCAGTAATGAGCAGTGGTCGAGTAGCTTTCAGCTGAGCTGGTCTGTCACCTAAGGAGTCCAATCGGGCGGGTCCTTTGGTCTGTGTCCTCTCCGTGACTTCAGAGAAGGGCCAAGGAGGACGACCGGCTTGCCGTATTTCCTGCGAAGCTCGTCCATGGACCGGGAGATATCATCCCAAGGGGACCCGGGCGGTTCAAAAAGCGATGCCTGCCTCGAAGTTTCCGGCACCAGCCCTTTTGCCGCAACTCCCAGCAACCTCACAGGCCTATCAGGCGCAGCTGCTTCCAAGAGGGTCTTGGCCTGGTTGAATATTTCTGCATCAGAGGATACAGCTTCCGACAGGGTATGCTCCCTTGTTATCGTGGAGAAGTTGTGGAACCGGATTTTGATCCCTACGGTCCTACACTTAAGCCGGGCTTTCCGCAGCCTGAAGGCAACATTCTGAGCAAGTACCGCAAGGTGGCCCTGCAGGGTATCCATGCTGTCAATGTCTGTTTCGAAGGTGTTTTCCTCGCTTATGGATCTTGGCTCCCTCCAAGGGGTTACCGGGTCATTATCTATGCCCTTTGCCATATCCTGAAATCGCCTGGCAGCTTTGCCAAAGACCCGCACAAACCATGCTTCAGGCATCTGTCTCAGGGCGCCTATTGTGGATATGCCGAGGGTCTCTAGTTTGGACCTGGTTTTGGGGCCGATTCCCGGGAGTCTTGCTACAGGAAGGTCATCGAGAAATACTTGGGCTTCTTCCCTGGGGATATACTTGAGCCCATCAGGCTTGCATGAGTCTGATGCAAGTTTGGCGAGAAACTTGCAGTACGACACCCCTGCTGAAACAGTGATCCCAAGTTCGTGTCTCACATCCCTGCGTATGGAAACTGCAATTCCGACCCCGTCTTCGCCTGTTACATCTATGAAAGCTTCGTCGATGGACAACTTCTCAATCACCGGAGAGTACCTGTCAAAAATGTCAAACATGGCGTCTGAAACCTGCTTGTATCTCTCCATACGCGGCCTGATAAAGATCCCGTTCGGGCATAGCCGGTACGCTTGTGAGACAGGCATTGCAGATCGTACCCCGTATACCCTGGCTTCGTATGAACAAGTAGACACCACGCCCCTGCTTTGTGGGTGGCCGCCTATGATTACAGGCTTTCCCCTAAGGTCGGGATTATCTCTCTGCTCCACAGAGGCGAAGAAGGCGTCTGCATCAATGTGAATAATGCACCTGTAATCAGGTTCAGAAGCTGTCACACAAGATCATCCCTTGTCCACTGTTGATTCCATTATAATGGTACTGATGAAGGCAATTGAAGCTTTGCACCCGGAGGTGTCAAAATGAAATACAACGTGCTTGGAAACACAGGGATCAGCGTCAGCCAGCTTTGTTTTGGTGTACTGCCTATGGGTCCTAACCAATTCGGGCTGTCTCCTGAAGAAGGGGGGCAACTGATCCGGGAAGGGATTCTAAGTGGCATAAACTTCTTGGATACTGCACAGAGCTACCGGACTTACCCCCATATCAGGCAAGCCCTGGACAGTCTCAAAGGAAAAAGAGATGATGTTGTCATTGCCACGAAGTCAACTGCTTCAACCTATGACGAGATGAAGGCTGCGGTGGAGGAAGCCAGGGCAGCTCTTGACCGGGAAGTTATCGACATCTTCCACCTTCATGCAGCCAGGGTAGATGCAAATGTGTTCAAGGACAGGGAAGGCGCCTTTGAGTGCCTGGTGGATTGCAAGGCGAAGGGCTTGATCAAGGCCGTAGGGATATCTACCCATTCTGTGTCTGCAGTCCGGGCAGGGATAGACACCGGCGAAATAGACGTGATTTTCCCGATTATCAACATAGAAGGCCTTGGGATACTACACGGCTCCAAGGAAGAAATGGCAAGCGCCATTGAGCAAGCAGCCCTTAAAGGAAAAGGAGTCTATGCAATGAAGGCGCTTGGAGGCGGTAACCTGCTTGCAGACATAAAAGGGGCCATAGATTATGTCAGATATTTGCCGGGTGTGAGTTCAGTGGCTGTCGGAATGGTTAACAGGGATGAACTGACCATGAACCTGTGCATTTTCAACGATCAGGAGGTGCCTGCCGGTCTGGCTGACGCCACCGTCCACCAGAAGAAACTCATTGTACAGGTGTTTTGTAAGGGATGTGGGCGCTGTGTTGAAATCTGCCCCAACATGGCCATGGAAGTGGTCGGTGGAAAAGCCCGTCATGATGCAAGCAAGTGCATCTTGTGCGGGTATTGCGCTCCTGTATGTCCCGAGTTCGCCATAAGACTTGTTTAGCCGGGTATTAGCGACTCCAATGCGGTTCGATGCAACCGGAGATGCGGAATCTGGAGCTTGCGGCCGGTTGAAAACGGCAACTGCTATTGACAGTATGCATTTGTTGTGCTAAGTATTGATTCACATAACTGAATAATAGCTGGTCCTTATCCAGAGCAGGTGAGGGAATTGGCCCAGTGACCCTGCGGCAACCCGCACAGAGTGCGAAGGTGCCAACTCCAACAGAACCAGCAGAAGTTTGGTTCTGGCAGATAAGGGGATTTATGCCTCTCTTCTTGTCAGAGGGGCTTTTTGTTTAGAGGGGGTGGTTTCCCGGTGATATCAGTTAGAGGACTAAGCAAGACATTTTACACATCATCAGGGCCGGTACATGCGCTTGACAATGTGACTTTTTCAGTAAATGCAGGCGAAGTGCTGGGAATTTACGGACCGTCAGGTGCGGGTAAGACCACTCTGCTAAGATGTCTGGCTCTGCTTGAAAGGCCTGACTCAGGAGAGATCCTGTTTAAGGATGAAAATGTACTGCTGGTTTCAGGAGAAAAACTTAGACAACTGAGAATGAAAATCGGGGTAGTTTTCCAAGGTTATAACCTATTGTTTTCGAGAACAGCACTCAGAAACGTGATGCTTCCCCTGGAGATACAAGGGTTTGATAGACAGGAGGCGTGCAGCCTGGCTTCAACTGCATTAGACATGGTCGGGCTTTCCCACAGGAAGCAATTCATGCCGTCCCACCTGTCAGGTGGGGAGAAGCAAAGGGTAGCCATTGCGCGGGCACTTGTTACCGAGCCTGAAGTACTGATTCTGGACGAGCCTACGTCCGCGCTTGACAGGCGCACTGCAGAGTCGATTCTTGAACTCATCCAAGCAATAAATGGGCGCACCGGTATTACCGTCCTGATCGTGACTCACCAGACAGAACTGGTAGGAGCAATCTGCAACAGGCACATCTATATAAACAACGGGGTTTTGTCGGAGCCTGGATTTGATTTAGAGCAAGGTTTGCAGGCAGCCCCGGGTTCGGGAGAGACGACATGATGCTGACTTTGACCTGGAGTTCATTGATATCACATAATTTGTTGGAGCCTGTGGCCGTTGCTACCGGTGAAACACTTGCCATGGTGCTGGTTTCCCTGTTGTTTGCAGAACTCATAGGCACTCCTTTAGGGATTTGGCTTGTGCTTAGCGGGCCCAGGGGGTTGGCCAGGAACAATGTAGTTTACTCGGTCTTGAGCACAGTGGTGAATATAGGCAGGTCAATCCCGTTTGTCATCCTCATGGTAGCTATCGTCCCATTTACCAGGCTCATTACAGGCACGTCCGTTGGAACTTTCGCTGCCATGGTACCCCTTACCATTTCTGCAATACCGTTTGTAGCAAGGATTACCGAGTCTGCCATGCTCACTGTGGAACCAGGCGTTATCGATGCGTGCATATCCATGGGAGCTTCGCGGTACCAGATAGTCAGGTACGTGCTCGTGCCTGAATGCCTGTCTTCCTTGATTTCAGGTGCAGCCATAACCGCCGTGAACCTGGTAGGCTACTCGGCCATGGCAGGCGCCATAGGAGGGGGTGGTTTGGGCGATCTAGCCATCAGGTACGGCTACCAGAGGTGGGAACCTGCAATCATGGCATTGTGTGTAATAGTGCTCATATGCCTGGTTCAAGGCATTCAGTATTTGGGCGACAGCGCCGCCAGGCGCTGCATTTGGAAATAAACTAGGGATGCCGGTTGGGATGTCATTCTTACAGAAAGAAATCGGAGGTGTGGGATGTTGAAAACAACAGTTAAGAAGACAGCATTGATTGTAGGTGTACTTGCACTCTTCGGTGTGATAGGGCTTTCAGGATGCACTAAAGAGACAGAGGCTATCAAGATAGGAGCTACTGAGGTTCCCCACGCTCAAATCCTCGAGTTTGCTCAGCCTTTACTTGAAGAGGAAGGCGTTGAAATTGAGATAATAGTGTTTTCCGACTATGTCCAGCCGAACCTGCAGCTTGCTGATAAACAACTGGACGCCAACTTCTTCCAACATATTCCCTACCTTGAGAATATGGTTGAAGAACGCAATCTTGACCTTACATGGGTGGCCAAAATTCACATTGAGCCTCTTGGCATATATTCAGAAAAGATAGATGACCTGTCTGAACTAAAGGACGGGGCCCAGGTGGGAATTCCCAATGACGCCACCAACGGGGGCAGGGCGCTCCTGCTTCTTGAGAAGGCCGGCCTTGTGACCCTCAAAGAAGGTACAGGCGTTTTAGCTACAGTCTACGACATTGACGACAATCCCAAGAATCTACAGTTCCAGGAACTTGATGCAGCTATGCTTCCGAGAGTACTGCCGGATCTCGACATCGCAGTGATTAATGGCAACTTCGCACTGCAAGCAGGGTTGTCGCCTACTGAGGATGCGCTGTTTCTTGAAGGCGGCGACTCTCCCTATGCAAACGTAATAGCTGTGAGGTCTGAAGATAAGGACAATGAAGCTATCAAGAAGCTGGTTAAGGTACTCACCGGCTCTGAAGTGAAGCAATTCATAGAGGAATCGTATGAAGGAGGGGTTATCCCCGCATTCTAAGAGCATAGGAGCCGGACAGGGGCACAAGCTGTGTGGCGCAGCTAAGTGACGGCAGGCCTGATGCACTGTAAGGCCTGCTTTTCATTGGAGGTTTGACCCTCGTATATCACAGGGATATAATTCCGTTAATACATACACCTGAGCCGGGGCGCACAACCCGCGAGCACGGTACTGGAGGTACATTTGCCATGAGACTGAGCCAAGCTTTTGGAAAAACATTGCGTGAACAACCTGCCGAGGTGGAAATGGCCTCTCACGGCCTTATGCTGCGGGCAGGACTTATCTCAAAACTTGCTTCAGGCATTTACAGTTATTTGCCTCTTGGTTGGCGAAGTGTCCGGAAAATCCAGGATGTGATGCGGAAAGAAATGAACGCAATTGGCGGGCAGGAGATAAACATGCCTGTGGTAAACCCTGGGGATATTTGGAAGGAATCGGGCAGGTGGGATGAGATAGGCCCTGAAATGGCAAGATTCAAGGATAGATCAGGCAGGGATATGTGCCTTGCGATGACCCATGAAGAGTCTGTTACTGATCTAGCCCGGCGTTTCATCGATTCCTACAGGCAGCTGCCCTGTGTGGTGTACCATATCCAGACCAAGTTTCGCGATGAGCCACGGGCCAGAGGCGGACTTGTCCGGGTAAGGGAATTTACCATGAAAGACGCGTATAGCTTCCATACGGACCAAGCTGATCTGGACCGGTACTATCCCTATATGTGTACCGCCTACGAAAGGATTTGCAGGACATGCGGGGTTCCTGTGGTGAAGGTGCTTTCCGACGTAGGCATGATGGGCGGGAGTATGGCCCACGAGTTCATCTACCTAACCGATTCCGGGGAAGATACTTTGATTCTGTGTCCTGAATGCGGGTATGCGGCCAACCGTGAAGTAGCCATGTTCAACAAGACGCCTGAACAAGAATCGGCACCTACCGGGGAGAACCAGGCGCCGGTAGAGAAAGTGCATACTCCAGGCAAGGATACGATTGCGTCGGTCACTGGATACCTGGGTGTGAGCCCGGTACTGAGTATTAAGACCATGGCGTATTTCACCCAAGAAGACAACCGACTTGTGATAGCCCTGATCAGAGGCGATCTTGACATAAACGAACGCAAACTTGCCAATTTCGTGGGAACGTCTCAAGTGAGGCTGGCTTCGCCTGAAGAATTGGGGGCCCACGGGTTGGTACAAGGGTTCATGTCGCCTGTTGGCGTGGGGCACTTAGAGGTAACAGTGGATGATAGCATTTCGCCTGAGTATTCCTATGTTGCAGGAGCCAACGAAAAAGACTATCACTTTGTCAATGTGGTTCCTGGCAGGGATTTTTCCTTGGATTCAGTAGCTGATATTGCAGCCGCCAGGGATGGAGACTTATGCCCCGTTTGTAATGCGCCCTTGGTCCAGGCAAGGGGCATTGAAGTGGGCAACACATTCATGTTGGGTACAAGGTACTCAAAGTCAATGGGTGCCAATTTCCAGGGCGAAGACGGAGCCTTAAAGCCCCTGGTGATGGGTTGTTACGGGATGGGAGTAGGCAGGCTGTTGGCATGCATTGTTGAAGAGAACCGGGACGAGAAGGGAATAAGCTGGCCGATCACAGTTGCTCCGTACCACGTTCACCTCTTAAGCCTGGGAACCGGCAGCCAGGTGATTGAGATCGCTGAAAATATCTACGACAAGCTGGGGCAGCTCGGTGTCGAAGTGTTGTATGACGACAGGGATGAATCAGCAGGCGTCAAGTTCAATGACGCCGACCTATTGGGGATGCCCATCCGTGTAACCGTTTCCAAACGGAGTCTCGAAGCAGGCGGGGTCGAAGTCAAACTCAGGGCAGGAGAAGAGTCAATGATTGTACCCCTGGATGGATTTGAAGATAAGATATCCGGTCTTATGAGGCATGAGTTTTCACGGTTTGTGCCCGAAGGCTGAGGAGGATAAGTTTAATGGAGAAGTTGGGAAAGGGACTTCAATCAGCTGAAATCCGTAAATTGTTCTTGAGCTACTTTGAACGCCATGGCCATGAGATAGTTTCAAGCTCATCGCTGGTCCCTTATGAGGACCCTACGCTTTTGTTCACTAATGCAGGTATGGTCCAATTCAAAGATGTGTTTCTGGGGTTTCAAACCAGGCCGTATTCCAGGGCGGTAACTTCCCAGAAATGTATGAGGGCTGGCGGGAAGCACAACGATCTGGACAATGTAGGCTTCACCGGGCGTCACCATACCTTTTTCGAGATGCTTGGCAACTTTTCTTTTGGAGACTACTTCAAGAAAGAGGCCATCCAATACGCCTGGGAGTTTCTCACGGAAATCTTGGAACTCCCTGAAGAACGCCTGTGGGTTACGGTTTATAAGGACGATGACGAAGCTGAGCAGCTGTGGCAGAAGATTGCCGGAATTCCCCTATCCAGAATAGTCAGATTGGGGGAAGAGGATAATTTCTGGGCCATGGGTGAAACAGGGCCGTGTGGTCCATGCTCTGAGGTGATTTTCGACAGGGGCGGTGATGTAAGCTGCGGCCCGGATTGCGGAATCGGCAAGTGCGATTGTGACAGGTGGCTTGAGATTTGGAACCTAGTTTTTATGCAGTATGTCCGGGACGAGCAAGGCAACCTGGAGCCCTTGGCAAAGCCCAGCATTGATACGGGCATGGGGCTTGAAAGGATGACTTCGGTGCTTCAAGGCGCGAGCACCAATTACGATACGGATCTTTTTCTTCCCATTATAGACAAGGTGGAGCAGATCGCAGGGGGCCGTTTTGAGAGCCAGGACCGTGTGTTTGCTTCCAGGGTCATAGCGGACCACATAAGGGCATGTACTTTTCTGGCAGCAGACGGGGTTCATCCTTCCAATGAGGGAAGAGGATATGTCATGCGGCGCGTGCTCAGGAGAGCTGTGAGATTTGGAAGGATGCTGGGCATCAAACGCCCGTTCCTTGCTGAACTGGTGCCGGTTGTAGTGCAGATAATGGGAGATGCCTATCCGGAACTGAAGGAGAGGGAAGGTTACATCAAGCAAGTTCTTACCCGGGATGAAGAACGGTTTCTCAATACCCTTGAAGACGGCCAGGCACGGGCAAGCCAGATGATTGCCGGCGCAAAGGCGCGTGGGTGCAGGGTGTTGCCGGGTAAGGATGCGTTCGTCCTGTACGATACTTTCGGTTTCCCTATAGATCTTACAAAGGACATGGCACGGGAACAGGGCCTGACTGTAGATGAAGCGGGCTTTGGTGAGGCCCTTGAGGAGCAGAGAAGCAGGAGCCGCAAAGCTCACCGGCATGTTTCGTACGATGTTGACCAACTACATGAACTGGCAAGAGAAATCCAGCCTACAGTGTTTACAGGCTATGAGTGCCTGGAAAGCCGCGGCGAAGTAATTGCCGTAGTTGCCGGAGGGTCCAGGGAGACTGAAGTTGAACCTGGAGCTACGGCAATGGTGGCGCTCAGCCAAACGCCGTTTTACGCCACTGGGGGAGGCCAGGAACATGATACGGGTATTCTGCTAAGTGCTGACGGCAAGCAAGTCCTGGGAGAGGTTACCCGTGTCGTGGACACTCCCAACGGGGTCGTTTTCCACCTGGCAAAAGCTTATGAGTCAGGTCACGGCATTGTTTTAGGACAACCGGTTCTCGCCAGGGTGGACAAAGATCGTCGCGATGGGCTCAAGCGGCATCATACGGCGACCCACTTGCTGCACAAAGCGCTGAAAACTGTGTTAGGGGAAGAGGTGCAGCAGTCAGGTTCGCTTGTGCAAGATTCTTATCTTAGATTCGACTTCAGCTGGCCAGCTGCCTTGTTAGACGAAGAGCTTGAATCGGTTCAGAAGTTGGTAAATAAGATGATAATGCAGGACGCTCCGGTGATCACCTATGAGACGTCGTTGGAAGATGCCAGGAACAAGGGCGCGATTGCGCTTTTTGGTGAGAAGTATGGGGACCAGGTAAGGGTTGTGGAGATTCAGGGCATTTCATCGGAGCTATGCGGCGGTACCCACGTATCACGCACAGGCGAAATAGGGTGTTTCCTGATTAACGCTGAGTCCTCAGTGGCGGCAGGAGTCAGGAGGATTGAAGCGGTTGCCGGCATGAGCGCGGTAGTGAGAACCCTGGAAGTCATGGAAAATCTTAAGAAGATTGCCGGCGCATTGGATTCAGGGGCTGATGATGCATTAGACAAAATCAATGGGCTTAAGGACACGATAAGCGCCTTACAAAGACAACTGGAAAGCCTTAAAGCTGAAAGGGCCAGGGATATTGCCACCAGGCTGTTGGAAGACAAAAGGTCGTCGAGAAAAGCAGGGAACCACAAGGTGATTGTTTCCCGTCAAGATGATATGAACCCGGACGAATTGCGTCACTTGGGGGATTTGCTCAAGCAACAAGGAGCTTCAGTTGTGATCCTGGGCTCAGGCAAGGGACCGAGAGGATTCCTCATGGTTATGGTTGACCCTGAACTTGCCTCAGCAGGTGTAGATGCTGTGTCCATAGTCAGGACCGGCGCAAGCGCCATGGGTGGTTCAGGCGGCGGCAAGAAGCATCTTGCCCAGGCCGGGGGCAAGCACTACCAAGAGATTGATAAAGCTTTGGAACTTGCGGCAGCCGAAGCTACGGCTATTTTAGGTGGAATGTGAAAGGTAGAATCTGAGGCTATTTTGGTGAATTAAGAGGATACGCCCCTTTGAGAGAGAATTGTATGGATGGGGGGACTCAACTATGGCTGAGTTTGAAGAAACGAGATTTTTTGAGGTCAAAGCTGAAAAAGAGAACAAGACCAGGGAAATCATTCTAAGAGTCTACGATGCGCTTAAGGAGAAAGGGCATAATCCGGTGAGTCAGATAGCCGGATACCTTCTGTCTGGAGATCCTACATATATCACCAGTCATGCCAATGCCCGGAGTCTGGTCAGAAAAGTTGAGCGCGACGAGATCTTGGAAGAGTTAATACGGGTTTATGTCGAGCAGTACGAATAGGATGGAGTACCACTTTGACATGAAGGTGACGCAATGAAGGCTACATGCTCCATTGCGTCACCGGTGCAAGCGCGATTTTCCCGTAATTCCTGCCGTCTAGCCTCAACTGCAACGCTCATGTCTTTTTCACCAAGTCAGGCTGCGCTGCGATTATGACTGCGGTAATGAGCAAACTAAAACAGGATTCGTTCGACAGTAGGATACTTCTTTACTAAGAAGGGATGCTGCATGATACCCATAAGAGATACTCAAAGGTCCCATAGACGGCCGTTTGTGAACTGGATCATGATTCTGTTGAACATATTGGTTTTCGCGTTCCAATTGACCTTTTCAGAACCTGCACTCCAGGCTTTCATAGTGAAATGGGGAATTGTCCCAGGTGTTATCACTAACCCTATGAGATACCCTCCTGGAGTAGTCGCACAGACGTCCGGTATGGTCGGGTTGTTTACTTCCCTCTTCATACATGTGGGCTGGGTCCACCTTATAGGTAACATGTTTTACCTTTTCATTTTTGGGGATAACGTTGAAGACCTCTTGGGGCATGGCAGGTACCTGGTTTTCTACATTTTCTGCGGCGTGGCTGCTTCAATTGCCCATATCCTTTCAAATCCCAGGTCACTGGTTCCTACAGTTGGCGCTAGTGGTGCAGTTGCAGGGGTGCTCGGAGCCTATTTCGTCAATTTCCCCCGCTCAAGAGTGCTGGCATTAATTCCTGTAGGGGTGTTCCTGCCTGTGGTTGAAGTACCTTCGATAGTGTTCCTCTTCCTCTGGTTTTTCACAAACCTGCTTTCAGGGGTAGCATCTCTGGGGGTTCAAGCTCAAGGCGGTGTAGCTTGGTGGGCACACATAGGCGGATTTGTCGTTGGGATCCTGTTGTCTGTTATGTGGCGGCCAAGACAAAGGCTGAGCTAAGAACCGGCCCTCACTTAATTGGAGTAAGGCCGGGTCGTCATGCCGGTCAGTTTTCCCGGGAAGGGCGACAAAAGGCCGGTCCCGGCACCTGAGCGTAAGCTTGTTACACAATTTCAGGCGCACAATTAATCTTTTATGCAGGAATATCGGCCTTGAAAGGCTAATAAACGAATTATCTCGCATCATCTACCGGAGGGATATTAATGTCTAAAGTGACCCTTTCTGTAATCAAAGCAGATGTGGGGAGTTATGTTGGGCACTCGTGTGTCCATCCTGAACTAATGGAAACTGCCGAACAGTTCCTAGCCCGCAAAAGTGAATCGCTCCTTATTGACTGCCTGGTTACCCATGTAGGCGATGATATGGTGCTGATCCTTACCCATGAACAGGGCACAGATAACGCAGCAATTCACGAACTGGCTTGGGACACGTTTATGGAAGCTACTCAAACTGCCCGCAAACTCAAGCTTTACGGCGCAGGCCAAGACCTTTTGGCAGACTCCTTCTCAGGCAATATCAAGGGTATGGGTCCTGGGATTGCAGAAATGGAATTTGAGGAAAGACCTTCGGAGCCAGTGGTAGTGTTCCTGGCTGATAAGACTGAACCGGGAGCCTGGAATTTGCCTCTTTACAAGATTTTCGCAGATCCGTTCAACACCGCTGGCCTGGTTATAGATCCCAAGATGCACGTGGGGTTTGACTTCGAGGTACATGACCTGATTGAACACAAGAGAATCGTGTTTCGCTGTCCTGAGGAACTGTATGACATGCTTGTGTTCATAGGCGCAATGGGGCGGTATGGCATAAAAGCGGTGTATTCCAGAACCCTCAACGACATAGCTGCAGTATCTTCAACCCAGCGGTTGAACCTGATGGCAGGCCGGTATGTGGGGAAGGATGACCCTGTGTGTATAGTAAGGTGCCAAAGCGGTATGCCTGCAGTGGGAGAGGTCTTGGAGCCATTTGCCAGGCCCCATCTGGTCGCAGGCTGGATGCGGGGTTCCCATTACGGACCGCTTATGCCATGCAGCGTAAAGCAGAGCACTCCCACAAGGTTTGACGGGCCGCCGAGAGTTGTGGCATTGGGATTCCAGTTGTGCCATGGCAAACTTGTGGGGCCCCAGGACTTCTTCGCAGATCCTGCATTCGACCTCGCGAGACGCAAGGCAAATGAAATAGCAGATTACATGCGGTCCCTCGGCCCCTTTGAGCCTCACAGGCTAGGGCTTGATGAACTTGAATACACTACCATGCCGGAGGTTATGGAAAAACTGTCAGAGAGATTCGAACCCATAGAGTAGCGGGCCGTTCTTGCAGCCAAGCACATGATACTACGGCAGCCGGATGTGATATAGATGAAGTACTCGATACTGGGAGCAACGGGGCTCAAGGTATCAGTCCTTTGCATGGGTTGTTTGGTGCTAGGCCCGGCCCAGTATAACCTTTCAGATGAAGAGAGCCGGGAACTGATCGATTACGCCGTTTCGAAAGGGGTAAACTTTTTCGATACCAGCGAGTTGTACGGGGTATACCGGCAACTTAGATGCCTGAAAGACAAGTCCGGCGTCGTAATATCTTCAAGGAGTTATGCTGCTTCCAGGGATGAGATGAAGGCCAGCTTGGAAACGGCACGGCGTGAAATGAACAGGGACAAGATTGAGATCTTCGGCTTGCATGAGCAAGAATCGGGACTCACCCTCAAGGGGCACATGCAAGCTCTTGAATATCTTGCAGAGTCCCGTGAAAAAGGTTTGATTGACGCTGTGTCCGTTTCCACACATTATGTAGCTTGTGTAAGATCTGCTGCCCTTTTGCCTGAAGTTGATGTTATTCTCGCCATCCTTAACATTGACGGGATTGGCATTGCCGATGGTTCGAGGCAAGATATGGAGGAAGCCCTGGCGTTTGCGCGTTACATGGGGAAAGGAGTATATCTCATGAAAGCGCTGGGAGGGGGCCATCTGTTCCGCAAGAGTTATGAGGCCCTATGCTACACCAGGGACTTTCCCTACAAGGACAGTGTGTGCGTGGGAGTGAAAAACAAGGCTGAACTCGACTTCGCATGCGGGGTTCTGTGTAGCGATATTACGCCTGAGAAAGCGGAAAACTTGGAAGCAGTTATCAGGGCCAGTCCCAAGCGCTTGGTGGTGGAACCCTGGTGTCAAGGGTGCGGCAAGTGTGAAGAAAAATGCGGGTTCGGTGCAATTTCAGTGACTGGAGGCCAAGCTAGGGTAGACCTGTCCAAGTGCATGTTGTGCGGGTACTGTGCAAGGGTCTGTCCGTACTTCTGTCTCAAAGTTGTCTGAACCGGTAAGGCGGTGAAGTAAACTGAAGTCAGAGGACAATGCTCCCAGAGGGCGGCTCATAGGGATAGATTTGGGGCTGAAACGTGTAGGGGTATCAATAAGTGATGAACTGGGCTCTTATGCCCACCCCCTAGTCACCATACCTTACACCAACCTGCAGCAAGTCATTGAAGAGGTAATGAAGATTGCCGCCGCCCACAATGCTGCGGGTTTTGTGGTAGGCGTCCCCAAGAATATGGATGGAAGCTTGGGTGAATCAGCCAGGAGATCACTGAATTTTGGCCGCAAACTGGAGGCAAGAAGCGGCTTACCGGTTGTGCTTTGGGATGAGAGATTAACTACTTCACAAGCTGAACGGGAAATGATAGGCTTGGGGATGTCAAGACGGAGGCGCCGGTTGTCGATTGATGAGGCGGCCTCGGTGCTGATTCTCGAAAACTATCTTCGTAGTGTGTCAAACACGCCACGGGATCCGAAAGGCAGTGAGAACGTGAACAACCGAAACGGCAGGAAGAATGGAAACTTTGACGAAGAGCAGGCCTATGATGATGTGATAGTGTTGTCCGACGAGGAAGGGAACGAAGAGCAATTCAGACTTCTCTTGGATGATCTGTTTGTGCAAGACAGGCAATACATTGTGCTTATGCCGGTAAAAGACGACGATGAGGAACCGGAGATCGTAATCCTGCGCGTAGAACAGCTGGGTGACGATGAAGTTACCCTGTGCACTATAGATGATGAAGAAGAATGGGAAGAGGTAATCGGGGCCCTGGGCGAACTTGATCTTGAAGATGACATTGAAGTAGAAGATTACCCAGACGATGACGAGGAGCCCGGGATTTGAAAGATAAGGCGTAAGAGAGCCGGAGGGAGCGGGCACGGATTGAGGTTAGTGATTAGACTCATTGCGCTCGGGTTGCTGCTTGTGTTTTGCTTTGCCGCTGTAATACATTTGAGTTCATGTCCGCTTCCTGTGGATTCTCCTCCTGTGACTGTGGTCATCGAGCCGGGTGCTTCTTCCCGGGATATTGCAGATGCGCTACACCAGGCAGGGGTAATCAGAAGCCCGTTCTTGTTCCGGCTTGCTTCCAAGGTACTCAAAGCCGATGGCAAAATGCAGGCGGGCGAGTTTAATTTTGAACCTGGGCTTTTCGTATGGGATGCCATATCCGCACTTGTAGAAGGCAAGGTCGTGCATTATCCCATTACCATTAGGGAAGGGCTCCGGGTTGAAGACATAGCTGCGCTTATCGAGGAAAAGGGTTTTGGAAAGAAAGGAAGATTCTTGGAACTGGCTAAGAATCCTGAATTGGTAGCTGCTTTTGCAGAACCCGAAGAACTGGCGGATACGTTGTATCCTGTCGAAGGCTATTTATTTCCGGATACATACAATGTGTCTAAGGGCATGTCCGAAGAACAGCTTATCGCCATGATGCTTGCCCGGTTTTCCCAGGTGTTTACAGAGGAAGTTAAGGACAAGGCCAGCCAAATGGGGTTGACTGTGCACCAGGTGTCAACTCTGGCTGCGCTTGTTGAGAAAGAAGCTATGGTGCCCGAAGAACGGCCTGTGATTGCAGCTGTGTTCTTGAACAGGATTAGAATCGGAATGAAACTAGGCGCCTGTCCGACTGTGCTTTATGCGCTGGGTAGGTCAGGCGGCACCTTGTTACTGAAAGAACTGGATATTGACTCTCCTTATAACACCTACATGTATCCTGGACTTCCTCCAGGGCCTATATCCAACTTCGGGAAGTCCTCATTAGAGGCGGTCTTGAATCCTGCGGATGTTGATTACCTCTATTTTGTTTCCAAGAACGATGGGACCCACGCGTTTTCCCGCACCCTTGAAGAACATAACCGGAATATTGCTTTGTACCAGGGGAATTAGTAAGCCTTGCTTCTGTGAATAATTCCACTGCCTTTTCAGGAATTCTAAGAAAAATCAAGAGTTCACTGGGAAGGGATGTCTATGTCACGAAAAGTACTCTCCTTGGCGGTTGTAGCCGCTCTGCTCATATTTTGCAGTGTGTTTCTCAAAGCGGATATTCCCCATTGCGTGGCTGCTCCGGAATGGGCGCTTGCTGCACCTCAAAGCTGGTTGGATGAGGTACACCTTATCGCCAGGCTTATTATGGGTGAGGCCACAGGCGAACCTCTTGCCGGCCAGGTAGCTGTGGGCGCAGTAATCCTCAACCGGGTAAGGAGTCCTGAATTCCCCAATACAGTAGCCGGGGCGGTGTATGACCCCTGGGCGTTTGAGTCTGTGGAAAACGGGCTTATATGGACCAGGGAGCCCACTGCAGAGAACATCCGGGCTGCTGAACTTGCACTCAACGGGTGGGATCCGACTTACGGGGCGCTTTTTTTCTGGAATCCGTCAAAACCCGTCAGTCCGTGGATATGGACGCGTTCCATTATCGTTCAAATCGGGTCTCACGTTTTCGGCCGCTAGCTTCACGGAGGGTGATTATTCATGAATTTAAGACGGGAAAGAACTGCACTCTGGATCACTGCTGCAATTGCTGTTGCAGCCATTATTTTCGGCATAGTCCAGTACCGGCAGGTCCAGCAGCTCAAAATCCTGGGTGAGGTGGCCAGGCAACGGGCATTCTTCAATTTGCTGTCCCACGTAGAAAACATGGAAGGGAACCTTGCCAAGGCACGAGCTTCGTCCACGCCTGCCCAGCGCAGTGCTTTCTTAACTGCTTGCTGGTCCCATTCCCAGGGAGCCCAGGAGAACATATCTGTGATGGGAATGACCACGGTAGACCTCTCAGCTATGCAGAAGTTCGTTGCACAAGTAGGGGATTACTGCATGGTGTTGTCCCAGAAGCTTGCAAGGGGCGATACAGTGACCCCGTCAGAGTGGGAGGTTCTTGCTACCTGCGAAACTGGGGTAAAAGATCTGGTCAGGGCACTTGCAGAAACAGGAGCCAGTGCTTTCAGAGGCGGAGGTTCACAGGCAGGGCTGTTATCTCTAAGATTGGCCGCCCCGCTTCCTTCGAACGACGATGCATGGTTCAGGGGATTCTCGGAAATTGACAGCCTTGTACAAAGCGTACCCTCACCTGCATATGACGGCCCCTTTTCAGATAGGGCGCTCGAATCAAAGCCCCTTGCCAATCCTGGACCGGAAATCTCACAGGATGAGGCGGAGAGGATAGCCATAGACTTCATGAACCAGGGAGAGAACTACACGAATGTCCAGGTTGACAACCTTGAGGGTGTTGTGCCTGCTTTTCTGGTAACCGGGACAAGGAACGGCGGGAGTGAAGTGTCGGTTGCAGTTGCCAGGGCAGGAGGTGCGGTATTGTGGGCGGTTGACCATAAGAAACTGTCAAACCCGCAGCTTGATGTAGACGCTGCCAGGCAAGCTGCAACATCATTTCTGGATAAGCTGGGTTTGGATACGCTGATTGAGACTGGGTGGCGCAAACCTGAAACCCACGGCGACAGGGTAGTGTTCACCTTTGCCGGGACCGGGTCTGTTACCGCAGATTCAAGACCTGTCCAGGTAGTGCTTTATCCGGAAATGGTCAAGGTAGAAGTTGCCTTGGATACCGGCGATATCATCAGCTATGATGCCATGGCTTACCTCACAAATGATGTATCTAAACAGCTCAAGCCCCCTTTGGTTTCTGCCAAGGAAGCCGGGGCAACCCTCAACCCTGAACTTGTGAGGGAAGGAGAGCCAAGGTTGACGGTTATTCCTTTGGTTTCAGGAAGGGCTGTCATGGCGTGGGAATTCAGGGTCACACACCAGACAGATACTTACCTCATATACATCAATGCCATGACTGGGGAAGAAGAAATGGTGCTTCAAATGGTAATCGATGAATCCGGGTCTCTCACAATGTAAAGTGCCTGGAAAGAATACGGGAAGCTTTCCGGAGGAATCCTAATTTTGATGCGTGAAAGGGGGTGACTGCTGATTGGCGCTCACTCAGACAGAAAGCTGGTACCTTGCTGAATCTATCAAAGGCGAGACTTTGATGTGCCAAAAACTGGCCAACTACCTCAACCAAGTTCAGGACCCTGAACTACGCAAACTTGTCCTGGAAATGCAAAGAAGTTGCCAGCAGCACGTTGATATGCTTATCGGACACATAAGCTAACCCAAAGGAGGAGGATTGCATGTCTCACACCTTAGGAGCAGGCTCCAAGCCTGGTACGCTCACTGACAGGGAAATCGCAGAAGATATCCTGACGAGCCAGAAGTACATATCAAACTACTATTACGCCCCTGCGGTTTTGGAATCAACTGATCCGAACATTAGGAACACTTTCCAGCGGATGCATAATGAAACCCAATCCCAAGCTAAGCAAGTCTTCGACTACCTCAATTCAAAAGGTTGGTACAAACCCAGGCAAGCTGATCCCCAATCTGTCAATGACTTGAGAAATGCAGCGCAGGAATCAAGACAGGTTCTCTCGTCCATTGCCGGGGAAATGTCTGATCTAGGAGGAAAAAGCAAAATGATGGGTAATCCTGACGTCTATTCCCATGGAAGTTCATCAAACCTGCCCGGCGGCGGATGGCAGTCACAGCCAAGCGGGTGGCATTCTCAGCCCCAGTCCCAGGGATTCCAGACAAACATAGGCCAGCAATCCCAAATGAGAACCCAGTCATTTCAAACGGGAACGGGCTGGCAACCGACTTACAGCCAGACCCCCCAGTGGACCGGCACCCAGCGTGGTGAAGGCCAGAGCGGCATGGGCCCTAGCAGCCTCGCCCAAGGGGCATCGTGGGGCGGGCAGCCAAGCTGGATGCAAAGCGGCCCGGGAACACTTCATAGCGTTTACGGCAGCCAGGGTGTATCTTCCTTGAGCCAAAGGCCTGTATACGGTGGCTATGGCACAAGCCTGGTGTCACCGTCCCAGTCATTCCAAACAGGCACAGGGTGGCAACCAACTTACAGCCAGAGCCCACAATGGACCGGCACCCAGCGCGGCGAAGGCCAAAGTGGCATGGGTCCCAGCAGTCTGGGTCAATGGGCATCGTGGGGCGGGCAGCCCAGCTGGATGCAAAGCGGAATAGGAACAGGGTGGCAGCCAACTTACAGCCAGACCCCCCAGTGGACCGGCACCCAGCGCGGCGAAGGCCAGAGCGGCATGGGTCCCAGCAGTTTGGGTCAATGGGCATCGTGGGGCGGGCAGCCAAGTTGGATACAAAGCGGAACAGGCACAGGGTGGCAACCAACTTACAGCCAGACCCCACAGTGGACCGGCACCCAGGCAGGTGAGGGCCAGAGCGGCATGGGCCCTAGCAGCCTGGCACAATGGACACGATGGGGCGGGCAGCCAAGTTGGATACAAAACCAGCCAGGAACACAGGGACAGTGGAGATAGACAGCTAGTCGGTAAGGGGTAGCGTGCTACCCCTTCTTGACATACCGAGTCTCATCCGAAAGGACGATACACTTGCCCGAACTACGGTATGACATTTTATCCGGAACCTATACCATTACCGCTTCAGAGCGCTCAAAAAGACCAAACGATTTCAGGTCAGCCCAAGAACATAAGGAGCCGGTGCCTGAGACTGATCCTGGTTGCCCGTTCTGCGTAGGCAACGAGAGTGAAACACCTCCTGAAGTGTACGCCTTGCGCGATTCAGGTGCCGAGAACGAGCCAGGTTGGCGGGTGCGGGTAGTTCCCAATAAGTTCCCTGCCTTGCGCCCTACGGAAACAGAAGAAGTTGATCCGGGAAGGGTGGACACACAAATTACTCCTGAAGTGGACGATACGTCCATGTACTGGAGCATGCCCGGTATCGGGGCACACGAGGTAGTGGTAGAATCTCCCCTGCATAATGGCACATTGGGAGACTACACAGTGGATGAAATGACAGAAATCATTGAAACGCTCAAGCAGCGGTACCGTGTGCTTTGCGATGACAAATATATCAAGTACGTGCAGATTTTCAGGAATTGGGGGCCCCAGGGTGGTGCTTCTTTGTTGCATCCTCACTTCCAGATCATAGGATTGCCGCTTATGCCCCCTGAAGTATCCACTGAGATGTTCCGTTTCCGCGAGTATGAGTCAAAGACTGGCCGGTGTCTCATGTGCGATTACGTAGAACGGGAAACAGAGAAGGACGAGCGGGTCGCACTGAGAAATGAAGAATTCATCGTGCTTTGCCCTTTCGCCTCGAGGTTCTCATTTGAAACCCTCATAGTGCCCAGAAAACACTCAGTGACCTTTTCTGAACTGGACAATGACAAGGCGAGGCAACTTGCTGAAGTTTTTGCATCGCTGTTCCGTGCTTATGAAGACTTGTTCTCTTCACTTTCGTATAACATCGTTTTCCATACGCTTCCTACTCCCAGGCGGTCAAGAAAGCCTCCGACGGATCACTGGCACATTCACGTATACCCCAGGCTCAACGTAGAAGCAGGGTTGGAAAAGGGCGCTGCAGTTTGGATAAACCCGACTCCCCCTGAGTTAGCAGCGCTTCAATTTGGCGGGAAAGGATGAGGTGAATTGCTGGATACAGGAATGAAGATCCTCATAGTATCGTCTGAAGTTGCCCCATTTGCTAAGACAGGGGGATTGGCAGATGTAGCAGGCTCGCTGCCAAAAGCCCTCCTCTTGCAGGGCAATGATGTGCGGGTCGTGTTGCCCCGGTACCGCAACATTTCTGATTTTCGCACCATTGGAGATTTTCCGGTTCAGGTGGGGGACAGGAAAACAACGTGCATCGTGCGCACAAGCTCAATTGAAGCTAAGAGCGAAGACGGCGTAAAGCATGTTCCGGTGTATTTTCTAGACAACTACCACTATTTTGACAGGGAAGGGTACTATGGATATCCCGATGAAGCAGAGAGGTTCTCTTTCTTCAATTTGGCTGTGTTGAGCATGTGTGAGCATCTGAATTTCATCCCTGACGTAGCTCACTGCAACGACTGGCAGTCAGGATTCTTGCCTTTGCTCATCAGGGAAAGGGCAGCCCGCAACCTGGTTTGGAAAGATGTAGCTATTTGTTATACCATACACAACCTGCGGTACCAGGGCAGTTTCCCTAGGGAAGTGCTGCATCTCCTGGGGGTTCCGGAACGCTATTTCCACCCAGAGGGCGTAGAATTTTACGGACAGGTAAATTTCATGAAGGCGGGAATAGTGTACGCCGATGTGTTGAACACGGTATCTGAGACCTACTCCAGGGAAATACAGACACCTGAGTTCGGGGAAGGCCTTGATGGGATTCTCAGGAAACGTGCCAGGGACCTTTTTGGAATTGTGAACGGGATTAATTATCATGAGTTCGATCCCAGCACTGATCCGAGGATTTACAAGACGTATGACTCTGCAAGCGTAGACAGGAAAAAGGAGAACAAGTACGCCTTGCAGAGAGAACTTGGATTGCCTATATCGGAACGGCCGCTCATCGGAATGGTTTCCAGGCTGGTGGATCAGAAAGGCCTGGACATACTTTTGGAATCTATCCATAGGATACTTTCTATGGATGTGCAGTTTGCACTATTGGGGACTGGAGATCCGCATTATGAACAATCATTCGCGTCTGTAAAGGAACGCTATCCTGATAAGATGGCCGCAATAATCGGCTTCAGCGGGGTTCTGGCCCAAAAGATATATGCAGGCTCTGATATGTTCCTCATGCCTTCAAGATATGAGCCGTGTGGGCTTGGCCAGCTAATCGCAATGCGGTACGGTTCAGTACCTATAGTGCGGAGGACGGGAGGCCTTCAGGACACGGTATTGGATTACGATACGGACAGCGGATCCGGAAGCGGCTTCGTGTTCTGGGATTACTCTGCAGATGAGTTAGTTGGTGCCGTGTCTAGGGCTGTAAATACCTATAACAACAAGGCTGCATGGCAGTCGTTTGTGACAAATGTGATGCAGCGGGACTTCTCGTGGAACAGATCAGCGGCGCTATACACTGAACTCTACATGGAAGCCCTTGCACGAAAGGGACGAATCGAAAGGCCTGCTTAATCACAGGCCTTCTGCAACTTCCATGTAGCACTCAACCAGCTTGTTGCATGTCGCCTCTAGTGAAAATCTTGATGCATTGGCCAACGCGTTTGATTTCATGGTACTTAGCCGTTCCGGATCCTGCAGCAAGGCCAAGGTTTTTTGAGCAAGGTCTTCAGGGGCGTTTTCGCACAAGTACCCGTCTACGTCATGCTCCACCATATCTTTGACACCAAGCGCCCCTACTGCAACACACGGAACGCCTGCAGATTTCGCCTCAACTATTACCAATCCTTGAGTGTCTGTAAGGGACGCGAACAAGAACACATCTGAACCTGCATACATGTGTGGCATAAGGTCAGGAGGTACTTTGCCGGCAAAAACAACCCTGTGCCCTACGCCCAGCTTGTTGGCAAGACCTCTTAGGGCTTCATGTAACGGACCGTCGCCTATCATTACAAGGTAGCAGTCCATGTGTTTGTGGATTAGCGCAAACGCCTTGATCAGCGTCTCAGGGTTCTTCTCCGGCCCCAACCTGCCGCAGCTGAGGAGTACTGGAACCTGAGGCGGGATGTTAAACGTCTCACAGATATAGTCAGGGTCTCCGTGTCGGAAACGATCAACATTAATGCCTGTGGGAATCACGAAAACCTTTGTTTTCACATTGTGCTGGAGGAGATAGTCCCTGATGGCAGTAGACGGCGCTATCACTGCATCTGCCTGCTTGGCGGTGATGAAAGATCCTGCTTCAACAAGTTCCGATGCCATTTGCCCGATGACGGGAATGTAGTGGGAGTACATGTTGTACATGGTGTGGTAAGTGAACACAACCGGGATCTTCAAGAGTCTGCCCATGCGCAGTCCCGTCTTGCCAAGGTTAAACGGCGAATGAATATGGATGATATCGGGCGAGATTTCGCCCAGGGCGATCAGGTGCTTGGGATTTGCAGGGAACGCTATGTAGAAATCAGGCTTGGTGGGTGCCTTTACCGACTGGAACCGGTAGACCCCTTCCTCGGGGGTGGTCCCAGGATATGAAGGACAGAAAACTGTAACCTTGTGGCCCATGCGTTCCAGGGTCTCTCTTGTGGTTGCTACAGAACGGGTAACGCCTGAAATATAAGGGTAAAAACTGTCAGTCCACATTGATATACGCACGTTGCTCACCATATCTATTATGTTCCGTTTCCCGCAGGAACACAAGAAGAGAGCACGTGGTCACAATGAAGGGAATTTCATTTTTGCAGCTTGTGAGGTTAGAATAGAAATAGCACTAGGCGAAAGGAGCATTTTGGAATGTCGATCAAGAAGGCAATTTTTCCTGTGGCCGGGTTAGGCACAAGGTTCTTGCCGGTGACTAAAGCACAGCCTAAGGAAATGCTGCCCATTGTGGATAAACCCGCAATCCAATATGTGGTCGAAGAGGCAGTCCAGTCTGGGATTGAAGACTTCTTGTTCATCACAGGAAAAGATAAGCGGCCTCTGGAAGACTATTTCGATCATTCAGGAGAACTGGAGTATCACTTAGAGCAACAGGGAAAGACCGAACTCTTGGAGCTGGTCAGGAACATAGCTTGCATGTGTCAGATCTACTATGTAAGGCAAAAAAAGCCTCTTGGATTGGGGCATGCTGTGTGGTGTGCCAAGCAGCATATAGGGGACGAGTATTTTGCAGTGTTGCTTGGCGACGACATTGTGGATTCTGACAAGCCTTGCCTTAAACAGATGATAGAAGTGTATGAAAAGACCAGGAGGCCGGTAGTTGCCATTCGCCGGGTGCCCAGGGAAGAGGTTTCCTCTTACGGCATAATCCAAGGGAGGCCTTTAGGTGATGGGTTGTGGGAAGTTTCAGATCTGGTGGAAAAACCACACCCTGATGAGGCACCGTCTGACCTGGCGGTTATTGGCCGTTACATTTTGCCGCCGGAAATATTCCCGGTATTAGAGAAACTGGATCCTGGAAGGGGTGGAGAGATCCAGCTCACAGATGCCCTAAGGGTTCTTGCTCAGGAGGAACCGATTATCGGTTGCGAGTTCCAGGGTATCAGGTACGATGTGGGGACTCCCAAAGGACTCCTTGTTGCCACCATTGAAATGGCGTTGTCCCGGGAAGACCTTAGTGAGGAGCTGGAACAATATCTGGTCCAGCTAGTCCGGAAAAGAGACCTGCTGTAGCGGCCGGTTCATCTATGCAGGCTTGAAAGCCCAACAGGTCCGGCAGGGCCGGCGGTAGACATAGCAGCGCCGGCAGACAGGTGTACTAACACCTAGGGGCCTTAGGGCATAAACAGTCAAACTCAGGGAAAACATCTAGATATGGATGCTTTTTCAACTGAGGGAGGCTGCGGTGAGCAAAATCCGGAAGTTCCAGGCGTGCGTAAACGGGCAGGTTTCAGACGACGTTACCGGTTCCAGGATAAGATACGTTCTGTTTGGGTTTGGTTGCGTATTCTTGTTCTTCCTGGGTCTGTTAATTCACTACCAGCTTATTGATTCCATTGCTGGAATCAAGTACATAAGGCCTGCCTCCCTGCAAAGGCGGGAAAGTGTTCCTGTAGCTTTAGCCCGGGGAAGGATACTTGACAAGAACGGGGTGCCGCTCCATTACCCGTGCTGGCACTCAGCCCTGGCTGTTTTCCCTTCCAAAATAGACGACAGGCAAAGCTTTGTGGAAGAGGTCGCAGTGCTTACCGGCATGGATGAACACAGCCTTGAGACAATGCTGGATACCCACACTACCCCGTTTAAGCTATCCAGGGGGTTGTCTCCTGAGCAGGTGGAAGCGATAATGTCCTGCCCCATACCCGGCCTTGTGGTAATCCCCGAAGCAGTAAGGTACGGGCCGGGATCACTGGCAAGGCATGTGGTGGGACACATAAGGCCTAACGCATATGTAAATCCCAAAGACAACATTGGGGAAAGCGGGCTTGAAAGCTGGTTCCAGACCAGCCTCACCGGTGGAACTCCTGCGTGGGTTGGAACCCTGGTTACAGGAGATGGACTGGAAATCCCAGGCTCAGGTATGAGGATAGGCCCTACAGGTGATCACCCCGAAGATCTCCTGACTACCTTGGATGTGCGAGTTCAATACTTAGTGGAGCGTGTCTTGGATCAGGAAGACGTCCAAAAGAGTGGCGTGATCGTCTTGGACGCAATAAGCGGGGAGATCCTTGCTATGGCATCCAGGCCCCAGTACGATCAAAATCACCCTGAAGACTACTTTCAACTTCCTGATTCACCCTTCGTAAACAGGAGTACCAGCGATTTCACCCCCGGGTCGGTGTGGAAAACCGTCGTGCTGTCATTAGCTCTTGAGAAGGGTTATGTATACCCTGATGAAGTGTTTGAGTGTCGCGGAAGGATTGAGGTTGGATCTACGGTGATTAACTGCGGTGCTTCCCCTGAAGGCCACGGGAGGGTCACGGTCAGGCAGGCACTGGCTCTGTCCTGCAACTGCGCCCTGATTGAAATCGGTTTGAGGGTGCCACCGCAAGAGCTGGTGGATTGGGCGCTGGAATGTGGCTTCGGTAACAAGCTGCGGCTTCCCCTTGCCGGACAATCTGCCGGAATCCTGCCTGCTCCAGGCTCAATGCTCCCAGGGGATGTGGCAAACTACTCTATAGGCCAGGGATATCTTACAATCACACCTATCCAGGCGGCGTGCTTTTACAGAGCCGTTGTCTGTGGCGGGGAATGGAAAAATCCCGGACTCGTGCCAGGTTCAGAGGCAAACGAAAAGACCCTGTTCTCGGAGCGGGTGTCCAGAGTCTTGCAGGAAGCGCTGCTCCTTTCGGCACAGGAGGGCACAGGTAAAGCAGCCTGGGTTCCTGGTTTCGGCAGTGCAGGCAAGACAGGCACTGCTGAGTTGAATGGAGACTCTCCCTCAAGTCATGCGTGGTTCATAGGCTGGACGCCTATCCTGTCTCCCAAGTATGTGATATGCGTGTTTTGTGAACGAGCCGGTGACGGACCCACCATAGCTGCTCCCCTCTTCAGAAAGATAGCTGAGCAGTTGCTTCATTGAATGACAGAGCTGTTCATCACACTGATAGCGCTATGCGCCTCCTTTTGTGGCGGGTCATTAAACAAATGTTGGTCCAAAGAGCAAGGTAGACCCGGCACAGTTCATATGGTACCATTTGTGAGTAGATGTCCGGACAGAAAGGGGTTCTTACCATTGGGTTCAGCACTTGTTTATCTGCTGTGGTTTCTTGACGTATTGGGCTTTAAGTCAATTGCATCAAGAGGGTTTGCCAGACATGCAAGGCCTGACCACCATCCCTACGTTGTTTACATGGCTGCCAAGCAGCTGATCCGGTCCGGCAACAAAGATGAAGCCAGGGAACTGCTCACCGGTGCCCTGGAAAAAAGGCCTTCACTCAGGTGCGGGCGTCTCCTGATTCACCTCTTTATCAAAGATAAGCAGCACCAAAGCGCGCTCAATGTAGCCCAAAGCCTGTCAGATATTGAGCCTGAGAACCCCTGGCCTTACCTTCTCATAGGAGACGTACAATACTTCTTCTTGAGGGATAGCGACAGCGCTTTTGAGTCATTCAAGAAAGCGCTTGACATCTGCAAACGGTTGAACCGGAAAAATCCGCTGAAAGTTGCTTACAAACGGGTAAGCCGCGTCTTGGAGGAAAAGGGTATGGAAGATGAACTTGTAGACTGCCTGGCTGAGTTCATTAAGTTAGAGTCATCCAACTTCCACGATCATGAATTTGACATACTTGTCAGGGGCATGATTGACAGGGGCCGGCGGGATGAGGCCCGCGGCATCCTCTCCTTGGGCATAAGGGCGTATCCCAGAAGCTTGCTGCTTAGGCAGGCATGGGAGAGTCTTGGGTTTGGAAAGCAGGAAGATTTGCCAGCAATCCCTGTCCGGGGGAAGACGCCTCCCCCAGATGTTGAGCTTATCCCGGTTAAGACCAGGCTGTTTGTGGAAAACGATGATCCTGTCCAGGCCATGAAACAATACGTGACCCAACCTTTGCCTGGGGATATAGCAATCCTGTCTTCATGTGTGGCAGGGCTTATGGAAGGGCGCATTTTCATGGAAGGCGCAGTAGAGCCTGGCTTGCTTGCGAAGACCTTGTCGCGTTTCGTAGACCAGAAAGACATCCCTTTCGGCGGGGCAGCACCTATGGCCAATCCTTTGTCAATGCAGGTGCTGCTCGAAGAGATTGGTACGTTAAAGACGCTTCTTGCAGCGGGAGCAGGCGCGGTGGGCAAGCTTCTCGGCAAGAAGGGCTGGTTCTATATTGTCGGGGGCCAAGATGCAGGCCAGATTGATGATGTATTAGGCAGCTTGCCGCCCTATGATTACTACGTGATTATGGGGCCTGAGGATCCTTCCGGGCTGTCAAGCAAGATGGCACGGGAGTTGGGATGCGAAGCTGCTATAGTAGATGCCAACGACCTCGGGGTGGCTTGGGCTGTGGGATACTCTTCAGGGGTAGACCCTGCCTGGCTGGAAGAAGTAATGTCAAGCAATCCTGCAGGCAACCAGGAACAACAAACTCCGGTAGTGCTGGTGAGGCGCAAACCCTCAACTGACACTGTCTGATTTTTCAGGGACACGCACACAGATGGGCCCCGCGTCATAGGATATAGATGTGCCATAGCAGGCCCAATCTGTTTGACCGGAGGGAGCACAAGCTTGCATCAGCTGCTTTTTGGCATTGCTGCGATCCTTTTAGAGGCGGTCCTGAACTGTTTCGGATATCTTACAGGCAACCATTTTCCCCCGCCCCTTTCTGAAACTGATGAGTCCTTCCACTTGGACGGGGTGCGCGAGGGGAACATGGCTAGCAGGAACCTGCTCGTTGAACATAACTTGAGACTGGTGGCCCATATTGTAAAGAAATTTGACCCCAACCCCCAGGATGTAGAAGACCTCATATCTATAGGGAGCATAGGCCTTGTCAAGGCCATCGACACCTTCTGCCAGGACAGGGGGACCAGGCTTGCAACGTACGCTTCAAAGTGCATAGAAAACGAGATCCTTATGCACCTCAGGGCAACTAAGAATAGCAAAAGCGAAGTTCACTTGTTTGAACCTTTGACTTCAGATTCAGAAGACGGGGAAGTGTCATATATCGATATCATCAAAGACCAAGAGCCTGACATTGCAGATGTGGTTACAGCTAAGGTTCAAGCCGAAAACATGCTTGCACAGTTTGATGTGTTGGATGAAAAAGAGAAGAAAGTGCTGCAATTCCGCTATGGGTTGGATGGTGAGTTTCAGAAAACCCAGAGGGAAATAGCTAACATGCTTGGAATATCCCGCTCCTATGTGAGCCGTATCGAAAAGAGAGCTCTAGCCAAACTCGCTAAAGTGTGCAAACCTTACGCAATATGATCTGCGGGTCCAGCCCCTTCCTATGACATCTATTACACGGTATGATTAACTACCGGGTGATAATTGATAATATAGGGAGGGGTGTCTGGATCGTGTCAGATAATACGCGGGCGCGCAGGTCTATCAGGCAGCTTCTGACCCCGTCTTTGTACGTGGAAACAGTATATGACTTACCCGGTGAATGGCTCAAGGAAAGAGCTATTACATCAATCATCACGGACCTCGACAACACTCTTGTCCCGTGGCGGGATTACAGGGTAGCCGGCGAGCTTGCTGATTGGTTTGATTCCCTCCACAAGAGCGGCTACAAGACTTTGATACTTACCAAC
Organism: Candidatus Fermentithermobacillaceae bacterium; assembly: GCA_012837895.1. Taxonomy (GTDB): domain Bacteria; phylum Bacillota; class Sulfobacillia; order Fermentithermobacillales; family Fermentithermobacillaceae; genus DTU015. The sequence continues at coordinate 4,357 of DUQH01000035.1, read as the reverse complement.
GCCAGGCCCGCTCCCACTATTCAGGAATTGTCACGCAAACTTAATACCAAGCTGGTTGTGGGAGCCGGGAAACCTGTTACCCGGTTTTTCAGAAAGGCTCTTGAAATACTCGATTCAAAGCCTCATCAAACTTGCGTTATCGGGGACCAGCTTTTTACCGATGTACTTGGTGGAAATCTTGTAGGTTGCCATACAGTGCTTGTAGAGCGCATTGGACACAGAGAGTTTGTGGGTACCAGGATCATGAGATTGTTTGAGAGACTGGTAAAAAAGCGTATGGGTACAATGTGAGAGGAGGCGGGCATCATGTCCCATGCCGGACCAGGAAGGCCTTACCTTGCGTGTGTTGCCCAGGCCTGTTTTCAATGTGGTGCTTCTTATGTATACATATTGCCGGGAAATAAACCTCTGTCCAGAACCGGCTTGGACGAGCCTGTTCCGTTTGAAGGTTCTGTGGTGGAAAGCAGCCACATAGATGAATTCATTGCCAGCCAAGTGCCACTGCTCCAAAAGCAGATTTTCGATTCGACAGGTTTTGCCCGGTTCGCATCTGGTCTTTTTCGCGGAGCAAGATGCAGGGTTGATCTGATCACAACCGTGAGCGGGCCTGCTATTGTTATGCACTTCCTGCCGGATAGCTTGCCTGGAACTGATGTCTTGAATATTTCCCGGGAAGTATTGGAATTCGCCGGCGAAAGCTCAGGCATATTCTTGCTTTGCGGAAAGCCCGGCTCAGGGAAAACCACCACGCTAGCTTCTATACTGCAATACATAAACGAAACAACGTTCAAGCACATCGTCTGGATTTGCGACGCAGGCGAATACGTGTTAACTCCTTGTAAAGCTTTTGTGAATCAGATCGAAACAGGGTATCTGGGGCATGGGTGTGACCTGATTGAAAGAGCAGCCTGGTTGGGGGCTGATGTGATAGCCCTGGACTTGCAGCTAGATGAAAACCTGGCCTGGCAAGCGGTGCGTACGGCGGAAATGGGTGCAAGCGTTTTCCTGGCGCTTAACGCTTCGAACACCGCCTCCGGGCTTGAAAATCTGGCTAATACTGTGAGTTCCGGTTCACGCCGGGAGTTCATTCACAGGCTTTCCCATGTGTTCAGTGGGGCTTTGTACCAGGAACTTATCCAGGGAGTAGAGTCCCCTGTACCTGCTATGGAAATTCTCGTAGGCACGGATCCAGTGCGTAACCTCCTCAGAGAAGGCAGATTCCTGCAAATCACCGACCTTATCGCTGCAGGCGGAAAGTATAGAATGCAGACCTTGGAAGCGGACAAGAAACGTTTATCCGGTGAAGGTCTTATATAGGCCGGGTTTCTATCCGATGATACCAAGTGAGACTTTTCATTGGAGGCATTCTATGCTTGACGTTCTGATTGCAGTAGAACAACCGTCATTGCACAGAGAGTTTCAGGCGATTTCCCAGGAGAGGGAAGACGTGCGCCTGTGGTACAAAGGCGCAAGGGTTCCTGATTTCAGGAGGCCTTCTGCTGCTGCCGGGTACGATGTAATCGTGATTGGCAGTGATAACTCTGGCAAACAACTCACGCTTGAGAGAATAACTCTGCTGAAGCGGCGGTACGCAGATTGCAGTTTTGTGCTGATGGCACAGGACTTGGAATGGTTCGCCATAGCTGAGTACTGCAGGGCCGGTGTGTATGGATTTGTTGATGAACATGCAAGCTGCGACCAGATAGTTTCAGCTATCTCTGCTGCATCCAGAAAAGACTTGTACGTTGCGTCCTCAATAACCTGCAAGCTTGCTTCCTCAAGTGTACTCGATTTCAGGCGGATCTTTGCAAATATGGATTTGGGATCAACTGACATCAGTAAGCTTAGTGAACGGGAGCTTGAAACTCTCAAACTTGTAGCGAAGGGGATGTCAAACAAAGCCATAGCTCAATCACTGTTTATCAGCGAGAAAACAGTCAAGAACCATCTTTACAATGTGTACAAGAAGTTGGGAGTGAGGGACAGGACCCAGGCAGCCATTGCTGTAATCAAGACGCTTTGCTCACACCAAAATGAGTCTTTTGGTCCTATATAAAAATCAGTCTTGGCTCGATTATGTAAATGAGCTGTAATGGTTGCCGCAGATCACCCCCCCCGAGATGCGACAGCTTCATTTTAGCCTGGGGTATGCCTGGGCTTTTTCTCTCTGTGGAACTCATCTATAATCAATGTATGTAAGTTGAGACACCTTTGAAGGATACTTGGGTTGTCATGGTGCATATCCTGTTGATCACCATTGTTAAGGAAAGAAGCCGTGCCGGATGAAGTAGTAGAGGGATGCAGTCAGGGAACTTATGGCGAGTAAGAATGACCAGGCTGCGCCCGCACGGTTATTGTCCTTGAGCAATATCCATGACCAGGACAGGGTGTATATACCTATGACGACCGAAACAACAACTCCTATTATGTGCATAGTGTAGTAGTATGCTCTTGTCCTACATGATATGCACAAGGGTGTACAACGCGCAGGGCTTGATGAGCAATAATACAAGGAAAGACGCTGGCAGCTCGTAGGAAGCCGCCGGCGCTGTCGATAGGAGGGCGGGCTTTTTGAAAAGAGCATTTTCAGGCGTTCAGCCGTCAGGCGTGTTGCATTTGGGTAATTATTTAGGCGCAATACGGAGGTTTACAGACTTCCAGGATGAGTATGACTGCTATTTTTGCATTGTAGATCTCCATGCGATAACTGTATATCAGGATCCGAAGGAATTGCCAAAGCAGATAGACGATACTGCCCTTTACTACCTTGCTTCCGGGCTTGATCCTGAAAAGGTCACCATGTTCGTTCAATCAGACGTGCCATGCCATGCTGAACTATCTTGGATGCTTGAATGCGTGTCCACTTTTGGCGAACTGTCAAGAATGACCCAGTTCAAAGATAAGTCCAAAGGCAAAGAGTCATTTTCGTCGGGGCTGTTTACCTACCCTGTGCTTATGGCGGCAGACATCCTCTTGTACGACGCAGACGTGGTTCCTGTAGGCGAAGATCAGAAACAACATGTTGAACTGTGCAGGAACATCGCAGAAAGGTTCAACAGCAGGTACGGGGAGACGTTCAAGGTACCCGAAGCCGTGATCCCTGAATTTGGGGCACGTCTCAAGTCTCTCCAGGATCCCCTAAAGAAAATGTCCAAGTCCGATCCGAACCCGTTGGGCTACATAAGCCTTTCTGACTCAAAAGACGAGATCGCGAATAAGGTGCGGAGGGCGGTAACAGATTCAGGGCGGGAAATTGTGTATTCCCCTGAAGATAAACCTGCAATAGCTAACCTTATAACCATTTACTCACTATGTACCGGACTGGGCTTCACTGAGATCGAACAGCGCTTTGCAGGCAAGGGATACGCGGACTTCAAGAAGGAACTTGCCGATGTAGTTATCGAGACGATTACGCCTATACAGGAAAAGTACGCTGAATATGCGGGGTCAGGGATGCTTTCAAGCACTCTCAAGGAAGGTGCTGAAAGGGCAAACCAAGTGAGCTCCCAAGTGCTTAAGCGGGCAAAGCAAAGGATGGGGCTTTCGTTGCTAGCAGATCCTACGGAACGGAAACTCCTGTAATGTAGAATGTATTGCCATGACTGACAATAAATAATATAATGGTACAAAGAATGTCACGATCCGCAGTATTGTGACATGAAACACTTCGCCAGGCAACTATTGATCGACCGGAGGTAGTGTAGTTGTTTTCTTCCGTGTTCAGCGCAACAGTGTCTGGCGTAGACGGGTTCAGGGTTATCGTCGAAACTGACGTGTCAGGTGGATTACCCGGTCTTGAAATCGTAGGAATGCCCGCAGCGTCGGTAAGAGAAGCTAAGCACCGGGTGCGGTCAGCTATAAGAAACTCTGGCTTTGAAGTCCCATCGCGTAGAATCACGGTGAATCTGGCCCCGGCCGGTCTCCACAAAGACGGAACGCAGCTTGACTTGGCTATAGCCGTGTCCCTATTGGTTGCTTCCCGCCAGCTTCCTGAGGCAAACGCCATCCACAAGTACGGCTTCCTGGGCGAATTAGCTTTGGATGGCAGCGTCAGGCCTGTGCCGGGCGTACTTGCCATGGTTCTGGCCTTGTACGAATCAGGGCATGAAGGGGCGGTAATTCCTGCAGATAACCAGGCTGAGGTCGCCTTCCTGACGGGTTTTGACATAAGGGTTGCATCTAACCTTGCGCAGGTAGCCCGGTTTGTGGGGCAAGAGGCATGGCTCCCCAGTGCCGAAGCACCTGCATCCAAGGTAAAGGCCGCCACGTCTGGCCAGGGGGCATTTGAGCAAATAAGGGGGCAGCGTGCAGCTAAGAGGGCATTAGAGATCGCTGCTGCAGGCGAACATAACATACT
>DUQH01000065.1 GCA_012837895.1 Candidatus Fermentithermobacillaceae bacterium | reverse complement strand
GCTGAACGGCATCACCAACGCTGAGTTCTACGCAGGCCGGGCGGAAGAAGTACTGCCTCAGCTGATCCAGGAATACACAGCAATTGACGCGGCGGTAGTGGATCCTCCTAGGAAGGGCTGCGACCCGGTGGTTTTGGAAGCGTTGGCGGAAGCAGATGTGCCCGCCCTGGTCTATGTGTCCTGCAACCCAGCCACCTTGGCCAGGGATCTGAGCTATTTGGCTGGCCTTGGCTACGAAGCGGGTCCTATTCAGTCGGTGGACATGTTTCCCTGGACCAGCCAACTTGAAATCTAGGGATCTGATCTTGTTAGCGATAGCCATGATGGCCAGGAACATGGCGCCTTGCGCCAGATGGTGCACTGCTATCCACGCAAAGACCCCATCTGGGTCAACTGTTCCGTAAGAAAAGATGCTGGCGATCTTGCCTGCGATCTTGGGAACTCCCAAGAGCAGAACAGCGAGCAAAAGCGTATAACCAAGGGACTTACATACTTTAGCCATCTCCACCTACCCTTTCGCCTGCGGTGTTTTGGCTGGAGTAGCAAAAATGAACACATCGCCAAAAGACCCATCATCATACAAGGCTTGGGGGTGGCCTGGCAGATAGACGAAGTCCCCTCCAGTGTACTCAGCGATGATCTTGTTCCAGAAGTGCACAGAGCCCGTGTTTTTAGGGTGCCTCTTGAGCTGCCACTTCCCGGGGAACCTGTCGAAGACCTGGAACGCAGCAGATCTTCCTACGCCGCGGCCTCGGTACTTGTACATGACGAAGAATTCCGCCAGCGTGTAGTCTGTCGGCTCTTCCACTTCGGGGAAAGTGTTGATCATCACAAATCCTGCGAGTCTGCCATCGACCCGAATGAAAAAGGCATGGCGCCCTTCCTCTGTCCAGTAATGGTCCAGGTAATCATAGCCATACAGGCCCAGATCATTGACATCCTTCTGGTCGTACTGGGAAAACTCATAGTCGTACTTCTCCAGCAGGTTGCGCAGGATTTCTTTCTTGCTTGCCTTAACGGGAACTAGTTCCATGTTCATGCTCTGCTGCCTCCTCTGCTCAGCCATGCCTCCGGCGCCAGGACAACATCAGGGATTCTACTCTTTGGCCGCGCTCTTCCTGCGCAGCGCATACCCAAAGAGCAGGCCCAGGGCCAGGCCAACGGCATGGGCAGGCCCACCCACTGAAATCTGAGGGTTCTGGGCGGTCAGCAGCGCATTGACTGCGAACAGGGCAGCTACCCAGTGCACTGCCTTAGATTTCAAGACCACAGCATCAGGCCGGAGTGCGGCGTAGGCTGCGGCAATTCCAAAAGCAGAAGCTGATGCCCCAGCCATGGGTCCTCCTTGGTAGCCAATGGCTGCGGAATATAGAATGGCGCTCACGCTGCCGGCGAGCCCGCAGAGGATATAGACGCCAAGCGTTACCCCAGGATTAGTCTCTTTTTCCAGGCGTGTCCCAAAGACATAGAGCAGAAGCACGTTCAGGAGGAGGTGGATGGCTAGTTCGTGGGAGAAAAACACTGTCAGGATAGACCACGGCTTTTCCGCGAGCGTGCTTGGGTTAAGCAGAAGCAAGTCAGCTAGATCGGGTGAAACACTCAAAGCGGCAAAGACAATCACGTTGACCAAGATCAAGACCCATGTTGCTGTGCTGTTCCGCAGGGTTGCTACCTCCCTTTACTTGGTTCTGTCTTAGTTCGGCGCCCTTGGCTTATCCCCTTGTCACCGCTCTGCGTATGGCAAAAAAGTCTATTCCTTGCCCCAAAGAAGAGAAGGCAGGGATCGGGGCCATAGAGGAAGAACAGATTAGAAATGACTGTGGGGGGTAGACCGATGCGGCTTTTGGCAGAGATCCATCGGCATGCTGGGGTTAACCCAAGGGGCAGAGCAGTAACACGGGAAGCAGTGCGGTCTGTGATCTGGCGCGGGAGCGAGCTGCTCCTGCTTTACTCCCGGAGAGACGGTACCTACAAGTTTCCGGGAGGCGGAGTTGATGCTGGTGAGAGCCATGTGCAGGCCCTGGCCAGAGAACTTCGCGAAGAATGCGGTGCTGAGCTGATCGAAGTGCTTGGGCCCTTAGGCCGGGTAGTGGAGTATGCTCTGCCTAAGGAGACGGATTTCGACGTCTTCTGCATGACCTCCTATTATTACTTCTGTTCCATCGAGTCAGAGCTGGGGGCGCAGGACCTCAAGGGTTACGAGCTGGATTTAGGCCTGGAACCCCGCTGGTTGAAGGCTGAAGAAGCCATCGCGGTGAACGAGCAGGCCCTGGCCAGCGGGACGGCACCATCCTGGACCAGGCGGGAGACCACGGTCCTCAAGCTATTGCGTGACCGTCTGCAAAAGACTGGCTCCTAGGACGCTTGGGTCAGCAAGAGAGAGCCAAAGGGCGCTGGGATTTGAACCAGCGCCCTAACCTTGGATGGTTCCAGTGGGCCAACCCATATAGGCAAAACGTCAGTTGGAGAAGGCGGCGCAGCACAAAAGAGCGCCGGCTGACGGGCCCGCTGGAGGTTAGGGAAAAGATCAGCCGGCGCCCTGTACGCTTGGTACCCCTAGGCATCCGCCTT
>DUQH01000105.1 GCA_012837895.1 Candidatus Fermentithermobacillaceae bacterium | reverse complement strand
TATTATTTTTGATTTGGGTCTTCAACCTGAAAACACCGTTTTTATAGGTATCATCCAAATTGGATGTCACGGCAAAATCGCAAACGCGAATTTTTGGTTGTGCCCAAAGATACACATCACGTTCTATACCACTTATACGCCAAAAATCCTGACATTCGAGGTAGGAGCCTGTTGACCAGCGGAATATTTTTAGAACCAACGTGTTTTTCCCGGGTTTTACATAATCGTTGATAAGAAACTCCGCAGGATTTTTGGAATCTTCGCTATAACCCACTTCCTTCCCATTGATATATACATACATTCCCGATTTTGCCCCTCCAACATGGAGAAAAATATCCCGATTCATCCATTCGGAAGGAATGTCGATATCCCTTCGATAAACACCAACGGGATTCATTTCGGGCAACGTAGGAGGCTGAGGATCTCGCGGCTTAAATTCGTAACCGTGATTGGTATATATCGGTACGCCAAAACCTTGCATTTCCCAATTGCCAGGGACAGTAATATCGTTCCAATTTGCTGTCGAAACAGCCGGATCGGTAATATTGGCAGGCAAATCGTTGTAACCTTCGACAAAATAAAACTTCCAAACGCCGTTGAGTGATCGATAAAATTTGCTCCCTTCGAATTTTTGAGAAAGAGCATCATGGCGACTATCAAATGTCATAAAAGAAGTACGGGGATATTCTTTATTTACGGCAACAGTCTGAACATCCTGCCAATACGGTTTTGTATTATTCTGATTATTCTGATTATTCTGATTCCCGTTTTCCGGACAAACAAAAGATGGCATTAAAGCAAAAAAAACAGTGAGTACTAAGTAGTTGAATTTCATTTCAAAATTGTAAATTGCTATTTTTGAAGATAAAACGTATGTGTGTGCAGTATCTTGCCGGTCAAGTCTTTTGTTTTCACCGTTATCTTATCGGACGCCTCCGCATCCAGGCAGGTTTCGTCGTCGTTGATGAGGACGGGGAAGTTTATCCCGCTTTTTTCTCCTTTGCCGAAAAACCCGTATTCATGCGTATGTCCGCAAATCATCAAATCGATGCCGGCATCGTTAAGCAACGGCACAAACTTCCGGGCTACTTCACGCGTGCCATGCCAAGTTGAACCCACCGGAGGCATGTGCATCAACACGATACGGTATTTGGCCGATCGAAATTCGGGGGTCATTACCATCGCTTCCAACCATTTGCTTTCTTCGCTTCGATAGTCGTCGAAACAGGCCAATTCCGAATATTCGATGTCGGAATCGGGCTTGTCTTCGCCGCTGTCGAGCACAAGAAAAAAAACCGGACCTTCCCTGAACGCATAGTAAAATTCTCCGGTCGGGGTGGGAAAATAATCGTACACCGAAGAACTCGCCCTGCCCCGGGTTTCGTGATTCCCCCTTACGTAATACATCGGCACTTCGCTTGCAAAAAGCGCTATTGCCGTATCCATGAATCCGCGGAAGATCCCTTCTTCTTCGTTTACCGTAGAAACCATGTCGCCGTTGAAAATCACCAGATCGGTATTCTCCCTTTTGACATCCGAAAGCAGCGCGCGAAGATGGTCGGTGTTGCCGTGAATGTCGTTCACCACACGGAACGAAACTTTCTCTTTCCGCGAATCCAATGTCCTGAAGGCATAAGGCCGTCGCGAGTAAACGTCGCTAGCGGCAATATTCCCGTACAAGATCCTATGTCCTTCGTACCCCAACACTTCCTTCGAAAATATACGGTAGCGGTATTCGGTGCCGGGTGTCAGACCGGTAATCGTTACGCGATGAAGCTTGCCGACAACTTTGTTGCCATAGACGGTATCGTAATAACGGGGCCTTTCTTGCGAATAAAAACTGTCGTTGCCTGCCGGTGCCAATTCCACCCATGATACGGCATCTTTATCCGTGGTCCAAATCACCGTAACTTCCTCTTCTCCTACTTTCTGGAGATAGGGGCCGTGCGTGATCGTGATGTTTTGGGAAAACAACAACACCGGCAGGCAAAAGGCAACAGCAAATATTCTCAAACGCTTCATTTTTTCAAGGCCTTTTATTCGACGAATGCGTGACGGTATCCCTGCACATCGTTCCAGTGTCCCCGCGTGAAATCGGGGATGGCTACAGGAGCCGACCCGTTGTCAAGCGAGATTTCGCTCAACGGTATAAGGCAGCACCACTCGGCCAGATCGTAAACGTCCATATCCAGCGGCAATCCGTTGCGCAGACAGTATACCAACCGGTAATCCATGATGAAGTCCATCCCGCCGTGTCCACCTACCTGCTTGGCCAGCTCTTCCAACTCTTTGTGAATCGGATGCTTGTAGGTATCCATTAACACCCGCTTCGTCTCCTCGGAAACAAAACCGTGACCACTCAGGTTTTCGTGATCGGGTACCACAGCAGCGTCCAGCGGAGAATCGCTCCGGAAGGCATAACCTTCTTGCGGGTATTTCTGCGCAAAACCCTTCGTCCCCGTCACCTCATAGCACCGCGAATAGGGACGCGGCGAAGATACGTCGTGACGGATCAGTATGGTCTTCTCTTTTTCCGTGCGAACCATCGTCATCGTGTGTTCCCCATTGCGGAAATCGTAAGCACTGTCCGCCTCCATCCCCCTTTTCTCTATCAGGTATTCCGGAATATTCACCGGCTTGGTGTCCATCGATACCAGGTAATCCAACCGGTCGCCGCGGTGAATGTCCAGCAGCTGGCAGGCGGGACCGAATCCGTGCGTGGGATAAACGTCGCCCC
>DUQH01000129.1 GCA_012837895.1 Candidatus Fermentithermobacillaceae bacterium | reverse complement strand
TGCAGGAGTATGGGCTGGAGCTAATTCTCGACACGATGTTGAAGATGTATGAAGATAAAGGCGGAAAACTTCCGATCAGTAAGGAGCAGCTCTTGCGCTTCCTAAAGTTCTTTGTTTCCGTTGACATGGACCAGCAACGTCAGGTTTTGGAAGGCAATGCCCGTTCAATCTATAGATTCTTCCAAGACGAGATTGAGCACGAGCAACCGGGTATGTATTATGACCGTTTTAATGACCACTTTAACCTAATGAATGTTGAAAATATGCTGACCAAGGGGGAGGGGTGGAAGCCTAGGGATATTTACGCTTTTCAGGACAACGAAGTGAAGGTCCTGGAAGAGAATTTCCACGAAGAGACTTACAAGCGGATACGCAGAAACAGCCTCCACCTTATCGACTTTAAAAACTATGAGAAGCTGGTTGAAATCCTGAAAGCAGAGATTTCCGAGGATGACCTTGAGAATCAAAGTGTCCGATTGTATAAGTTGGAGAAGCGATTCAATCTAGAAATAATCAAAACTATCCTCAAGGCTAAGAACCAGATTGAGAAGATGATCCTAGAGGATCTTATCCTAGTTATGATGATTCCTGATATAGAAGGTCGACATGAGTACGTGGAATTGTACCAGACCATGCTGGAGCAGATAGCTCTGGTGTGGCGTAATCAAATCTTGAATTTAGTGGTTATTTTGAGCGAAACAATCAGCCGGTTCAAGGATACATACCCTCCGCCTAAAGGTTTCGGTTCCAGAGATGACATCCCTCACCCGGAACGGCATATTTACCGAGAGGGACGATATATGAGCGAGTCGAAGTTTGAGGAAGACTTTGATGAATCCGACTTCAAAGATTTAATGGAAGAGATCAAGAGAATCAACTCAGAGGTGTTGGAACGTCACAAGAGGGGCAGGGGTCGCCCCAGAAATGATGAGTGAGAAGGCAGAATGGCTGCCTTCTTTTTTTACTTATAATCGTGAAAATAATCACACAAAAATAGACAAAAAATTGAGCGAAAAACGCCACAGCCCAAAAACGAAATCCCGTGCTAGACTAGAGCCAACTCCTTTAGAAGATGACTTCCCGAGGAGGCGTCTGAAATAAGACTGGGAAAGATGTGATTCTTGCCCACATGTGCACCTTGACAATTGAATAGCGGCTAAACATGCAAAAAAATAATGAAAGGAAGAGATTAATGCACGAACGATTAGAAAAATATGAGGCCTTTTTCCGTAGGCGGGTTGACGTCAATGAAATTCCTGACGGGGAGTACTCAGTGTCTGTAATTAGGGCCGAGGTCACCGAGTCCCGACTTGGCGATCCACAACTGCGACTTTGCTTAGAGATTGATGCGGGGCCGTATCAAGGGGTAAAGTTCTTCAAGTATTACACAATCAGCTCAGAGGCAGCAGCAGCTTATCTTTATGAAGACGTTTGTCGTTGCGGTATCGAGGCGGCTTCGTTAGTGGAAGTGTTTGAAGTCCCCGATGTATTTCTGGGCTTACGGCTCTTGGTTGAGAAAGTGAGTAATGGGGATCGGGTGTCGTGGTATTTTGTGGATCGGATGGAGAGCCAGGAGGCTGGATTTGATGAGGGTAGAGATCATGAAGTGTGGCAATAATCCGCCCCCAGTGGGCGACTCAACCGTTTACTTTACTGCCAAGGAGTTCTTTCACGCCGTTTTCGCTCCAGAACATCAGGAGGGATTCATCACCTTCTTTCTTCTCAGAGATAAGAGAGTTCAGTACATTGCGCTCCGAGACCTATCTGATGTAGCGGCTCACTTCATTGACAAGCGACACTCGGAGCCTTTATACGATCTTTATTTCAGTGTGGGTATCCAAGCGAGTCCACCTTCCAGAACCAAGTCAAGAGGAACTGCTCGAGACATAGTGGGAATCACAGCCTTTTGGTACGACTTAGACTGCATAGACTGCAGCATTGAGCCTACCTATCGTCAGCTACCAACGAGACTTGAAGCCTTAGAGTTCATCGCCGCTCTGCCCTGGTCACCTTCTATTGTGGTCGATTCAGGTGGAGGTTACCACCTCTACTGGCTACTTCGTGAGCCATGGCTCTTTAGAGATGCAAATGAGCGGGCAGAAGCAGCAGAACTAAGCTTGAACTTTCAAAAAACCATTGGCATGTGGGGGGAGTTCAGAGGATGGGAATTCGACCTTACTGCTGATCTGAGCAGAGTTCTGAGAGTGCCTGGTACGATAAACGGAAAAAAGGGCAGAGAAACAGCGGTCTGGATTGCAAACTTCAATCCTGATGTTCGTTACAACCCTAGTGATTTTGAATCCTATTTATTGCCTTCCAAGGCTTCTATGCCTACAAGGTCACGCCGGGTTTCCAACCCGAAACCTGGGATCGCTTTATCTATCGAGCCGATTATAACGGGTTGTGCCTGGCTTAGGCATTGCATCGACGATGCGGCTACATTACCGGAGCCGGAGTGGTTTGCGATGCTAACCATTCTCGCTAAGCTCAAAGATGGTAAGATCTTAGCGCATCTGTATAGTAATCCCTATTCAGGTTATAGCATGAGCGAAACGGAGTGGAAGTTCGCCCATGCAAGTACCTTTAGAGGCACTTATAGTTGTTCGAAAATCAGCATTATAAGTGGCGGGAAGCATTGCGCTTCCTGCCAGTATCAAGGAAAAATACGAAGTCCCTTGAGCTTGAGTCAACAGGAGTCATTTTCAGCCGAATTAGTCGAGATCAAGGACTTATTACACAGGGATGGTGAATGCATTGAACAAAAGCAGCAAGAAGCGCATCCAAGAGCCAACCTATAAGGAGCTATGTCGCCATTTACCAGTTTTCAGATGGCTTGCGCAGAAAAGTAAGCTATCGGATCATCAGATGCTGGCCCTTTTCACTAATTTGGCCCAATTGGGGGAAGAGGGAAAGGAAATTGCGCAGTTCTTTCTAGACAAGCATGGCCATAAAGTCGATGTGGACGAGCTTTACGAGAAGTGTCAAGGAAAGCCCATCGCCACCTATGAGAGCTTCGCTCTTTTGGGTTATGATGGCTATATTCCCGAAGAATACGATAGTCCGATAGAAGAACTTCTAGATCTCAAGAAGTCAAAGGACATGGCGAATCGGGGTCTATACTATTCCGAACGTGGCCAACTTCGGATTAACGCCAATACTTTTGCGGCTTATGTATTACATCGCTTAGAGTTGGTGTTTGTACTTGGTCAAGGTTTTTTCCTTTACGAGGCTTCAGGGAAGTGGCGGCCGATTGACGATGTGGAGTTGGGCAAGAGATGTCGAGATATCCTCCACGAAGTAGAAGATGGGATATGGATTCAATCTTGGCATGGTGAGTACATGGCTGCCCTACGGTTAGAGGTACCTCAGCTTAATAGTCTGGATCGTGGTGATGAGTTCATTAACGTACAAAACGGAATGCTTGATTTACGGACCATGAACCTCAGACCGCATGCACCGGAGTATTATTCTACGATTCAAACGCCAATACGTTATAATTCGAATGCCACCTGTCCTAAATTCGAGGCGTTCTTGCACTCCATATTTGAAGGGGATCGGGAACGAATTGACCTTATGCAGGAAATTATGGGTTACGTTTTGACGAAGGATATGCGCCTACAGAAGGCCTTCATATTCCATGGTATTGGTTCTAATGGCAAAAGCGTGCTTGCAGACATCATTCGTCACATAGCAGGTGGGGATAACGTGTCGCATGCACCCTTAAATAAGCTTGGGGAACGCTTTGGTCTGGATAATCTTCCTGGTAAGACGGTCAACATCTCCACCGAAAATGAACTGGGTGAAAAGCACCTAAATACGCAGAACTTCAAGGCTATTACGGGTGCCGATACGATTAATGTGGAGCGAAAATATCAGGATTCCTTCAGTTGTGAGCTGTTTTGCAAGTTGGTGGTTCTCGTCAATCGTCTCCCCACGACAAAAGATCATTCTCACGGCTTTTATCGGAGGTTGGTCATAGTTCCGTTCAACAGGGTGTTCACTGAAGCCGAACAGGATCGGGATCTGTTGAGCAAATTACTTGGAGAGCTGGAGGGAATTCTGGCTTTTGCATTACGCGGTTACAAGCGACTTATCGAAAACAATCATCGGTTGACTATTTGCAGTGCTGCAGAACGCGCTTTGAACGAGTATAAAGAAGAGCAAAATCCTGTTCTGGTCTTCATGCGTAAAGAACTGACGTTTGCGGATAACGCTAGTGTTAAGCGCAAAGAGGTCTACTCAGCGTTCCAGGTGTGGGCTAGACAAAATGAGTTCAACGAATTTAGTAGCATGGGAAGGCAGAGGTTTTGGGATCTGTTTAGAGCAGGTGCCTCAGAAGTCGGTTATGATTTTCTCACTAAGAAGATCAAGGGCGAAGTGTTCTTGGATAAGGTGGCACTGAATGGAACAGGTAGACCCCCTCGCAATTCCATGAGTGTTCTGGACTAATGT
>DUQH01000081.1 GCA_012837895.1 Candidatus Fermentithermobacillaceae bacterium | reverse complement strand
GTGCACTCAAAGGCAGGTTGAGAAGCACCATGGGAGCTGCGTAACGCTGAACCACAGTAACAGCCACTGATACAAGGGATTGGCCGCTAATTCCGAAGAAGCTGGTACTGATCGGATCCAACCGTGACAAAACTGACAGAATACCAGTGTCAAGCAGGATTCTTACGCCAAGTCCCGTTACCATGAGAACAGGCAGTACTTGTTTGAAGAACCCTTCCATGCGCATCCAGGCTTTACTGGCTACCGCCTTGATTGACGGTACCCTTACCGGGGGGATCTCCAGTACCAGCTCGCTGTCAGCTTTTAGATACCTGGCAACCACGCGTGCCAGGAGGAGAAACACAATTACAATAGCTCCATAGATGACTCTTAGGTCCGCACCGAAAGCTCTTGCCACTCCTGTTATGATTCCCAGAGTTGCAGCACAAGGTAGCCCCCAGACAATGGAGCCCCATGATGCCGGGCTGTCAACACAGCGTATATATTAGTAAGGATGGTAAACACTTGGGCAGTATACCTGCAAACTTCAGACTGGATTTGATGGTAAGGGGGTGAGGTATTTGAGAATACTGTTTATTCCTACACTGGTCGCCGGGTTAATATGGGTTATCACTTTGGCCCTTGCCCTATCCCGGAAAGACACAGCTGTTGCACTGTTTCATGGAGGGCTGGGAGCGATTGCCTTCACATTATCCGCCTTGTCCCCGCCAATAGGAGTGTTTGCTTTGTTGATACTTATCGTAGCTTTACTGACCTCCTACCGGATTGTACGCGAGTATACAAGAGGAGTAGCTTTCCGGTTAGGTAAACTCCGGGGTGTGTTGGAACCTGGACTCGTCGCACTCATGCCCTTTGGGATAGACCAGCTTAGAATTGTTGATATTAGGACTTTCACGATTGATGTACCTAAACAAGAAGTTATTACCAGGGACAACGTACCTGTAGTTGTAGATGCCGTGGTGTATTTCCACATATTTGACCCTGCCTTGGCAGTAACCCAGGTGGCAGACTATGTTAAGAGCACGAGCTTGCTCGGTCAGACTACCCTGAGATCGATACTCGGCAAGCACGAATTGGATGAGCTCTTGAGCAAAAGGGAAGAACTCAATGAAGTCCTCAGGGAAATCTTGGACGCTGCCACTGATGCCTGGGGAGTCAAAGTTACCATGGTTGAGGTTAAAGCTGTTGAACTTCCTGATGACATGAAGCGTGCCATGGCAAGGCAAGCTGAGGCGGAAAGGGACAGGCGGGCTAAAGTAATCGCTGCTGAAGGCGAGCTCCAGGCATCTCAAAAGCTTGCAGAAGCTGCAGGAGTAATGGCCGCTCAACCCATCTCGGTACAACTTAGGTACTTGCAGACGCTCTCTGAGATCGCTATGGATACCCATTCTACCATTGTGTTTCCCATGCCCCTTGAGTTTCTGCCTTTGCTTAAAGGGCTAATGGGCAACCAGGAACTTAAGGAAAAACCAGACTCATAGATGGAAATATCTCCTGCTTGCACTCGGTAAAATGTTCTACTTCAGGATTTGCGGGGCGAAGCCACAAGCTCAGCCCCGCAATGCCTTCTAATGGTTTCTTAACGGCCTATTAGAGTACCTGAATTTCTTAGTTTCGGAAAATTATATCCAGACTCAAGACAGACAGCTTGATTACCCTTGTGGCGTTTGCCGCCACTGGGTACTGCGGCATTCACCCTGGCTGGAATTACCCTGTATTAGCCCAAGACATACTAAACTGGGAGGTGGCATTCCTGAACACATTCTCAGTTGCGTCTACCAGGGCCTTAAACTCCATCCGGAATTTTGTCGACCGGGAGATAGGAAAATGGCAAAAGCAGGGGGTCAGGGTTGATGTCCGCGAGTCTTCCTCAGGCGGGAGCCTGATCCTTCATTGCTTGCCGTCAGGTCAGGGCTATCACAACTCCAGCAATCAAGTGCACCGTAAGATCAAGAGTTCAATAGCTAACGGCCTCTCAGATATTATCATTGATGAATACGAGAAGTTTCTTGTCGTAAAGCTGATCGATGCCAATTACGCATACTTGTCTGAAAAAGACAGGGCGCTGCTGAAAGCTAAAGCATTGAGGGTTTTGAACAACGGAAGGGGCAATGGGTATTCAGTCAAGCGGAGTCAGCGAAAGAGCAGGGTATGGGCCAAACTCTCAGAGTATCTGGAAAGGGAAGATCAGATCATTTTAGAAGGTTTCATTACCTTCAGGCTCAAGGACTATCTGGAAGATCTCTTTGATTTCGTGGACCACATGGTAAGAGAGCATCTGATAAACAGGGAATACAGGGAGTTCCTAAGATTGC
>DUQH01000075.1 GCA_012837895.1 Candidatus Fermentithermobacillaceae bacterium | reverse complement strand
TTTACTTTTTACTGCGCTTAAAAATGGCTCGGTCAAAACCGATTTCCTTAGCTGTGGGAAATACCATAAGCACGGCTATCGACACCATCATGATGATATTCTTGTTTACCCACAAATAGGATCCTTCAGGAGGAAATATGTATTCGGCATTGATGAGGGCAGGATGTGAAAGATAGTAAAGCGCCAGCAATAAAAGGGCACCGATATATCCTATCTTCTCGAAACAACCCAAAACCAACGACAATCCAATCAGGATTAATCCGTAGATATTCAAAGCATCCACAACAGGCATAAGAGCCTGATTTTGTGCAAGTGCTTTGAATAGTGAAGCAAACCACCCTTGAGAATCCATCAGATAGCCGTAAGATGTCCAGCCGGGAGTCATCACTTTTGCCACCCCTTCATAAAGAAAATACCACCCGATAATTACGCGCAAGGTCACCAACCAAAATAGTTGAGCCTTGCCGTAAGAATACTGATTCATTTTTTCTGTCATTCGTGATTTTTTAATTTTTCAACTCTTTTATTCGAATATTTCTGAATTTTACTTCCGATCCATGTCCCAGAAAACCGATATGCCCTTTTTTATTGAACAATCCCGGGTGATCTTTGTGATCCATCGTGCCGTTTTTGGCTGCTTCGCGGATATTCCCATCAAGTATGGTGGTGCCGTTGAGAATCACTTTGATGTGGTCGCCGTCGGCAATCACTTCCTGATAGTTCCATTCGCCTGTCGGTTTCAGGTATCCTCTCTTGGCCGGAATCACTCCGTAAACCGACCCGTGATACTGATAAGGCTGAAGGTCTTTATAGATGGGCGCTTCGTTGTCGAGTATCTGAAGTTCCATTCCCACGTAAGCAGCATCACCTTCCATCGGCGTACGGATACCCAACCCGTTGTTGGCTCCCGGAGTAAGCATGAATTCGAAACGAAGCACAAAATTATCAAATTCGTCTTTGGTATACAAGTTTCCTCCAAAACTTTTGCTCGGATGCATCACGATATTGCCGTCTTCCAACACATAATCTTTCGTATTTCCCGTCCATTCATGCATGTTGGTACCGTCAAAAAGAACCCGGAATCCTTCCTTTTCCTCCTCTTCCGACAAGCGAAACGGTTCGGGACGCTCAAATTCCTTGATGTAGATATCGCGGTAGGCCACTTTACTGCCATGAGCCTGCAACTCGATCTGTTCGATCGGGAAAATAGGCAGACTCCTATCCCAATAATTTTCCAATATAACATTGTCGGTAACCAATTCGCCGTTTAACCAAACCGATACCCGATCGCCAATCATGCGGATGCGAAACGTATTCCATTCGCCCACTTTCAAGTCGGCAACCTTCAACGGTTTGCTCGGGTTGACTTGGTTATTGTACAATCCACCGGAACCTACCTGTGCACCTACGTCTACCCTTGACGTATCCCAAATCTGTACCTGAGGTGTGCCCCGCAGGTAAATGCCGGCATCGGGTTCGGGTCCGGGAAAAAGTTTCCAAT
>DUQH01000139.1 GCA_012837895.1 Candidatus Fermentithermobacillaceae bacterium | reverse complement strand
TTTGAACAGAAGAAAATGTCCCTATCACTTCGAACGTTTTCTTGTCGGATTTGCATCCCGGGAGTATCCCCATCGCCGTGATTATCAGGATGAGAAAAGAATACGCAATGTGTTTCATACAAAAAATAATTTATGGCTTGCAAACTTAACTATTTTTTCAAGAAACGGAAAATTCTTAATTGAAAAGGTGAAAACAATAACTAAGTTCAACTTAGAAGTGCAACTTTCCCGGTAGTTCTTTCATGGATATTATTTCAAACATAACTATGAAAAACACCGCGGGGGTTTGCTCCCCGAGAACTTGTTCCTGTTCGATTGTTTTTATACCTTTGCACCGCATTTGAAAAAAATCGCGGATCTATTCAGTGATATGAATGGACTCATTCAACAGACGCGGGTTATCCATAGATGAGTTGCTTCACCAGTGTGTGTTGCAACGAGGATTGGGGTCTTTTTTATTTTTCTTTATAAACTACTCATGTGGTTATTCGTTCACGAGAAGCGTGATTTTTTGCCCTCCCTTTACTTATTGATTTTAGGTGTTGCGTCCACAGCGGCTCTTTAAAAAGAGTTCTGCTTGTCGGTTATATTATTATTATTATTATTATTCCGACAAGTTAAACAGACATCCTCAGCATGAAGAGATATATTTTCTTCTATAAATTAAGTAATTCAAAAAAAATTTATGTTTTTTAAAAAGATTGTTGTAGTACTTACATTTTCTGTTTTTTCATTTTCTCTGTTTCCTCAATCTGATGGTAAGGAGGAGGGTTTTAAAATTGGAGGGGCGGTCCGGTATAACATGCTCTCTACCCATTATGAAGACGGGGGTGGCAAATTTAATCCGCAAATGACATGGGACACGTGGAGACTAAACGTGGATGGTTCCATGTCGGGAATCGATCTCAGTTTTGAGTATCGCTTTTACCCCACCTCCGACACCCATTTCCTGCATCACGGGTACCTGGGTTATGCTTTTTCTGATAATGTATACATGAAGTTGGGAGTATCCCAAGTGCCTTTCGGGATGCCCGGTTTTGCTTCGCATTCCTGGTTTTTTCAAGTGCCTTACTACGTGGGGCTGGAGGATGATTACGATATGGGGATCAGTTTCGACATAAAGCCTGCTCCAGCACTTGATCTGTCGTTGGCTTACTTCCGTCAAGCCGAGCCTGCAGGACCCGGTGCAGACCCGTTAGCTGGAAGATACTCCTACGATATCATCCCGGGGAATGGAGCATTCGTGAACAGCGAAGGAAAGGTGGTTGCTAATGTGCCGGCGAACCTGACCGAATTAAACCAGTTTAACGCCCGCCTGGTCTGGCATTTTGCCGATAACTGGCAGGTGGGATTATCGGCCCAGGCCGGTGAAAACTATAACGCCACGCTCGATAAATCGAAGCTCTCAACCGCCTTTGCAGGTCATATCGAGGGAGACTTTGGAGGCTTTAACCTGAAAGCCGAAGTGATTCGGTATGATTATAGAGCATTGGGCGATGAGGGTCAGGATCTCGACGTGGTACCGATGGGAGCTTATGCCTACGGCTATGCCGGGGGCGAAGGGTATACCGGTGGGGTGGCCTCCAAAGCGAACATCTATGTGGCAGGCCTCGCCTATACTATCCCCGTGAACTGGGGACCCATCACCTCCATCCAGCCCTATATCGACTATTCGATGGTGGACAAGGATGTGGATATTTTTCACGATACCCATTTTCTCATACCCGGGATGCTGATCACGGCAGGACCTGTTTATACCTATATAGATTACGCCATGGGTAAAAATCAGCCCTGGCTGACCGATTCCTTCGGGAAAGGGCTGGGTTCGGGTATTGAAGACCCGAAGTGGAACAGCCGTTTTAACGTGAATATGGGATACTATTTTTAACGAATGACGACAATGAAAAGCGATGAAGATAAAGTAGTTAAACTGAGGGTGGAAGATCTGACTCTCATCTTTGGCAAGCGAAAGAAGGAAGCGCTCGAGATGCTTGAAAAAGGCGCCTCTAAAGCGGAAATTCTACAGAAGACAAAATGCACCGTAGGCATCAGTAAAGCGAATTTTGAGGTGTATGAAGGTGAAGTCTTCGTGGTGATGGGATTATCGGGCAGCGGTAAATCTACCCTTATACGATGCCTGAACCGACTAAATGAACCCACAGCTGGAAAGGTGTTCTTTAAAGATGAAGATATTACCCGCAAAGGAAACAGAGAGCTTCTGAATATCCGTAGATTTGAGATGAGTATGGTCTTCCAGACGTTCGGATTACTTCCTCACAAAACCATATTGGAGAATGCGGCTTTTGGCCTTGAATTAAGAGGCGAACCGAAAGAGGAGCGGGAGAAAAAGGCGCTGGCGGCACTCGAAACGGTCGGACTGAAAGGGTATGAAGAGCATTACCCTTCAGCCATGTCGGGCGGGATGCAGCAACGCGTAGGATTGGCCCGCGCATTGGCAAACGATACCGAGGTGCTGCTGATGGACGAAGCCTTCTCTGCCCTCGACCCCCTGATTAAATCAGACATGCAGGATAAACTCCTTCAAATCCAAGAGAAGGTGCAAAAGACCATCGTATTCATCACGCACGATCTGGATGAGGCTATCAAGCTGGGTGACCGCATCATGATTATGAAAGATGGTATCATAGAGCAGATAGGAAGTGCCGAAGAAATCCTCACCCATCCGGCAAGCGAGTACGTGGAAGCGTTCGTGGAGAAGGTAGATCGTAAGACTATTATCACCGCCGAGTCACTCATGTTTCCAAAACCGTCACTCCTTCGAGTAAAAAAGGATGGACCCATGCGGGCAATTCGTAAGATGCAAACCGAAGGGGTGAAGTTCCTTCCGGTAGTAGAAGATGAGCGACGCACCTTTTTGGGGTATGTCTGGCTCAACGATGTTCTTGAACTTGCGGAGAAGAAAGAGATGTCTCTTGAAAAAGCACTGAAAACCGAAGTCCCAAGCGTCTATAGCGACTACACGGTGGAGGAGATGTTGCCTCTTATCTCGGGGAATAATTACCCGCTCGCGGTGGTTGATAAGCAGGGTGGAAGGCTCTTGGGTCTGGTGACCCAGACCTCTCTGATTATAGAGGCTACCCGTTATGGTGATGAGGAGGTGAAGCAGTTAATAAAAAAAGCGAATAAAACCAATAGGTTATGAGCAGAATAATTGATTTAGGAAAATATATAGAAATAGGGATTAACGCACTGGAAGAGAACTTTTCGTTCCTGTGGCGTGCCATTGACGACGGTATCTCGTGGACCGTAGACAATCTGAGCGAGCTGCTCCTCTCCATCCCTTTTGTTGTTTTCTTGCTGATCGTCGTCCTGTTGGCTTATTATGCCAAGGCGGGGAAGATGATGTTCAAGAAAGAGGGCTTGAAAAAAGGGGGAGGGTTAGTCGCTTTTGTGGTTATCGGACTGTTCCTTATCTATGCAATGGGATACTGGGAAGATGCTATGTGTACCACTACACTGGTACTGGTGGCTGCTTTTATAGCTTTGGTTTTGGGTATCCCAATCGGGATACTGGCCGCTAAAAATAGGACGGCAGATATTATTATTCGACCTATCCTTGACTTCATGCAGACCATGCCCGCATTTGTCTATCTTATCCCCGCTATCTTCTTCTTTAGCGTGGGGGATACGCCGGGTGTCGTGGCGACCGTGATCTTCTCACTGCCTCCGGCGGTGCGACTAACCAGTCTTGGTATAAGAAGCGTCCCCAACGACGTGGTCGAAGCGGGCCGCGCTTTCGGTGCAACTGAAAAGCAGATTCTTTACAAGATTGAGCTGCCATTGGCTATGCCCACCATCCTCACTGGGGTGAACCAAGTAATCTTGCTTGCCCTGTCGATGGTGGTGATCGCCTCCATGGTGGGTGCACGAGGATTGGGTAGCGTGGTCTACCAAGGGATCCAGCAAAATGATATAGCTAAAGGGTTTGAATCAGGACTGGGTATTGTGATCCTTGCAATCATCCTCGATCGTATCACCCAGTCGTTTGCAAACAAGAAAGGATAAATCCTCTATTCGGTTATGTGGATATCCGGGAAGAGTTTAATTAATAATGATAAAAATTAGAAATATGTTTAAAGTGAAAAGAAATTTTTTAAGTCTGTTCGTTGTACTAATCGTTGCAATGTTGATGGTCTCGTGTGGGGGTGGATCGGACAGCGGTAAAGAAAAAGTGACCATCTTGTATCCTAATTGGGCAGAAGGAGTGGCCTTCACATACTTAGCTAAGGTGGCGCTTGAGGACAGAGACTATCAGGTAGAGCTGATAAACTTGGAGCCGGGACTGATATACGGTGAGTTATCGAAGAGTAACTCTAAAGGTGATGTTTTCCTCGACGCCTGGCTGCCTCATACCCATGCGGACTACTGGAATGATTACGGCGACAAGCTGGTGATAATTGGTGAGTCTTTCAGCGAAGGAACTACCGGCTTGGTTGTCCCATCATATGTAACGATCAATTCTATAGAAGAGCTCAATGCACATGCCGATAGGTTTGATGGCAAAATTATCGGGATCGGCAGCGGAGCCGGGATTCATGCCAGCACACTGCGGGCTATCGACGAGTATGATCTTGATTTTGAGCAAATCTCTTCGAGTGGGCCGGCAATGGTTGCGAGCTTGGATAAAGCGATAAAGAACAATGAGTGGGTTGTGATCACCGGATGGAAGCCGCATTACAAGTGGATGAACTTCGACATCAAGTATCTTGAGGATCCTAAAAATGTTTATCCCACCGATGTGTGCGCTATTGTTTCCAGAAGAGGCTTTGAGGAGGATATGCCGGAAGTGGCAGCTTTCTTTAAGAAGTTCAATCTGAGCGAAGAGGAACTTTACAGCCTGATGAGCGCAATCGACAAGGAGGGCGAAGAGGCTGGCGCGGCTAACTGGTACGCAGCAAATAAGGCGGTCGTGGATGCTTGGTTTGAATAACTTGTAACCGACCATTAACATGGTCTTATAGGCGGCCGATTACAGTGTAAAAGTTGTCGGGATGAGAAGACTCGAACTCCACGTCCCGAACGTGGCGCGCTAGCCAACTGTGCTACATCCCG
Organism: Candidatus Fermentithermobacillaceae bacterium; assembly: GCA_012837895.1. GTDB lineage: Bacteria > Bacillota > Sulfobacillia > Fermentithermobacillales > Fermentithermobacillaceae > DTU015. The sequence goes on along the minus strand of DUQH01000139.1, from coordinate 1,105 downwards.
ATAATTTTGTATTGAACTTAGTTTGCTGGTTGACTCTACATACAATTATTTATATAATGGAAACGGGGAGAAATCAAAACTTTATATTAACTTTGTACGATTTTTCAGATGTAAAAATAAGTAATCGAATTATTTATGACGAATCCAATTGTAAAAAAAATTGAGTTGTCGGATGGACGCGTAATTACGATCGAAACAGGGAAATTGGCCAAACAAGCCGATGGATCCGTTACCGTTCGAATGAATAATACCGTTCTGTTGGCAACGGTTTGTGCGGCCAAAGATGCTACGCCGGGAGTCGATTTTATGCCTTTGCAGGTAGAATATCGTGAAAAGTTTGCATCTTTTGGACGTTTTCCGGGAGGATTTTTGAAACGAGAAGGAAGACCTTCCGATTATGAAATTTTGATTAGCCGTTTGGTTGATCGGGCTCTCAGGCCTTTGTTCCCGGACGATTATCATGCCGAAGTTTTTGTGAATATCATTCTTTTCTCTTCCGATGGCGAAGACATGCCCGATGCGTTGGCAGGATTGGCTGCTTCGGCTGCGTTGGCCGTTTCGGATATTCCTTTTAACGGACCCATCTCGGAAGTGCGTGTGGCACGTATCGATGGTGAATTTGTGATCAACCCCACGTTCAAACAGTTAGAAAATGCCGATATCGATATTATAGTGGGAGCTACCGTTGACAATATCTTGATGGTAGAAGGCGAAATGAGCGAGGTTTCGGAAGCAGAAATGCTTGAAGCCATTAAATTTGCGCACGAGGAAATCAAAAGGCAATGTCGGGTTCTTATGGAGCTGTCCGAATGTTGTGGAAAGACCGTAAAGCGGGAGTACTGTCACGAAGAAAACGATGAGGAATTGCGCAAAGCCGTTTGGGATAGATGCTATCAGAAAGCGTACGACGTTGCACGGTCGCAAAATCCCAATAAGCATGAGCGCACGGAGGCTTTTGAAGCCATCCTGGAGGAATTCCTGGAGTCCATTCCGGAAGATGAACGCGAAGAGAAAGCGCCTTTGGTAAAAAGGTATTACTTCGAAGTGGAAAAAGAGGCGATGCGCCGTTGTATATTGGACGAAGGCAAACGGTTGGACGGAAGAA
>DUQH01000082.1 GCA_012837895.1 Candidatus Fermentithermobacillaceae bacterium | reverse complement strand
TACGCACGTACAACTTCCCTCAGAACAGGGTAACCGACCACCGCATAGGGCTTACCACCCACAGGTTGCAGCAGATCCTCGACGGGGAGCTGGATGAGATAATTGACGCCCTTGCCTTAAGCGATGAGCAGGCGCGGCTTGCCGAGGTAACAGGTTAAGCCGGGGAGGGCGGATCAGTGGATGCAGGGTACGCGCTCACCTGGGGGCGGCAGAATCTTCTCGGAAAGACTGACCATCCTGCGCGGGATGCTGCGTTGCTGTTAGCTCACGTGTTGGGATGCTCCACATCCGGCCTCTACCTTCACCCTGAACAACCTGTTACCGGTGCCCAATTCCAGCGGTACTCTGCCCTTATCGCCAGAAGGGCCAATAGAGAACCTATAGCCTACATCACCGGTTACAAGGAATTCATGGGGCTCAAGTTCAGAGTGGACAGGCGGGTACTCATCCCGCGCCCTGAAACGGAAATCCTGGTCGAAACCTGTCTTTCGGTTATTGGCGATATGATGCACGAGCCCCGTATCACGCCCGTTACAGTGTGTGATGTATGCTGCGGCTCGGGGGCGGTAGGGCTCTCAATCCTCAAACTCCTGCCTCAGATTTGTGTACCGGCTGGTGGCTATGCCTGGGCTGAAAGCGGCGACCAATCCGGCCGATATGCCGGGGCTGGCGGAGGTCTCCGGGCAGGTGGGTCTGCCCTGGCTGACGCGTCTACCTGTGCAGATGGGTGCACCTGTGTAGATGGGTGTGTCCCGGCTGACAAGGACCTAGGTGTGGCGGGCTCCCCCGGAGTCAGGGTAATCCTCACTGATATCTCCCAAGATGCACTGGATGTAGCCAAGCAAAACGCGGAGCAGCTTGGTGTTCTGGATCAAGCGGAATTCCTGCTTGGAGACGGGCTTGAGCCGTTGGAACGGCACGGGCTTAACGGCAAGGCTGATTTGATAGCCTCAAACCCCCCGTATATAGCTACGGGTGTAATCCCCACCCTGGACGATGAAGTGAAAAGCTATGAGCCCCATTTGGCTCTAGATGGAGGACGGGAAGGGATGTACTTCATCGAAAACATGATCAGCCAGGCCCCTTCCATGCTTGCGCCAGGCGGGTACTTGATCATGGAAATAGGCCACGATCAGGCTGATAAGTGTAGGGACCTTTTGGCTACAGCTAAACCGGAGCATAAAGGTCATAAGGATTCATCCCAAATTCCGGAACACGCGTCATCTTGGCAAGACTGGCGGTTTGTGAATGACTATGCAGGCAAAGAGCGCGTTCTCGTGGCGAAGATAAGTGGGCGGGTCTGATCTAGACCAGCTGCTACAGCAGCTTTAGCAGCAAACAGTGATACAATATGGCTGAAATCATTATGGCAGTAAGCATTATGGCTGCAATCATTTTGGGGGTGATCAGCCTGGACCGGGTACAGACAGTAGTGTACGAAGTAGACCCTCTTAATCCAGACAAAGAGATAATCGCCAGGTGTGCCGGAGTGATTAAGAGGGGGGGCCTTGTGGCGTTTCCCACAGAAACTGTGTACGGGCTAGGGGCGAGTGCCTTGAACCATGAAGCTGTTTCCAAGGTGTTTGAGGCAAAAGCAAGGCCTAAGGGCAATCCGCTGATCATACACGTTTCAAACCTACGCCAGGTAGATTCCGTGGTAACACACGTTTCTCCCCTAGCGGAAGCCCTCATGAAAACGTTCTGGCCAGGTCCTCTCACCTTGCTGTTCCCCAAGTCTGATAGCGTACTCGACGTTGTCACTGCCGGACTGACCAACGTGGCAGTCAGGATGCCAGATCACCCTGTGTCCCAAGCGCTCATCGAGGCGTGCGGAGTGCCCCTGGTGGCCCCGTCTGCTAACCTTTCTGGCAGGCCCAGCCCTACGAGAGCCAGGGATGTGCTGGCTGACCTGGACGGCAAGGTTGACATAATCCTTGACGGCGGGCCCACACATATCGGTGTTGAGTCAACCGTCCTGGACGTATCAAGAGAATCCCCAGTGATCCTCAGGCCTGGCGCAATCGGCAGGGAAGAGATAGAAGCAGCTCTTGAATCTTCAGGCTTTCCCGGTCCGGTGCTCGTCGACGGGAACGGGCCTGGCAGTTCATTTGGCCCAGACGCAGAAGCCCAGGCGCCTGGAGCTAACTACAAGCATTATGTACCTGAAGCCCGGTTGTACCTGGCCGCCGGGACCCCTGTTGAGCAACGGCAAAAGATCATCTTCCATGCGCTGAAACTGGCCTTTTCAGGCACCAAGGTAGCTGTGCTCGCTTCAGAGGAGAATTTCAGCTTCTACCGCCCCCTTGAAGATATGGCAAGAGGGCTTCTCCACGTGTTCATCCTGGGCTCGAGGGACAGTCTGTCCCTTGTGGCTACCAGGCTTTATTCAGCCATCCGCCGCGCAGAAGAAGCAGGCGCACGGGTGATACTGTCTGAGACTTTCGGCCTGGAAGGCATAGGGCTTGCAATAGCAAACAGGCTGGAATATGCGAGCCGGGGGAAGAAACTGCCCGGAGATCTCAGCGTCACTCCCCTTAACCTGCTCATGATATGCACTGGCAATACCTGCCGCAGTCCTATGGCTGAAGGAATTTTCAAAGAATCGTGGAAAGAAGCAGGTGAACCTTATCCCATACAGGTTTCATCAGCAGGGGTAAGCACTGTGCCTGGTATGCCGGCATCCCAGGAAGCTGTTGAAGCGGTAAGACGTATGGGTGTGGACATTTCAAGGCATCTATCGGCGCCTGTTTCCAAGGAAAGCCTTGAAGCGGCTGACTTGATAATCGCCATGACCCGAGCTCACAAGCAGATGCTCTTGGCAAGGTATCCGGAGTCCGGGCACAAGGTCGTCACTCTGTCGGAAGTCTGGCCTGAAACAGGCGGCGATGTGATAGATCCTTACGGGAAAAGCCAGGAAGAGTACGACAAGACTGCAGAACTCCTGGAGAAGTCCCTAAGAGGCCTGGCAAAGCTGCTCTCAGGCCAATAGGGTCCATTTGCAGAAAGAAGGTGTAACTGAAATGAAACAACTAACTGAAAAAGATCTGATTGCTGCAATTTGGGGAGGAGCTGTGCTAGGCGGCGGCGGAGGCGCCGACCCCAAGGCAGGTTACCGGCTTGGGAAAGCTGCCCTGGACGAAGGGCAAGTGCTCTTGGCATCTGTAGATGACCTTGATCCTCAAGACACAGTTGTCACTGCGAGTCTGGTCGGGTCGCCCAAGGCAGGAGGCATGGGTCCTGATCTGAGCCACTACGTTGAAGCTTTCCGCCTGCTTGAGAAAGTCGCGGGCATAACTGCAAAAGCTGTCAACACCAACGAATGCGGCGGGCTGGCCACAGTAAACGGATGGTATCAAGCATCCAAGTTAGGAGTGCCTGTAGTTGACGCACCTTGTAACGGCCGGGCGCATCCCACCGGAGTGATGGGGTCCATAGGGCTGCATAAGGACAAATCTTATGTATCCAAGCAAGCTGCAGTTGGCCACAACGCCCGTTTGTATGTAGAAGGCGGGCTAGGCGAAGCCTCGGCTATGGTAAGAGCTTTGTCCGGGAGCGAAGGCCTGGTAGCTGTTGCCCGCAATCCTGTTACTGCAGCTTACCTCAAACACAACGGGGCAAGTGGTGCAATTTCAATGTGCATCGGCCTTGGAATGGCGATGGCAGATTCTATACAAAACCGGTTGGGCTTTGACCCGCTCACGACGGAATGCGTAGCTGATGTAAGCAAGTTCGATACTGAAGAACGCCTGTCAGGCTACCTGGCGGCAAATGCAGCAGCTACCTTCCTCAAGGGAGTATTGCTGTCAGCAGGCACTGTAGGCCATGTAGACATCGAAGTCAAGGGTGGTTTCGACGTAGGAGAAGTGAGCATTCTCTCTAATAACTCCCAGCAAGGCAGGCAGGAAGTTGTGCGTCTCACATTCATGAATGAGTACCTCACGTGCGATGTAGGCAGCCACACCTTGTTCAGCTTCCCTGACCTCATTGCGGTGATCGATGTTAACACCGCGTGGCCTGTGTCTTCTGCAAACATCCGTGAGGGCATGGAAGTAGTAGTCATAGGAACTTCCTATGAGAACCTGATATTAGGTGAAGGCATGTATGATAGCGAACTGTACAAGCCACTCGAAGAGGCTGTAGGCAGGCAGTTTGAAGCGCCTGCAAGACGGTACATTCCTTAGCGTTTAAGGGGATCGTATGCAAAAGTAGCTGTGCGCAGACAGCTGCTGCGCAAAAGGAGTTGTGTCTATGAAGATTGCAGTCGGAAGCGATCATGCAGGTTACCGCCTGAAAGGTGAAGTGGCGGCACTCATACAAGAGCTTGGACACGAGGTATCTGACCTTGGGACCCACAGCGAAGAGTCTGTGGACTACCCTGATTTCGCAGTTAAGGTTGCACGCGCAGTGACCGGAGGCGAAGCTGACCTTGGCATCTTGGTGTGCGGCACAGGACTTGGTATGGCTATTGCCGCCAACAAAGTCAAGGGGATCAGGGCTGTCACTTGCGGGGACACCTTTTCAGCAAGAGCTTCCCGGGAACACAACGACGCCAACGTGCTGTGCATTGGCGCCAGGGTCACCGGGGGCGGGCTTGCCCTTGAAATCGTCAAGACTTGGTCGGAATCAGAATTCCAGGGTGGGCGCCACGCAAGGCGCGTCCAAAAGATTGCTGATATTGAATCAAGCAGTTAACCGGAACTCACTCCGGCGACAACCAAAGAGACAACCAAAGACACAAGCAAAGACTTGTAAGACCTTGTAATAGCCCGACAAAGAAACCGGAGAATAACGGTCGGAGGTAGAAGCTAAGTGGAACCAAGCGTTGAGAAAGACAGCATATGCCTTGAGGCCATAAGGACCCAGGTGCTGGAGGTTACCCAAGCCCTGCTGGAAAAAGGCAACCTGAAGCCCGGACAGATAATCGTGCTCGGGTGTTCCACCAGTGAGGTGAGGGGCAAAGCCATAGGTTCTTCAGGCAGCAATGAAATCGCCCAAGCTATCCTCGACGGCATACGTGAAGCCCTCGACGGTACCGGGGTATCCCTTGCCGTGCAGTGCTGCGAGCACCTTAACAGATGCCTTGTCGTGGAACGCCATGTGGCTGAAAGGTACAACCTTACTGAAGTTACTGTCCGCCCTGTCCCCAATGCAGGGGGTGCAACAGCAGCTACCGCAATGGACGTGTTTGACGACCCTGTGGTGGTAGAGGCAATCCAGGCCCATGCCGGGATTGATATCGGGGATACGTTCATCGGCATGCATCTCAAGCCTGTGGTTGTTCCTGTACGGCTGCCAATCCACAGTGTCGGGCATGCGCACCTTACAGTGGCCAGGACGCGGCCGAAACTGGTAGGCGGCAGGCGGGCGGTGTATGAATAAGCCGTTTGACATGGTTGACATATTGCCTGACGCCTGGGAGCCTGGCAGGAACTTGGGGGTAGGGTTATGAGTCATATAGACAAGGGTCGGAAACGTCCCGGATGGGACGAATACTTTATGCAAGTGGCAGGAGTAGTGGCGAGGCGTTCTACGTGCATAAGGCGCAACATCGGCGCTGTGGTTGTAAAAGACAAGAGGATCCTTGCAACAGGTTATAACGGGGCGCCAAGCGGTTTGCCCCATTGTATAGAAGTGGGGTGCCTCAGGGAACAGCTGGGGGTCCCGTCAGGAGAACGGCATGAGATATGCCGGGGGCTCCATGCTGAACAAAACGCCATTATTCAGGCGGCAAAATATGGCATCGCGGTTGAAGGGTCAACGGTCTATTCAACCACTGAGCCGTGCAGTCTGTGCGCCAAGATGTTGATAAACGCCGGAATCACGCGGATAGTGTACCAGAACGCTTATCCGGACAACCTGTCAAGGCAGCTTCTTGACGAAGCAGGGATTATTGTAGAGCATTTCAAGGGCTCTGCCGGGTAATTGACTTGTCCGAAACGGGTTGGTTAGAATAAGGGGCAGATATGGCCATTTAAATGTTGTGCCGGCAGATGTTGAAAGGGGCAGGCTATCTTGCAGGCGCTGATTGCTTTTATTATTGCATTTGTACTGGCATTAGCTTTAACACCATGGGTACGCGGCTTGGCCCGCAGGTACGGGTTCATGGCGTATCCAAGTGAACGCAGTGTCCATCAGAGACCGGTACCCTATCTGGGCGGCGCAGCCATTTACCTTGCGTCAGTTGCCGCAATACTGCTCACAGGCCCCCAGGACCGGGCCACAAAACAAGGCTTGATCTTCGGCGGCCTCATCATTTTGATTGTCGGCATCATAGACGACCTTTACAATCTAAAGCCATGGCAGAAACTTATGGGGCAGTTTGTTTCCGCTCTTATAGTAGTAGCCCTTGGAGTAGACATCTCCTTCCTGACCGACCCGTTTACAGGCACCATACGTTTCACGGGAATTTTCGCCATCCCCCTTACAATCCTGTGGGTTGTATCTTTTGAGAACCTTATCAATCTGTCTGACGGGCTTGACGGGCTTGCAGCCGGGATTTCAGGGATCACCGCCATAGTGACTGTGTTTGCGTCTGTCAGGGCGGGCGTGCCTTCTGTTGGCCTGGCTGCTGCAGCCATAGCAGGCAGTGTGTTTGGCTTCTTGCCGTACAACTGGCATCCTGCTTCGATTTTCATGGGGGATGCAGGAGCCATGTATCTCGGGCTGGCGCTTTCCGTTCTGTCGGTCCAGGGCTTGGTGAAGTCCACGTTAGCCATGGCTGTGCTCGCACCTATACTGGCGCTCTTGGTGCCAATATCAGATGCTGCATTTGCAATTCTGAGACGGCGCAGCCTTGGGCGGCCTGTTTCCAGGCGCGATAACGATCACATCCACCACAGATTGCTTGAACTGGGGCTGGGGCAGAAAAAAGCGGTAATAGCTATCTACATCGTTACCGGGGTATTTGGGGTGCTTGGCTTGTTTTCCACATTCCTACCTGTATCCGGTGGCGGCCCCCTTGCAGGACTGGCAGTCTTGGGTGCGCTCTTGGTTGCGCATAAAATGGGTATTTTAGCTATACCTGCCGGAAGGTGCAAGCAGAGTTCACGGACGAGAAAGTCATAACGCGCAGAGCGAGGGATCCCTGCAGCAATTGAAAGGTGTGGAAGCTGTTGCCCTTTAGGAGCATTAAGGTGCTGTCTGTTTTCGGTACCCGCCCTGAGGCCATAAAGATGGCGCCTGTGGTCATCCAACTGGCCGGCCGTTCCCCAGAGTTCATATCTAGAGTTGCCGTTACCGCCCAACACCGTGAAATGCTGGATCAGGTCATAACGCATTTTGGCATTAACACCGGTTTTGACCTGGACATAATGCGGGACAACCAGAGTCTGGCAGACATAACTTCACGGGTGCTCGAGCGGCTTACCCCGGTTCTCAGGCAGGAATGCCCTGACATTGTGCTGGTCCACGGAGACACCACCACCACAGCTGCAAGCGCCTTGGCAGCTTATTACGAGAAAATCCCCTGCGGCCATGTAGAAGCAGGGCTCAGGACAGGCGACAAGTACGCCCCGTTTCCTGAAGAGATTAACCGGAAGCTCGCAGGCATTGTATGTGACATCCACTTTGCGCCAACGGCTGGGGCTAAGCACAACCTGCTGAGAGAGGGAATCCCGGAAGAAACAGTGTTTGTCACAGGCAACACTGCAATAGATGCGCTTCTCATGACAGTGAAAGATAACTACGTCTTCAGGGACAAGACCCTGGCGTCCCTGTTTGGTTCTGACAGGAACTGTTACAATAGTGGGTGTTTAAGCGGCGTTAAGACTATTGTAGTGGAAGTACACAGGCGGGAAAATTTCGGCGTAGGTATGGAAAACATATGCCGGGCACTGGCGGATGTCGCTAGGCAACGGGCAGGGGATGTAAGGTTCCTGGTGTCGGTACACAAGAACCCGAACGCACGCGAACCTGTGTTAAGGCACTTGAGTGGCATAGATAATGTAATCCTTTTCGATCCCTTACCCTATCCCGATTACGTGAACCTGATTAGCCGTGCGTACTTTGTCGTTTCTGATTCAGGTGGGATCCAGGAAGAAGCTCCTGCTATAGGCGTGCCTGTAGTGTTGTGCCGCGAGAAAACTGAAAGGCCTGAAGCTATCCAGGCGGGCACAGTTGCCTTGGTCGGGACTGACCAGAACTTGATAGTGGACACAATTCAAGATCTGTTAGACAATGAGGATCGGTACAAGCAGATGGCTACCGCCAAAAATCCTTTTGGCGACGGGCGTGCCGCTGAAAGAATAGCTGAGGCCTTGCTATATTGGTTTGGATTGTCAGCACAAAGGCCGGAAGAGTATGAAACATTTCGGTAAAGGGGGGAACCGCGCAGGTTTGAAGGGCGCGGGATTTCGTGGCCAAGAAAGAACTTGATCTGATACTTGATGCTGAGAAAAAAGCAGAAGCTGAGATTGCCGCCGCCAGGGCCCGGGCAAGAGAGATTCTGGATGAAGCTTCCCAGACAGCGGAGGGGATTCCTGTCGAAGCTGCCCGGAAAGCTCAGGCAAGGGCTTCAGAAATCGTTGATACTGCCAAGAGGAACGCGGAAAAGGCACATGAAGCATCTATGGAAGAGGTCAAATCGGAAATCGATAGTATCAAATCATTGTCATCCAAGAATTTTGACAAGGCAGTCAAGTTGGTTTTGGACCGGATCATGAAAGCGGTGTGAAAGGGGGAAGCCGCAGGGTGCGGTTCGGCCGTGCGGCGGGTGTATGGCTATTGCACGAATGCGGAAAGTCACCATACTGGCCTATGAAGAGTTTGAAGCCCCTCTTTTTGAAAAACTGAGGGATACCGGACTCATGCATGTCACAAAGTCGGCTGCAGCAGGCGTTGCCGGACAGCCGGAGGAAATAGACTCCCATGCAGAAGTGCCTGAATATGTAAAGAAGCTGTCCCAGTTAGCTGTCATCAAGTCCTATTTTGAACGTTACAACACCATCAAGAAAGGCTTCTTTGACATGTTTACAGGCAAGAAGCCTGAGATATCTTTCAATCAGTTCAAGGATGCAGTTGCCAACTACGATGTGTCCGAAGTGTATGCCAAGGTACAGGAGCACGACCGGAAATTAGGCGACATCGGCGAAGAGATCACCGGTCTTCAACAGAAACTTGAGGTGCTCCAGCCTTGGAGGCAGCTTGATATTCCCTTAAACCAAATCGGTGAAACAGGGACTTGTGATACGTGTCTGGCGGTGGTTCCTTCAGCCGTCCTGGGTTCTGAAGCTCTTACTTCGCCAGGGGTTCACCACAAAGTTATCTGGGAGGACCGGGGGCAGGCGGGAATATGGTTGGCTGTGTTCATGGGCGAGGGCCCAGGAGAACAAGCTGCTAATCCGCTCTTGGCGGCGCTTGGAGGCACACGCCTGAATCTTGCCAGGGAAGTAGAAGATTTCGTTGATGCCGGGCTGGTTGATGATATCTGCCGTGCAATGGAAACAAGGCTGTCTGACCTCCACAAGGAGCAGGCAACCATTTTGGAAAAAGACGCTGAAATGGCCCAGGGCCTGCTGGATATCCTGGCCCTGACCGACTATTACCTGGACAAGCAGAATCTTGACCAGATCAGGAAGGAAGCCTCTAGAACCAGGTTTACCCTAGTGGTAGAGGGATTCGTAAAAGCTAAGCAGGTTGATGAGTTCCGTGAGCAGCTCAACTGCTTTAAAGATATTGAGATTATCGATGAAGAACCGGGAGAAGATGACGATGTTCCGGTATACCTGGAAAACCATCCGATTATAAGGCCTTTTGAAGCTGTTACTGCTATATATGGTTATCCAAACTACCGTGAGCTGGATCCTACTCCTTGGTTGGCACCGTTCTTCTGGCTGTTCTTTGGCCTGTGCTTAGGTGATGCAGTATACGGGATCATGTTGTCGCTGTTTTCATGGTGGTTCATTAAGACTCAAAACCTGGAAGATGACCGGTTTATGAGACTCCTTATGTACTGCGGTTTTTCTACGATCCTTGCCGGTGCGCTTACAGCAAGCTGGTTTGGGGATTTCCCTGTAGCGTTTCTCAAGGGCACTTTTATTGAGAGGATAACTTCGAGTATCGCGGTTTTGGACCCGATCAATGACCCCATGACCCTCCTCTTGGTATCCCTGGCGTTTGGGATTATCCACATCTGGGTGGGTATTATCGTCAAGATGGTGGGCACTATCCGCGACGGCCAGCTAGTTGACGCCATTCTCGATAACGGATCTTGGGTTCTGTTCCTGCCAGGGCTTGTTCTGTGGGGCCTGTCCAAGGCGGGCGTAATCCAAAGCGGTGTTGGCCTATACATCATGGCTGCAGGTGCCGTCTTGGTGATGATTTCAGGTGCCCGCAACCAGAAGAGCATCTTTATGAAGCCGATATCTGCGGTAGGCAAGTTTTATGACATCGTCGGCTATTTTTCAGATGTGCTATCCTATGCCCGTATCCTTGCACTCATGCTTGCCAGCGCCATCATCGGCGTGGTTGTAAACACCATTTCGAGCCTGGTGGTGGACATGTTGCCAGGGGTGGGCTGGGTGGTTATCCCGGTTATCCTGGCATTCGGGCACTTGCTCAACTTGGCGATTAACGCGCTGGGAAGCTTCGTTCACTCAGGGCGGTTGCAGTATGTTGAATTCTTCAGCAAATTCTTTGAGGGGGGTGGGACGCCGTTTAGGCCGCTCAAGAGAGTTCGGGAAAACGTATCGCTAACCGACTGAAGGTTGCGTGTCAAGTCAGATAGTCATTTTAGCCGGATCAGACAATCAAAGATAACAAGTGATGCAAGACAGACTGGGAGGGAACGTTTGTGTTCAAAGGAATGGTAGGAAGTTGGACTCTGGTGGGGATTTTTCTTCTAGTAGGTATGCTGGTCTTGGGTGCATTTTTCGGTGAGATGCTGGGCGGTAACGTGCTAGCTCTTATGGGCGCAGGACTTGCAGTAGTGCTCGGCGGGATTGGCTCAATCGTTGGTGTAGGCGTTGCGGGTGAAAAAGCTGCAGGGATCACTGCAGAAGAGCCAGAAAACTTTGGACGAGTGCTCCCCTTGCAGGCTCTTCCCGGAACCCAGGGAATCTACGGCTTCCTGGTAGCGTTCCTTGCTTTGATCAAGATGAACGCTTTCGGCGGGGTTCTGTCCCTCACCCTTGAACAGGGATGGCAGGTTTTCTTTGCATGTCTTCCCGCAGGTTTATCCGGCCTGATCTCTGCGTTGTACCAGGCAAAGGTTTCTCTCGCAGGTATGGATATTGTAGCTCAAAAGCCTGAAGAATCAGGAAAAGGCATGATCCTGTCAGCTATGGTTGAGACCTATGCGGTACTGGGACTTCTGACATCGATCCTGCTTATCATGTTCGCAGTTAAGATCTAGGGGGAAACAAGATGCCCTTGGAAGATATTTTGGAGAGAATTGGCGAGAGAGCGTCATCGCTTAAGGAGGAAATCCTGGCTTCTGCAAGAGCGGAAGCTGAATCTAGAATCCAGGTAGCCAGGGAAGAAGCTGCCCGGCTGGAAGCCGACATCTTGAGGGAAGCAGAAGCTGAAGCAGAGCAGATAAAGAGCATTGCCGCTTCCAGGAGCGATATGGAGAAGAAGCAGAGGATCCTCGGGGTGAAGCAGGAGCTTATTTCCCAGGTGTTTGATGAAGCCGTGAAACGCTTAGCTGACTTGCCAGGGGACGAATACCGGGCGCTGCTCATCGATTTGATAGGCCGGAAAGCTGCCGGTTCAGAAGAGCTTATTTTGAGCAAAGATGATGAGCCCAGGTTAGGCGCGGATTTTGGCCATGCGGTTAACCAGGCATTGGTGGCGCAAGGAAAGGCAGGCAAGCTGAAGATTTCATATACCCCTGACAGCTTAGGCGGCGGTTTCATTTTGAGGAAGGGCTCAGTGGCAGATAACGTGACTTTCCCTGCTATCTTGAACCTAATAAGGGAAGACCTTGAAATAGAACTGGCCAGGGTTCTGTTTGAGGATCCGGAGAGGAAGAGTGCGCCTTGAGGGACTATCTTTGGGCAAGCCCTGTGGGCCGGATCAGGATAATTGAAAAGGGGCTTCTCACCAGAAGCGACCTGGCTAAGGTATTGGATGCAGGGAATTTGGAAGCCGCCCTTATGGCCTTGAGGGATTCCTTTTACGGCCCTTATGTTTCAAAACTTGAGAATCCGGACTTGTTTGAAGAGGCCCTGGAAGAGGCAGTCAGGGACGCTCACAACAAAGTGATGAAGCTCGCTCCCGAACCTATGGTGATTGCCGCCTACAAGGCGCGCTATGATTTTCACAATCTCAAGGTGCTGTTTAAGGCAGAAATGCTTCAGGTTCCACCTGAAGAAGGTGCGTTTTCCGGGTTAGGCAACCTTATGCCCGGCGAGCTAAGGGAGACTCTTGAGGCAGTACGCCAGGGTCACCATCCCGCGCAGCCTGCAGAGCTGGAGCCTGATTCAATCGCCGAGAGTACCTACAAGGTCACTTGTGAGCTGGCTGCTGTCTACGGCAGGGTGGTTGCGCAGAACCGATCCCAACAGCTGTCTTCCTTTGAGGTAGATAGTTTGATAGACAGGGCATATTACGGGTGGGCTGCATCGGTCTACAAGAAGTCCGGGTATGATGCACTTGTTGAAATTATACGGTCAGAGATTGACATCATTAACTTGAAGATGGCAGTAAGGGCACAACGTCTGGGCATTTCCGGCCCGGATTTTGCACGCATCCTGATCCCAGGAGGCAACATAAGAGCGGATGAAATAGCTGAAAGCTACAACAAGGGTTATACAGGGCTCGCAGGGGTCTACAGGAACACCCCCTGGGAACGCCTTGCAAGCCAGGGTGTGTCCCTGGCACAGAGAGGCGAGCCCCTGACCGGATGGGAAAGGGAATGTGACAACGCAATGGTGAAACTTGTCCGTGACGCGAGGAAGATTAGCTTGGGTCCTGAGCCTGTGTTCGGATATATGTTCGGACGGGAACTTGAGGTACGAAACCTCAGGATCATCCTTTCCGGAAAGCAGTCCCTGATTCCGGAGCATGAGATATCAGAGAGGTTGCGTGAAAGTTATGCCTAAGGTAGCTGTGTTAGGTCAAAGAGATGCTGTCTTGGGGTTCAAGGCCAGCGGGGCAGTTGCGTTTCCCGCTAACAACCCGGATGAAGCCCAGGAGCAGCTCGATGCCATATTGCAGGGTGACTATGCGATTTTGCTTGTGACTGAAGAAATAGCCGAAGTCCTGGAAAAGGACCTTGAGCCTTTGTACGATATGCCAAAACCTGTGGTTACGATTTTGCCCGATGCACGTAAACCCCGGGGCGTCGGTATGGAACTTTTGCGCAAACGAGTTGAAAGAGCGGTCGGGGCAGATATTTTGTTCAAGGGAGAGGAATGATGCGGCATGGCAGACAACCAGATTACAGGACGGATTGTTAAAGTATCCGGGCCTTTGGTGATAGCTTCCGGGATGGCCGGCTGCCGCATGTTCGACGTTGTAAGGGTTGGCGAGAACCGGCTTATTGGTGAAGTCATAGAACTTAAAGATGATACCGCTTCAATCCAGGTATATGAGGAAACGTCAGGGGTCGGGCCGGGTGAACCTGTGGTCTCAACAGGCGTTCCTCTAAGCGTCGAACTTGGGCCGGGGCTAATAGGATCGATTTTCGACGGGATTCAGAGGCCTCTCAACGTGCTGGCGGAAATGGCAGGGGATTTCATCGCCCGCGGGCTTGAAGCGCCGGGGCTTGACAGGGAGAAGAAGTGGCGTTTTGTGCCGGCTGTGGAGGTAGGCCAGGCCGTGAGTTCCGGAGATATCATTGGGACTGTCCAGGAATCGCCTGTTATAGTACACAAGATTATGGTGCCGCCTGATGCCGGCAAAGGTACCGTTAAGTCCATAAGCGAAGGCGTATTTGCAGTCACTGAAGACGTATGCGTGCTCGAAACAGAAAACGGGGATTACAGCATCCAGATGCTTCAAAGATGGCCGGTGCGCAGGCCCAGGCCTGTAAGGGATAAAATGCCCCCTTCAGAACCATTGATCACAGGGCAGAGGATTATAGACACTTTCTTCCCTATAGCAAAGGGAGGAACCGCATGTGTTCCCGGGCCCTTTGGAAGCGGCAAGACCGTTATCCAGCACCAGCTGGCCAAGTGGGCAAACGCCGAGATCATCGTCTACATCGGCTGTGGCGAACGGGGCAACGAGATGACCGACGTGTTGTTGGAGTTTCCCGAACTCATGGACCCCAACACAGGCAGGCCCCTTATGGAGCGCACCATCCTTGTAGCTAACACGTCCAACATGCCTGTGGCGGCACGTGAAGCTTCGATATATACAGGCATCACGATTGCTGAATACTACAGGGACATGGGTTACGATGTAGCGCTCATGGCAGACTCTACTTCCAGGTGGGCAGAGGCGCTCAGGGAAATATCCGGCCGCCTTGAAGAGATGCCCGGCGAAGAAGGGTATCCTGCGTATCTCGGATCAAGGCTGTCAGAGTTCTACGAAAGGGCCGGCAAAGCTAAATTGTTGGGTTCTGATGATCGTGACGGTGCAGTGAGCGCAATCGGTGCCGTATCTCCTCCAGGAGGCGATTTGTCTGAACCTGTAACCCAGTCTACCCTGCGTATTGTGAAGGTGTTCTGGGGATTGGACGACAGGCTGGCTGCAAGGAAACACTTCCCGGCGATCAACTGGCTCAACAGCTATTCTCTTTACGCCGACAGGCTCGACGCGTATTTCAGGGACTCGGTGGGAAGGGACTTCCCCGACATGCGTGACGAAGCTATGGCTCTGCTCCAGGAAGAGGACGAACTCCTGGAAATCGTAAGGCTTGTTGGTGTGGACTCACTGTCTGATAGGCAGAGGATGGTACTTGAAACAGCTAAGTCCTTGCGGGAAGACTTCCTGTACCAGAGCGCGTTCCATGAGATAGACACCTATTGTTCCCAGGAGAAGCAGTATGGGATTTTGAAGATCATACTTGAATTCCATCATAACGGGATGGCTCTCCTTGAAAAGGGCGCAAAGCTTGAAACCATCCTTGAGATGAAAGTGAGAGAGCGTATCGCGAGGGCCAGGGAGATACCTGAAGCTGAGTGGCCAAAAGAATACGAGTCGATCATGGCTGCAATACGCGATGAATCCAGGCTCGGGACTGTCTAGGCGTGAGCACAAAGTTTTAGCATGGGGGAATATATATGCCGTTGGAATATACGACTATTACGCAGGTGTCAGGACCGCTTATAGTAGTAGAGCAGGTCGCTGAAGTTCATTTCGACGAACTTGTTGAAATAGAAACGGGAGACGGGCAGATCCGCAGGGGACGGGTGCTTGAAGCCGAAGAGGGCAAAGCGCTTGTCCAGCTGTTTGAAGGCACTTCAGGGCTTGACGTGAGGTCTTCCAAGGTAAGGTTTCTCGGGCGGGTGCTTGAAATCCCCGTGTCTCCGGACATCCTGGGACGGGTTTTCGACGGCGCCGGGAATCCCATTGATGGCGGGCCCAGGATCATACCTGACAAGCGTCTCGATATTAGCGGTAACCCGATAAACCCGTTTACCCGGGCATATCCTTCAGAGTTCATACAGACGGGTATTTCATCTATCGACTGTATGAACCCCTTGGTCCGTGGTCAGAAGCTCCCCATTTTCTCAGGCGCAGGACTTCCCCACGCCCAAATCGCGGCCCAGATTGCAAGGCAGGCAGCGGTTCTCGGCACAGAGGATCCTTTTGCCGTTGTGTTTGCAGCTTTGGGCATCACCTATGAAGAAGCTGACTTCTTCATTTCAAGTTTCAGGGCTACAGGCGCCTTGGATAGGGCTGTTGTGTTTACCAACCTGGCAAACGACCCGGTTATCGAAAGGATCGCAACCCCCCGGATGGCGCTGACTGTAGCTGAGTACCTGGCTTTTGAACTGGGGATGCACGTACTGGTCATTATGACTGACATGACCAACTACGCAGAAGCCCTGCGTGAAGTGTCGGCGGCGAGAAAGGAAGTTCCGGGACGCAGGGGATACCCGGGTTACATGTACACAGACCTTGCTTCCATTTACGAGAGGGCAGGGCGGATCCAGGGTAAGCCAGGGTCAATCACCCAGATTCCCATTCTCACAATGCCGGAAGACGACAAGACCCACCCCATCCCCGACCTGACCGGATATATTACCGAGGGGCAGATAATCCTGTCCAGGGAACTGCACAGGGCAGGCATTTACCCGCCTGTGGATATTTCCGTATCCTTGTCCAGGCTCAAGGACAAAGGTATCGGCGAAGGCAAGACCCGGGAAGATCACGCAGGCGTGCTCAATCAGCTGTCAGACATATATGACCGTGGCAAGGAAGCCAGGGAGCTGGCGGTGATCCTTGGTGAGGCAGCCCTTACTGAAAACGACAAGATCTTCTTGAAGTTTGCCGATGATTTCGAGAGGGAATTCGTCAACCAGGGTATCAACGATAACCGGACGATTGAACAAACCCTCGATATCGGTTGGAAGCTCATGGCACAGCTGCCCAGGATCGAGCTTAAGCGTCTGTCCCAGAGGAATATTGACAAGTACATGCCTAAGCTTGAGCAGACCGGCTGAGGGGGTGGCAGGAAGTGAAGATCAGGGCCAATGCCACACGGCAGGAACTGAGCCGGCTGAGGGCCAGGATACGGATGGCCCAGCGCGGCCACAGGCTGCTTAAGGATAAGCGGGACCAGCTCATGAGGGAATTCCTGTCCATCGTCCATGAGAGCCGGAGGTTGAGACAGGAAATCGAAGAACGCCTGGGCGCTGCCTACAAGAGTTTTTCCCTGGCACGGGCCGTGCTGTCACCTTCTGTGCTTGAAGAGGCCCTAATGGTACAAGGCGGGGCTGAGGAGATATCCGTGTCATACAGGCACATCATGAACGTGCTGGTACCTGAAATGGAAATCCAGGGCCGTGGGGATGACAGGCCGGAGCATGACACAGCGGGGGACGACGAGAAGAAGCAAGGCGCGACTGACCGCGGCCTAGGGATGCTCCCAAGCTACGGTTTGGCGACCACATCGTCTGACCTGGACGAAGCTATATCTAAGTTCCAAGGAATTTTGCCCTTGCTGGTGCGGCTGTCTCATATTGAACGCACGATACATTTATTGGCAGATGAAATAGAAAAGACCAGAAGAAGAGTAAATGCCCTGGAACATGTGTTGATTCCAGAACTGGAGCAAGCTGTGAAGAGTGTGGCGATGAGACTCGAGGAAATGGAAAGGGCGAACATATCCAGGCTCATGAAGATCAAGGAAATAGTCAGGGCACACTGATTAACAGAATTTTTCTCGACATACCACCATTACCGGGGATATTGGTTCACTTAAGACGGACACTAAATGCAGAACAGATTTAGGAGCGTGGATATGAAAAATCTTGTGATTTGGGGTGGACGGCCGCTTCGCGGGGAAGTACGTTGTGACGGTGCTAAGAATGCTGCCCTGCCGGTACTGGCAGGCGCACTTCTTATGGAGAATGCTACCATTTACGAAGTGCCTGATTTGGCTGACGTAAGGACCATGGTCGAGCTATTGAGGGCGGTTGGCGCTGATGTGAAGCAGGACCGGGACACGATATATGTGAGTTCCCCAGGCCCGCTCATGTACGAAGCACCGTATGATCTTGTCCGCAAGATGAGGGCGTCTTTCCTGGTTATGGGGCCTCTTTTGGTCCGGTGCGGCAAAGCTTCAATACCTCTTCCGGGAGGGTGCGCCATCGGCCAGAGGCCTGTTGACCTTCACCTCAAAGGCTTCCAAGCAATGGGAGCGCATATATCCATAGAAAAAGGCTATGTCCATGCCAGTGCGCCCAAGCTCCATGGCGCACAAATCTACCTAGATGTGCCCTCAGTAGGAGCCACTGAGAACATCATGATGGCAGCTTGCCTGGCCCACGGGGAAACCGTCATAGATAATGCAGCCCAGGAGCCTGAAGTGGTAGACTTAGCCAATTTTTTGAATTCTGCAGGCGCCAGGATTAAAGGGGCAGGCACACCGAGGATACGCATTGACGGGGTGAAAGAGCTGAGGGACACTGCGTACACCATTATCCCCGACAGGATAGAAGCCGCCACTTACCTGATCGCCGGGGCAATTACCCAGGGGAATGTGACTGTAGACAACGTGATTCCACTGCACTTGAAATCTGTGCTTGCCAAGCTCCACGAGTGCGGGCTTGAAGTTACTGAGTGGAACAAGAGTATAGAGATAAGCGCATCGTGCAGGGCTAAACCTGTGAAGATCAAGACCCTGCCGTACCCGGGTTTTCCCACTGACGTGCAAGCCCCGTTTATGAGTCTGTTAAGTCTAGGAGAAGGTACCAGCATCATATCTGAAACTGTGTTTGAAAACCGGTTTGCCCATGCTGAAGAGTTGCGGCGCATGGGCGCCAAGATCCGCATTGAGGGCTCCAATGCAGTGATTGAAGGGGTACCCCAGCTCACAGGGGCTACTGTCCAGGCTACAGACTTAAGGGCAGGTGCTGCCTTGTGCCTGGCAGCTCTTGCTGCCCAGGGTGTGAGCTATATTACAGGGCTGGAGCATTTGGAAAGAGGATATGCAAACTTTGCCTCGAAACTCCGTGATTTGGGGGCCAGGATTGCGGTTTTCGATGAAGCCATAGAACAAGCGTCAGGCTTTGCGCCCTGATGGCTTGATCCTACACCCCGTAGATGTGATCCTGCACCGCATGTAAGAATAATTGCCTCCGTTTCTCAATATTAATCAACAAACGGTCTTCGGAGGCAATGGCTATGAAAAAGGCCTTCTTTTTCTTGTTGTTTCTTTTCGGCTTGCTTGCAGGGCTGTCAAGCTCCAGCAGCACGCCTGTTGGCATTGAACTGCCTAAAACACCCGGACCTGCTGCCGGTTATCCCCTCCTTAGGATAGACGTATTCTACGAGCCTGAGAACAAAGTGATAAGCATGGACTTGGAAGACTACGTCAAGCACGTAGTAGCTTCCGAAATGCCTGCGTCTTTCCATCCTGAAGCCCTCAAGGCCCAGGCCGTGATTGCCAGGACGTATGCCCTACGGAAGATGCAGATCTTCGGCGGCACCCCGTCTTTGCCGGGCAAGGCTGATGTTACATCCAACCCTGCCAAAGACCAGGCCTGGAATCCTGAACACGTCCTCAAAGAACGCTGGGGAGTGATTGGTTGGTGGCTCAATTGGCCCAAGATAGAAAAGGCTGTCAGGGAAACCCAGGGGATGATTCTCACGTACAAGGGGCTGCCTGCCGAATCGGTTTACCACTCTACCTGCGGGGGAACCACTGAAGCTGCAAGAGATGTCTGGGGTAAGGATATAGACTACCTGCAAAGTGTAACATGCAACTACTGTGTTTCATCGCCCCACTACAAGCCTACCCAGGTTGTGTTGTCTTCCACGCAGATATCCAATTCCATGGGCACCCTGGGAATCAGCGTTCCTGCCTCAAGGGTATCCCAGAAAGGCGTAATCGCCGTTACCTCTCTATCTCCAACAGGCCGCGTGAAGCAGATTTCAGTGGACGGCAAGACCGTAAGGGGGCTGGAATTCAGGTCTGCACTAAACCTCAAGTCCACCAAATTCACCTGGTCTGTGCAAGGTGACAATGTTGTGTTCCAGGTTGCCGGCTACGGGCACGCCGTGGGTCTGTGCCAATACGGGGCTGACGGCGCCGCCAGGGCAGGCATGGACTTCCTTGAGATTCTGGCTCACTACTATCCCGGCACCCAGGTAGCACATATCTTCGAAGAATAAAACTCATGGCATAAATCATGGGTTTCCGGCCATGCATAACGAATGTTTCCTCCAAATTATGTCAATAATAGTGACGGAGGTGTTGTTATGCAGGCTGATGAGCTTAAGCGGCCGGAAAACCGCAGATTCCAACAATTACGGGAATACTTCAGGTCAAGAACTCTCAGGAGTACTCTTAAGGGCCTTTTGATTGCTGCAGGTTGTATCGCCTTGTTCAGCACAGGAGTTTTCCTTGGATTGCGGACAAGTTTCCAAGAGGCGCCGGTTTCCGGCACATACTCACCTGAACCAGGTGCCTTCAACCCTTCAGAGCAAGAGCCATCAACACATGACTCCCCAGGTGATGATGACCCATCGACAGACCCGTTGAGTTCAGGGACTCAAGAACCAGGTGGTGGAGAAGCACTGGGTGATGGAGATACAACCGGACCTGCTGAAGAAAATCCAGCTGAAGGCGGAAACGACGGGCTCCAGGCGAGCCAACCTTTCGACCTTGATGGAATCATTATCCCGGTTTCAGGGCAGATTATTAAACGTCCCGGTTGGTTCTATTCGGAAGAGATGGGCGACTGGCGCTACTACCCGGGAGTGGCCATCTCAGCCACGCCAGGGGCCGAAGTGAAAGCTGCCGGTACAGGGGTAATCAAGAGAATCTACCGAGATGAAGACCTTGGCCTGGTAATTGTAATAGGCCACGGAGACAGATATGAAAGTCGCTATGCAGGGGTATCCGCTTCAGGACTGGTCACGGGGCAACAGGTTTCCAAAGGAGAAACCATCGGAAGGACCAAGGGAGACATTCTTCATTTTGAACTGCTCGATAAGGGCGAAGCAGTGGACCCCGCAGCATTTCCAAGCGACGGCAATTAGTCTGTGAACGGGCTCTTGGTTCATGATTTCCCCGCACTTGCATATATATTACCGTAACATCCCACTAAGGGGGACGCTTGTATGAATGAAGTGATATGGAAGCGCGCCATCGAGATTGGCGAATACATCAGGGATACACACTCGACGGTCCGTGAAGCTGCCCGCATCTTCGGGGTTTCCAAGAGTACTGTGCACAAGGATGTTACAGAACGGTTGCCTAAAATCCGCCCGCAGCTGGCAAAACTTGTGCGTGAAATATTAGACGTGAACAAAGCTGAGAGACACATCAGAGGGGGAGAAGCTACCAGAAGGAAATACCAAAAAGCCACCTAATCCGGATTCCCTGGCCGGATTTACCACTCTTTGAAGGATCTTGGCACCATCTGTAGAACTATCTGCTTAGTAATACAGTGGGGTGGCTATTGTGATAGGTGGCAAGAAGGTTGGGATTGACCTCGGAACTTGCTCCATCTTGGTGTTTGTATCAGGCAAAGGTGTTGTCCTCAGAGAACCTTCAGTGATCGCAAGGCATGTCGAAACCAAAGAGGTCTTGGCAGTTGGCACTGAAGCCAGGAGGATGGTTGGAAGAACGCCTGGAAGCATTGTGACAGTAAGCCCTCTGATGGAGGGCGTGATCAATGATTTTGAGGTCACTGAGATAATGCTCAGGTATTTCTTGCGCAAGAGCCTTGGTTCAACCCTGGTATTCAAGCCAACACTCCTCTTGTGCGTACCCGCTGCAGTCACTTCAGTAGAGCGGAGGGCAGTACTTCATGCAGGCCTGGCAGCAGGAGGCAGAAAGGTATACCTGATTGAAGAACCTCTCGCCGCTGCCCTGGGCGCGGGCCTGGACATCACGGCTCCCAAAGGGCATATGATAGTGGACATCGGAGGGGGAACCACTGATATAGCAGTGCTTTCCCTCAACGGGATAGTCACAGGCACTTCTACTCGCATAGGCGGTAATGCGTTCGACGACGCCATTATCAGGTATATGCGGAGGGAATATACCCTTTTTGTAGGTGAATCCACGGCAGAGCAAGTCAAGATTGCTGTCGGGTCAGCCCATCCTGAAGCCAACGAAGAAACCAGGTATGAAGTGAGGGGCCGGGACGCGATTACAGGGCTTCCCAGGAGCGTATCAGTGAGTTCTGTAGATATAAGGGTTGCTTTGAAGGAACCCCTTGAGGTCATTTGTCATGCAGTCAGGCAAGTGTTGGACCGTACCCCTCCCGAGCTGCTAGGTGACATTATCGACAAGGGTATCGTGCTTACAGGTGGCGGCGCCCTTCTTAAGGGTATGTCCCAACTCATAAGGGATGAAACCGGCTTGCCCGTCCATGTAGCTGAAGACCCCATATCGTGTGTTGCAAGGGGTACCATGGTAGCCTTGGAGAACTTCGACCTTTACAGGGAACATATTGAAAGCCTCACCGGTTAATTGTCAACTTGTCTCTCTCCGCCTTCGAATGAAAGCTTTTCCCCCAAGACCTCTAATACGTTTGTGTTCCTTACCGATAAGAACTCAAGGGGGAATTTTGCTTGATCAGAGGTATTCTGTCTGCCGCTACGGCAATGAGGGCCCAGGTGCTCAACCAGGAAGTAATAGCAAATAACCTGGCCAACACTGATACTGTAGCGTATCAAAAGGACAAAGTGGTGTTTCAGAGTTTCCACGATGCCTTGATGTACAGGTTCGATAACCTGTCTCAAGCAGCTATCGGGGGATATTCCAGCGGAACGGTACTCCACGACATTGCCACCATGGATACTGTAGGCGGGCTTGAAACTACACAGCGGCCCTTGGATATTGCTTTGCCCCAAGGCACCTACCTGGCTGTTGAAACTCCAGCAGGCACCAGGTACACCCGCATGGGCAACCTGAAGGACGAAGATGGCTACCTGACTGTAGGCGGGTACAGGGTTTTGGGCACAAACAGTGCGATTGCCCTTGAGTCCGGCAAGGTCTATAGCATTTCCGACGACGGCGCCGTGTTTGCTGATGATGAGACAGTGGACAAGTTGTCCGTCTTCTCGTTTTCCGGCGACTATGAACTGGAGAAAGAGGGCAACGGCCTGTTCAGGTTAACCGGTGGTAACGCCACTCCCATTGAGTCTCCCAGGGTGCTGGTTGGGGTGCTTGAGAAATCCACGGTAGATCCTGTGTCAGAAATGGTTGCGCTCATCTCTGCCATGAGGGTATATGAAGCTGCCCAGCGGGCGCTCCGCTCCCACGATGAGACTTTGGAGCAAGCTGTGAACCGGGTCGGAAGGGTGTAGTTTCTGTCGAGGATACCAAGGGCAGCGTGTTCTGGGCGGCAAGGGGAGTGCTGATATAGGAGCCATACAGGAACCGTACCGGAGCCGTGTAGCAACCGTGTAGAAACATGAAGGGGGTAGCTTAGGATGATAAGAGCGCTGTGGTCCGGGGCGACAGGAATGACGGCCCAGCAGTTCAACATAGATAACATTTCCAATAACCTTGCAAACGTGAACACTGCAGGTTTTAAGAGACAGCGGGTGGACTTCCAGGATCTCTACTATCAAAACATCCTGGTTGGCAGAAACACTGCAGCTTCAGTGGGAAGCGGGGTGCGTGCAGCTGGCACTTACAGGGATTTTCAGCAAGGCGCTCTTGAAGGGTGTGACGACCCTCTGTTCATGGCCATACAGGGCCAGGGCTTTTTCACCATTCAAGGCCCTGATGGCAACGATTATTATACCCGGGACGGTTCATTCAGGCTGGACAGCCAGGGCAGGTTGGTGACTGCTGCAGGACATTATGTCAAACTGAGAGGCGGAAGTCCCGTACCACGCAACGCCGGGGAGCTAAGTGTAGATGAGAATGGCATCATCAGGGCCAGGGTAGGCGGCTCTTTCCAGGAGTTTGGGCAAATCGTGCTGACTATGTTTCCCAACCCTGCAGGCTTGGATGCCATAGGTTCTAACCTCTACAGGGAGACTCCCCAGTCGGGAGAGGGCGTTGAAGTGCGGCCCGGGCAGCAGGGCGCAGGTACTGTGCTGTCAGGCTACATAGAGAAATCCAATGTTGAGATCGTGTCTGAGATGGTGAACCTGATCATTGCCCAGAGAGCTTTTGAACTCAACTCAAAATCGGTGGAAACTGCCGACCAGATGTGGGCAATCGCCAATAACATAAGGCGGTAGCCATAGGGAATCAGGCGTAAGGCTCTAGACAACGAGAGGGAAATGGCCTATGAACAACAACATAAGTGTCATGCCATATACCAGCTTAACCGGATTAGCTAAATCAGCCAGTATCTCACCCCCTAAGCAAGATGCCAAGCTGGCTGAAGCTTGCCGTGAATTTGAGTCTGTATTCCTTACAACCTTGTGGCGCAACATGGCCAAAAACGCAGGTATGGACCTCGGTCCATGGGACGTACTGTTTTCCCAATCCATGGGAAAGGTTTGGGCGCAAGGAGGAGGCATAGGGCTGGCGAAGGTACTTTATGAGCAGCTGTCGAAATCATCTCCCAGTGAATTGTCGGGAGATGATGCTGATGAACAAGAATCCCGGTTGCCGGGATAAGACGCGTGAAGATCATAGATGTGAATGTGAACAACTGCGCCGGGTTACAGGGATTCTTCCTCACAGGCCTCCTTTTTTGTTTGTATCCCGCATAATCTGCGTGCAGCACGGGCAATCAGCCCTAGCTGAATATGATGTCCCACAAGACCACATGTTTTTTCAGGGGCATTTTCCCCAGGAACCTGTCTTCCCCGGCGTGATCACCTTGGAGATGATGGCCCAGACAGCAGCTTTGGCTGTGCTTGCTGAATCAGGCCTCAGCGGGCAGGTAGCTTATCTGGCTGCGGTTGAAAATGCCCGGTTCAGGAAGCCGATAAGGCCTGGTGACACCCTTCGTGCCGAAATGGAAATCGAGTCTATGCGCATGAACATATGCAGGGCACGGGGCGCAGCTCTTGTAGACGGCCAAGAAGTGGCTTCCGCCGTGATTGTGTTTGCACTAGGCAGTGCCTAGCAACCCTTGCCATGGGCGTTTGACTATAATTTCGGCGGATGCTAAGATGTCTTAGATACTCCAGCCTATGGGCCTGGTTAGATTCTGACATTACTCCTCTTGGAGGTGGGCCTGGCTATGGCAACGATGGGCAGAGGAAGACAGCTCTTTACTTCAGAATCTGTAACTGAGGGCCACCCAGACAAAGTCGCCGATCAGATCGTCGATGCCATCCTTGACGCTATCCTTGAGAAGGACAAGGTGGCACGGGTTGCCTGTGAATGCCTTGTAAAGACAGGGTTTGTGTTGGTGGCAGGAGAGATATCCACCGAATGTTACGTTGAAATGCCCCTAATCGTCAGGGAAACTTTGCGGCGCATAGGCTATACCCGGGCGAAATTTGGTTTTGATGCGGACACATGCGCAGTGCTCACTGCCATTGAAGATCAGTCGCCTGACATAGCGCTTGGCGTAGACCGCTCGCTTGAATCCAAGCTGGGTGAGATGCCCGAGACTTTAGGTGCCGGTGACCAGGGACTGATGTTCGGTTATGCTTGTGATGAAACCGGTGTTTACATGCCTATTTCCATCCACTTGGCACACCGCCTGGCAAGGCAGCTGTCCCATGTAAGGCACAGCAAGATCCTGCCTTATCTCAGGCCAGACGGGAAGACCCAGGTTACCATCGAATACCATGACGGGGAGCCGGTAAGGGTACACACAGTGGTGGTTTCAG
The DNA here is from genome assembly GCA_012837895.1 of Candidatus Fermentithermobacillaceae bacterium. GTDB lineage: Bacteria > Bacillota > Sulfobacillia > Fermentithermobacillales > Fermentithermobacillaceae > DTU015. Next base: position 70,054 of record DUQH01000082.1, on the reverse strand, counting down.
CCCAACACGCAAGTGATGTGCCCCTTGCCAAAATCCGGGAAGATGTTATCGATCATGTTGTGAAACAAGCTATCCCGCAGGAGCTTTTAGACGATAATACACGCATTCTGGTTAACGCCACCGGCAGGTTCGTCGTAGGAGGCCCTCAAGGTGACAGCGGGCTTTCAGGGCGCAAGATCATCGCCGATACCTACGGAGGATTTGCCAGGCACGGTGGAGGGAGCTTCTCAGGCAAGGATCCCACCAAGGTTGACCGTTCCGCGTGTTACGCTGCCCGTTATGTAGCTAAGAATATTGTAGCCGCAGGTCTGGCACGTGAATGCGAAGTCCAGGTGGCGTACGTAATAGGAGTGGCGCAACCTGTTTCAATTACCATTGATACCAAAGGCACAGCTGAAATACCTGATGAAGCTATTCTGGCGGTTGTGAAGAAAACCTTCGATTTCAGGCCGGCAGCCATTATTGAACGGTTCGACCTTCAGAGGCCCATATACTCCCAGGTGTCAGTTTACGGCCACTTTGGAAGGGAAGATCTTGATCTCCCCTGGGAACACCTGGACATGAAGGATGATATCCTGAGACTCATCTAACTGCCACGTACTCCCCCTGGTGCATATATTGCTCCAGGGGGAATCTTATTTGGCCAGCGTCAACAAACTGCTCTTGTTGTCCATCTGCTATTGGTGTATTCTGGTAATACTGGAAGGTGTCTCGCTGAAACGCGGCCTTGATCATGTAAGGGTTATCATATCCGTCACCGGCAACCCCTTTCTTCAACAGGCTATTGAGCCTCTGGCACGGTGTTTGAAACTCAAGTGGCAATTGGCCGGTATTGACCTTGAGATCGCTGTCGACGCCTGGGGTTGCTCTGACGAATGTTCGCTTGTGGTGACAAAACTCATCAGTGACGGGGTTGTGGTTCCGCACCTTTCAGGAACTCCTGACCTTGTATTGAATACAGATTTCATATCCGGTTCAAGAACCGGGTTCAAGCACTAGGGTGCGGGTTCACCTTCCGGTTTGAGCCCGGCTCAGCGGCAAAGGGGTATCTTATGGCCTGGCGTCAGGTATTGGACAACTTATCCCGTCTAGTCTACGGTGATCAGGCACTCTGCTGTTTGTGCAACTCGCCGGTTTTCAATGATGTTGGCATGTGCAGCAAATGCACAGGCGATCTGAAGCGCCAGATGGCCTGGGTGTGCAAGGTGTGCGGCATCCCCGTGCGTCGCCCTTTGGAGTTATGCCACGAATGCCGTCTCAACCTGTACTACTTCGACATGCAGCGGTCTGCCGGCATCTATAACGGCCGGCTTATGTCTGCCATCAGGCGGATGAAATACACTGGGGAGAGATGGTTATCAAGGCCCCTGGGGTGGTTGCTCAGCCAGGTGGCCGGGCAGTTCGGCCACGTAGGGATCGTGGTGCCTGTACCCCTTGCAGGCTCTAGCCTAAAGGCCAGGGGTTACAACCAAGCTAGAGACCTGGCTGCAGAGGTATCGTCTAATATTTGTGTGCCCCTAGCCGATATTTTGGAAAGGGAAGAGGCAAGAGGATCACAAGCCCGCCTGGACCGCCGGGACAGGTGGCGCAACCTAAGAGGTACCATGAGTGTGACCCGCGGTACCCATCTGGGCGGAATTGCTGTATTATTAGTGGATGATGTGGCTACCACAGGCGCAACTCTCGATGAAGCAGCCAGGGCACTCAAGTCTGCAGGAGCTGGTGACGTGTACTGCGTGACATTGGCACGCACTTTGCCGTATCGCCTGGCTGAAGAGGAGGGATGTTAGGATTGCAGATGAAAAACTGCGATAGGTGTGGTAAAGTCTTCGTAAGTTCCGGCCCGTCGATTTGCCCTGAGTGTTTTGAAACAGAGGAACAGCAATTTCAGGTAGTCAAGAGGTACCTGGCAAAACACAAGGGGGCTTCGGCAAGGAAAGTGAGCGAGGATACAGGTGTTCCAGTAGAAGTAGTCACTGAGTTTGTGCGTCGCGGACACCTGGTCGGGGTGGACCTTGAAATCAATGAAACTAACCAGTGCGCTATATGCAAGAGGCCCCTTTCCAAAGGGCGGATATGTGTGGATTGCCAGAAAGCACTTTCAGGATCCAGGCTTGACGGGTTTGACTTTGATGATGCTCCAGGCCGCCACGAACCTGATGTGAGTTTCCAGAAGGATAAACCCAAGAACAGTACAAGGATGTATACTATCGATTTGATCCGCAAGAGGCGGTTCTAGGTTTTGTCCGATTAAGCTAAACGTCCGCTTGCTCATGGACGATGAGTAAGATGGACGGTGGCATTTGAAAGAGGCGATGTCAAATTGATGATATCCAGAACACAGATAGATCAGGTAATTAAGATATACAAGGCAAGCAAAGCATCAAAGCCGGTTCCCAGGGATACCGCTGTTTCTCAAACCGCGCTGCAAGACAAGGTCAAACTGTCTTTCAGCGCGCAAGATATTGAGAAGGTAAAGCGGTTAGCCAACGCTTGCCCTGATATCCGTGACGAAAAAGTCGGGCCTATTGCCCGGGCAGTTGAGTCCGGGGAGTATTCTGTAGATCCTGAGTCTGTGGCAGAAAAGATGCTGGGGAGACTCCTGGCAGACCGGATCAGGTAACGACCGCCTCACTAACGGCCTTACCCTAACGTGCTACCGTCCCTGTGAAAGGGGCGATTTTATTGGTACGGCAAACCTCCACTCTTTTTTTATTATCCAGCTTGAGTTCTGTGCTTGATACCTTGATCGATACTGCCAAAGAGAAACAACGCCTGGTGGTCGAAGGCGATTGTCAAGGGCTTGAAGAGATACTCCGTAAGGAAGGGCAAGTACTTCAAGACCTTCAAACCATCCAGGAGAGGATGGGGGCTGAGCCCCTGTTGCCTCCTGATGAATCCGGCAGCAGCGAAGCGCAAGTCCGGTTGAAACATGATGTGGCGCAAAAGGTGAGGCAGCTTCAGATGCTCAACGAACAGAACCAGAAACTCCTATCCAAGAGTTTGGAAATTGTGAGATATGAGCTAGGGCTTCTCATTCCTCAGGATGACTATACTAAGGTTTCCAAGAATCCGCCTATTGCGTTTGACCAGAAAGCTTAGCATTGGAGGTGGTGTGATTGCCGTCAACGTTTACCACTCTTGAAATAGGCAAGTCGGCCCTGATCGCATCCAGGCACGCAATGGACGTTACAGGGCACAACATAGCTAACGCTGCCACTCCCGGCTATTCCCGGCAACGGGTTAACCTGGAGCCTATTATCCAGAGGCTACCCCTGGGCGTAGGCGTATCAGGCATGGGGGTGAAGGTTACTGACGTAACTAGGATCAGGGACAGGTTCGTAGATGCTGTGCTACGAAATGAACAGGAGAAAAAAGCTGCGCTTGCTATCCAAAAAGAAGTGTTTGAACACATGCAGATTGTGTTTGCAGAGCCGTCTGATTCAAGCATCAGGGATTCCATGGACTTCTTCTGGGCAGCCTGGCACGACCTGTCTTCTGAGCCTGACTCTGCTTCAGCCAGGGCCCAACTGCTAGAAGCAGGCCGGTCCCTTTGCGATCTGCTGAGGCACCTGGGGAGCCAGCTGGATTCCCTTACGGTGGACCTTGAGAACGGGATCGATGCAACGGTAGCTAAAGTCAACATGCTCGCACAACGGGTGAGTTCGCTCAATGTAGAGATCTCCAGGGCGCTTGCCAGGAAAGAGCCTGTGGCGGACCTGCTGGACAGGCGGGATCTACTCCTTGACGAGCTGGCCGGGCTTACCGGCGCCACGGTGAACTACCTGGATGACGGTACGGTCCAAGTCAACTTGGGCGGGGTCCGGTTGGTGGACGGGGCCAAGCATTACGGGCTGGGAAGTGAGTTCACACCTGAGGGCGTAAAGTTCCACGTGATTACAGGCCCAAATGACTTGGATAAGATCAATTTGGATTCTATGGGTGGAAGCCTGGGAGGCCACAAGGTAGCCAGGGACGACGTGGTGCTAAGATTCAGACAGCAACTTAGCGAGTCAGTGCGCAAGGTGATAGACGGGATAAACATCATACACGAGTCAAACATGGATAATGATCCAACCAAAAAGGGGATTCCGTTTTTTGAGTTCGGTGACGATATACTGGCGACCATTGAGGTACATCACCTCATCATCCAGGATCCGGGTAACAACATCAGAACCCAACTGACCTCAGGTGATCCGCTTGACGGGAGCATCGCTTTGGCTATCGCCGACTTTATAGAAGGCACCCACAATGACTACTTGGAGCATCTCGCCGGGTTGGACTCTTTGTTCCAAGTGTCTGACGGGGATTTCACCGAAAAATGGGTAGCTATTGTAGGCGCCTTGGGGATTGACGCCCAGAAAGTCGAAAGCGCCTTCGACACCCAGGAACTACTGGTCAAAGAGCTTGAGAACAGGAAGGATTCAATCAGCGGAGTATCCCTGGATGAAGAAATCACCAACCTCATACGGGAACAGCATGCTTTCAATGCGGCAAGCAGAGTGATTACTGTGGCAGACGAAATGCTCGATACTATCATTAACAGGATGGGACTTGGAGGCCGCTAAAGGAAGGCGACTAGGAACTGGAGGTAGATGGGTGTGCGTGTGACCGATCTGTCCATTGAGAGGAACTTTCTCTACAACATCTTCAAAGTGGAAAAGAGACTTGCCAGGCTGCAAGATCAGGCATCTTCAGGCAAGGCGATTATCAGGCCCCAAGATGACCCCATAGGAGCGGGTAGGTCCATATACTTGCGCCATGACATGGCAGTTAGCAGCCAGTACCAGCGCAATATGGATAAAGCTAAGAACTGGATGGAGCAGACTGAGTCAGCGCTTTCCCACCTGACCAACGTAATAGCCAGGGCTAGGGAACTTGCCCTTTACGGGGTTACAGGAACTACCCCTCCTGATGCCAAGGCGGCCATTGCTGCCGAGATCAGGCAGCTTCAAGCAGAGGCCGAAAGCATCATGAACACCACAGTGGATGACAGGAAACTGCTCACCGGCACCATGCCCGAGTGGAGGGTGGCCCGGGACGTGATGATTACAACCGATGATTTGGGCGATTGGTGGGGTGATATGGAGGCTACCTTTGTCCAACTCACCGAAGGGCTTTGCCCCTCTGATGGTTCTGAACCTGATGAAGCTGCCATCCAGGACGCCTTAGGCAGATTAGACCAGTGGCTGGACAAGATATTGTCTGCAAGGGCAGAGAATGGGGCGCGGCTCAGGAGGTTGGATATCCTGAGCGAGAAGGCGATGAACATGGATATCGAGCACCAAAGGCTCTTGTCCAACGTTGAGGAAGTGGATCTGGTAGAAGTCATCGTAAAACTCAAGTCACAGGAAGCAGCTTACCAGGCTGCCTTGGCGGCAGGTGCCAGGCTTATTCAACCCAGTCTTCTTGACCACCTCAGGTAATGGGTGAGCCCGTGTATCACGCCTCACAGGAGGGATACGTGTGGAAGTTTCCACCAAACGTTTTGGGATAGTGGAAGTGGATGAAGACCGCATCTTGTGTTTTCCGGAAGGGCTCATCGGCTTTCCTGAATACCGGAGATTTATCGTATTGGACTTGGATAAGGGCGGGTTTCTTAAGTGGCTCCAGTCTGTGGATGAAGAATCTTTGGGGTTTGTGATTATCGATCCCCGGGTACCCTATGTAGACTACGATCCTGTCTTTGCTCCTGCAGATCTCCAATGCCTGGAAGCAGCCAGTTCCGATGAACTGGTGTTGCTGTCAGTAGTCACGGTGCCCGGGGATGTAAAGCAGATGACTGCAAATCTGTTGGCCCCGCTTGTAGTCAACCCTGCAAAACGTCTTGGCAAACAGGTCATCATTAGCGATCCCCAATATACCACCAAGCATCAGGTATTCACGGCACTCAGGAACCTGATGAAAAGGACGGGTTGACATGCTTGTTTTGTCCAGGCGCGTAGGTGAGGCCATATTAATCGGCGATACTATCGTAGTCCGCGTAACCGGGGTCCAGGGCCGGGGGTCGCGGGCTTTGGTCCGTTTAGGCATTGAAGCTCCCCTGGGCACCAAGATTTTGCGGGAAGAAGTTGAAATCGAAGTGACCAGGGAGATGATGGAGGCCAAAGACCCGGTGCTGGATGTTTTGGACGGCCTTGAGAAGGAGCTGTCTGACGGAATTTGACTAAACTGCCCCGGTGATTTCTCCGATTAGCTACCTGATTGAAGTTCACCGCCGCTACATAATAATGGAATTCCCAGCGGAGACTGAACACTGTTTTGCGAGGTGGTCTGTTTGAGCTCCCCCGTTAGTTTCAATGTGACAGGCCTGGATACTGAAACCATCATCCAGGAACTTATGAGACTTGAACGGCAGCCGGTAGTCGCCCTGGAAGCTAAGCAGAGGATGATATCTGACAGAAAGGCAGCCTGGAATGCTCTCAAGTCCAAAATCGAGTCGCTTATGGCGAAGATGAGGCCACTTCTGGAACAGCAAGTCTACACCGGGAAAGCAGCCAGGTCAGCCGGTCCTGCAGTGGTTACCGCTAACGCTTCCGCGAATGCCGTGCCCGGCACTTATGAGATTGAAGTGATAAATCTTGCAAGAGCTCACACACTTCAATCACGCAGTTTCACCGGATCCCCTGATGACGCTTTAGGCTTTTCAGGCAGGTTGGTGCTGAGTATAGGCGGGGTTACTGAGGAGATCGATATTGCCGGGGACGACAGCCTCAACTCGATTGCTGCGCGGATCAACAGTGTAGAGAACCTTGGAATCCAAGCTTCAGTGTTGGAGGTTGTGCCTTCAGAGTACACCCTTGTGTTGACCGGGGTATCCACAGGACAAGAGATTACTTTCCAACAAGAAAGCCCGGATCCACAAAGTCTGGATCTTGGATTAAGGACTGTTGAAGGACAGGAGCCTGCCGGGGCAACGTTCAAGATAAACGGCATCAGGTTCCAAAGGAGTTCAAACGAGGTCAAAGACGCTATCCCTGGCGTGACCCTGAACCTTCTAACGACCGGGGCTACTTCCGTTTCGGTTGGCTATGACGATGATGCCTTGGTAGACGCAGTGCGTGAACTGGTGAACGAATACAACAGCTTCTTGGACCTGGCGGCTAAGTACAATTCGTATGACAGCGAAACAAGGACTGCAGGTTTGCTGTTCGGCGATCCCCTGCTTCAAAGGTTGCTCAGCCAAATCAGGGAAACGGTTTTCAGGGAAGTAGCAGACAGCCTTCCCGGGTTCAGGTTTGTAGGTGACATAGGGATAAGTACAGGCAGTATCGGCTCATATTCACGTGATGGCAAACTGTCCTTTGACGAGTCGAAACTCAGGGAAGCGCTTGTTGCAAACAGGGATGCAGTTGCATCGCTACTTGGGAAAGATGAAGCCGGTTCAGAAGGCGTGTTGACGAGACTGAAGCAAGCACTGCAGATGTATGTGGGCCATGACGGGTTCTTACCCCTGAGAGAAGCCAGGCTCGAATCACAGGATAAGGACATATCCCGCCAGATTGAAAACCTGGAGAGACGTCTGCAAGTGCGCCTTGTAAACCTGAGAAAGCAGTTCACCGCCCTGGAATCCCTCTTAATCCAGATGAACACCCAGGGTTTATACATAACCCAACAGATGCAGTCATTGTTTATGTGAGTTTTGTGTGACAGATATTGAAAGACCGGGTGATTGAACTTGTTGTACGCAGCCAATGTTGCCGACAGGCAGAAGGTGGCAAACGCTTACAGGCAGTCGAGCATCGAGACAGCTTCCCCCGCCGAACTTGTGTTGATGCTGCTCAATGTTTGCCTTAGGAGCATGAAGGAAGCTATAAGGTGCATCGAGGAGAAAGACTACACAGGGGCCAATGAAAAACTTGTGCGTGCCCAGGAAATCACAGATGAGTTAAGGGGAGCCCTGGATCTGACCGTGGGAGACCTGGCCGCAAGGCTTAACTCCCTCTACTGTTTCGTGTATTCGTGTCTGCTCAAAGCTAACATACGGAAGGAATCAGGACCGGTACATGAGGCTATGAATGTTATGACCCAGATCAGGGACGCCTGGCAGGAAGCGGTGCGTAACTATGGTTGAAGCGTTCAAGGATCTCCTGGCACTTACAGCTCAGGCCAGGGACTCAGCTAGGGAAGGCAACTTCCAGGACCTGAGGGTGCTTATAGACAAGCGCGGTGCAGTACTTGAGCGGATTGGCTCAAGAGACAAGGCTGCATTCACCGATACCCAGAAGATCTTGGCAAGGGAAGTCGCCCTTTGCATAAGTGAGCTGGATGCTGAGATTGCTGAGCTCATAAAGGAAGAAATGGACCGGGATAACCGGGAAATGCTTGAGATCGCTAACAAACTCAGGGTACTCATGGCCTATTCCAGGGGATTGCGGGGCAACAGGCGGTTTGACAGTGCCCTGTAAAAAATATGAAAGCCCCGGCAAATAGATGCCGGGGCGCACGTTGGCCACGTTTACTCAATCTTGCTTACATTGGCAGCTTGAAGACCCTTAGGCCCTTCGATGATGTTAAATTCTACAAGATCACCTTCATTGAGCGTACGGAACCCTTCATCCAGGATTGCCGAATAATGGACGAACACGTCTGGTCCGTCATCACGTTGAATAAAACCATAGCCTTTTTGCGCGTTGAACCATTTTACTTTACCTTGCATTTCGGGACATTCCTCCTAATTCCCGACGACGGGTCCCGGCCACGTCGTCTTTTGGAGCTTTTAGCTCGTGTTCGGACTATAGCATTCCCATGACCAAGAGTCAACACTCAATCGGTTATCTCTGTGGATAATGTGGGTAATTGTGTTGATAACCAGTTAAAACCCGGTTTTCGATTGGGGATATATCTGTGGATTGTCAATATGTGTCGATTAGGCGTATTGACTTGGGCTACAATATATCGAAGATTAGTATATGAGGTATGATTCCCATAGAACGCATTTGAAGGTGTCAGTTTCCTTCATAGGGAATAACTATAAGGCAAATACTTCAGTTGGGGGTATGCGGGATGGAGATCAATATCCGAGGGAAGAACATAGATGTAGCACCTGCACTCCGGCAGTATGCAGAGAAAAGGCTCAGCAAGCTTGAAAAATACAGTAGGCACGATCCTGCGGTGTGCCAGGTTACCTTTTCAACTGTGCGGGGCAGATATGTAGTAGAAGTCACCATTCCTCTCAACAGCATGATCGTGCGGGCTGAAGAATCTGGCCAGGATGCATTTTCATCGGTTGATCTTGTAGTGGAGAAACTGGAGCGCCAGCTCGAGAAATACAAGACCAGGCTGCTAAGGCGTGATAGGCCTGAGATAAAGCTTGACCAGGGAAAGCAAGAGCCCGAAACCGGCAAAATAGTCAAGGTGAAGCGGTTTTCCATGAAACCTATGTCGCCGGAAGAAGCTGCGCTTCAAATGGAACTTCTGGGCCACGACTTTTTCGTATTCCCCAACGGTGAAACAGGAGTCGTAAATGTGATCTACAAGCGCAAAGACGGAAACTTCGGGCTCATCGAGCCTGAGAATATGTAACTCCGGGAACGGAGGCATTGCATGGACCGTTCAGTAACTGCTGTTGTTTTTGAAGGAGGACAAGCTCAGACATCCCTCGATAAGATAATAAGACATGTCCGTACCCAAGTGGTGCTGGATACCCTGGCCAAATTGGCGCAGGCTTCAGAAATCGGCCGGGTGATCTTGGTAACCAACAATGAAGGTCTGGCAGGCAAAGCATCGCAGCATGCAGAAGTAGATTTCGACTCAGACAAGCGGCGGTTTCATTTTGGTGTCCGGCTCCGAGAACTGATCGTTAAGTACAACTTGGACAGGGTGATTTACATGGGAGGAGCTGCTGCTCCTCTCATGACTGCCGGGGAGTTTAATGAAATCGCCCTCTCCCTTAAGACAAACAAAAACGTTGTAGTTGTAAACAATGTCCAATCTGCAGATCTGGTTGCCTTTACGCCCGCCCGCGCTATCGATGAGATTGACCTTCCTGAGTCAGACAACTCTTTAGGCAATTTGCTCCGTGGCATAGGCATGCGCCGGATTCTGATTCCCAATTCAGGCCGGATCAACTTCGACCTTGACACACCTGTGGATATTCAGATTCTCGGGATGCATCCTGACTGTGGGCCCAGGACACTTAAGGCCATTGAATCATTGGACTGGCCCAGGGACAGGCTGGAGCAGGCCCTGAGGATTCTGAGGCAGGACTCCCGTGAGATCGCAGTGTTTGGAAGGGTGGGCCCGTCAGTAATTCAATATATTAACACAAATATGGTTCACAGAATGCGCGTGTATTCCGAAGAAAGAGGTATGAAGGCTCTTGGACGTGATGAACGGGGCGAAGTGGTTTCGCTTATCGGGTACATGATTGAAGAACTTGGCCCATGCAAATTCTTCGAATGCGTCTCAAGAGTATGTGACCTGGCTTTCATTGACAGCCGGGTAGTCTTTGCCCACCTGAACAAACAGGTCTCAGACTGGGATAGGTTCCAGTCTGATCTGGGCAGATATGAACTGATTGGCGACGAGTGGGTAAGGGAGTTCACACGGTGTGCCTTGGAATCACCTATACCGGTTATTCTCGGAGGGCACAGCCTTGTTGCCGCAGGGCTGTGGATTTTGGCTGAGATGGTGGTAAGCGAAAGCGAAGGTTATAGGTAGCGCCGCTGTAACTCCCCTGTCCCGGGATGGTAGTCCGGCCATGCCATTAAGGATACGGGGTGTCAGTAATGCCTGATGAGTTAGCTAGAGCGAGGAAGATTGAGAGCACTGTTGAGAAGATCAAAGACGTCATAGCTTGCAGGGCAGTGTTTGGCAAGGATGGCGAAGTCGACGAAGTCCATGTACTGGCACGTCCAGGGCGTTCTCCCAGGTACATAGCAAGGGATATCGAATCGGCGATCCTGGCAGCTTGTGGCGAGACATTAGACAGGCGGAAGATTTCAATAGCCCAGTTGGGCCAGGAAGGGGATATCAGGGACAAGGACAGGCTGGTGCTAACGAGAGTCTCCCTCACATCGGGCAAGGACGAGGCCGAAGTGACAGTCGAGCTGGGCTTGGGGAATGCCTTGGTGTCGGGGAATGCAACAGGGATTCCTACACCTACACGGTGGCTCCGGCTTGCTGCAGAGGCAACTCTGGATGCATTGTCCAAACTGATGAGGCCTAGGGTGAAGATTGTGTTGAATGATGTCACTGTAGCTCACTCTAAATCGACCAAGATAGCACTTGTGACAGTCACCCTGGTTGAGAACGGGAAGGAGGCAATGCTTAGCGGTTCTTGCCCGATTACTTACGACGAGAGGGAGGCTGTGGTGAGAGCTACCTTAGATGCTATTAACCGCAAGTTTCCTATGTTGTTAGACAATTAGACTGTCTTAGTCACAATTTTGGCTGGTTATCAAGAGGAAACTGGACTATCATGTAGAACAGATACATAGTGCCGACAGCCCGGAATGTTTTCCAGCGGAGCCAAGGTGGATCTGAATTAGCGGTTCGGATACAAGCAGGTAACGGGGGGTTTCTGGTGAACAAGGTTCTTAAGGCGATTCTTGCCATTCTTACGCTTCTTTTGGCTGGAGCTGCTTGTTTCCAGATGGGATAATGACTGGGGGCTGTCGGCCCTTCTATGAGGTGTCCGGGATTGAAAAAAGGATTCAGACTCTTTAACGCATACGCTTGGGGCATTGCAGGCCTGGGCATTTTCCTTCTCGCAACCAATATCCCCAGATTTGAGGATGGCGGTCACTTAGCTGAAGTGCTTTTCCTCGCCGTTTTGGTTGCGTGCGGCGAAGCCGCAGCAGTACCGTTCCCCAGAGGAAAAGGCACTGCCTCTATGGCTACCCCCTTGATACTCACAGTGATTGTGCTATATGGGCCGGCAGTGGGGATGTGGGTGGCTGCCGTGGCTACTTTGCGTAAGAGAGATTTGTCCCTTGAAGTGCCGACAACCGTGGTAATGTTTAACAGGGGCGTCTTAACCATATGCGCTTATGTATTCTCCCAAATATACTTCATGGTTTATGGCGGATTTGGAAACATTGAATTCCCGAAAGGTTTAGTTGCTTTCATACTGGCCGCTTCAGCTTTTACCCTCCTTAATGCCTGCTTGATCGGTGGAGGAATTGCCCTCGACATGAGAGTGTCGTTTTCATCAATATGGCGCCGTAACATCGTGTGGATGCTTCCAAACATGTTTGCTTTGTTCCCTGTGGGTGCGCTCATGGTGCTGGTAGTCCAGCAGACAAGCCCTCCGGTGCTCGTGTTTTTTTACCTGCCCCTCATAGTTACCAAGGTTTCCCTCCAAAAATACATTGACCTTTGGGAAACCTACAACGAAATGGCTGCTGCCTTGAGTACCGCCCTGGATGCCCGGGATTCATATACCCATGGTCACTCAGTAAGGGTTTCAGAGTATTCAGGCAAACTTGCCAAGCTCCTGGGACTCAGCGACGAAGAGGTGGAACTCATCAAGTACGTGGGGCTGCTCCATGACGTTGGCAAGGTGGGCATGTCAGACAGCCTGTTGAAGAAGGAAGGCCCTTTTACTTACAACGAGTACGAAGAGATGAAGAAGCACAGTGAAATCGGTGCAGACATAATTAAGGTTATGAAGTTCCTCGGAAAAGGCGAACAATGGGTAAGGCATCATCACGAGCGATGGGACGGAACAGGCTTCCCTGACAGGCTGGCCGCTGAGGAAATCCCCTTAGGTGCCCGCATAATCGCGTGTGCTGACGCCTTTGATGCGATGACTACAGACAGGCCTTACAAAGAGAAAATGTCATATGAGGAAGCAAAGGAAGAGTTGCTTAGGTGCTCAGGAACGCAATTCGATCCTAAAGTGGTAGAAGCTATGCTCAAGATAATTGATCATGAGCTCCTAAGGAAGTGATGGTTTGTTTAGGTTTGTGGTGTTACTCTCGCTTGTGCTCGGCGTGTTATCAGGGGGGAAACTGTCAAGGCTTGGCGAGTTAAGACTTGAGCGTTTCCCTTGGATTGCAGCTTCTTTCGCGGTTAAGTTCGGTTCCATCTTGTTGCTACAAGGAAAGGTTGAGCCTTCCCCTGCTTTATGTACTGCAATATCGTTAGTCACCTACCTTATGCTTTTCTACGGGCTATATCCAAACCTCAAGCTTCCCGGGTTTACTCCCATGGCTGCAGGGATGTTTCTCAACTTCGTGGCCATAATAACTAACGGGGGCAGGATGCCTGTTGACCCTCACGGAATAGGGATGAGCTTGCTTGAGAGCCAGGTGCAAGACTTGGGCTTAAGCCTTACCCACCAGGTGATTCCAGACGGCGTGAGACTGAGGTTTCTTGCGGATATTTTCGGATGGAGATTCCTTTCTAAAGACCCTACTACCTTCAGCGTCGGTGACATTTTGATGGCCGCCGGCGTGTTGTGGTTTGTCCTTCACACGCTGCACCGCGGTTTCCCTGATACCCAAAAGGATGCTAGAATTAGCTGAACACGTCTAAGAGGAAAAGTGTTGCGCCCGGTAACCTCAAACGTGAAAAGGGGATAGTTGTGTCTTTGTTTAGAAATCTGTTTAACTCCAATGAACGGGAATTACGCAAGCTGTCCCGTACTGTTGAGACTGTATCTAAACTTGAGCCTGATATGAGGAAACTAACTGACTCAGAACTCCAGGCCAAGACCGGTGAGTTCCGTGAGCGAGTCTCAAGAGGCGAGTCCCTTGACAGCTTGCTTCCTGAAGCTTTTGCTGTGGTTCGCGAAACAGGCAGGCGCGTGCTTGATATGAGGCATTTTGATGTGCAAATAATGGGCGGAGCTGTCTTACACCAGGGCAGGATCGCAGAAATGCAGACAGGAGAAGGCAAGACCCTGGTCGCTACTTTACCTGCATATCTTAACGCAATAGGGGGTTTTACCGTCCATGTGGTCACGGTAAACGATTACCTTGCTTCACGGGACAGGGAATGGATGGGCCAAATCTACCGTTTCCTGGGCTTGGACGTAGGATTGGTGGTCCCGGGCATGGACCCTGTTGTGAAACAGCGTTCTTATTCCTGCCCGATAATATACGGGACCAACACCGAATTCGGTTTCGATTACTTGAGGGACAACATGGCTTTGCGCAAGCAGGACTTGGTCCAGAGCACCCTTGATTACGCCATAATCGACGAAGTCGATTCAATCCTCATAGACGAGGCTAGGACTCCCCTAATCATTTCAGGCCAGGTAGAGGGCTCCACAGACAGGTATCGCAAGTTCAAACTGCTGGCTGACCGGTTGGTTAGGGATAAGCATTACACGGTAGAAGAAAAGGCCAAGACGGTTGCGTTCACCGAAGAAGGCATTGAGCTCATTGAGGATTTCCTTGGAATTGACGACATTTCTTCAGAAGCAAATATCGGTATCGAGCATTACGTCAAGCAGGCAGTCAAAGCCAAAGAGCTCATGCACCGCGATGTGGACTATGTGGTGAAAGACGGCGAAGTGCTCATAGTTGACGAGTTTACAGGCCGTATACTGCCGGGTAGGCGGTTCTCTGACGGGCTCCACCAGGCCATAGAAGCTAAGGAAGGGGTTACAGTCCGGGAGGAGTCTGACACCCTTGCCACCATAACCGTGCAGAATTTCTTCAGGATGTACAAGAAGCTGGCAGGAATGACAGGAACGGCTGCCACTGAGGAGTCAGAGTTTATCGAGATCTACAACATGGATGTGGTGTCTATACCGCCTAACAGGCCTCTTATAAGGACTGCTATGCCAGATTCCATCTGGGCCACAGAGAAAGCTAAGTTCAATGCTGTCGTGGAAGAAATAGCTGAGCTTCACAAGAGCGGCCGGCCTGTGCTTGTAGGTACCAGGTCAGTGGAAAAATCCGAAGTCTTATCCCGCATGCTGAAGACCAGGGGAATTCCGCACGAAGTACTCAACGCCAAACACCACCAAAGGGAAGCTGAGATAGTGGCCCAGGCCGGGCGAAAGGGAGCCGTGACAATAGCTACCAACATGGCAGGTAGGGGCACGGACATACTCCTGGGAGGGAACCCTGAGTTCATGGCCAGGTCCAGCCTGAAGAGAGAAGGTTTTGAGCCTGATGTTATCGCCATAGCTTCTGAAAAGGTGCTTCCCCAGGCAATGCTTGCCAAGATAGACTCAGGGGAAACAGATGAGTACCTGGAAATTGTAATAGAGGCAAGGAAGCGGTACCAGGAGCTATATGAGGCAGCTAGAAAGCTCACAGACAGTGAGCACAATGAGGTTGTAGCCTTGGGCGGGCTTCATGTGATCGGGACAGAGAGGCACGAAGCAAGGCGCATAGACAACCAGTTGAGGGGACGGGCCGGCAGGCAAGGTGACCCTGGTTCTTCAAGGTTTTATTTGTCCATAGAAGACGAACTCATGAGGCTGTTTGGCGGGGACATGATTGGAAGCGTAATGGAGAAGATGGGGTTTGCCGAAGACGAACCTATAGAACACCCGCTTATCACCAAGTCGGTGGAGACTGCCCAGAAAAGGATAGAAGCTCATAACTTCTCGATCAGGAAGAATGTGCTTGAATACGATAACGTTTTGAACAAACAGCGGGAAGTGATTTACGCCCAGAGACGTGAAGTGCTCGAGAGCGACAAACTCTCAGGCATAGTGCAGGGGATGATGGATAGGTCGATCGGGTTGGGTTTTGAACTGTTCTGGGCTCCCGGTGTGTCTCAAGCAGAAGTTGACTTCGCGGGCCTGGAATCTTACCTGAGGGAGATGCTGCCTGAAGCAGATTTCACCGCCGTGTTTGAACAGGCCGGATCCAGGGAAGAAGCTCTTGGATCTGTTACACAGATTTTCCATGAGGCATACAAGCAAAAAGCTGAAGACCTGGGTGAACACTTGCAGGAAATCGAGCGCCTGATACTCTTGAGGGTAGTTGACCAAAAGTGGATAGGGCATCTCCAGGCCATGGAAAGCCTTAGGCAAGGGATCGGCCTCCGGGCATACGGCCAGAGGGATCCCCTCCTTGAATACCAAAAAGAGAGTTACGAGATTTTCCAAGCTATGGTTCAAAGCATTGAAAAAGACACCGTAGCTTATATTTTCAAGGTGACTTTGTCGCGAAGCGGTGAACCTGTCAGGCGGCGCCAAACCCAGGCGCCTGCTCCGGCAAGGTTAGATCTGGGTACCCGGGCGGGGCCTGCCGGCGGTAAACCCTCTGTACAGCAAACTGCGCGGAAGGTTGGGCGCAATGCGCCCTGCCCGTGCGGGAGCGGCAAGAAATACAAGCATTGCTGTGGTAAACTCGGGTAGTGTAGTTGAACACCATATCCAAATCAGGTTTAGGGGGAATTGGCATGTATGAACAGGTCATAAGCGAGTTTGAGGCCTTGCAGGAGAGATTAAGCAATATCGGGAGGTCTCTTTGACTTTCCAGGGCTTGAACAGCAACTTGATTCCCTGAGGAAGCAGATGGAAGATCCGTCAATCTGGCAGGACCAGCAGAGAGCAAGGAAAGTAGGCACCGGGATCAGCCGGATTGAGAACAAAATCAAGCGGTACAAGGAACTTGAGACATTAGTCACCGACAACATAGAGATTGCCCGGCTGGCTCAGGAAGAAGGGGATATTGGACTTCTGGACGATCTCACTAAATCAGCGCAAGAAGCTGCCGCTAGGGTCCGGGACTTCGAACTTGAGACGCTTCTGTCAGGTGAATACGATTCAAGGGATGCAATTGTAACCCTCCATGCAGGTGCAGGCGGCACAGAAGCTATGGATTGGGTGAGCATGCTCTACCGGATGTATTCCCGTTGGGCGGAACGCAAAGGGTTCCAGATGGAAGCCCTCGATATACTCCCAGGAGAGGAGGCGGGACTCAAGAGCGTTAGCTTCTCTGTCCGGGGAGACTATGCCTACGGTTTCCTGCGCACTGAGAAGGGGGTCCACAGGCTTGTAAGGATTTCCCCGTTTGACGCAAACCAGCGGCGCCATACTTCTTTTGCGTCAGTTGATGTGTTGCCTGAAATCGAGGAAGAGGCCGAGATAGACCTCAACCCTGAAGAACTCAAGATTGACACCTTTAGGTCTTCAGGTGCCGGCGGGCAGCATGTGAACAAGACCGATTCTGCGGTACGGATAACCCACATCCCCACGGGTATAGTCGTGACGTGTCAAAACGAACGCTCCCAGCACTCTAACAGGGCGGTAGCTATGAGGATGCTCAAAGCGAAGCTCCTGGCACTAAAGGAAGAAGAGCGGCTCAAGCAAATCGAGGCGCTCAGAGGGCCTCAAAAGGAGATAGCATGGGGCAGCCAGATAAGGTCTTATGTGTTCCAACCATACACCTTGGTCAAGGATCACCGTACCGGAGTTGAAGCCGGCAGTGTAGAAAGGGTAATGGACGGTGACATTGACGATTTCATATACGCCAAACTGAGGCAGGATGCATTAGGGTAGGGAAAGGAGAGCCCAAAATGGCAAGCAAGAAGAAAGGTTTAGTCTATGCAGTTTTGATGGTATCACTAGGCGCTGCCCTTGGATGGTTCGGCAAAGGGTTTGCTGCTTCGGACATGCCGTTGCCGGGGAGCGAAGGTGACCCCTTAGTTACCAGGGCGTATGTTGAATCAAGGCTAAAGATGTCTGTGATTGAACTTGCCCCGGGGCAAATCCTGAGAGGGTATTCAGGCACTGAAATCATCCTCAGGGGCGGACAAGCTACTGTAATAGATTCAGACCTTGGAGGCCTGTGCGACGTTACCCAGGGCGTGGATCTCAAGGGTGGCGAGGCAGTCCCTGCCAACCACCTGTTGCTTGTTCCCAGGGATGACGGAAGGGGAATTAGGGCCACAACCGATGTGATTGTCATGGTTAGAGGCGGGTTCAAAACAGAGTAGTACGACACGGTAGGTCCGGGGACGTCACTCAAGACAAGCCAAAACCATGTCTATGTTTTGCTGGGCCAGGGAGCGGAATCGTGGCAGGTGTTGCTGAAGCGCCTGCCTTAAGTTATCCCCGTCTTGCATGAAAGCCTCAAATTCATCCCTCATGTTGAAATTGGGCCGGGCAGGATCAGGATTTGGCAGTACCGGGCAACCGGCACCCCTGCAGAAAGCACCGATTTTCGGGTCTATCTCTACTCCCATGAACGGAACCTGGACCCTGGCTGAGAGTATCAACGTGTGCAAGCGCATCCCCAGGCAGTACTCTCCCTTCTCCAGGATACTCAAGGCATCTTCAGGCGAAATGCCCGAGACTGTACCCATGGGCTCTTGCCCGGACGAAACCAGCTCCCGGTTGAGGATTTGAGCAACCCCGAGGTCACGCTGCTGCATTGCCAGAAAACACGGCTCTAGACTTTCTTGTCTCAACCAGCCTACCAGATCCACGACTTGCTGCAGGTACCACGGCGGGGTGTTCGTGTGGCGCAAAGCTATCCATACTATCCCTTTGGAAGAATCTACCCCGTGCTCTTTGAGGATTGACTCAGCCACGTGATCAGACGACGGATCCAGCAGAAAGGCCGGATCTGCAGTTACTTGTACCTCTAACGGCACTCCGAGCTTTCTCAGTTCGGCCTTGGATTCAACATCCCTCACGGTTATTGCCTTGACCCTTGATAGCGTGTGCCTGGTGAGAACCCTGCCTATCTTGGAACTGATAGGGCCAATCCCGTTTGCATACACCACTACAGGCTTCCCAACCAAGTGCGACACACGGATGATCGAAAGATAGTAAATCAGGGACCTTAGAGAAGTAAGGTCTTGGAGCAGACTGCCCCCGCCGAAAACCACAAGATCCGCCAGGTTAACCGCTTTTAGTACCTGGGCCGGGTTCATCCTGTGGAATGCTCTTACGCCGTAAGTGCTACCGGTTTCTTCAGGGTGTTCCGATAACACCATGAGCTCGAGCTCCGGGCGTGCTTTTCTAAGAGCTTTGACCGTGGAAGCGAGAATCGCCTCGTCTCCCGTGTTGCCAAAGCCGTAGTATCCTGATAGGAGGATACGTTTCACATCTAAGCACCCCGCTTCCCCGGCACAACCGGTACTTCCCACCTTTTAGCTTCTGACGGGATCATAACAGAAAAACCTTGCTCCCCCAAGCAGCATTAGCTAGGCGTGAAAACAGAGGATTGGATGGACTTGTTGTAGAAAAGTGGCGTAAGATACTCATGGTGTATCAGAAAAGGGTGAATGCTGACTTGTCTGTAAGAATTTTGGGCGTGGAATTCTATCCTATAACCTTTCAAGGTGCAATGAATGCCTTGGACTGGATGATGACCCGGGAAGACAATTGCACCAGGCTTGTGGTGACTGCAAACCCGATCATGGTCATAGCTGCCCAAAGAGACCGGGCATTCATGGAAATCCTAGAGAACGCTCACCTAGTGGTGCCTGACGGGACGGGCATCCTTTGGGCTGCCAGGAAGCAAGGCGTTGAGCTGCCTGAAAGGGTTACAGGAGTTGATCTCGCCTATGCCCTCTTAAGGAAAAAACCTTCCCCGAGATTCTTCTTTGCCGGCGGCAAGCCCGGGGTGGCAGAAAAAGCTGCCGAAAACGTGATCAGGTCAATACCGGGCGTCAGAATATGCGGTACACACCACGGTTACTTTAAGCCGGAAGAAGAGGAACAGGTAGTCGAAAAGATCGCTGCCGCCAGGCCGGATGTGGTTTTCTGTGCCATGGGTTCTCCCAGGCAGGAGAAGTTCGTCTGGAAACACAGGAACCGTTTGGGAGCTAAAGTAGGAATCGGGCTGGGAGGAGTACTGGATATACTTTCAGGGACCAAGAAGAGAGCTCCTGTTCGCATACAACAAGCGGGGTTGGAATGGCTCTGGAGGATGATTTTGGAGCCTGCAAGGATCAAACGTAACCTGGGGCTGTTGGAGTTTGCCGCCAGGATTCAGCTGCAAAGTTGGTTTGACCGGACAAGGGAAAAAGGAGAGTTACATGATGCACACAGCAGGGAGCAAGAAGAGTCAGATACAGTTTATTAAGCAAAAGGCCCGGGAAATCAGGATTGACATTGTTAAGATGACCGCTAAAGCAGGGTCAGGCCATCCCGGCGGTTCCCTTTCAAGTGCAGACATAGTGGCAGCGTTGTACTTTGGGGACGTATTGAGGGTCAAGCATGATGAGCCGGATTGGCCCGACCGGGACAGGTTTGTTTTGAGCAAGGGCCATGCGGCGCCGGTGCTCTACTCGGCCCTGGCCAGACGTGGCTTTTTCCCGGAGGAGTGGCTGGATACCCTCAGGCAACTAGGTTCGCCTCTCCAAGGCCACCCAGACTGTAAGAGAGTGCCTGGGGTAGAAGTGTCCACAGGTTCTTTGGGCCAGGGGCTTTCCATGGCAGTAGGCATGGCCCTGGCAGGCAAGCTGGATAGAAAGGATTACAATGTGTGGGTACTCCTGGGTGACGGGGAATGCCAGGAAGGCCAGGTCTGGGAAGCCGCCATGGCTGCAAGCCACTACAAACTCGACAACCTCATAGCCATCGTTGATAACAACGGGCTTCAGATAGACGGAAAGGTAGAAGACGTCATGGGCGTGTCCCCCATAGATGACAAGTTCAAAGCCTTTGGCTGGCATGTGTTCAGGGTGGACGGCCACAAGGTTGATCTGCTCATGGATGTGTTCAGGCAGGCGCTGGATGTCAAAGGCAAGCCTGCAGTGATAGTGGCTGACACCGTGAAAGGCAAGGGAGTCAGCTTCATGGAAGGCGAGAAAGACTGGCATGGGAAGACGCCAAACGCCGGCCAGCTGGAGGAAGCGTTGGAGCAACTAGAGGCCATCTAGGAAATAAGATAAGCATTGAAAAAGGTGATATGGGATGTCTGAAATGAAGGCAACAAGGGACGCGTACGGGGAGACTTTGTTAGAGCTGGGCAGGCAGAATCCTGACATTGTGGTGCTTGACGCTGACCTGTCTTCGTCAACCAGGACTTCTGTTTTCGCCAAGGAGTTTCCTGAACGGTTCTTCAATGTAGGGATAGCAGAAGCAAATATGATTGGGATCGCAGCCGGCCTGGCCCATTCAGGCAAGCTTCCTTTTGCGTCAACCTTTGCAGTGTTTGCAACAGGCAGGACGTACGATCAGGTCCGCCAGTCTATTGCTT
Organism: Candidatus Fermentithermobacillaceae bacterium; assembly: GCA_012837895.1. Classification (GTDB taxonomy): domain Bacteria; phylum Bacillota; class Sulfobacillia; order Fermentithermobacillales; family Fermentithermobacillaceae; genus DTU015. Next base: position 48,983 of record DUQH01000082.1, on the reverse strand, counting down.
ACTCCGGGTTCAACGTGAAGATTGCCGCTTCCCACGCGGGGATCACTGTGGGGGAAGACGGTGCTACCCATCAAGCTTTGGAAGATATCGCGCTTATGAGGGCACTCCCTGGGATGACAGTGCTTGTGCCATGTGATGCCAGGCAAACCCGTCTCGCGGTCATGGCTGCTGCTGCCCACCAAGGCCCGGTGTACATACGGCTGGGCAGGGCAAAAACGCCCCAGGTATACCCCCAGGATGCCGGGTTTGAGATTGGCAAAGGGCTGGTACTGTGGCCCGAGCCTGAGATTCAAGGCAGGTACAATGCTGTACTGGAAGGGGATCGCGTTTTCGATGTTGCTTTCGTTGCGTGCGGTATCACTGTGGGGCTGGCCCTGGAAGCGGCACGCACCCTGGAAGGCGAAGGTATATCGTGTTTGGTTGCAGATATGGCTTCGGTAAAGCCGGTTGATGAAGACCTGCTGGTTAAGATCGCAAGGTGCAGCAAGGCCATGGTCACTTGCGAGGAGCACAGCGTAATCGGAGGTTTAGGTAGCGCGGTGTGCCAGGTCACGGCCTGCAACCATCCTGTTCCTGTCGTCACTTTGGGGATAAACGATGAGTTCGGGGAATCAGGATCAGCTGAAGAATTGATGAAGCATTACGGGCTAACTTCCGAACATTATTGCAAGGTCGCGCGTGAGCTTACAAAGGGCTAAAGGAGATCTAGAGCAGAATTATGCAGGTTCCCGGCTTTTCCAGTTTTTTCGGGAACAGGATTGGGTCAGATTGTGTCGAATCATATAACAGTGCAGTGGTTGCTGACTCCGGCAGGTGACATACTCTTTGATTAGCGTAAGAAATGTTTCTAAGGTATATAACGGCAGTGTAAAGGCCCTTGACAGTGTGTCTTTGCATATAGAAAAGGGCGAATTTGTTTTTGTAGTGGGCGCAAGCGGCGCCGGCAAATCGACCCTTATAAAAATGATGTACCGGGAAGAGACTCCTTCCAGCGGTCAGGTGTTTGTTCTGGGGAAGGACCTGTCAAGAATACGCAGGCGTGAGGTCCCTTACCTCAGGCGCAGGATTGGCGTGGTGTTCCAGGATTTCAAACTCCTAGAGGAGAAGAACGCCTGGGAAAACGTATCCTTTGCCCTTGAGGTTACAGGCACTCCCAGGCGCGAAATAAACAGGAGAGTCAGCCAGGTACTCAACCTTGTTGGCCTGCTGGACAGGCGGGATGCCTTTCCAAGCGAGCTTTCAGGGGGCGAACAGCAAAGGATAGCTATAGCCAGGGCGCTTGTGAGGAATCCTGATATCTTGCTTGCGGACGAGCCTTCAGGCAACCTCGATCCCAAAACATCCATGGAAATCTTCAATCTCCTGGAACGTGCCAGTCTTTACGGGACAACGCTGGTTGTAGCTACCCACGCCCAGGATATCGTCAACAAGCTGAGAAAGCGGGTTGTGGAACTCAGGGACGGTACCCTTGTGCGGGATGAAAGAAGAGGGGCGTATAACTATTGAGACTCATAGGATACATGTTTTCTCAAGCTTTCCGCAGTATATGGCGGAACAAGCTTTCGTCATTCCTTTCTGCGCTTACAACAGGATTCGCCCTTTTTCTGCTTGGGACAAGTTTCCTGGTCAGCATCAACCTAGGTTTTATGTATCAGATGGCTGAAACTCAGATGGAGATCCAAGCTTATATGAACAAAGAAGCTACTTACTCAGAACTGGCAAGCGCCGCGACCCAGATACGGGAAATGCCGGGTGTGAGTGAAGTGAAGTTCGTCAGCAAGGAAGACGCCCTGGAAGAACTCAGGGAGATGTTCAAGGATAAAGCGTCGGTGCTTGATTCACTGGAAGAGGACAACCCCCTCCCGCCTAGCGTCAGGATCAAGACTGTAGGCGCAGAGGAGATTCCCGGCGTGGTGGAAGCGCTTAAGAGCATTGACGTTGTAGACGATGTAATGTATCAGGAAGAAGTATCAAAGCGGCTTGTGCAAGTAGGCAAAGCCGTGCAATACCTGTCCCTGGGCGGGATGCTGGTTGTAGGTCTTGTGTCTGTGATGGTCATAGCCAACTCTATCAGGCTTGCTATTGACGCCCGGAGGCAGGAGATCGGGATAATGAAACTTGTGGGGGCTACTGACGGTTTCGTGCTGATGCCTTTTCTGTTTGAAGGGATTTTCCTCGGGTTTCTGGGCAGCGCTCTGGGAACAGGGTTTGCCCTTGGGGCTTACAACTGGGTTGCCGGGAAGATCGCCGAGTTTATACCCTTCATGCCAATAGTAGGGTTGGATAGCAGGTCCATATGGGACATGTTCGGGATAATGGCTTTGACAGGTGTCATGGTTGGGCTTACAGGCTCAGCTTTTTCAGTGAGGCGGCATCTTAGAGTCTAGAGTTACCGGAGGCACATACATATGAGGAGAGGAAGAACCGTTTATTTCTGCGTGTTTTGCCTGGTTTTGCTGGCATTGGCAGTACACGCCCTTCCGGTTGCCCGGGCAGGCATACTGGATGAGAAATATGCAGAACTTGAGCAAATGCAGAAAGAGATCGAAGAAACCAGAAAACAAATCGAGGCAAAACGGCGCTCAGAAAGCTCTGTAATCAAGGAACTTGAACAGCTTGAACTTGAACTTGAACTTGCCCAGAGAGAACTTGACTACCTGCTGGCCAGGATACAGTATCTTGCAGACAGGATAGAAGAAACTGAGAAAGAAATCGCCGAGGTAGAAAAGAAGACACAAGAAAAAAAGGACCTGTTTTGCGACAGGCTGGTTTGCATGTACAAGGCAGGTAGAACTTCATACCTTGAAGTCCTCCTCGACTCAAAGAGCGTATCTGAGTTCATGGCCAGGCTCTATTACCTCCGCGAAATTGCCCAGGACGATGCACGGCTAATAGAAGAATACAAGGCACTCAAGCAGGAACTCACCGAAAAGAAAGAGCTGCTAGAACAAGATGTGCAAGATCTTACGGTGGCAAAGGCCCAGCAAGAGCAAAAGAGGGCTGCAGTTGCCTCCCGCAGCGCCGACAGGGAGCGGTACTTGGCCCAGATCCAACAGGACCGCAAGCAACTTGAGGAAGCCCTTGACCAAATCGAGCGGGAATCCAAAGCTTTGGAACAGGTGATCAGGGATCTACAGGCCCAGGGCCACCAACGTGAGAAGAAGGAAGGGCTTGCCATGATACGCCCTGTTCAAGGCGGCTGGGTAAGCTCTGAATACGGCAACAGGTGGCATCCTGTATTGCAGTATTACAGGTTCCATGCCGGCATTGACATTGCGGTGGACAGCGGTGTTCCTATTAAAGCCGCAGAGGATGGTACTGTCATCGTGGCCACCAGGGATTCGGGTTACGGGTATTACGTGGTCATAGACCACGGGGGAGGCATATCTACCCTTTACGCCCACTGTTCAAAACTGCTTGTAAACAAGGGTGACGTGGTGACGCGAGGGCAGACAATCGCCCTGGTAGGGAGCACGGGTATGTCCACAGGCCCCCACCTCCACTTTGAAGTGCGCGTAAACGGCGCCACAGATGATCCAAGGAAGTGGGTTCAGTTCTAGGATAGGACGCATAACCAAGCTAAGACCGGAGCATGTTTGGGGCTGCCGGCAGTTTCCGCCTGGCAGCCTGGTTTTTTCAACGTGGTGGAATCCGGCCAGCGTCAATATTGCCTCGTGTTTCCGCCATATCACAGCTTGCCTTTGGCCTTGTCAGATATAGAAGCGAATCATCCAGATGTGCTAGACTGAATATAACTTAGTCCGGTAGTTTCAGACTAGTCTGTTAGTTTGCTTCCACGTGTGTATCTTGGAAACCAGGAAAGCGGTGATGTAAGTGGATACGATATCCAGGTCAAAGGCGGTAAGGTTATGCATCATCAGTGCTCTTGTAGCGGCCTTGCTAACTGGCGGCCTTGGCGCATATGCTTTGATACAGTTCACTCCGGTGGGCAAAGTTCTCGGCATTGTACGGCTGCTTGAACAAGCCTACTACAAAGACTTCGACCAGGCACAGGTTCTGGAGGGCGCCGCCAGGGGCGTTGTGGCAGCCTTGGGCGACCCGTACTCTGTGTATATGACCCAGGAGGAATGGGCTGAGTTCTATATACGCACAAGCGGCGAGTATTCAGGAATCGGTGTGACCATAACTGAGAAAGACGGCGGGGTATGCATCGTATCGCCTATGAAGGGCACGCCTGCAGAAGCGGCCGGCCTCAGAGTCAATGATTTCATAATAAAAGTTGACGGTAAGCCTGTATCCAGCAGTGATGAAGCAGCAGCTCTCATCAGGGGGCCTGCAGGCACTGAAGTGGTGATCACCATATACCGGGACGGGGATATGTTTGACGTGGCTATTGTAAGGGAAGACATAACCATCCCTGCAGTTGACTACTCCATGAAAGAAGAAGGGATAGGCTACATTGAACTAATAACCTTCAACGAGCATTCCAGCTTTGCCATGGCAGAAGCCATGCGTGAACTCGACGCCCAGGGCGCTAAAGCATACATCCTGGACCTGCGCTACAACGGTGGCGGGTTGCTCGACAGGTGCATCGATATTGCCAGGTTGTTCGTTCCTGAAGGCAATGTGGTGACGGTTAAGGGCAAGTCTTTTGAAGAAACAAGTTACACCTCCAAGGGGCCCGGGTTGGATAAGCCTTTGTTCGTATTGGTCAACGGGGGAACGGCCAGCGCTTCTGAAATCCTGGCAGGAGCTATTCAGGATTACCAGGTGGGAACACTGATAGGCACTACCACTTTCGGCAAAGGCCTGGTGCAGAATTCGTTCAAACTCAAGGACGGTTCTGTTGTAAAAGTGACCATAGCTGAGTATTTTACTCCTAACGGCCGTTCGATTAATGGCAAAGGGCTTGAGCCGGACATAATGGTAGAAGGGGACGATGAACAGCTGGCCAAAGCTGTTGAACTGGCCAGGGCTGAGCTTTCAGGAGCGTCGTAATCCAGGCACTTGTACGAAAGGGGCAATAGGTGTGGGCCCTCTGTTTGAGCTGGTTAAATCGGTTTTGCGTTCGTACCCGGGCATATTCTCGAACGCAGCTGTTGATGTGCTTTACCTTGTGGTGCTGGGGTTGATTGCCAGCCAGTATGCAAGGATCCAGCGGACTGAGGAAAAGCTGTACGGGACGGCGTCAAACAAAGCTTTTTGGCAGACACTCACTGCGGTTGGGCTAGGATTGCTCGGAGGGCTTCTTGCCAGCTTGTTGCTGGTGTTTGTCGGTGTGTCTGTAACAGACAGCGGCATTGCGTATTTGATGCCTGTTGCCCTGGTTCTCTACCTGTTCAGTCCCAGGCTGCTCTGCTTTTCTTATGCAGGTGGGCTTGCTGCCTTAAGTCATTTGATATTCGGATGGCCTAAGGTGAATGTACCCGCCTTAATGGCGCTTGTAGCTTGCCTCCATGCTGCAGAAGCTTTTCTTATCCTGCTGTCAGGGCACACATGCTCCACCCCGCTGTACCTTTCCCATGAGAACGGGGAGGTGGTGGGCGGTTTCGCTTTGCAGCGGTTCTGGCCCATCCCCCTGATAGTGTTGTTTCTGATTAAGGTGCCTGACCTGTCACAGGTGCCTGACTTGATATATTTGCCCGACTGGTGGCCGCTGATCAAGGCACCTGACATTCCTGGCCCTGGCGAGCCTGTATTCGCCATGATGCCCATAATAGCTGCCCTCGGCTACGGGGATATTGCCCTAGCCAGGAATCCCAGGGATAAGGCGAAAGTCACCTCAAAGAACCTCGTGTTGTTCAGCATAATACTTCTTATCCTATCGGTTGCGGCGTCAAAGTGGCAGCTGTTTGCATGGGTAGCTACCCTTTTTGCCCCTATCGGCCATGAGATAGTCATCAGGGCAGGGCTCCGTGAGGAGTACGGGCAAAAGCCAATGTATACGCCTGTTGAGGAAGGTGTGTTACTGCTGGACGTGGCAGAAGGCAGTCCCGCAAGGGACGCAGGCCTAAGGAGTGGCAACGTGATCCGCCTGGTCAACGATGTACAGATAAGCGACAGGCGTTCGCTTGAAGCTGCCCTTGAGGGCACATCCGGGCCTCTTACCTTGTGGATTTCCGAATCCCGTGAAAGCGGAGAACTGCGCAGGGCAGAAGTGCACCGGGAATCTGACGAAGCGCTGGGACTTATCCCTGTACCCCAACCTGACGACAAGGCTATGGCCGGGTCCAGTCATGAAGGTCCCCTGCTCAGGTTCATCAGGAACATGATAAGGGGCAAGGATGACAACGGGCAGGATTCTGACAAATAGCAGGTCATGGCGGTTTTCAACTGTATCCCTCCAGACATATATAGAACATTTGATTGCATTGTCCCGTGAAGTTATAATGAGTGAACGGAGGAATGGCAATGCGATCATTTGAACTGATATCTGAATTTACTCCCAAAGGGGACCAGCCTGAAGCTATCGAGACTTTGATTTCAGGGGTAAAGCAAGGCCACAAGCATCAGATTTTGCTTGGGGTAACCGGATCAGGAAAGACCTTTACCGTTGCCAATGTCGTAGCCAGGCTTAACCGGCCCACTTTGGTGATTTCACATAACAAGATCCTGGCAGCCCAGCTTGCAACTGAGTTCAAGCACTTTTTCCCGGACAACGCAGTGGAGTATTTCGTGAGTTACTATGACTACTACCAGCCTGAGGCGTACTTACCTCAAACTGATACCTATATAGAAAAAGATGCGATGATCAATGAAGAGATCGACAAGCTCAGGCACTCTGCAACATGCGCCCTTTTTGAGCGGCGGGATGTGCTGGTTGTGGCCAGCGTGTCGTGTATATACGGTTTGGGCTCCCCTGAAGACTACAGGGACCTGGGGTTGTCCTTACGCACAGGGATGGTCAGGGATCGTGATGCGATTCTCAGGCGGCTTGTGGATATCCAGTATACCCGGAACGATATCGACTTCCAGCGGGGCACTTTCAGGGTAAGAGGCGACACCATCGAAATCTTCCCGGCAGGCTATTCTGACACGGCTGTACGGGTTGAACTGTTTGGGGATGAAATCGAAAGGCTGCTTGAGTTTGAAGTGCTCACAGGCAGGGCGCTTTCAGAGATGAACCACATCATGATTTACCCGGCTAAGCACCATGTGGTGAAAGATGAGAAGATGCGTGACGCCATCAGCTCTATTGAAGAAGAACTCCACCACAGGCTCAAAGAACTGAGGGATCAGGGCAAGATACTTGAAGCATACCGGTTGGAGCAACGTACAAGGTTTGACCTGGAAATGCTCGAAGAAATGGGGTATTGTCCCGGGATTGAAAACTATTCGCGGCACCTTACCGGGCGGGCGCCGGGCCAGCCCCCCTATACCCTCCTGGACTTCTTTCCTGAAGATTTCCTGGTTGTAATAGACGAATCCCACGTGACCATTCCCCAGATCCGGGCAATGTATGCAGGGGATCGTTCAAGGAAAGAATCACTGGTGAACTACGGCTTCAGGCTGCCGTCAGCTTTCGACAACAGGCCCCTTACTTTTGACGAGTTCATGGACAAGGTCGGGCTGGTGATATACGTATCTGCCACGCCTGGCGATTTTGAACTTGAGAGGGCAACCCAGATTGCAGAGCAAGTAGTAAGGCCTACAGGGCTGGTTGACCCCGTGGTGGAAGTGAGGCCTGTCAAGAACCAGATAGATGACTTAATCGGTGAAGTACGGAAGGTCGTAGCCAGGAATGAACGGGTCTTGGTTACCACCTTAACCAAACGGATGGCTGAAGACCTGACAGAATATTTGCGTGAAATCGGGCTCAAAGTAAGGTACATGCACTCTGATGTTGAAACCATAGAAAGAATGGAAATTATCAGGGACTTGCGCCTGGGAGTATTTGATGTGCTAATAGGGATAAACCTTCTCAGGGAAGGGCTGGACCTGCCTGAAGTGTCTCTGGTTTGCATACTTGACGCTGACAAAGAAGGCTTTCTCAGGTCTGAGACTTCGCTGATACAGACTATCGGCCGGGCTGCAAGAAACGTAAACAGCAAGGTCATAATGTATGCAGATACCATCACCGGTTCCATGGAGCGGGCGATCAAAGAAACAGAGCGGCGCAGGACCAAACAAACTTTATATAATCAAAAGCACGGGATTGTTCCACAGACCGTCCAAAAGCAAATTCACGATGTAATCCAACACGGCAAGCCCCTAGAGCCTGAAGCTGTACTCAAAGACAAGAGTTTTGATGAGATTCCAAAGCAAGCTGTGCCAGAGCTTATCGCTGAGCTCATGGCGGAAATGAAACAAGCTTCATCGAACCTTGAATTTGAAAGGGCGGCACTGCTGAGGGACATGATATTTGAACTAGAGAAGCAAATAGACAAGCCTTCCAAGCTAAGGAGACGCAAAGATGCAAAACGGTAAGCTGGTAATTGAGGGTGCGCGACAGCATAACCTTAAGAACATAAACCTGGAGATTCCCAGGAACACCTTGACGGTGATAACAGGGCTGTCGGGTTCAGGGAAGAGTTCCCTGGCTTTCGACACCATATATGCCGAGGGCCAGAGACGGTACGTTGAATCCCTGTCTGCTTACGCCAGGCAGTTCCTGGGGCTTATGAACAAACCTGACGTGGACCGGATAGAAGGGTTGTCGCCGGCCATTTCAATAGACCAGAAGGCAGGCAGCCGCAACCCGCGCTCTACTGTGGCCACGGTCACTGAGATATATGACTACCTCAGGCTTCTGTACGCCAGGATTGGGCATCCCCACTGCCCCCAATGCGGCAAGCCTGTTTCCCAGCAGACGGTGGATCAAATCGCAGATCAGGTGTTGTCCTTGCCTGAAGGAACCCGGTTTTCGGTGTTAGCTCCACTGGTGGTAGGGAGAAAAGGCGAATACAGCAAGGTCTTTGATGATATCCAAAAGGCAGGCTTCATAAGAGCCAGGGTGGACGGTGTTACTGCAGAGGTTTCAGAGTTCGTGGGGAAACGGTTGTCCAGGCATCAGAAGCACACTATAGAAGCCGTGGTTGACAGGTTGATAATCAGGGATGGTATCAGGCCACGCCTTATCGACTCTATTGAAACTGCCATATCGTTTTCAGGGAACCTGGTGGTTATCGAAGTGTTTGGCGAAGACAAGCGGGACCTGATATTCAGCCAGACCTTGTCATGCCCTGATTGCGGCATCTCTATCCCGGAACTTGAACCCAGGTTGTTCTCATTCAACAGCCCCTTTGGAGCGTGTCCGGATTGTAACGGCCTGGGTGTCAACATGGAACTTGATCCTGACATGATCATTCCCGATAAGAGGAAGTCGATTTCCGACGGCGCAGTAGCGCCGCGGAACGGTACTCCAGACAGCTACTACTATCAACTGCTGGAGGCTGTTGCTGACTATTTTGGCTTTTCCACAGATACGCCCATACAAGATCTGTCGCCTGAACATGTACATATCATCTTGTACGGAGCTCCTGACCACAAGATCCCGTTCCATTACGAAAACAGGTACGGCAGGATGTATGACCGCGCAGTTACTTACTCAGGAGTGATAGCCAACCTTGAAAGGCGGTACAAGCAGACGTCAAGCAATTACATCCGCCAGTGGATTGAAGGGTTCATGGCAACTGTGCCCTGCAATGTGTGCAACGGGCAGCGGCTCAAGCCTGAAGCCTTGGCGGTTACTGTAGGCGGGCTCAACATAGCTCAACTTACCGGCATGTCGTGTGAAAGGGCGCTTGAGTTCATCCGGGGGCTAAAGCTGACGCAGCGTGAAACCCTTATCGCCCGGCAGATAATAAAGGAACTCGGCGCACGTCTGGAGTTCCTCCTAAACGTGGGTCTTGGCTACCTTACTCTAGACAGGCAGGCAGGCAGTCTCTCAGGCGGCGAAGCCCAGAGGATACGCCTTGCAACCCAGATTGGCTCTGGCCTGGTAGGGGTGCTCTATGTGTTAGATGAGCCCAGCATCGGGCTTCACGCCAGGGATAACGGGAAACTCTTGGGCACCTTGGAGCGGTTGCGAGATCTGGGCAATACAGTAATCGTGGTGGAACATGACGAAGAAACAATCAGGTCTGCTGACTACGTAGTAGATATCGGGCCCGGTGCAGGCAAAGACGGGGGCCATGTTGTAGTAGCAGGATCCGTAGCCGATGTGATGAACTGCCAGGATTCGCTCACAGGGGCGTATCTTTCAGGCAAGAAGGAAATCCCCGTTCCCAAGGAGCGGCGTACCTCAGATAGGTTCATAAAGATCGTAGGGGCCCGTGAGCACAACCTGAAAAACATAGACGTGAGAATCCCCTTGGGCGTGTTTACGTGTGTTACAGGAGTGTCGGGTTCGGGCAAGAGCACCCTGGTAGACATTATCCTCCACAGGAAACTGGCTTCAGCATTACACGGGGCCAGGGAACGGGCAGGTGACCATGACGGGATCGAGGGAGTTGAACAGTTGGAGAAAGTGATAAACATAGACCAGTCGCCCATCGGCCGCACCCCAAGATCGAACCCTGCTACATATACAGGTGTTTTCACTGACATCCGGCAGCTTTACGCCATGACGCCTGAAGCTAAGATGAGAGGTTACAAACCCGGCAGATTCAGTTTCAACGTGAAAGGCGGCAGGTGCGAGGCGTGCAAAGGCGATGGTATTCTCCGCATCGAGATGCAGTTTCTTCCCGATGTATATGTGCCCTGCGAGGTGTGCCACGGGAAGCGGTACAACAGCCAGACACTTGAGGTGAAATACAGGGGCAAGACGATAGCTGATGTACTTGACATGACAGTCGAAGAAGCGCTTGAGTTCTTTAAGAACGTGCCTGTGATCCAACGCAAACTAAAGACGCTGTTCGACGTAGGGTTGGGGTATATAAAGCTGGGACAGCCTGCAACCACCTTGTCAGGCGGCGAAGCCCAACGGGTAAAGCTGGCATCTGAGCTGTCCAGGCGGGGCAACGAGAAAACCCTGTACATCCTGGATGAGCCCACTACAGGACTTCACTTTGAAGATGTGCGTAAACTCCTGAACATATTGCAGCGGTTGGTAGATGCAGGCAGCACCGTGGTTGTAATCGAACATAACCTGGATGTGATCAAGACTGCAGACCACATAATCGACCTGGGGCCTGAAGGCGGGGAGAAAGGCGGGTTTGTAGTTGCCGAGGGCACTCCCGAAGAAGTAGCTGCATGTCCCTCTTCATACACAGGCCAATACCTCAAGCACGTACTCAGCGTACTGTCTCCCCTTCAACCAGCCGCAGCTAGTGGGATGACGGAGGCCGGCGGGGATGAAACCTAGTTCTATCGACCGCATGTGGGCCGGGTTCAAAGGTAACAGGCATGAGCTTGCAGAGCACGTGAACGGATTGCCCGGTTCCCCGGGCGTGTACGTATTCCGGGGCGAGGGCGGTGAGATTCTATACGTGGGAAAGGCAATAAACCTCAAGAACAGGGTCCGTTCATATTTCGGGTCAAACCTGCCTGTAAAGACAGAAGCTCTTATGTCCAGGGTGGAAGGCCTGGAGATTATCGTAGTGGATTCAGAGGCGGAAGCCTTCATCCTCGAATCAAACCTCATCAAGAAGCACAGGCCGCGCTACAACATACTCCTTAGGGATGACAAGCAATACCCTTACTTGAGGATAAACCTCAATGACCAGTGGCCCACTGTATCGGTGGTAAGGAGGATGAGCAAAGACGGCGCCAGGTATTTCGGGCCATTTACCAGGTCGGGCTCTGTCCGGGAAACGCTTTCCTTCTTGCGCAGGATTTTCCCATACAGGACTTGCTCAGACAGGAGTCTTGCCCAGGCAACCAGGCCGTGTCTCAATTACCACATAGGGCGGTGTTTAGGACCGTGTACCGGCGAAATCAGCCGGGATGAATACATGGAAACCATCAATGAAGTGGTTAAGTTCCTTGAAGGGCGGCATAAAGACGTCAGAAAGCGCTTGGAAAAGCGTATGCTGGAGCTTGCTTCTAATCTCGATTTTGAGAATGCTGCAAGGGTAAGGGACAGGATTCAAGCTCTTGATGATGTGACAGAGCGCCAGAAGGTTGTGCTCAACGATATGAAAGACAGGGATGTGCTCGGGCTGGCACGTTCGGGTAAGTATGCCTTTGTGGCCCTGCTCCCGGTGCGGGAAGGTAAACTCATGGGCAGGGAAGGCTTTGTGCTTACCGGGAGCGAGTTGGATGACGACCGGGAAGTGATAAGAGCTTTCATAACCCAGTACTATCCCAAAGCCCCCTTTGTGCCCAGGGAGATTGTGATTCCTGTTGCTTTGGAGGATGAAGACGAGATCAACCGCTATATCGGGACAAAGCTGCGTACCCCCAAACGCGGCGTGTTCAAAGAACTCGTGGAAATGGCTTCGGAGAACGCCACGGCCATGATGGATACAAGCATGCCCAAGTATAAGAGGGAGGCCGGCGAGTACTTACAGGCCATGGAAGACCTGGCCAGAGCTTTGGACCTGCCTGGCTTGCCCATGAGAATAGAGGGCTATGACATATCCAACATCTCGGGGAAAGAAGCTGTAGCGTCAATGGTGGTGCTATACAACGGAAAACCCGAGAAATCCTCTTACCGGCGTTTCCGCATCAAGACAGGAGACAAACCCAATGACGTTGCTATGATGCAGGAGGCTCTGTGGCGGCGGTTCAAGAGTGGCCTGGATGACCGGGTAAAGTCTGAAGGCCAGGGCAATACCTTGCTTAGGCAAAGCAAGTTTGCGGTATTCCCGGATCTTGTGATAGTGGACGGGGGGAAGGGCCAGGCCAACGCAGCAAAACAGGTGTTAGACGAACTTGGGCTCAGCATTCCTGTGGCTGCGCTGGCTGAGAAGAATGAAGAACTGTTTCTTCCCGGTGCCAAAGAGCCTATAATCTTAGCCCGCGACTCGGGCGCCTTGTTTCTGGTTATCCGTCTGAGGGATGAAGCTCACCGCTTCGCCCTGTCGTATCACCGCAAACTCAGGAAAAAGAAGACCCTGCAAAGTGAACTGTCGGACATTCCAGGGTTAGGCCCTGCGAGAATCAGGCAGCTTCTTAGCACTTTCGGCAGCGTGGATTCAATAAAAAAAGCTTCCCTTGAGGATCTCCAGAAAAGTGAGGGCATAGGACCCCATCTCGCAAGGACAATCTATGAACACTTTAACAAACCCCAGTGATTTCAAATAATATTAATATCAAGCCTTAACAATATTAATATAGCTATTGACATTTTGAAAGTTAGCCCGTATTATTATTGCCAGAAGGTGGGGATCAAAGTGAAAAGAGAAGTGATCGGACGTTGCCCGGTATGCTCTGAAGCTTTGGAAGTGACCCAGTTGACGTGTCCCGCGTGCAATACAACCATATCAGGCCGCTTCAAGATGTGTAAGTTTTGCAGCCTTACCGAGGAGCAGAAGTATTTTGCTGAGGTTTTCATCAAGAACCGCGGAAACATCAGGGAAGTCGAAAAGGAACTCGGGATTTCTTACCCGACCGTCCGCGGGCGTCTTGAAGCATTGATAAGAGCGCTCGGATATCCGGTTGATTCAGAGCCAGGCCAGGCCAGCGCGGAGGAGTACGCAGGGAAACGCAAGCAAGTATTGGATAGGCTTTCCCAGGGTGAGATTACCGCTTCAGAAGCTGTCCGGTTGCTGAGGAATCTTGGTTCAAAGTAGGGATGAACGGCGTTCGCCGGTCAAGACCATGACATGACCGGGGCGCAGTAATCAAGGAGGAAGTCCCATGTCCAAAGAAGAGAAAATGCTGGTTTTGCAGATGGTGGCAGACGGGCAGATCACACCTGAACAAGGCGTTGAACTGCTGAACGCATTGGAACCGGGAAAGGCCCATGGGCTGTCATATGGGATATCCCAAGGGATATCAGAGGGGCTATCTCGTGGGCTGTCTTTTGAAACGGACATCGGAGACGTTGTAAGGCAAAAGGTTGAAGAAGCTTCTGTAAGGGTAGAAGACATTGCCGGAGGCGTAGCGGGCAATATCGGGAAAGTGTTATCACAGATCTTTGGAGGCACCTCCTTTGGCGGTTCAAGGTTTGAGTTTACAGAGGAAATCAGGGGCGAATTCCCGGAAGACGGTGAGCTTGAGGTCGGCGTTTGGACATCCAATGGCAGGATTCATGTTGAAACTTGGGATGAGCCAGGTTACCTGCTTACGGTAATCAAGAAGATCCGTGCCCAGGATGAAGATGAAGCCAGGCAGGTGCTTGAAAACTGCTACGAGTTCAGTCAGGAAAGGCTATCCCTCAAGGTCAAGGCCACTGATAAGCATGGCCTGGACTTCAGGGGCCTGTCTGTAGGTTTTTCCTTGAAAGTACCTGCATCCAGAAAAGCTTCGTTAACTCTGAAGTCTGCCAATGGCCGGGTAACAGCTGACAAGCTGAATGGAAGCAGTTGCTTAATGGGTACGGCCAATGGACGGGTAGTGGCGTCCGGTTGCGGGTTTGATAAGGTCCGGCTGAGCACGGCCAACGGAAGGATAGAGTACGAGGGTACTGCCGGTGAACTGGATGCCTCAACTGCCAACGGGTCTGTCAACGCAGAGCTAAAGGGTGCAGGTGACTGGCGGTTTAGCAGTGCCAACGGACGCATAAGCATCAATGTCAGCAAGGATGCCAACGCAGCTTATGAATTGGATCTGTCGGCAAGAGCAGGTGGCATCACAGTTGAAGGCATGGACGATGCGGAAGTGGCGGAGGATGTGGCAGTAGGCAGACACAGGAGGCGTTACAAGGCCCGTTCCCGGGGATTTGAAAATGCCGGCGTGAAAGGGCGAATAAGAGCTACGACCGGCAACGGCAGGATCCGGGTCTTGTTTTGAAAGGAGAGCCTGGTATGCAAGAGGAACGCATGCGCATATTGCAGATGCTTAAAGAGGGGAAAATAACTGTAGACGAATCGCTGAAGCTGCTCGAAGCTCTGGAACCTGAGGCGGCCGGAGAACCTGAACCGGCGGTTCAAACAAGAGCAAAATGGCTCAGGATACGCATTACCGAACGTGGAAAAGACAAGCCCAAAGTGATGGTAACCCTTCCTGTGGGGCTGGTGGACTGGGCCCTGAGGACAGGAAGCAAGTTCGCGTCCCTGGGCGGCGCAGATCTTGGCGAGATGGGCATAGACCTCAACCAGCTAAGAGCTGCGCTGGTATATGGCGGTATGAAGGGCAAGATTATTGACGTGATGGACGATGAGGAAGGGCAACGGGTAGAAATCGAATTAGAATGATACGCGGATCTGTAGCGGACTGTAACTAAGGTGGATGAAGATCGGTTACAGGGAGCACCGGTTATAGGGACCGGTTATAGGGAGCAGGTCATTGCTCCCTCTTGTACTTATTCCGCAAACTGTCAGCTTTTTGAGCGATCCGTCTCATCCTGTGATTTACCGCTGATTTTGATATGGGCGGATTAAGGGTCTGCCCCAGTTCTTCCAAGGTAAGCGCCTGGTTGTTCAGCCGGGCCTCAGCTATTTCCCGCAGGGCTTTGGGGAGACGCTTTAGCCCGATTTCCTCATCGATCAGGAGGATATCTTCGATCTGTTTGACGCACGATTCAACGGATCTTGACAAATTGGCCTTGTCCATGTTCATCTGTCTCAGAACCGAACTCTTTACGGTCTTCTGCACCCTGATATCTTCGTACCTCAACACTGAGCGGGATGCGCCTAGCAGGGCGAGGAATCGCGAAATCTCATCTGCGTCCTTCAGGTAAACCACCCACGAAGAGCGCCGTTTTATAATTCCGCTCTTGAGTCCCTCGTCAGCGATGAGCTTCTTTACAAGCAAGGCTTGTTCTTCAGTTGGCAAGGCTATTTCGAGATGATGGCCGCGGACAGGGGACAAGAGCGAACCCTTTACCAGGAATACACCCCGCAGGTAGCTCCTCCTGTTCTGAGTGTCGTCAAGTTTATCCCTTCTGAGAGGCTGAGCCCCTGACAGCTTTTGTCGCAGGTAGAAAAGTCTTCGCAGCAAGTAGGGCTTTACCTGTAATCTCTGGGTTGATGGTGGCTGTTCAAGATGTGCCTGGATCTTGCCTTCACCGGCCCCGCCTTTGCCCTCTAAGAGGCTTCTGATGGCATAATTCTCCCACGAGGCCTGAGATGCACTGGTTATCTCAACCCTGGATAATTCGTCTTTGAGTACCCTGGAAAACGTGTCTCTCTCGATTCTCATAAGATCCAAAACGCACCTGTCGTTATGCAGTTACTCCTTGTTTCCTGCAATGGGAGTCGATAAAACCTGTGATGGCAGCTGCCAGCTTCAGGGAATCGTGCCTGGCCAAATCTCCTCTTGCGAGATAATCGCCGGATATGATCTCATAACCTGCCTGTTTCAGTTGTTCCAGATCGGCAGTTACCTGATACTTGCCTTCTTCTGCATACTTCCTCAGCACATCCTCAGGAGCGCCTGCTGTGTTGACCAGCACATGGGAAAACAGTGACCCTGCATGCTTCTCAATAGCCCGTATGTGATCCAATACGGTGAAGTCATCAGTTTCACCTGGTTGGGTCATGACATTGCATATGTAAAGCTTGGACGCATTGGATTCGTGGATAGCTTGCCTTATCCCCCTGACTAAAAGGTTTGGGATAATAGATGTGAAAAGGCTTCCAGGTCCGATTATGATGCCGTTGGCATTGCGGATCTGATCTACAGCATCGTCAAGCGCCGGGGGATTTCCAGGACTCAACCGGAGATTCTTGACCCTCCCGTTAGCCAGAGGTATTGCCGCTTCGCCAAGCACAATGGAGCCGTCTTCCATTTCTGCCACCAGAGATACATTGCTCAGTGTGGCCGGCAACACCTTGCCTTTGACTGCTAGAATCCTGGACATAGCCCTGATCGCTTCCTGGAAGTCGCCTGTCATCTCTGTCATGGCGGCCAAGAACAGATTTCCGAAATTGTGCCCTTTCAGCTTGCCCTTTGAGAACCTGTGGTTGAACAAAGCTGCCATTTCGGGCTCAGCTTCAGCCAGGGCTAGCAGGCAGTTTCTGATATCTCCAGGGGGCAGGATCCCCATGTCTTTCCGGAGCAGGCCTGAACTGCCGCCGTCATCTGCCACTGTGACAATAGCAGTAATGTCATAGTCGAAGATTTTCAGCCCTCTTAGGACAGTAGCCAGCCCTGTACCCCCGCCTATGACCACAATCTTGGGACGTAGCTGTTGTTTCACTAGGCAGGACCTCCGGATTCCCCAATATGGATATCCCTGTGCTCTACAACAACCATATGTTCCTTAGACTCAAAATAGGATTTCAAGTGTTCCGCAATGGCTACCGATCTGTGCTGCCCTCCGGTACATCCTATGGCAACTGTAAGGTGCGTCTTGCCTTCTTCAATGAAATTAGGCAACAGGAAATCCATGAAGTCCGTGAGGTGACGTAAGAACCTCCTTGTGAGGGCTGAATCCAGGACAAACTTGGATACCTGCAGCTCTAGCCCTGTGAGAGGCTGCAATTCGGCTACATAATGGGGGTTGGGCACAAACCGCACGTCAAACACTAGATCTGCATCTTTGGGCAGGCCGTGTTTGAACCCAAAGGATATGATGGTGATGATTAGTTTCTTTATCTTAGTATGGCGCGATATGATTTCAAGCAGCCCTTTTCTAAACTCTGCCGGAGTAAGGTTCGATGTGTCAACGATCGTAGTTGCCCGGTCGCGTATAGACTTAAGGCGGTTCCGTTCATCCTTGATTGCCTCTAGGATTCCCCCTTGGCCGGAAAGGGGATGCCTTCTCCGTGTAAGTTTGTAACGTTTGATCAAGGTGTCGTCATCTGCTTCCAGGAACAAGATCAAGGGATTTATCCCCGAAGATGTCATCTGTTCCATGGCGTCTGCAAGGTCCTGGAAGAATTCGCCGCCCCTGATGTCAACAACCAGGGCAATCTTCTCCCTAGGCTCTACTCCTTGGGAGCAAAGCTCCATGAACTTGGGAATCAGGGACGGGGGGAGGTTGTCCACACAGAAGTACCCAAGATCCTCCAGGGTTTTTAGGGCGTGCGACTTTCCGGCGCCAGACAACCCTGTAATTATGACGATACTTGCATTTGGGTTCAAGTACACATCGACCTCAATTCAAAGAATGACGCTACTCAAAGATACCACTAGGTCAACGTCTGAAAACTTGACTTCCGGCATCTCAACTCCTGGCCGGGCTAACTCCCATAGATTGCCAAAGCTTGGCGTACAAATGGGGCTTGACCAGGAAATTTAAGTCAGCACCTTCCTGCCGCGACTTGTAAATACTCTTACCCTTGTACAAGCCCAATTCCGGGATATCCACCGGTTCTTGGAGCCGCGGCTTGGGATGGGTTCCGTAACTGTCGTTGGGCATGAAAATGCTTTTTCCCCTATATTCAACATTATAATACGCCATACCTTTTCTGGCTCTGATCGGCTCATATATTGAGGAAAAATCCCTGGCAATCCAGTTAGCCATTACCAAAGGCCCGCTTTCAGGGTTTACTGTCACGTGTCCGTAGAACGGCGGGATTAGCAAAACATCCCCTTTCTCAAAATCGGCGATCACGAAGTCCTCAATCTCGCCTGTGACATCCCCGCCCTTTTGCATGAGAAAGTGAGCTTTGCCGTAAAGCACCTGGTATACTTCTGGATATGTATACAGTTGCCCTGGAGCCATGGGGTGGTAATGCCCTAAGGTCTTAATGTATTCAGAACCGATCTTGCCTGGATGGATCACTGTGATATCGTAGCGCAACCCGGCATTCATCATAGGTATCCTGTCGCTTTCAAGGCCTGTTGCCCTATACATGTGGTAGAGAACGTCAGGCCCGCTTTGCTCAGGGTACAGCAATACTTCAGCCATGTCACTGCGCCTTCTGGCTTCAGGTTCAGCTACTATCACGCCTTGGCCAAACTCCAGGAAGCCGTCGTCTTTTAACGCTACGGGAAAACCTGCAATATCCGAAAGATCTATCATGTTGTCGCTCACCTCTTGTTTAGTTTGTGTCCTTTGGCCTTCTAGGCTTGCAGATTATCTCGAGGATTTGTGTGTCAAATATTGCGTTGGCGTGAGCCGGTAGGAGTACCAGGGCTGTATCTGCACCCCTGCTTGTGCCTCCTACTGCTATTACAGGTTCTCCGTAAGGGATGAGGCCTGCATCCAGGGCCATGGTTGCAATCTCAACTGCTACTTTGGTACCCTGCGAAAACATCCTCAACGTGTGGGAAATCAGCCCTCCAGGGTAGAGCCCGCCGAACTTACCGGTGACGGCCCTTTCCACGTTGGCGAACAGGTGGGTAGTGGTTAAGACTTCAGCGCCCTGCTTCTTGAGTGTTTCCCTTGCTTCTGGGCTCATTTCGTCAAATCCGGGCTCACGGAATCCTACGTGGTGGGTTACGCACACGACCTTAGGACCCTTCTCAACAAAGAAGTTTGCAGTGTAACCTGTGTTTGAAGCTACCACTATGTGGTTTATGCCCAATTCCCCGGCCCGTTTGAGCGCCAGCCGGGCAACTTCTTCCGTGTTATGTTTTCCGGGGCTGTCGAAATACACGGTCATCTAAATCACTCCTTTACCAGTCTGTCACTACCAATAATACACAATAACCAAGCAAAACAAACGATGAAAACTGTGACCGGTGGAGGTTGATTGATTTTGGTACCGCGTTTGTTCTGAAGGTGGTTGATTTTAGTGCCAGGTTGGGGCAAAGCTGGTTGATTTCAGTATCAGGTTCGTGGCGAAAGCGGTCGGTTCTGGTACCAGCTTTGCGCCAAGAGTGGCCGGTTTTGATACCAGGTTGAGCCGGAACTGGTCGATTCGGGTATCAGGTTTGGGGTAGAAGTGGTCGATTTTAGTACCAGGCAAAGCATCAACTTGGTTGATTTTGATACCACCTCTGCCAGTGCCTGCTTGAATTTGGTACCAGGTTGCCGGCGAACCTGGTTGGTTTTGGTACCGGGTTTGCTCCAAAGGTGGTTGGTTCCCATTCCAGGTTAGGCCAGCACTGGTTGATCTTAGGCCCATGTTTGGCGTTGGGATGATCGGATTTGGTACCAGCTGTGCGCTAAAGGTGGTCAATTTCGATACCAGGCAGGGTGGACACGGTGATTTTACCAGGTCCGGGGCTAAGTGATAGGCTTCGATATCAGCTGATACTGTTCCCTGGAATTTCCTTCTGCAAGTAACGCTGCAGTAAACAGCTAAAAAAAGGGTTCCTTAAGCAGCGGGCGAATGATATCCTATAGACATAAGGAAAGGGAGTGGGCAGTTCTTGCTGGAACAGCTTCGTTTCTTCACCTGGCAGGATGTGTTGCTTGCCATAGTCGATATTGCAGTTGTGGCGTACTTGTTCTACAAGATTTTTACGCTCATCCGTGGGACAAGAGCTGTTCAGCTCCTTAAAGGTGTCGCTTTTCTGTTTGTCCTCGTGTCCCTCACCCAGTGGGCGAGGCTTTACACTATCAACTGGATCTTGGTCCAGGTAAGGACCATGCTGCTGGTAGCCCTGCCCATTGTGTTCCAGCCCGAGCTGCGGCGAGGGCTTGAGCAGATAGGGCGCGGCAGGTTGTTTTCCCGATCCTTGCTCCGCCTTGAGGAACACGATGTGGAGAAGACAGTGGATGAACTGGTCACAGCGTGCTTCAACCTGTCCTCCCAGAAAACCGGCGGGCTTATTGTGCTTGAGAGGGAAACAGGACTTGAGGAGTACATGGAAGATGCGATCCGCATAGACGGCCTTGTAACAAGCCAACTGGTTGAGAATATTTTTGTGTTTGGGAGCCCGCTTCACGACGGCGCCGTCATCATAAGAGGAGACAGGGTTGCTGCAGCTGCAAGTTTTCTTCCCCCAACCCAGGACCCTGTAACAGTTGAACTGGGTTCCAGGCACAGGGCGGCTCTGGGGATCACCCAGGTGTCTGATGCTGTGGCCATCGTGATATCTGAGGAAACCGGCACAGTCTCCCTGGCGTCAGGAGGAAGGTTGATCAGGGGGCTTGATGCCAAGACCTTGAGGGAAAAGCTTTTGGAAGCACTTGCTTAGCCATTGGTTATTCAAATTTCCAGCCGGAGGCCTGGTGAATGATTCGGAAGGTAATAACTAACGATTATACAGCGAAAATAATCTCTGTGATTCTGGCCCTGATCGTTTGGGTCCAGGTCTTTAACGATAAGAACCCTTTGGAGAGGCGGATTTTCGCGGTAGATGTGGTCCCCAAGGAAGTCAGTGAGGAGATCATCATCGTTTCGACTGATCCTCCTAAAGTCAATGTTACTTTTGAAGGACGTGCCAGGACCCTTGACGAGATCGATGAAGAGAGCCTAAAGGCGGTCGCTAACCTGTCTGAGGCCGGTGAAGGCATGTTCACCGCTGAATTGTCGGTTGATGCCCCCTATGGTGTGAAAATCGTGGAAATAAATCCCCAACTAGTCAGTTTCCACGTGGACGTAATGTCCGCTGCAGACATTGGAGTGGCGATCGAAGCCCTGGGATACCCCCACGAAGACTTTGAAAAGGGAGAGCCTATACCTTCTACCGGCACAGTAAGGGTTACAGGGCCTAAGAGGTTGGTAGAAAGGGTCAAGTATGTTCAAGGTATCGTGGATATTTCAGGCGCGCGGGAAGCGATAACCTCAGTGGTCAAGCTGTCAGCCCGTGACGGGGCCGGCAATGAAGTCTCGGGAGTCAGCATTGAACCGAATCAGGTGCATGTTACCGTGCCCCTCAATTCTCTTCCGCCGTCAAAGATTGTACCTGTACAGGCTGTAGTCGGCGGTACACCAAAGGCCGGATTTGCCGTAGGACCTGTTTCAGCCAGTCCTGCCCAGGTGAAAATAAGGGCTCCTGAACCGGTGCTGAGAAACATCGGGCATATATCTACGAAACCCATTGACGTAACAGGAAAAGACAGCACCTTCCTGCATCAGGCTACCCTTGATCTGCCCCAGGGGGTAACCGTACAGGACGGGCGTGTACTAATTACAGTTGAAATTGTTGAAGACATCACCACCAAGACCTACGAAGGTGTAATCGTACAACTTGAATCTCCGCCTGTGGGCTATGCGTGGGAGATCGACCCTGCGATAGTGGATGTAGATATTACAGGACGGAGCGATATCTTAGATAAAATAGCCAAGGACGACATAACAGTATATATAGATGCCTACGGTAGGACCGAGGGTACTGCAGATCTGGTGGTTGCCTACAGGATACGAACTCCTGAAGGCACTGACCCGGACATGCTGCAAGTGGACATCAAACCCGCCCGGGTCAAGCTTACTTTGACCAAACGGTAACACCGGAGCTCCTGACGCCATAGCTAACAGAAGAGCAGGAGGCAACAGTACAGCCGTAGGTAACAGGGCAATGGAAAAGAACCGGAGGGTACTTGGATGAATCTGTTCGGAACTGACGGTATCCGTGGTATAGCTAACGAGGATTTGATATGTGAAGTTGCTTTCAAACTGGGCCAGGCTGTGGGCCTGCACCTTTCGCCGGGCAAGCCGGTTTGCGTAGGAAAAGACACAAGGATTTCCGGCGGCATGCTGGAAGCAGCTCTTGTCGCAGGAATCACTTCTACAGGAAGAGATGCAGTATGCCTGGGAGTGATCACCACTCCGGGGCTTTCTTTTGTTGTGAGCCGTTTCAACATGGGCGGCGGGGTGATGATTTCTGCATCCCACAATCCTTTTGAATATAACGGGCTCAAAGTGTTCGGCCCTGACGGCAGGAAGATTTCAGAAGATACCGAGCTAGTGTTTTCCCGCATGATACTCAGGGAATCCGACAACTACCCCCGGCCGGTAGGTGCAGAGGTTGGCAGGGTTATCGACGGAAGCCGGATGGTCAGAGACTATATCGGGTTTCTCAGCAACTTCTTGGAAGCTGGCATGGCCAGGCTAAGGGTTGTAATTGATACAGCTAACGGCTCTGCATCTTACCTTGCCCCTGAAGTGTGGAAGGCTCTCAGTGGGAATGTGAAGGTTATCAACTGCAGCCCTGACGGGGTCAACATCAACCAAGAGTGTGGTTCGACAAACCCGTCACTCCTGGCCCAGGAGGTAGCCTGGGGCGATTATGATGTGGGCTTTGCATACGACGGGGACGGTGACAGGTGTATAGCCGTTGACGAGAAGGGTAATGTGCTTAACGGAGACCACATAATGGCGATTATGGCTTCAGATATGGCTGCAAGCAGCCGGCTCGCTGGGAACACGGTTGTAGGAACGGTAATGGCAAACCTAGGGCTGGAGTTGTACCTGGCTTCATGCGGGATAAGCTTGCTCAGGACTCCTGTGGGAGACCGCTTCGTACTCGAGGAGATGGAACGTGGCGGGTATACTCTGGGCGGCGAGCAGTCAGGCCATATTATCTTCGGCGACATTCTGCCGGCAGGTGACGGGATGTTAACATCCCTGAACCTGGCACGCGTGCTTGCCAAGTCAGGCCGGAGACTGTCGGAACTGGCTTCGGTTGTGAAAGAAGCGCCTCAGATCTTGGTAAACGTGAAATCCCAGTACCCTGACAAGGTTGTGAGCCTGCCCCAGGTGCAGGCAGCTGTCAGGAAGGTAAGCAAGGACCTTGAAGGCGTAGGGCGGGTGGTGGTACGCCCCTCAGGCACAGAACCCTTGGTCAGGATAATGGTTGAATCACAGGATAGCGCCATGGTTGACAAGTGCGTTGACTACCTTAAATCAGTGATTACAGAGCAAATCAGGTCGGGGGCTTCCAATTTGAAACCCCCAACCGCTTAGATCTTCATCAATTGGTCAAATAATGCCCTCCAGGTACGCCATGCTTTGCCAGCTTGTGCATTGGTGTAGTCCGTGAGCATTGCACGGGCTTTCCCCGGGTCGCGCTTGAATACGTCGTATACCTGCCGTTCAAAGGCTGACTGGGAGTCCGCCCACAGTTGTTCCAGGGCATCCCTTGTCTTTTCGATCTCCGGCAGCACTTCGGCGTATGCAGCGTCGGCAAGGTCTTGGACGCTTTGGAAAGCCCACCACGCACGGCCGGGACGGTATGACAGGTCAGCTTGTGGAACGTTGAAGTGACTTGCCAGGGCCATTTCCGGCGATATCCAACTGTAACCCGCAGGTATCTTAGTAATCCCAAGGTACCAGGGTACATACGGGCTTGTACACGGATTCAACAGAGTCCGCCATATGCATGTGAATTCAGGCTGCTCCCTGAATTGAATCACAAAACTCTCAAGGGTAGTTGAAGTGCAAATGGTACGTCTGCCTGTCCTGTGGGGGTTTACGAGGTAGCCTTCAGACAAGTCATCATCAGTCCCCTCGTAGTGGGTGCGCATGATTGCCTTTACATCTTCAACTCCCAGCTTTTCAGGAGGTTTCACCGAAAACGCCCGCAGGTCTTCTGGTTCACGTTTGAGGATGAGCCTCAAAGCGTTCTTGTGGCGCACCATGTTCCCGTCCTGATTCTTTTCAGGGTCCTGGTAAGCTAGTGCAAAACTGAAATCGCTGTAGTCTCCCTGGCGTTGCGGGCTGTACCAGCCACGGCTAATGGCATAGCTAATGATGTCATCCGATGCAATGTAGTTATCTTTGTCTGACAAGTCCACCTGGTGGATTGTGTACCAATTGGGTATGAACATCACTTCGTCATCTGGAACCCTCTTTGCCACATAGTGCTTTCCTTGCACCACCTGGAGCACCCAGCCTTCGTTCTTGTCCACAATCTGGTATGCGCGACCTGACGCTGTGTACCCGTATTTGTCTATCAGCGCTGCTGCTATTTCAACGCCTTCCCTGGCAGTTCTGGCCCTTTGGGCGATAAGGTGCCCTAAGCCGTACCCGATCCCTCCGTTGGTAATCTCAGGGCGGTCTTCCCTGGAAGGGGAGCAGTTGTCAGTAGCTACTGCTACGCCCCATTCGTTGATAAACGTATCGCTGAAAGATGCCTTCCAGCTAGCTCTCGTTTCTGACCAAAGGTATGCCCAGGTTTGCTCAACCTGGGGGATCTTGGCGCATCCGGCTTCGAATTCAAGCAGTTTTCCCCGCTCATGGGTTGCCCTGGGAACCAGGTGCTGCATCATGACGTTGTAGCCGGCATCGTCTTCGTTGTGCCCGAAGAGCACTTCGCCTGTTGCCGAGGCTTTCTTGCCGACAATTATTGCGCTGCAGTCTTCCAGGGCAGCTTCGTCACGGACTTCAACAGGAATCTGGCCCATAGTTGTGCTCCTCCTGTCTTTGTGGCTTAACTCTAGCCTAGAGCTTTCCTCAGAACCCGGATGTTGTTTTCAATACGCAGCTAGGCGTCTCCTGCTCACAAATAGCGATACTTAATTGACAAAGGGCCCTGTTTCGACTGCAATATATATGAAAGGCGTGATGGATGTGGTTAAGCTCGGACCCCTTCGTGTAGGCCTGGATGTAGTAGTTGTATCCCGCGTGAAGCAGATGTACGAAAAGAGGCCCCGGCAATTTGTTCAAAGGCTTTTCAGCAAAGATGAGGCGACATACTGTTTGGCTGCGGCCCGGCCATGCCGGCGGTACCAACGGTTCGCAGGGCGTATAGCTGCCAAGGAAGCGGTAATGAAGGTGCTTGGTAAGGGGTGGCCTCATGTACCGTGGACCGACATCGAAATAGACCGCGACGGGTCTGGGCAGCCTATAGCCAAACTAAGGGGCAGGGCGCTGGAACTCATGGAGCGGCACAAACTGGCGCACATACAGGTTTCTATCACCCATGACGGGGAGATAGCTGTCGCCGTTGCAGTTGGGATTCCCAAGACTTGAAGCCCCGTCGAAGGTTACTTAGAAGCCGGGCGTGCCGCCGGCCTAACCAGGCCGCGAATAACAGTGTAGTTCCGGCTTACCGGAATATGGGTCAAGCTGTTTCATTGCAGAATCCGGCAAAATCCAGGAGTCAGGCAGGAGTTGGTTGCATGATTATCGTTTCTGCAGCTGAAATGCGCCAATTGGATAACATGGTTCAACGCTTGGGCGTCTCCGCCCTTATCCTCATGGAAAACGCAGGCCGAGCGCTGGCGGACCATTGTGAGAGATGGTTGGCCGGGATTCGACCCGGGACACTTGAAAATGGGCCATCAGCCCAGGGACAAGCAGTCACAGTGCAACAAGCCCTGGTACAGGGAGTCCCCGTAGAGAAATCCGTGCTAGAGAAAATCCCGGTAAGGGAAGTACCGGTAAGAGGCAAGAACATTGTGGTCTTAGCAGGCCAGGGGCAGAACGGCGGGGACGGGTTTTGCGCTGCCAGGCATTTGGCTGCTAGGGGGCATCATGTAAAGGTGGGCTTCTTCGGGAAACAAGACCGGCTGCCCCACGAAGCGCATCTGAACTACCAGATGCTCGCATCGTATCCTGTGGAGGTTTTTTCCTGTGAGTCTATGTCCCCCCAGGAAGTGCTGGACGCCCTGGGTAATCCGGACCTCATAATCGATGCCCTCCTGGGAATCGGAGGCCAAGGTGGCCCCAGGTTTCCCATGGATATGGCGATCAGGTGGGCCACTTCACAAATCGCACAGGTAGTTGCATGTGATATACCTTCAGGTGTTTCAGCCGACACAGGCTATGCCTATGATCCCTGTATCCAGGCAGACCTTACGATCACCATGGGTTTTGCAAAGATAGGGCTCTTGAGTTACCCGGGCAGGATGTATGCAGGTCACTTAATTGTTGAAAACCTTGCTTTCCCTCCTGACCTGGTAGCCCGGTATTGTGCTGAAGATGGTGATTCAAGCCAAGGGGGGCTTGTAGGTGAAGCAATGGAAGGGCAACGTAATGGGCCTATCAAGATTCTTGCCAAAGCTGCCACCTTTGTCGAAGCAGGTCCTTTGCTGCCCTCAAGACGCGGGAACCACCACAAAGGGATGTCAGGCCACGTCCTGGTAATTGCGGGCTCTGTTGGCATGGCGGGAGCTGCGGTGCTATCTGCCAAGAGCGCTCTCAGGTCAGGAGCAGGGACTGTTACCTTGCTTTGTCCCGGTGAAGCTTACAGTGTGTGTGCATCAATGGTACCTGAGGTAATGGTGGTGCCTTGCGGCTCGTCAGGTGTGTTTTACCCGGAGCAAGAGTGTATTGACCTAGTATGGAGGAACCTTGAGAAAGCCGGCGCCGTGGTGATCGGGCCAGGCTGGGGGAGAGGGGATTTTCAGACAGGGTTTCTGAAGGAGATCCTGCCTGTAGTGTCGAAAAAAATCTGTGTGGTAGACGCTGATGCGCTGTTTGCCCTGAAACAGCTGGGAGGATTGTCATATCTGGCTGGTATCCAGGGAAACTTTATCCTGACACCCCATCCCGGGGAAATGTCAGTGCTTACCGGGGTCAGTGTAGAAGAGATTGAAAGGGACAGGCCTGGTTGCGCCCGGGAAGCGGCGCGTCAATCAAGCAGCATTGTGTGCCTAAAAGGCGCAGGAACATGTACTGCCGGGCCGTCAGGAAAACTGTTTGTAAATACGTCAGGCGGGCCTTACATGGCAACTGCGGGCTCAGGTGATGTGCTTACCGGAGTTATCGCCGCTTTAGCTGCCCAGGGGCTCCCTTCTTATTCAAGTGCCTGGTTGGGGGTTTTCTGGCACGGGCTTGCGGGGGAAGCTGCCCTGAGGCGGAAGGGATCGCACGGCATATTGGCGGGCGATATTACTGAATGTCTGCCTGAGGCCCGGGCTCTGATAGAACAACAATTTGACCGGTTTCAGAAGTAGTCAGAAGGCCGGCTATAAGGAGGCCGAACCTATCTTGGCGAGAATGAAAAGAGTGGTCGTAGCATTCCCTGAAGACATATTGGCAGGTATTGACGACATAGTAGTAGAAACAAATAAGACCCGTTCGTTGTTTATACGTGAAGCTTGTTGCTTTTACATGGAAAAGGTGAAAAAGGAGAACATGCGGGAGCAGATGATAAACGGCTATCTGGAAATGGCTGAGATTAACAGGCTCTTAGCTGAAGAAATCGCTTGTGACTTCGACTGTTTTCCCAGATGGGGACCTGCCGACGAGTACAGTGCCCTTGCCCCTGATGATTCCCGGCATGACGTATCTGCCAGATGGAGGAAAACTTGATTGGAGCCTTCAAGAGGTGAGATTTACTTCGCTGATCTAAACCCTGTTCTTGGTTCAGAACAGGGTGGATTCAGGCCGGTTTTGATCATCCAAAACGATATTGGAAACAAGTACAGCCCTACAGTGATCATCTCTGCGATTACTTCCCAGATCCAAAAGGCGAGGCTCCCAACTCATGTGGAACTCCCTGCCAAGCTCTCCAATCTTGAACGCGACTCAGTTATCTTGCTTGAGCAAGTAAGGACAATAGACAAGAAACGTCTTAAGAAGAGGGTAGCTAAGCTTGACAGCCACATTATGGCACAAGTGGATGAAGGCTTGGCAATATCCTTGGGGTTAAAGCCCCTGTAGTTGCAGTAAGGCTGGTTTGTGGCAGTAAATCTCAAAGGGGAGGACAAGAAATGAAACCGGTAATTGGTATCGTAGCTAGTTGGAACGAAGAGAAAGAGTCGTCTGTCGTGTCCTATACGTACGTTTCTGCTGTGCTGGAAGCAGGCGGGATTCCCTTGGCCATACCTATGGTGGGCAAAGAAGAAGCTGATGAAATCCTACCCAAACTGGATGGCATTTTGTTCCCAGGCGGCGCCGATGTTGACCCGGCCCGGTATGGGGAGCGGCCTCACCTGAAACTGGGCGGTGTAAACCCAAGGCTTGATGAACTGGAATTGCATATAGCCAGGAGAGTCTTGGACATGGGAATGCCGGTTGTGGGGATATGCAGGGGATGCCAGGTGGTTAACGTTGCTGCCGGTGGCACTTTGATCCAGGACATACCTTCCCAGCTCGGCGGGGCTATGAAACACCAGCAACAGGCACCCAGATGGCATGGTACACACGAAGTGATCATCGAGGAAGATTCACTGGCCTTTGAGGTTTTCGGGGAAAGACGGCTGTCGGTCAACTCGTATCATCACCAGGCAGTCCGTGATCCTGGAGAGGGCCTGGTTGTTTCAGGCAGGGCTCTTGACGGCGTTACCGAGGTGGTTGAAGGCCGGAAGAATTTTGTGCTCCTGCTGCAATGGCACCCTGAATGCATGTGGAAGCATAACCGTGTTTTCATAAGGCCTTTCGAAGCCTTAGTAGAGGCTGCCAAGAATTTCAAGGATTGAGTGGGGGAATCAGGCAATGACAAATGGAGCCGGGGCAGGTTGCAACATTAGTTCAAGCAAGCCTAGATGCAGGGATGTTGGAATTTCTATAGGAACGCTGCCGGCAGGGCCGTACAATGCAATTACAGATGTGCCTGGGGTTCTGGTAGGGCACTCGACCATCATAGAAGGTGAAGGCCCCCTTGTTCCAGGCAAAGGGCCTGTAAGAACAGGAGTAACCGCAATCAGGCCTCATCCAGGCAATATATTCCAGGAGAAAGTACCGGGAGCTGTCTATGTCATAAACGGATTTGGCAAAGCTACAGGTATTGCCCAAGTCCAGGAATTGGGAGTTATTGAGACCCCTATCGTGCTCACCAATACCTTGAGCGTGGGCCAGGCTTGGGATGCCCTCTGTGAATATATGCTGGAACTCAACCCTGACATCGGTGTGACCACCGGTACTGTGAATCCCTTGGTGCTTGAATGCAACGACGGATTCCTCAATGACATCAGGGGAAGGCACGTGAAAAAACATCACGTATTGTCAGCGCTGAATCAAGCCGCATCAGGGCCGGTAACTGAAGGCAACGTGGGGGGCGGTACCGGAATGTCGTGCTTTGGTTTCAAAGGGGGCATAGGTACATCTTCCAGATGCGTAGAAATTGGTGAAAACAGTTGGTTTGTAGGCGTGTTGGTTATGTCCAACTTCGGCAGCATGAAAGAACTGAGGGTATCAGGAATCCCAGTAGGGTTAGAACTGGAGAAACGCTTGGGGATGCAGCGTAAAGCTCCCCCTGGTTCCATAGTGATTGTGCTGGCAACTGATGTGCCTGTTTCAGACAGGCAGCTTCACAGGATCGCCAAGAGGTGCGGAGGTGGGCTGGCGCGGATAGGCTCCACTTTTCAGAACGGAAGCGGCGATTTCGCCGTAGCATTTTCCACGGCCAACCGCGTGCCCCATAAAGACCCGTCACCCTTTGTTGCCGGCAAATGGCTGCGGGATGATTCCCAGGAACTCGGCAGGATTTTTGCTGCCTCAGTTGAAGCCACTGAAGAAGCCATCCTTAATTCGTTGTTTGCTGCAGAAACTATGGAAGGCCGGGATGGCAATACCAGAATGGCGCTGCCTGTCAGTATGGTGCTTGATATCATAAAAGGCTGGAACGCCTGACAGGTGTACTCTGTGGTTTACGGCAGGATAAATTGAAAAATCGTCGAATGGTGTTTAAGAAGCAATTTCTCAGGGAGGTTTGTAATGCCGCGGAAAAACAAGGATAGCCAAGCGGAGCAAAGCCAACCGGGTAGACCCGCCGGAAGGCCGTCTTATCTAAGAGGCCTGAGACCCCGGGAAAAAGCTCCAGGAGCGGTCAAGCAGGAGGCCAAGGATGAGGCCAAGGAGATTGCTCCTGTTGAGGAGGAACAAGAAGCTAAGGAAGATGTGGAACTCTACAGGTGGATAAATTGGCTTCTGCCTAGAAGGCCCCTTGTTGCCGTTTTCGTTATTGCTTCGTTTATCGGGTCTATAGCCATTGCGTACTGGGCGGTACCCCAGTTGTTTTTTGTAGCAGTTATCTCAGTGATATTCCTTAATCGCCTGGCTCCGTATCTCTTTCCCGTCACATTCATCCTTACCGAGGAAAAAGTGGGCTACCGGACGTTCCTGGCACGGGATATCCGTCCTTGGAATGCTTTTATGGCCTATAGGGAGTTTCCCGACGGTGTGCTCCTTACACATGATATACGGACTTTCAGGGGACGTATGAAGGAGGGGATCTTTCTCTACTATTACCAAGACGGTTCTAACAAAGATGAAATCCTTCGCATAGTCAGCTCTAAATTGAAGCCTCTCGATGAAGCACTGTCTACAGATCAGAAGGCGAAGGAAGAAAAAGGCGGGCTGCGATCAGCGATTAGGCGCATCCGCAGATTACGCTCGAAAGACTAATCAGCACTACACTGCCTCCAGAATGGCTTTTATCAGGGCATTGTTTTTTGATCTTTGATTGGCCTTTGGTTGACTTTTGATTGGTGACAGGGGGAGCAAGGAGGGATCTGGTATGGAAGACAGAAGAGTTGAGTCTATTTTGGCCACAGACGTTGGTTCTACTACCACCAAAGCTATTCTTATTGAGAAGATAGGCGATGAATACCGGCTGGTCACCCGCGGCGAAATGCCCACGACAGTGGAAGCCCCATGGGAAAACGTGATGATCGGTGTGAAGAAAGCTATAAGGCGGGTAGAAGAACTAATAGACAGGCCACTTCTTGATGAGGAAGGTAACCTGATTAGGCCGAAAGACGGCCAAAAAGGTGTAGATATGTACGTTTCTACGTCTTCGGCCGGAGGCGGGCTTCAGATGATGGTGGCTGGCCTGGTTAAGTCTATCAGTGCCAGTTCAGCTCATAGGGCAGCCCTAGGCGCAGGGGCGGTAGTGCTTGATGTCATATCAGTAGACGACGGAAGATCACAATCAGAGCAAATAACCAGAATCACTGAGCTGCGTCCTGACATCATCCTGGTGTCAGGCGGCGTAGACGGAGGTTCTGTTGCATATCTGGCGTTGATTGCAGAGATTATCAAACAGGCTAACCCCCAGCCTCGCTTTGGTGCTACTTATAAGCTGCCCCTTATTTATGCGGGCAACAAAGACGCCCAGGATATTGTGATGCAAATATGTGGAGATACAATGGACGTGCATTTGGTCCCAAATCTCAGGCCGCGTCACGACATTGAGAACCTTGGGCCCGCCAGGGAAGCCATACATGATCTCTTTATGAACCACGTGATGGCTCAAGCTCCCGGATACGGTGAACTCATGGAACTGGTGGATACAACGATTATGCCCACACCCGGCGCTGTGGGAAAACTCATCATGGTTCTGGCCGAACAGAACAACCAAAGCATTATAGGCGTGGATATTGGCGGGGCGACAACTGACGTATTTTCCAACTTCGAAGATACCTTTACCAGGACAGTGTCTGCGAACCTGGGAATGAGCTATTCAATATGCAATGTGCTTGAGGAGGCAGGTTTCGATAATATCCTGCGATGGGTGCCTTTCAGCATGGACCAGTCCCAGATTTCAGACTGGATTGCCAACAAGATGGTTAGGCCCACCACAATACCCCAGACCGTCTACCACCTTGTGGTCGAGCACGCGCTTGCAAGGGAAGCCCTGCGGTTGAGTTTTGAACACCACAAGAGCCTTGCGAAAAAAGTCGAGGAAGAAAAAGTAGGATTTGGCCGCGAGTCCGGGGTTACAAAAGCTTCCGGACGTGACATTATCAATATGATGGAGCTTGACATGCTGGTGGGTTCAGGCGGTGTGCTGTCACATGCCCCCAGGCGGCAGCAAGCTGCACTCATGCTCATAGATGCTTTCCAGCCTGAAGGCGTCACACAGTTAGCTGTGGACTCTATCTTCATGATGCCTCACCTTGGAGTACTTTCTTCTGTATATCCGGAAATTGCTGCTGAGGTGTTTGATAAAGACTGTCTGGTGAGGCTTGGTACAGTCGTGGCGCCTGTCGGTCCTGCACCCAGGAACGGTGTTTTGGCTACCATTCACATTGCCATGCCCGGCGGAGAGGTCCAGGAGCACCAGATCACAGCAGGTGATCTCAAGGTGATTTCTTTGGAAGTGGGCGACACTGTATCATGCAAGCTTGTACCTAACGGCGGGCGTATAGATGTGGGTGCAGGCAGGGGTACTATCTTTGAAACTGAACTTCACGGAGGGCTCGTGGGAATCGTGTTAGATGGCAGGGGCCGTCCTATAGAGTTGCCCGAGAGCGGTTCCGAGCGGATCAAGAAACTGACTTCGTGGTTTGAAACTATGAACGCTTATCCCATGGAGCCTGTTTACGAGCTGCAGAAGCGCTTCCCGGCTAAAGAGGAAGACACACAAGGAGGGAAGAAACGTGGCGGTCTCTTCGGTTTATTCAGGAGATAGTCAAGTGGGCCGGATAGAACTTATAAGAAAAGTAAGGCGGCTACCCCTGCCAGGGGAAGTCCTTGTTAAGAAGGGAGACAGGGTATTACCTGATACACCTGTTGCCAAGATAGCGCTCAGGCCCGGTATTCCCTGGGTTATCCCAGCAGCCAGGCTATTGGGTATAGAACCTTCGGAACTTGGCAAATGCATGCTGAAAAATGTGGGCGACCGCGTCAAGACCCAGGACATTATCGCCAGGGCCGAACAAGGTCTGTACGGCAGGAAAGAGATTGGGTCACCTACAGACGGTGTAATCGAGGATGTGTCTAGCCGTTCAGGAAGGATTACTATCAGGGAAGAGTTTGGACGGGAAGAGCCGCCTATAACCTTCGACGTGGCTTTCGAGATCAAGTGCAAACCTGAAGAACTTCCAAACCACATGCTGAGGCAGGTAGGTCAAGAAGTCAAGAAGGGCCAGATGATCGCCAAGAAGGGCGAAGCCCAGGCGTTCTTCACCAAGACTGCGATAGCTCCCGTATCAGGAATCATATCTAAGATTTGTACCGAGACAGGCAAAGTGACAATTGCCAGGCCGTTCAAAGAGGTCGTGGTAAATGCATACGTACAAGGCACTGTCTCTCAGATTATTGAGAACCGGGGATGTATAGTTGACACTACCGGAGTCCGCCTCAACGGGGTGTTCGGGCTGGGCAGGGAGACCTACGGTGAACTCAAAATGCTTTGTAGCAGCCCCGATCAGGTGCTTGAAGCAGACATGATTACGGAGGATTGCAGAGATAAGATCATCGTCGGGGGATCTTTCGCCACCAACGAAGCCCTTTCCAGGGCGCTTGATATCGGAGTAAAGGGAGTAATCACAGGAACGGTCAACTACTTTAACCTGACCCAATCCCTTGGAGTCAAGCTTGGCGTGGGCATAACCGGCCAGGAGGATATTGACATTACTGTTATACTGATGGAGGGATTTGGCCACCTCTCAATGCGGAAGGAAGCATTTGAGATCCTGGCTTCCCTTGAAGGAAGGATGGCTTCGATTAACGGTGCAACCCAGATTAGGGCAGGGGCCATAAGGCCTGAAATCATCGCTCCTTTTGAGGATTTTGAGGATGAGCCTGCCAAACCTGTCCAGTTTGATCCTGACTTGCGGGTAGGAATGGATGTAAGGATCATCAACGAACCCTATTTCGGGGCTACCGGGCGGATTTGCGAGATCATCAGGGAGCCTGTGGCAATCGAGACTGAAGCCAGAGTTCCTGTAGTCAAAGTTGCGCTTAGGGACGGGAATGAAGTGGTGGTCCCCAGGGCTAATGTAGAGTTATTATGAGCAATATAGCGGCAAGCAGCTCATGGTGCCTGGTTATGGGTATCCAGGCTGCTTGCTGTCTGCTGTGGTATTTTTAGGTTTCGATAAGTTGGTTGAAATATTGTAAAATAGAGACAATGCTATCGACAGGGAGGTGAACGGATGCTTAACTTCCGCGAGCCTATTGACGAGAAGCAGCGGGATGAGCTGGTGGAAGCGATTGCGCAGAAGGTAAAGCAGTACGGCCTGGCGGTTCCCGCGATTTTCTTCTTGGAAATGAACAAGCCCCTGAGTTATATAGGTGGCCAGCTTATGCACTTTTTTTCACCGATGATTGGTGTGTTCTTCGAGACTTTTGAAGATTATGCGTACTTTTTTGATGATAGGAAGAATGTAGAGCTTCTGATTCAGCGAATTGAAGCTATCGCTATGGAAGAGGAGGAAGAAAGAAAAAAGCAGAAGGCTTTGAAAAGAGTAGCAAAGCAGAAAGAATCAGGAACATCTATGCTTGATGATGCGTTAAAGATGGAATCACAAGACACAGACGCTGAAAAATGATCTGATGTAAGAGGATTTTTCGCGGCGGATGTCGTAATTGATCCAAGTAGTCTTATTGTGTCATGGTGCCAGTGAGGGAGGGGAAGACTTAGTGCAGGAGCAAAAGAATGCGTTTGAGCTAGACAGAGAGATAAACTCTGTGTTAGCTACCGACTGTGGTTCCACAACGACCAAAGCTATTCTTATCGAAAAAACCGGCGACGAATACCGCCTGGTCGTGCGGGGAGAAGCTCCCACAACAGTTGAGGCGCCTTTTGAAGACGTTACAATGGGTGCTAGGAATGCTATCAGGGAAATTGAAGAACTTACCGGTAAGACATTCCTAAACGAACAGGGAGTAATCACACCAAGGCAACCTGACGGCTCAGGGGTAGACATCTACATGTCAACCTCATCTGCAGGTGGCGGCCTCCAGATGATGGTAGCAGGTGTGGTTAAGACTATGACCGCCGAATCTGCCGCCCGGGCTGCCCTGGGTGCCGGGGCTATCGTAATGGACGTTATTTCAGTAGACGACGGCAGGAAGCCCCATGAGAAGATCCAGAGGATCAGGCAGCTAAGGCCTGACATGATTCTGCTTTCAGGAGGAATTGATGGCGGCACCATCACTCACGTAGCTGAAATCGGTGAGCTCATCTCAGCTGCGGAACCCAAGCCGAGGCTTGGTATCGGGTACAAGCTGCCCATTATTTTCGCCGGTAACAAGCAGGCCCGGACACATATCAGCAATATCCTCGGTGAGAAGACCGACCTTAGAATCGTGGACAACCTGCGGCCTGTGCTTGAGACCGAAGTGCTTGGGCCTGCAAGGGAAGAGATTCACAACCTTTTCATGGAGCACGTTATGGCCCAGGCGCCTGGTTACAACAAGCTTATGCAGTGGACCCCCATACCCATTATGCCCACTCCTGGTGCAGTTGGCGCTTGCATGCAGACTACTTCACAGGAATATGACATGAGCGTCATAGGGGTTGACATAGGTGGCGCAACCACTGACGTATTCTCAGTGTTTGGCGAGTTCTTCAATAGAACCGTTTCAGCTAACCTGGGTATGAGCTACTCTATCTGCAACGTGCTTCTCGAAGCAGGTGTGCGGAATATCATGAGATGGATTCCGTTCTCCATTGAAGAAGGAGCTCTTAGGAACAGGATCAGGAATAAGATGATCCGTCCCACCACTATCCCGCAGACTCTGGACGAGCTTATCATCGAACAAGCTATTGCAAGGGAAGCTTTGCGTCTTGCTTTCGAGCACCACAAGAGCTTGGCAGTGGGGCTTAGAGGCGTACACAGGCAGAGGACCATTGGAGATACCTTCGAACAGACTGGAAGTGACGAGACATACATCGACATGGCTGAGCTTGGCATGCTTATCGGCTCAGGCGGATGTCTGTCCCACGCACCCAGGCGTGCACAAGCTGCTATGATGCTTATGGACGCTTTCCAGCCAGAGGCAACAACCATGTTGGCGGTTGACTCAATCTTCATGATGCCGCAGCTGGGTATCCTGGCATCTATCCATCCGAAAGCTTCCATGCAGGTGTTTGACAGGGACTGCCTAGTCAAGCTTGGAACGGCAATTGCAGCTGCAGGCCCCAACGGCAAAGCTGAGTTCGGCGCTCCTTGTCTGGAAGTGACCCTTGAATTTGACGGCAAGACATATGAAGAGTCTGTGCCTTTCGGTTCCGTGAAAGTTATCCCGGTTCCCGAAGACACAGTTGCATTAGCAATGATCCGGCCGTCCCGGCAGTTTGATGCAGGCAGGGGCTATGGACATGAAGTCAAGAAAGATGTCAACGGCGGTGTGGTTGGGGTCATCATCGATTGCAGGGGACGCCCGCTTGCCCTGCCCGAAGATGTGAGAGCCCGGAACGCCAAGCTGGTAGAGTGGTTCCTTGCGATGAATATGTATCCTGCGGAATCGCTCAAGAAATATGCTGAGGTTTAGAGGAGGGAAGGTATAAATGGCACACGCATATACACCTGGTCTCAAAGTAACTGAAAGAGCGGTGATCACCAAGACGCGCCGCCTTCCTATCCTCGGCGAAGTGCTGGTTGAGAAAGGACAGGCGGTTTCGCCAGACACTATTGTTGCGAAAACGCACATTCCCGGTAACCCGCAGGCGGTTAACGTGGCAAATATCCTGGGCGTCGACCCTGATGATATCGCTGATTTCATGCAGAAGTCCGAAGGGGACTTTGTCAAGAAAGGTGAACTCCTGGCGGAGTACAAGTCGTTTTTCGGGCTGATCAGGCACCATGTTGAATCGCCCACAGACGGGGCCATTGAGATGATCTCAACAGTTACCGGGCAGGTCACCTTACGTGAACCCCCGGTTCCCATTGAGATAGATGCCTATATAGAGGGAATCGTCGAGGGAGTTCTCCCCAAAGAAGGGGTTGTTGTAAGAACGGAAGGCGCTTTTAT
The DNA here is from genome assembly GCA_012837895.1 of Candidatus Fermentithermobacillaceae bacterium. GTDB lineage: Bacteria > Bacillota > Sulfobacillia > Fermentithermobacillales > Fermentithermobacillaceae > DTU015. Next base: position 11,658 of record DUQH01000082.1, on the reverse strand, counting down.
ACAGGGCATCTTTGGCGTAGGCGGAGAAACCCAGGGCGTCATCAGGGTCGCGGTGGAAGACCCCAACGATGTGTTGGATGCTTCCAATGTCAGGCCTGATGACAAGGATAAGATCCTGGTCGGCGGCTCACTGGTTACGGCTGAGGCGATTAAGAAAGCCGGAGAAGTAGGCGCAAAGGGAATTGTGGCCGGCGGTATAATCGACACCGAACTAATCGAATACCTCGGCTTCGACATTGGTGTAGCGATTACAGGGCATGAAGATATCCCGGTTACCGTAATCATCACCGAAGGTTTCGGCAGGATGAGGATGGCAGACCGGACCTTCGTGTTGCTCAAGAAACTTAACGGCTTCAAGGCGTCGATCAACGGGGCAACCCAGATCCGTGCAGGAGTAATGCGTCCTGAGATCATTGTGCCCGGTTATGAAGCTGAGGGCGACGATGAAGGTCTGGACCTTACCAAGGGACTTGTACCTGGAACACCAATTCGTATCATCAGGGAGCCTTACTTCGGTATGCTGGCTGAAATTGTCGAACTGCCGCCTGAGCTTGAGGTAATCGAGTCAGAAGCCCGGGTTAGAATTCTGAGGGCTAAGTTGGAAGACGGCACGATTGTAACTGTGCCCAGGGCCAACGTGGAGATAATCGAAAGCTAGCACGCGGACTGTCAATGTAGAAGTAAAAGGAGAGGATAATCCTCTCCTTTTGTTTTTGGCATCCAATGGCAATACTGAGTTATGTGTACGTTATCCCGGAAGTGTTTTGCTATAAGATAAAGGGATAAGATGTTTGGGTGAAGAACAAAGTTAAGCACTCGATGTGAACATTGTAGAGAAAGGGGGAACGATGAAGTAGGCTTCCTTCTGACAGCCTACAAGAGCCATGGACCAGCAATTATATCTCGAATTTATGAATGAGCATGTGATTCCTCTCCGGGCCAAGTTTGATGATTTCCTGCCTGTGATATTAGGTCTGAGAAAAGCAGCCCAAATCATCATGCCTGCTGAATTGCCTGATGCCGGTATCCTAGGTGCCACTATCGACGACAGGTTCCGGCAGAAGATGGCAGGACAGAGGCTTCCCGGCGAATCGCTTACCGATTATCTAAAGAGCAGGGCGGCTACTATGCGCCGGAAGAAGAATAAGGCACAGGACCTGCGTTTCCGCTTGCAGCTGCTCAGCGATATATACAGCGATGTCGTTGAGAAGTCCAGATCGTACCAAGTGTACATGGACTGGATCGATAGATGGGGATTGAAGTGGAAAGAATTAGAAGCACGACCGACTATACGGGAGATTTACATCTTCAACGACGACGATGTCGCCGTTGAACTTGAGGAGCTTCAGGATCTCAGGAAAGACATAAGGTATGCTTACGCTAAGCATCCTGATCCCTCCTCAGACGGCTCATTCCGGGTGTTCCCTGAAGAACATAATGCTGCTTTCTTGCGGAAAGCCGGGGAAATACTTGGATTCCCTGTTTGCTGCATAGAAAGGTACATCTTTGACAGGAATTCAGGGGTATTGAGTCCTGAGGTGAGGGCTTCATACCAGATTGCCCATTCTGACCGTCCCGAAGATGTGGACATACATGCGTATTTCACCAAGGACTTCTTCCCGTGCCAGCCTGATTGCGAGGAAGCTGCAGCTATGGGCAGGGCCATACATGAAGCTCTCAGTCAGGTTGATCCGGACTTGGCCGGGAAATACCAGGAGCACCTGAACAGCAACATGAACCTGGTCAGGCAGTACCCTGATATCATACAGAACCGGCTGGCTAGGTTGCAGCAAGAAGCGAAGCAACAAGGAGTTGACCCAGGTGAAGAGTAAGCCCGGCGTGTTCCAGCGCTCGTTGTTCGGAGGCGAATCTGTGCCCGGGCAGGGTACACTGTTTGACGGATTGACCCCTGTAACTGATCCAGGCGCACGAAGGCTTCCGGAGCAGCAGGAGACTACCGGTTGTAAACCGGACCTTGGCCAGGAGTTGTCCCGGGATTTGGAGGCGAAAGCACCTGCCGGGGACCGGTTTGCAGGAATTGACGACCTTGCTCTCCTGAGGCAGCTTGTGCTTAAGTGCAGGCAATGTTCCCTAAGGCAAGGAGCCAGGGGTGTAGTGTTCGGCGAGGGCAACCCGGAAGCTGAGATAATGTTCGTCGGGGAAGGTCCTGGGAAGACAGAAGACGAAATGGGAAGGCCTTTTGTCGGCAGGGCGGGGCAACTTCTGGATCTGATGCTTAAGTCCCACGGGTTTTCAAGAGAAGAAACGTTCATTGCCAACATAGTCAAGTGCCGGCCGCCTGGGAACAGGCTCCCTTCGCCAGACGAGGTACAGGCGTGCCTTCCAAATCTCATGGCGCAGATCAGGATAATCCGCCCCAAGATCATAGTGGCCTTAGGAGCCCTGGCTTCTCAAACTTTGATAAATCCTGGATTGAGGGTTACCAGGGACAGGGGAAAATGGTTTGAGAAGGATGGAATCAGCTATCTTGTCACGTTTCATCCTGCTGCTGTGTTGAGGGACGAAAGGAACAAGAGACGGCTGATTTGGGAGGATTTCTTGAGCCTCAAGCAAAAGCATGCAGAGTTGTGCAGGTGAAAGGACACTGTTTGATGCATCAGGAAAACAAGACAGCTAAACGCACTTTGGTTGTAGAAACTCCGTCAGAGACCAGGTGTCTCGGAAAACTCCTGGGAGAGCAGCTTAAGGGCGGTGAGGTAATCCTGCTGGCCGGGTCCCTGGGGGCGGGCAAGACCACAATGGTACAAGGGATTGCTGCCGGGCTTGGCATACAGGAACATGTAAAGAGCCCAAGCTTTGTCCTGGAAAGGATTTACCGGGGCAGGCTTGTGCTACATCATTTTGACTTCTACAGGCTGACCCAGGAAGACATCTTAGAGTCAGGCCTGCTCTATGATATTGACGATTCTGCAGTCGTAGCCATAGAGTGGCCCGAACGTGCAGGTGAAGCTTTGCCTGACTCGACATTGAAAGTAAACATCGGATTTCACGAGGAGTGTTTGGATTCCAGACCGGTGAAATCAGAGAATAAGTGCAGGATCACCCTTGAAACCAGCGAGGCAAGGTGGGTAGAAGTTATTGAAACTATCTGGAGACACAGGAACGAAAACGGCTAGGGTCCTAGCCATAGAAACAAGCACAGAACTTCTTGGAGTGGCGCTTGTAGACGATACAGGCATACGATGTGAGTTTACAGTCATAGAACCTATGATCCATTCAAAGATGTTGGTTCCCCTTTACATACAGGCACTGGAGACGGTTGGTTGGAACCCTGAAGACCTGGATTGCCTGGCGGTGTCTGCCGGCCCCGGGTCTTTTACCGGGCTGAGGATAGGCTTTGCCATTGCCCAAGGACTGGCTTTTGCCTTGGATAAGCCTATTGCCAAGGTGCCTACATTCCAGGTTTACCTGAGGCAATGCGCATCTTATCCGAGGGTTGGTATAGTGCAGGGGAGAGCCAGAAGCCAGACTGTGTGCGCCTTGTATGAGAAGGCAGCACCTGAGGCAGCAGGGGATTCCCGGACCAGGTCAGGTTTTGATGAGCTTGTGCCTCCAACCGCCGTAGATTCAAACCGGTTCTTGGACTATTTGGGCGGTACTCCTTCGCTGCCTGTGTGGATTACAGGAGATGCTGCAGAGCAGTTTTCTAAGATGGCCGGTGAAGCGGGAATAGAGGGTGTCAGGCCGGTTGACACCCATCTCAGGCTGCCGGTGCCAGGGATATTGGGCCTGATAGGCCTGGAAATGTTCCTGGAAGGCAACGTGGTAGACGCGTCTTCAGCGCTTCCTGATTATTACCGGAAATCCCAGGCGGAAGTGGTGCTTGCCCGCAAGGCAAAGAAGGGTGGCCGAGTTGATTAACGTTGACAAATTGGTTATCAGTAAGATGACCCCAAGGGATCTTGACGAAGTGCTTGAAATCGAGCGCCAGTCGTATCCAACGCCGTGGTCGAGGAATGCTTTCCATTCTGAACTTACTGCAAATCTATATGCCCACTACTTCACAGCCCGTATTGACGGGATGCTTGTGGGCTATTTCGGGATGTGGGTGTTCTTCGATGAAGCCCACATCACAAACATAGCCGTTAACCCAAAATTCCGGCGGCAAGGAATCGGCGAACAGATGTTGAGATTCGCGTTTAGGAAGGCCAGGGAGCTGGGCGCTACTAAGATGACCCTTGAGGTGAGATTTTCTAACTACGGGGCACAGAACCTTTACAGGAAACTCGGTTTTCAGGACAGGGGCATACGGAAAGGCTATTATTCTGACACCAATGAAGATGCAATTATCATGTGGAAGGACGACTTGAGCCCTGACTCCCCTCAGGAAGACGAAGTCAAATGGATGATGTAGCCTCAAGAGAGAGCTACCGCATTAATGTCGTCCCTGGCTTTTCCGGCTGCTCTTGCCATTGCTTCAAAGATGCCGTCTTGGCTCAATCCGGGTTGGTTTTCATAGGCGAAGATTATGCCCCTGGAGGATGAAACCACAGCCCCTGTACCGTCAGGATGAAATGCTGCCTTTACGTCATCCGGCCTTCCGCCCTGGGCGCCGTAACCGGGTACAAGGAAGATAGACTGCGGCATAAGCTGCCTCATCTTTTCCAGGTGCTCCGGGTAAGTAGCTCCTACCACTGCGCCTATATTTGAAAATCCGGACTTGCCTATGTGTGACTTTCCGAGTTTACTTACCCATTGGGCGACTTTTTCCGCCACAGTGATAGAAGGTCTACCATGCTCATCCAGGACCTTGAGGTCCTGCAACGCATGAGAACCTGGATTCGACGTTTTCACCAATACGAACAGCCCGCAGCCGTTTTGTTTGGCCATGTTCATGAAAGGCTCCAGGGTGTCAGGACCGAGATAGGGATTTACCGTGAGTGCGTCGGCAAACAACTCAGATTCAGGATTCAGATAAGCTTTGGCGTAGGCGCTTGCAGTGTGGCCTATATCACCCCTCTTGGCGTCAAGGATCACGGGTATACCATGCTTCCTGGCGTTTTGTATGCACAGAGAGAGGGATTTCCACCCAAGCATCCCCATGTTTTCGAAGAAGGCGGCCTGGGGCTTGATTGCGCAGGCGTAAGTCTTAGCTACTTGGATGACTGTTGAACAGAAAGCGTCTAACAGGTATCCGTCAGGCTTGCCTGGGAATGCTGCCCTGAATTCGGAATCTGACCCGAGCAGCCGCCTTGGATCAGGGTCAACGCCAATCACAACCCGCGATCCGGTTTCTTTGATCCGCGCCATAAGCTTATCTGCAAAATGCATTCTACCTACCCCGCTATCCAATGAAATCTGATGTCACAGGTCCTCTCACACGTTTCACTTAAACATTTCACGAATGCCCCGGTGTGTCAATACTGTATGGGACGTGCCCAGGGTTGAGCCTGGATTTGTGCCTTGCTCGATTTGTGCCTTGAATGATCCATGCCTGTTGGTCCGCCGGCCGCAATCAAACCATTGGCACTGACCCGGAGATTTCAGGGTATAATTGGGATAAGCTTTGAGAGGTGATGGCATGCTCATACTTGGAATTGATACGTCTTGCGACGATACTTCGTGCGCTGTTGTAAGAGACGGCCGGCAGCTTTTATCGAACATTGTTTCTTCCCAGACCGACCTCCACGCAAAATTTGGAGGGGTTGTGCCTGAAATCGCTTCAAGAAGACACTTAGAGGTGCTGATTCCTGCTTGCAGTGAAGCCCTTGAGCAGGCAGGTGTGGCCCTAAGCGATATTGATCTGATAGCTGTTACAAACGGTCCGGGCCTTTTGGGCTCGTTGCTGGTAGGGGTCGGTTTTGCCAAGGGTCTGGCCCACGCTGCGCAGGTGCCTTTGATTGACGTTCACCATATCGCAGGGCACATATATGCTAACTTCCTTGGAGAGACGCTGCCTGAGTTCCCCGCGCTCAACCTGGTAGTGTCAGGAGGCCATTCTGAGCTGATCCTGATGGAATCCCACGGGCGTTTCACTGTGCTGGCTGAAACCAGGGATGATGCGGCAGGCGAAGTGTTTGACAAAGTTGCCAGGGAGATAGGGCTTGGGTTTCCCGGAGGCCCCTATCTGGACCGGTTGGCCGAAAAAGGCGATGCGGACAAGATCCCGTTTCCTTTGCCAAGAATCCGCGGTTCAAAATATGATTACAGCTTTTCAGGCATCAAGACCAGGGCATTGCTTGAGTTTGAGGCAGGCGATAAGACTGAAGAGTTCAAGCGTGACCTGGCTGCCGGTTTCAGGAAAGGCGTAGTGGATCAGCTGCTGAATCCCGTAGAAGAACTGATCAGGGAAACAGGCGCCAGGAGCCTTGCCATTTCAGGCGGGGTTGCTGCCAATATGCTGCTCAGGCGGAAAAGCCAGGAACTGGCCGCAAAGCTGGACATCCCGTTGTTTGTGCCTCCAAGGGAACTATGTACAGATAATGGCGCCATGATCGCAGCAGCAGGTTACTACAAGTACCAAATGACAGGCAGCAGCCGGCCTCAAAAGGAGAACTTGTTGATGGAGTGCTCAGCCGGTCTTGAGCTGCAGTCCTGGGGGGAGGATATATGATGCAGCTTGCCCGTACACCGCCCCCATCCATGGAAGCGCTGCTGTATCATGCCCAGATGCAAGGCATACTACCCCTTACCTCTCGCTGCAACATGCAGTGTATTTTTTGCTCTAACGCCTACAATCCTGAGACGTGCGAGGTGTTTACCATACCTCCCAGGCGCCTGGAGGAGATTGAAGATAGCATATTGTGGCTCACAGGCTCCCGGGGGCCTATCGTCATAGGTGAGTCGGTCACAAGGATTACCGAGGGCGAACCTCTTACCCATCCTGAGTTTCCGCAAATCCTCAAGCTCCTGCGGCAACACTACCCTGACAGGATCATCAGGGTCACAACCAACGCTTCATTGCTTAATCCAGAACTCATTGGGCTGCTTTCAGAACTAGAGGTTGAACTCATGGTATCCCTTAACACCGTGGGCCACAGGGAACAGGTCATGGGGGATAAACAGCCTGAAAGCACCTTGCGGAATGTGGAGGGCCTTGGCGGGAAAGTCAGGTTTGAAGGAAGCATAGTCGCACTGCCCTTTGTGACCGGATGGGACGACGTGAGTAATACTGCAAGCTTCTTGAAAGAGTCAGGCGCGTGGTCCATACGGATAATGTCGCCTGGGTTTTCCCGGCTCCACCCCCTGTGGAAGGACGCAGCTTCGTTCGACGTGGATGAAGCAAGGAGTTTCAGTCAAGACCTGCAGAAGGATCTCAAAATCCCGGTACTGTTTGAACCTCCGGGGATAACATCGGTAACCCCTGTGGTTGAGCATGTGTTGCCCAGGTCGCCGGCAAGGAGAGCTGGAATCAGGCCTGGGGACGTGATCACCGAAGTGCTGAGGCGGCGAGTGATGACACGGACTGAAGCCTTCGAGCTGATAAGGGATCACGAGAAGCCCCGGGTAGCTTATGACAGGCAGGGTGTCCTCTATGAGACTGTGATCAACAAACAAAGGTTTCAGCCGTCAGGGCTTGTGATGTATGACGACCTGGATCTTGAAGCATGGTTTGAATGGGAACGGGAATCCAGGGTGAAACGCAGGCGGGTGCTTGTGCTTACCTCAGCACTGGCAAAACCGGTTATCGAAGATGCACTTGAACTACGTGGACTAACGACGGCTGTTGAAGGGGTACCTTCATTGTTCTTCGGGGGCAATATCGAAGCTGCCGGCCTTCTTACTGTCAGGGACTTTCTCGCCGCGTACAGTGAAATCGCCGGCCAGGGTTCTGAGTTTGGTGCGGTAACACTTCCTAAGAGAGCTTTTGACCCCTGGGGCAGGGATCTTGAAGGAGTAAGCTACAAGACCTTTGAGCAATTATCCGGAAAAGCTGTTGTGCTAGCTTGAGTACCGGCAGGATTGTTTGGAGTTCCAAAGAATGTTAATCATACAACAAACGTTGGTTAGGAGGGTAAGGCGATTGGACGTAAGAGAGTTCCTTAAGACGGCCTCGCTGGCCCACGGGGTGTCGGGATTTGAATTCATGGACATTGCATCAGTGGCAAGAGATGCAATGGAAGGCCTGGTAGATGAAGTCCAGGTGGACGTGCTCGGCAACGTCATAGGAGTGAAGTATGGGCAAGGTCCCCAGCCCAGGCCTAAGATAATGCTTGCAGGACATATGGACGAAATCGGGCTGATTGTAACCAAGATTGAGGAAGGCGGCTTCCTCAAGTTTGCCCCTGTAGGCGGTGTGGATCAGCGGGTTTTGCCTGCCCATGAAGTGATTGTGTACGGTAAGAGGCCGCTGACAGGCGTAATCGGGGTGAAACCGCCCCATCTCACTTCACCTGAAGAGGCGAGAAAAGCCCACAAGATGGAAGACTTGTTTATTGACACCGGATTGCCTGAAGAAGAAGTGCGGAACCTGGTCCGGGTAGGCGACGTTGTAACCTTCAAGCGCCAGGTCAGCGAGCTTATGGGCGACAGGTTTTCAGGCAAAGCTCTCGACGACAGGGCAGGGGTTGCGGTTATCCTGGTTTGCCTTGATGAGCTGCGCAAGTACAAAGTAGATGCGGATGTGTACGCTGTAGCTACCACGCAGGAAGAAATAGGCTTGAGGGGTGCCCTTGTCTCATCTTACGGTATCGAACCTGACATCGGCATAGCTATTGATGTGTGCCACGGTGAGACGCCTGGAGTGCCTGAGTGGAGAACCGCATCTGTGGGGAAAGGGCCTGCTCTTGCCCAAGGCGGGAACATTCATCCTAAAGTTTTTGCTGCACTTGAAAAGGCAGCCAAAGAGATTGGAGTCAAAGTGCAGAACGAGATCGCCCCTGCAGCTACAGGTACTGATGCATGGGCAATACAGGTTACCCGGGCAGGAGTAGCAACCGGCCTGGTTTCAATTCCTTTGCGGTATATGCACACATCTGTTGAAACCCTCGCTATAAGTGACGTGGAGGATGCAGGCAGGCTGTTGGCCAGGTTTATTGCGTCTGTTGACGCAGGCTTTGTGAAGGAGTTGAAGACATGGATCTGAGAACTCTTACATCCCTTTCAGGGGTTTCCGGAAACGAATATGAAGTCCGGTCTGCCATCATAAAAGAACTTGAGTCCATGGGGATTTCGTACGAATGCGACGTACTCGGAAACGTGATCGCCAGGAAGGGCAACCAGGGGCCAAAGGTACTGGTTGATGCCCACATGGACGAAGTGGGACTTATCATTACCTACATTGAAAAAGACGGGTTCCTGAGGTTTCGCCCTGTAGGCGGCATAGATCCCCGGGTACTAGTTTCCAAGCGGGTGCTTGTAGGCAAGGAAAAGATCCCTGGGGTAATAGGAGCAAAAGCTATCCATCTCCAGGAACGTGATGAACGCACCCGGGTAATACCCACAGACCGGTTGTTTATCGATATAGGGGCAGAATCCCGGGAACAGGCCGAAAAAAAGGTGCAGCCCGGGGATTACGTGGTTTTTGACACTGAGTACGAAGAGCTGTCGCCGGGAATCGTTAAAGCTAAGGCTCTGGATGACAGGGTCGGGTGTGCCCTTCTGTTGGAGATACTGAAACAAGATTGGCAGAACATACAGCTATATGCCGTGTTTGCAGTCCAGGAAGAAGTAGGGCTGAGAGGGGCCAGGGTGGCTGCGTTTGCCGTTGAACCTGATATGGGCATAGCTCTTGAGGGCACAGTTTGTGCTGATATACCCGGGACAGACAAGGAATTCCAGGCAACCAGGTTAGGAAAGGGGGCTGCCCTGAGCATAATGGACAGGGGCTCCATACCTGACCGTGCAATGCTCAATCAACTTGTGAAGATTGCCGAGGACGAGGGGATACCTTACCAGTTCAGGGAAGCCACTTCAGGGGGCAATGACGCAGGCGTTATCCAGCAAGCTAAAGCAGGCTGCCCGGTAGCTTCCGTATCTGTGCCTTGCCGCTATATACATACCCCTTGTTCGGTCATGTCAATGTCAGATTTTGAAGCAGCCCGAAAATTGATCATCAAGTTCTTAGAGAGTGTTGAGGGAGGTTTCAGACCATGAAAGACCTTATCAAGAGACTGACAGAGACTTTTGGGCCTTCGGGTTCCGAGGGACCCATAAGGGAAGTTATCAGGAAAGAAGTTGAGCCCTATGTTGACGAGATCAGGGTTGACGCTCTGGGCAATTTCATATGCTTCAAGAAAGGGAGCGGCGGAGGGAAAAAGGTAATCCTTGATGCCCATATGGATGAAATCGGCGCTATAGTGACGCATATAGACGAAAACGGATTCCTGCGGTTTGCGAATATCGGAGGAGTGTCCCCTGTGATCTCTCTGGGGCAGCGGGTGTATTTCGAGAACGGTACCTTTGGTGTGATTGGATGCGAGAAGCTGGATGACATAAAAGACCTGAAACTCGAAAAACTCTATATCGACATTGGTGCCGCCAGCCGCGAAGAAGCCTCAAAGAAGGTCAAGGTAGGCGACATGGCCGCTTTCTTCCAGCCTGCGATTGACCTGGGCAACCGCATGGTAGCCAAAGCAATGGATGACAGGATTGGTTGCGTAGTTGTGATTGAAGTTTTGAAGAGATTGAAGCAAACAGCACATGACATCTACGCAGTGTTCGCAAGCCAGGAAGAGGTCGGACTGAGGGGCGCCAGGGTAGCTGCCTACGGGATCAACCCTGACGTGGGCATAGCTTTTGATGTTACGGGAACGGGTGATACCCCCAAATCCCATACCATGGATGTATCCCTTGGTAAAGGCGCAGCTATCAAGGTCAAAGATTCCAGCTTGATCTGCCATCCCGGGCTCAGGGATTACCTTGTGAAACTGGCTGAGGAGAACGGCATTCCGTACCAGATGGAAGTCCTGGAACGGGGAGGCACAGATTCAGGCGCCATCCAACTGACACGGGCAGGGATACCGGCAGGGGTGATATCAATTCCGTCCAGGTATATCCACAGCCCCTGTGAGATGGTGGATCTGGGTGACGTAGAAGCTTGCGTCAAGCTTTGCGTAGCTGCATGTGAAAGTCCGCTGGATTTCTGAACTAAGCACCAAACCAGAGCGGGGCAAGCAGGCCATAGAATCCGGGGAAGAATCCGGGAGGGCGTTTCCCCTTTTTCTTGAGGGAAATGCCCTCTGATCTTTTTGTAGCTGCTGATCCATCCGTGCCTGCTTGTCTTTCTGTGCCTGGACAGCCTGTATGAGGACGTGCTTGTGGACGACCTGTGTGGGGGCGTGCTCTTGATCCCCAGGTTCTTTGCTCTTAGCTCATAGAAGGCCAATAGAAGACCAGCGGAATGGTGCACTACGTGCACCATTTTAGCCTGTTTCCCGTCTCACCAACGATAAAACGGCGTACCACGTGCACCATTCCGGTCCATTTCCGGCCTTGCGGTCGCTGAAATGGTGCACCACATGCACCATTCTGGCCTGTTTGCAGTCTCGCCATCGACATGACGGTGCACTACATGCACCATTCTGGCTCACCTTCAGCCTTCCGGCCCATGAAATGGTGCACCACGTACACCATTCTGACCTGTTTGCTGTCTCGCCATCGACAAAATGGTGCACTACATGCACCATTCTGGCTCACCTTCAGCCTTTCGGCCCATGAAATGGTGTACCACGTACGCCATTCTGACCTGTTTGCTGT
>DUQH01000013.1 GCA_012837895.1 Candidatus Fermentithermobacillaceae bacterium | reverse complement strand
CTGCTCAGTTCCACAGGAACAGTAACGGTGTCGCAATTAAGCGATGAGTTTGGGGTCACAGCCGAGACCATCAGGCGGGATCTGGACATTTTGGAACAAGAAAACCTGCTCAGGCGCATACATGGCGGAGCGGTAGCGCTGCAGAACAGGCAGGAGGTACCCTTCGATATTCGCAGTGAGACCAATGTGGAAGAAAAGCGCCTGATCGCCCAGAAGGCAGCGCGCTTTGTGGAACCGGGCGACACCCTCTTTATTGATATTAGCAGTACCGCCATGTTCTTTGCCAAGGAGATCTGCAAGATCCCAGATATCACCGTGATTACAAACTCCCTGATCATAGCCTTGGAGTTTATAGACAAAAAAGACGTAACCCTGATCTCCACAGGAGGGACCTTGAGGCCCAACTCCTACTCACTGGTGGGTCCTTTAGCCAATACAGCCATCAAAAACTACCGGGCTGATAAGTTCTTCTGCTCCTGCCGAGGGTTCTCCTTAGATCACGGAGTGAGCGATTCCAATGAACTGGAAAATGAAGTGAAAAAGACCATGCTGCAGCAGTCCTCCAAGCTGTACCTGCTTATGGATCACAGCAAATTCGGCGAGACGGGGCTGGCCCAGTTTGCCAACGCTGCTGACATTGATGTCCTGTTCTGCGACAACCGCCTAGCTGAGGAGGATCTCCGGGCGATCAAAATGGCAGGCGTAACGGTGCTGTAAAGACTGCTGCCTGCCATTCCACGCTGTGCCCACTACTGTGCATCTCCACAATCGATTGCAATGGAAAGCCCAGGCCTGTTCCTAGAATAGGCCTTTTCTGCTTTGAATCCACCCTGAGCGCGCTCAGCGCACCGGACAACTCACCTCTGAGGAGTCTTTTCCAGGGCTTTTCCTTGAACAGCCGAGCTAGGGTCTGTACAATGGGGTTGTGAATATTTGGTGAAGTCCACCAGGACTTCGGTGGGAGGAAACAGAGTTGCAGATTAACCAGGCAAGTACAAGCGCATGGACCAAATGGGCTAGGAATGGGTACCTGCACCGCTTTCTGTCTTACTACCATCCCTATCGCCGGACATTTTTCTTGGTTATGGCCTGCGCCTTGGCAGCTGCGGCGATCACCTTGGTCTTCCCGCTGCTCACCAGGTACATCACAAAAACGGTATTAGCCGGCGATCTCACCAACGCCTTGGGGGAAATCTACAAGGTTGCTGTGCTGATGGTGGGATTGGTGGCCGTGCAGATGCTCTGCAACTACATTTTTGATTACTACGGTCATGCCATGGGGGCCCAGATGGAAAGCGATCTGCGCCTGGAGCTGTTTGAGCACCTGCAGAGACTGCCCCTCGGTTTTTACGATGAGGCCAGAACCGGCGAGTTGATGTCCAGGCTTACCAATGACCTTTTCTCTCTAGCGGAGATGTACCACCACTGCCCTGAAGACATTGTGCTAAACTCCGTCAAGTTTGTGGGAGCGGGAGCGATTTTGCTGACCATCAACTGGAAGTTGACCCTGGTGGTTCTGCTCTTTCTTCCAGTGGTGGCCCTGTTTGCCTTCGGGCTGAGCGGGAGAATGCACAGAGCTCGCCTGCTCAGCAAAGAGCGCATCGGCGCGATTAACGCTCAAGTGGAAGACAGCCTGGCTGGAATAAGATTGGTCAAGTCCTTTACTGGAGAGAACCTGGAAATCGAGAAGTTTGCACGGGAAAACAGGTCCTTTCTAGCAAGCAGGAAGGACATTTACAGAAATGAATCTTATTTCTCCCAAGGGATCGGTGCCCTTGTCCAGTTGATTACCGTGGCTGTGGTGATCTGCGGAGGAGTGAACATAATCGCGGGCTCCCTTGATCTGGCTGATCTGATCACCTTCCTGCTCTACATCGGCCACCTGGTGCAGCCGGTCATCCACCTCACCCATATGGTGAAGCAGTACCAAGACGGCATTACTGGATTTGAGCGCTTTATGGAGATTATGGCGATAGAGCCGGATACTGAGCACTCCCCTACGGCTGTGGAATTAAGCCATGCCAAGGGAGACGTGGAGTTCCGCAAGGTGTCATTCAAGTACAGGGACAGCAGCGATTATGTGCTGAAAGACCTATCCTTCTCAGTGCAGGCTGGGGAATATGTTGCCGTGGTGGGGACTTCGGGAGTGGGCAAAACCACCCTGTGTTCCTTGATGAGTATTGCCCGGGTTTTCCTGAAGAACCCGCCTGTACTCATCTTCGATGAGGCCACCAGTGCCCTGGACAGCGAAAGCGAACGAGTGGTGCAAGACTCCCTAGAGGGACTGGCCAAAAACCGCACCACCTTTGTTATTGCCCACCGGTTGTCCACCATCAGAAAAGCTCAGCGGATTATTGTGCTGGGTAATGAAGGCATCGTTGAACAGGGAACCCATGAAGAACTGCTCAGGATGGGCGGAACCTACGCCCGCCTGCACAGTATGCAGTTTGCACTCTGAGCAAAAATCCCCAGCGGTCTTGGCGGTCTTGGCATTGGCTGTGCGCTGCCAGTAAGAGGATAGTATTCTGCCACTGGAGAATATGGGATCAACACTATGGGGAAAGGTGTGGTAGGTTTGGCAGTCAAAGTGGGAGTTCAACTTTACTCGGTGAGAAAGGCGTTGGCGAAGGATCTCTATGGAACTCTGCAGAGGGTTGCAGAAAGCGGGTACAGATACGTTGAGGCCGCCAACCCCAATCCCAGGGAAGACCCTGGAATTGGCTTTGGCCTCCCCGCCTTAGAGGCGAAGAAGCTCCTCGGTGACCTCGGGCTTAAGGTTATAGGCAGCCATATTGGTGGGCTGCAACCCGATACCATCGAACCAGTCCTGGACTACCATGCAGAACTGGGTAATCCCCAAATCGGGTGCCCCATCGAGTTTTTCCCTGCGGGGGACCTCGATGCGGTGCTGCGGCACTGCGAGAGGTTCAACGCCATCGGAGAGAAGTGCAGAGCGCGGGGAATCCGCTTCTATTACCACAACCACTTCAATGAGTTCCAAAAGATCAACGGCAGGTATGTTTTTGACATCCTGATGGAAAACACAGATCCTGACTTAGTATTTGTGGAACTGGACACCTACTGGGTAGCTCGGGCGGGAGTGGATCCCCTGGAGGTAATGCGGAAGTACCAGGATAGATTGATCCTCCTCCACCAAAAGGACTTCCCTGCAGATGCACCGCAGCCCCTGGTGCTCTTCGGTGAAGTAGTGGACCCAGAGGCTAATCTCGACGGAAAGACCTTTGGTGCAGCGGTTGATCCCCGCTCTTTCACGGAAATCGGCACAGGCATCCTCCCCATCCAGAACATTATTGATGAAGCTGCGCTCATGCCGCATCTAG
>DUQH01000004.1 GCA_012837895.1 Candidatus Fermentithermobacillaceae bacterium | reverse complement strand
TGTCAGGTAAAATGCTTATTTTTAGAGCATTAAATAATAAAACAGTGTCCAAAATAACTCACCCAACACATGCAAGTCAAAAATACAAAAAAAATGTCATTTGTCACCACTAAGGTAAAGAAAGAATTTACTTCAGGTCAATTGACATCCTACTCGGGATTAAGCGTGATCTCTGATTTTATTAAACATATTGGTATCTACGACTCGTTAAACGAGTGGTTCCCCACATTACGGCATAATGCAAGCCTTTTCAGTACTGCCCAGGTGTTATCAAGTATTGTACTGTCCAACCTTTGTGGTGTTCACCGTATGAGCCGTATGGAGAACTTCACTCATGATCCGTTAGTTTCCCGTTTGCTGGATCTGCCTAAAAATATTGACGAGGACACCATTCGCGGCCATTTATCACTTATGGGTGAGAGAGGAGCCAGGCATCTGCATGCATCGTTATTGAAGTTCAATTCAGCAGAGGCATCGAGATGCGGGTTAAGTCAAATAACCCTTGATTGTGACTCCACCGGACTTACTACTTATGGCAACCAGCAAGGTGCCGAGGCGGGTTATAACCCTCACAAGAAAGGAGCCAAGGGATACCATCCTTTATTGTGCTTTCTTTCCGAGTCGAAGCTGCTTCTAAACAGTTGGTTCCGCCCTGGGTCAGCCTATACCTCGAACGGCATCCTCGATTTCATGAATGAAACCCTGTCAGCTTTACCGGAGGCTATCAAGCGTGTTTTTTTCAGGGCGGACAGCGGGTTCTTTAACGGGGATCTTTTTGACCTGCTTGAAAAAGGCGGGCACAGCTATCTTGTAAAAGTAAAGTTGAAGAACCTGAAAGATTTGCTGCAAAAACAATCATGGGAAAAGGTGGACGCTAAAACAGCTACCTGCAAGTTCACCCACAGGTGCGGCAACTGGCAAAAAGGACGTGCTTTTTATGGTGTGCGTATCTTAAGGGAATATGTTCAAAAAGAGTTTTTCGGGGAGATGGAACTTATCCCCGTATATGATTACTTCTGTTACTGCAGCAATCTAAAGGGACTGGATGCTATCAAGATACACCGGCTCTATGGTGAGCGTTCAGAAAGCGAGAATTGGATAGAGCAGGCCAAAAACGGCCTGTGTGCCGGGCGTACCATCACCCGGGACTTTTGGGTAAATGACATATTATGGCAACTCTCTCAACTGGCATACAACATATCGATAATGATACGATATGTTACCGACTTCTGGGCTTGGCGCCAGGAGCATACAACGTTTCGCCGTTGGTTTATATGTATCCCGGGCAAGGTGGTGAAGTCAGCAAGAAGGATAACGGTAAAGATGCCTAAAGAGTACTACTGGAAACAGAAATGGAGAGATTTTGAACAACAACTGGCATGCAAGATTGCCGTTTAGAGTAAAACGCACTCCGAAAATCATGTTTCTTGCTACACGATATCATTGTAGCAGGTAACGGGTATGGACACGATTGTAAAACTGATGAAAAATGAATGATATTAAACCGTTTTAGCGGAAGAAAGTACTCCTGAAGATCAGAAATGGTTCTCGGGAGCTGAAAAAAGTGGCATGTCAACCAAAAAAATAATGAAATGCCACTCACAAAAGACATTTTTTTGGCGTCAAATTTCAAATTAGATTTTTAAGTA
>DUQH01000040.1 GCA_012837895.1 Candidatus Fermentithermobacillaceae bacterium | reverse complement strand
TATAATTAAGTAGAGGTACTATAATATTTTTTAAGGTCAAGGCGGGAGTTTGATATCATGAGCAAGTACGAAAGAGTGGGTGCGTGAAACTAAACGACTTTGAAGGCAAGTATGCCTGCTTTGAAAACGCACTTTCAAAAATTAAGAAAACGATATCCCAATGGTTTTGAAAAGCATCAGTCGGTGCAACGGGAGGGCTAGCCCATGACAGCAAAAGAGTATCTCAGACAAATAAGACGGCTCGATGAAGTAATTAACGTAAAGCTCGAGCAACTAGACGAATTGCGCAGTATGGCGGAAAGGGTAACCAGTGCCCCGCCCACCTTGGACAGGGTGCAGCCGGGCGGTGGTGACCAGGACAAGCTCGGTACGGTAGTGGCAAAGATTGTGGATCTGAGTAGCACCCTTGCCGACTCAGAAGACGAATTACTAAGTATGAGACAGCATGCCCTGGAGCTCATAAAGCGGATACCAGATAGCCGCCATAAAACGGTATTATACGACTATTATTTTAATCGCAAAACATGGGAGCAGATCGCTGTTGACATGGGTTTTACTTATCAGTGGGTGCGCCGATTACACGGCCGGGCACTCCAAGAGTTTGAAAAACTTTGGGAGAGTTGATAGAAGTTTATATTGCACCTGTGTTATAGTGTATGCGAGATGGTTTGGAAACGCAGCGCCGACATACCATCTTTTCTTTACCTCCTTGGTTTACCCCGGCCCACCTCCGCCGGAGTATTTTCATGGGAGCGGTGGCGGAAAAGGATACGCTAAAGCACGCCCTTAATGAGGCCGGCAAATAGGTGGCGGAAACAGGCTTGGGCTGGACGATCACCACCATGCGAGGTGCAAGTCCTCGCCCGCTCCATCTTAATTGCGAGGTGGTCTGATGAGTATACTTCCGCCAGGGTTCTACCGGGAGTGGAAAGAGAGATTGGGTCACGACATCCCTATAGAGGATTTGGAGGCAATGGCAGCTATTAACCAAATTGTGCTGAATTTGCGGTGGATGGAAAGCGTGCTAAGCCGGGCGAGGCTTTAAGGGAGGTGGAGGCTTGGCGGATTGGCATAAAGAGGCTTTGAGGTTACACACAGAACAAGGGCTTGGAGCCCGAAGAATTTCTGACGAACTTGGAGAGTCATTTAGTGCTGTCAACAGCTATCTTTATCGCTGGCGGAAAAAGAACCGCAAGAACGAGGAAATGAAGGATGATGCTGTCAATTTGCCCTACTCAAAAAGCGACTAGGTAAAGAACTAGGGGTCAGCAACGTTTGTGAAACATTGGGTATAAGCACAAGGGTGCTAGAAGCCACCGTCGAGGATTTACGAGAAGCCGGGTACATCATCACCCTTAATGGTGAGCATGTCAAAATGCACAAAATCGCTCCAAGCGAGGAAAACGAACACGTATTGGACTGGCAAGGCGACCAAACTATCAGGTTTGGCGTAGTATCCGACACACACTTGGGGAGCAAGTGGCGCTTTGCATGATCGGCGTCAAGATGAGCCGGGAATGCAACAGACCCAAGAGAGATAATAGGGTGGATCTTGCAGGTTATGCGGAGACACTGGATATGGTAGTTAACTATAAGCACCTTTGAGTTGTTGTATTTTATGCAACAACCGGGGTGTTTTAAATTTAGGTTGCCTGCACACGTTCTACGCGTTCGGGAGGGGACTATACGCCTCCCGCCTCTCCCGCCAAAAACAACTAAGGAGGTGATTTGGGTGTCCAATCTTACACTAAAGCAAGAAAAATTTGTTCAAGAGTTAATTAAAGGGAAGTCGCAGAGGGAAGCATATAGAATCGCATACCCCAAGAGCTTGAAATGGGCTGATAACACCATTGATTCGAGAGCAAGTAAATTGTTCAACAGTTATAAGGTCATTACAAGGTATAATGAGCTTCGTGACCGCCTCGTAAAAGAGGCAGAGGATGAATGCATCGTATCCGCCAAAGAGGTCTTATTAGAACTGAAAAAGATAGGGTTTGCAGATATTAAGAATTTTCTTACATTCAGAACAGAGAAGGTGTCAACCGGGGAAGATCCGGAGACGGGAGAACCATTAAACGAGTACACTCAAATCATCGAACTATTTGACAGTGACGAAGTGGACGGAAGCGTTATCCAAGAGGTTTCTTTGAACGCCAAAGGCACGTTCACGTTTAAACTATACGACAAGCTGAAGGCGTTAGATAAAATCGGGCAGCACCTTGGAATGTTTAAGGAGCTCAAAGAAATCACCGGCAAAGACGGAGGACCAATAGAGGTTAATAACAAACCCGACTTATCCAAGCTATCAACCGAGGAGCTGATGATCCTTGACCAACTCCTTGCAAAAGCTGAGGGAAGCAACGACTAGAGAAGAAGTTCAAGTGGAACTGGCTAAGCGTAGCCTGATTCACTTCATGGAATATGATGGTGAAGGTCAGTGGAAAAGGGCTAAACATCTTGAACTATTAACCGACACACTTCAGTCGGTTTCGGAGGATACAGCGAAGGGGATTCCAAGGCGTGTTATTGTTACCTTGCCGCCAAGACATGGAAAGTCAGAGGTTATATCCAAGAAATTTCCTGCATGGCATTTGGGGAAAAACCCAGAGCATGAAATCATAATGGGTAGCTATGCGGCGGACTTGGCTTTAGACCACTCTCGAATCGCAAGAGCAACCTTTTCCAAACATGGGGAGAACTTGTTTGAACAAACGCTAGCTAGAGACTCCGCTTCTGTTGGTAGGTGGGGCATTGAAGGGCACAGAGGCGGCTTAGTAGCCGTTGGTGTTGGAGGTCCCATTACGGGGCGTGGAGGACATATCCTTTTGCTTGATGACCCCATCAAAAACGCAGAAGAAGCTCATAGTATGGTAATCAGGGAGAAAGTGTGGAATTGGTATACCACAACCTTTTATACTCGACTAGCACCAAGCGGGTCTATTGTGGTGGTTATGACTAGGTGGCACGAAGATGATCCTGTCGGCAGATTGCTCAAACAAGAAGAAGAGGCAAAGGAAGCTGGGCTGGATTATATCCCGTGGGAGGTCATTAATCTGCCTGCAATTGCTTTAGAGGATGACCTGCTAGGGCGGAAACCTGGCGAAGCATTATGGCCCGAGAGATTTGACATCAATGCGCTCAATGAAACCAAGCGAGTGTTGGGCTCATATTCATTCGGAGCACTATATCAACAGAAACCTTCGCCTGCCGAAGGCAATATCTTTAATCGTAATTGGTGGAAGTACTACGAGCAAAGACCACAGTTCTTTGACGAAGTATTTCAATCGTGGGATTGCTCCTTTAAAGATAAAGATACGTCTGACTTTGTTGTTGGACAAGTATGGGGACGTAAAGGGGCTGACAAATACCTACTAGACCAAGTGCGGGATCGCATGGATTTGCCTGCTACAATGAAAGCTATTGAATCTCTATCAAGCAAATGGCCCCAGGCGAGAGCCAAATACATTGAGGACAAAGCCAATGGTCCTGCCGTGATACAAATGTTAAAGGGTAAAGTTAGCGGACTCATTGAAGTAAACCCTGAAGGTGGCAAGGTTGTTAGGGCCAGGGCCATATCGCCCGATGTTGAAGCGGGGAACGTATATTTACCATCGCCATCTATAGCTCCGTGGGTGCATGACTTCGTAGAAGAATGTTCTGCATTCCCCAACGGGGCTTTTGATGATCAAGTGGATGCGATGAGCCAAGCGTTGATAAAGGTTAGACCGGGACAAAATGAAGATGCTTTGAGGGCGCTAGCTCAAGCTAAAATTTATAGGTGAAATGGGGTGACAAGTTGAGTATTGTAGGCGAAATCACTAAATTGCCCGGTAAAATTGCCGGCGAAATATCCAAGCTCCGCGAAACAGTCCAGAGCTGGGGAACAACTACCGGATCCTTGTTCAATGCCTATAAGCTTAAGTCCGAAATCGTCAATTACAAGCTGGCCAGAAACCTTTATGATAATACAGAGGACGAATATAAATTAGGAGCCTGGGCCGCCAAGCCCGTAATTAATACCATTGTCGGTTTCATGGGTGTGCCTGCGTTTGTTATCGAAGACGAAGATGCACAGGCGGTGCTAGATGACTTTCAATCACAGATTGCATCACTTCAACAACAAGTGCACTTGAGCGCGCTCCGAGATGCAGATTGTTGGGTGTGGCTTACACTGGAAGAATCAGAGGCAACCAAAGAACTATATCCCGAGACTGGCAAGTTTAGGCTAGTCTTCAATATCATTCCACCAGACATGATTGCCCACAATAAGTTAAGACGTGATCCCATAACGGGCGAAATCATTGAGTATGTCCTGGAGGCCGCTAGCGAGTGGATTGACGAGCGAGGAAATAGGCGAAAGTGTATCGTCCAAGAGCGAATCAGCAAGGAAAAGCGTGTCACTAGCGTCGAGGGCGACAATCCTGGGATTGAGACCGGAGAGTTTCCCAGCAAGTGGGGCTTTGTTCCTATCGTCCAATTTTCTAACGAAAAAAATCCCGGGGCAACCTATGGTAAGAGTGAACTAGAATCCATCGAGCCTTTTATGAAGGCTTACCATGACGTAATGCTCCATGCTATTCAAGGTTCGAAACTTCACAGCACGCCACGATTAAAGCTGAAACTGAAAAATGTGGCGAGATTCTTGCTCAATAACTTCGGAATTACTGATCCCGAGAAGTTTGTTCGTGAAGGTGGAAGGATTAACCTCACAGGCAGTGAGCTCCTTATCTTTGAGGACGGCGAAGATGCTGAATTTATTGAGGTAAGGTCTGCAACTGGTGATGCGAAAGCACTTCTCAAACTCTTGTTTTTCTGCATCGTAGATGTATCTGAAACACCGGAATTTGCTTTCGGTACGCATAC
>DUQH01000115.1 GCA_012837895.1 Candidatus Fermentithermobacillaceae bacterium | reverse complement strand
CTGGCCGGTAGCAGTGGCCAACACCTGTATTGATAGCTGACATATACTGAAATATTAGCCTGTCCCAAGGCTACAAAGAAGGATTTTCCATTGATGCGTAGAATATAGTGTCAACGAAAGCCATCTCATGAATCAACAGACTCCTCGACGTAGCACATCACTTGAACCGAAGCATCACTTTTGTTGTTGATCCACAGACTCCTCGACGTAGCACATCACTTGAACCGAAGCATCACTTTTGTTGTTGATCCACAGCCGGAGTATAAGTGGTGGTTTGGTTGGTTTCTTGGAAATGGCTTTATTTGACAAGGAGGTGAAATAGTTGTTGAACCAGCTAGTTCTTGCTGCCGATGTGAAGTGGGGTATCTTCGTACCCGACGACAGTACCATCGCAGGCCTGTTCCTTGCCATCGGCATGGCCCTTCTGGTGTACGTGATGATTCAGCGTGCCCGGGCTGGGCTGCCAATTCCTGAGATTCGCCGGATCCCGGGATTGGAGGCTTTCGAAGAAGCGGTAGGTAGAGCTACGGAGATGGGACGCCCGGTCCACATTACAAGCTACTACCAGGACGTAGGTGACTACGACACGTGGGCCTTCTGGGCCTATCTTGCTCACGTAGCCAAACTGTGCGCTTCTTACGACACGAGGATCATCAACACCAACTCAGAATGGCTTTCCATGACCGTAAACGAGGAAATCATCAGGCAAGCTTACCTGGAAGCCGGAAGGCCGGATGCCTTTAACCCCGATGACGTAAGGTTCATGTCGGACTGGCAGTTCGGCTACACCATGGGCGTTGCCGGTATGATCGCAAGGGAGAAACCTGCAGCCAACTTCCTGGTCGGCTACTTCTACGCCGAGGCTCTGATCCTGGCTGAGGCCGGTGCCTTGGTAGGGGCGATTCAGGTTGCTGCTACGTCAGCCACTGCGCAGCTGCCCTTCTTCGTTGCCTCCTGCGACTACACCATGATCGGTGAGGAGTTCTATGCGGGAGCGGCTGCCCTTTCCAAAGAGCCGGTGATCTACGGTTCGGTGGTATCTCAGGACATCACCCGCGTGGTGTTTGTGATCCTCTGCATCATAGGTGCCTTGTTGAACACCGCGGGTAGCTCACTCTTAGTGGATATGCTCAAGTTCTGATGTTTGCGAGAATGACAGGAGGAGGTGAACCGATTTGAAACGGGAAGTGCCGTTAGTACTCACTTTCCTGATGACATTGCTCCGCTTTCTCTTTGAGATGATAAATCCGCTGCTCAATTACGAGATTTCCGAAGGCGTGATGCTGTTTTCCAGGATCTCATTCTCAGTAACGTTCATGTACTGTATGGGGCTTTTCATGGGGCTCATTAACCTCACGAGAGTACACGGAAACACCATCAAGCGCCGGCGTGAGCACTGGATCTACAGCGTGTGGCTCTTGATAGTGCTTTACGGCTACGCCATCCTTGGCCTGTTCTTCGGCGGCCTGGAGAGTGAAGCTTTCAACTGGATTTATGACGCAGTCATCGTTCCTCTGGATTCCACCATGTTCTCGATGCTTGCATTCTTCATCGCATCAGCCGCCTATAGGGCCTTTAAGGTCCGCAACGTTGAGTCCTTGCTGATGATGGTGGTAGCGTTCATTGTGATGCTTGGTAACGTGTCCCTGGGTAACGCAATCTGGGGCTCGGAATCCTGGCTAGGCGGGTTCTCAGGGATCAAGGACTGGCTATTGGCCATACCTAACGCTGCCAGCCAGCGTGCAATTGGAATTGGTGTCTTCCTTGGAGCATATGCCGCGATCTTGCGGGTAGCTCTGGGCCTCGAGAAACGTTACTTGGGTGGTACAGATTGGTAAGCCCTTGCACATACACAGTTCTTGATGACACTGTGAAAGGAGGGAAATATTGTGGAGTGGCTTAAGAGACTGGACTCTATCGATCCCCGGTGGGTTTATGTGATAATGGCTCTTTCGTTGGTATTCCCGGTTCTCAAGCCCATCGGCCTTGCCATCAGCATCAATAAGGAGACTACAATTCCGGTGTATAACTGGATAGAAAGCTTGCAGCCAGGGGACATAGTTGTAGGCGACGTATCTTTCAGTGGAGGCTCTGAAGGAGAGCTTGGGCCCCAGCTCCAAGCCTGGTTCAGGCACTGCATGCAGAGGGGCGTAAAAGTGATCATGGTAGCCCAATGGAACACCGGTGAAAGACTCGGATATACCCTGCTTGAAGAAACAGCCGAGCAGCTCCAGGAAGAAGGGATCCCCTGCGAGTACGGCGTTGACTGGGTATATGCGGGCTACAAACCTGGCGGCACAACCCTGTGGCGTCAGATGCAGCTCGACTTCTGGGAGGCCTGTGCTGAGACAGACATGCTCGGCAACTCATTCAGCGATCTGCCGCTGATGCAAAGGTTCAAGAAATGGGATAAGGCAACCGCTTCAGACCTCATAATATTCTCCGCTGGCGATCCGGGAGTTGGCACTTACACCACTTACTTCCCGGACTACAACATTTACGTTGGAAACGTTGCCGTGCAGGTACCTGGCGCTATGAACACCTTGAGGGCCGGCCAGATCAAGGGCCTCTTGGCGGGGCTGCCCGGAGCGGCAGAATACGAGCTCTTGCTCGACAAGGCAGGGAAGGCCGTGAAGCTTATGGACGCCCAGTCCATGGGGCATGCCTGGATCATGCTCCTTGTCATCCTTGGTAATATTGGATTCTACCTTGGGGCAAAAGAGCGTGACTAATAAGATGGTTTTATGCGATACGAGAGTGTTTCGTGGGAGGTGAATCAGAATGACCACCGATCCGCAAATCTTGGTTCAAGCTATTTGTACGTTGGCTTGTTACAGCTACTTGATTAAAGAGAACTTCGCCTACAGAATCGCGGAATACACCCTGGTGGCCCTATACACTTCGTACCAGATAACGCGGTTGTTCCACTCGTTCATTAAGCCCTATTGGCAGAACTATGCCATAGGGGAAAAGCAGTACTACTTCATCCTTATGGGCGCCTTGGGATTGCTCCTATATACCAGATATGCTCCGCCGCAATACCGGTGGCTTGCCCGATATCCCATTGCCCTGTCTGTGGGCTGGGGATTGGGCGGCGCCATTGCTCGTTCTCCGAGGCCCGTGTTCACCCAGCTCATGGACGTCATGAGGCCGCTCAACACGGCCAACAACGTGCTGTTCTTCGTCTTCTTCATGGCGGTAATGTCATACTTCTTCTTCACGACAGGCAAGGAGTCCAAATTCATACAGGGTTCAGGCCGTCTGGGGCGGTATATCATGATGATCGGTTTCGGAACGGCGTTTGGCAACACTGTGCAGGGGCGTATCTCGTTGTTCCTTAACAGGCTCAGCTTCCTGCTGACAGACTGGTTGGGTATATCCATCTGATACCCGGCCATAAACGAACCCGGGGGCACCTCAAGTCCAGGTGCCCCTGTTTTTGTAACGGCATTCTGTGTCTATACCAATCCTTGAAGCACCAGTGACGACCATGTTTCAAAGGTCAAGGTGCCCAGCTGGCCGAGTTCCAGCAATTCCGCCCATCTGCCGAGCATCTTGTCAGTTTCCCTTACGGCGAGGAGAGGGGATGTCAGGCGTACCACAGACACTACCCCAAGGTGAACCTTGCCAACCTCGTTTTCGTCATCATTCAGGAAGCCTACTATCCGCAACGGCGGGGTGCCGGCGACCATCACTTCTTCCTTTATTTCCCTGATAGTATTTAAGTGAACCAGGTGCTTAAGATCAGCTATGCGTCTTCTGCCTGGCCATGGAACTTCCTGTACAGGGTTCATGTGTCCTCCAACCCCTACCGATAGAAGCCCCCTCAACCTTTCCTCTCCCTGGGAGTCCAGGCGCTGCATCACGAAGATCCGCCCTCCCGATATGAAAAGCGTGTATGACACAAGCTGCTTGTAAGCCGGGTCTTGTTCAAGCTGGGATCTGGGCTTAAACAGCGAATTCTTGGCAATTATCCGCCATATCTCAGACGCAGGTTCAGTCAGGCCCCGCCACTGGCCGAATCCTGAGTAGAGTTCCCTGGTCGGTACGCATAGCACTTGTTCGTCTGAAAAAACATCTGCTGCAGGCACTAAGTCAGACTCCTCTCCTGTTTACGGTGTATTTTATCAGATTGATAGTTTCCAGAAGCAGGTTATCGCCGTGAGCTACAGTCAGCACATAATGATTCGCAAATTCAAAGAAACTGTTGAACGCGGATAATTCCTCTTCGGTTACGTAAGAAGCCACGTAGAAACAATGTGTCCAATGCCTGGGATCAGCTTTTGCCATCACCTGGCACAGGTATCCTTTGTTTGAAACAGGTTTGGGTGAGATATGGACCTTAATCACATTGTCCCCTGCACATACGTTAGGACTGGATTCAAAAGGTACTGTCCCGTTTTGAATCGACATGAGGTACTCAGCTACTGCTTGAGCCCTGTCGCATGAAGCATACGAAATAGCTACCAAGGCAGGTGGGATAGGGTCCTCTCCCATCTGGAGCCCGCCCAGTATGATACGGGGGGCGGAAATATCCTGGTTGTTATTGCCGGAAATTCTCACATCGGCGGCCTCCCTGCTATCAGCGCAAAAATGGTAAGCACAACAATATCATTGGATAGACTTCGATTTCCCTTTGCGGCTATCCTTCATTCATATCTTCTACCCATCAATAATAACCTTTTTTGAAGTGAGGTGTGAGCAATGGCTTGGAATCACGGCAGGCAGGAATACAGGAGCCGGTGGCAGCCCCAATCCCTGCCCAAGACATCCTTGCCTGGCTGGGCATGGCAAGCGCTGGCTGCGCTGATGATTTTTTTCGTTATCCTAGGCGCCTCCCAATCCAAGCTGGAAAGGGCTGAAGACCTGGTAGCTATGGTCAGAAGGGCAGTGGAGAATGACATCACGTACGATGACGTTAAGGCGTGGGTTGCAAACCTTCCGGAAATCGTGTCCACAGTAGCCGGTTTTGATCTTGAGAAGTTCTGGGCAAGGGGGGTAATAGGCAAGCAAAGCACCCTGATTTGGCCTTGCGAAGGCGAAGTAGTCTCGTATTTCGGTTGGAGGTCTAATCCGGACTCACAGGGCATGTCACTGCACCAGGGTATCGATATTGCGGCTGAAGAAGGCACTCAGGTGGTTGCCGTCGCTGAAGGGATAGTCACAAGTGTGAGGCAATCAGATTCTTATGGCTTGATGGTAGAAATTGAGCACAGCCAGGGATTTTCCAGTGTGTATGCCCATCTTGGCACAGTATCGGTGATGAAAGATCAAAAGATTAGGCAAGGTGAAGCTCTTGGTACCGTAGGCAAGAGCGGAAATGCAACAGGTCCTCATTTGCATTTTGAAATAAGAAAGGAAGGCCTGGAAGTCGATCCAATGACGCTGCTCCCACCCAGATCCAAAATACAGTGACACCGCCGCTATACCACCGCTGTACCACAATAAGACGCAACTTTGATACTTGCACGGAAGTCTTTACTGAAACCTTTATAGAAGGAGACGGCACTGCAATGAGCTTCGCAGTAGCTAAATTAGGAAATACAAAGATATTGATACACATTTCATTTCTGTTGGCGGCGATTGTGATGATCGGAGCAGGGTATACCCTGTATTTTGTCGTTTTTGCAGGGAGCCTCCTGGTTCACGAAATGGGCCATCTCATTGCAGCCGCTTTTCTTGAGACGGAAATAAGCGAAATCGAAATCTGGGCTTTCGGTGCAGTAGGTAGGCTGGAAGGTGCATGGCAGATTGAACCCTGGTCTGAGGCGATGATCGCCATATCAGGCCCTATGCAAAGCGCACTCCTGGCCGTACTGGGGGTCCTAGGCTATCATGGATATGCAGCCATGGCCCCCGGCCTGTACGCCTCAGGACAGTTTCCTTTGCTCCAATTTCTTATTAGGGTGAATCTTGGATTGCTGGCAGTAAACCTTCTTCCATGCCTTCCCCTTGATGGCGGCAGATTCTTCCGGGCTCAATTATCCTTGAAACTTGGTTACAAAGAGGCTTCTTACCAGTTGTCAAAGTTAGGCGTATTCGTAGGAGTATGCTTGTGTATTCTCGGAAGCGTGGGACTAATCACCGGAGGCCGGTGGTTCAGCCTTGTGATACTGGGGCCACTACTGATTTGGAGCGCCATAGAAGAAAGGAACATGGTTTCTTTCAACAATATACTGGCACTCTTGGCCAGGAGCCGCAGGCTTGCACAGACAGGAGCGCTTCCAGTGGAGGAGCTCATGGTCAGTGAAAAGGCAAGAGTCAAGGAACTGGTACACAGGCTGCGGCCTTCCAGGTATTATGTGCTGCTTGTAGTGGACAGGCAAATGAACCTGCTGGGTTCTGTGTCTGAAACTGTGCTGCTGGAAGCATTCTACAAAGGCCTTACTGACCTCAAGGTAAGAGATCTCCTCAGTTCCTCACAATAACACTCCTGGGCGGGTGGAAAGAGCCTCGTACTATCCCCGGGAAAACCAGAAGCGGGTTTGTTTTTACCTCTTGATATCATAAGGGTTATAATGTAAATCAAGGAGAGTGTATAAATGGGCAGCGGGAACACTCTTGCAGCTCAAGCTTGCTGCAGGTATATGTGTGCATAGTTATGCGAAAGTTGAAAGGTATGGTCACAGTTGCCAGGAAATCAACAGACTCCTATCACGTGGAATAAATTGCGGCGGTATTTAGGGAAGGTTGAAAAACCGGCCAGGTATACAGGCGGGGAGATCAACTCGGTACAAAAAGATCCCCAATCAGTAGACGTGCTTTTTGCCCTGGCGTTTCCTGATGTTTACGAGGTCGGCATGAGCCACCTGGGCTCACAAATCCTCTACGCTGTCTTGAATGGCCGTGACGACGTTTCATGTGAACGGGTGTACGCGCCGTGGCATGATATGGAGAGTTTGCTCAAGGAGAAAGGCTGGCCGCTTTTCAGCATTGAAAACAGGTTACCCCTGTCATCCTTCGATATTGTCGGGTTTTCACTCCAATATGAGCTCGCGTACACCAATGTCTTGATGATGCTTGACCTGGGCGGCATCCCTTTGAGATCGAAGCACAGGGGGCCCCGGGACCCTTTAGTCATCGCCGGCGGACCCTGTGCCATGGCAGCCGAACCTATTGCGGATTTCATTGATGCCTTCGCCCTGGGCGACGGCGAGGAGCTGTCTTTGGAGATCGTAGATACGTACAAAGCATGGAAAGCAACAGGAAGATCCCGTTTAGACCTCCTCGTCATGCTTTCGCTTGTTGAAGGCGTGTATGTCCCGTCCTTGTACGATGTGAAGTATAACTGTGACGGTACTGTGGCCGGAGTGTCCCCCGTGCCCGTTAGGCTCGGTGACGAATCCTATAAGAGCATCAAAGCTCAAACCGGCGACTTGTCTCTACAGAGTGCTTGTTTTCCTGAAGATAAGCCAGGTTATTTTGTCTCCCCTTCCAGTGTGAAGCGGCGGGTAATCAAGTCACTTGAAGATGCTGCGTTTATCGACAAACCATTGGTGCCCCTTATTGAACCTATCCATGACAGGGTGATGGTGGAGATATTCAGGGGCTGCACCCAGGGATGCAGGTTCTGCCAGGCGGGAACGATCTATCGTCCTGTAAGGGAAAGGACACCTGAGACTATAACCGCGTATGCTAGGAAGCTGCTTGAGGCATCGGGCTACGGGGAAGTCTCGCTAGTGTCCCTGTCGTCTGCAGATTACAGCCACATTGAAGAACTCTTGTCGCGGCTAATGACCGGTTGTCCCGGGTCAAGGGTCTCACTACCGTCTCTCAGGGTGGATTCGTTTTCAGTGGAGTTGGCGAAAATGTTAGGGGCATCAAGGACAGGTCTGACTCTTGCCCCTGAAGCAGGCTCCCAAAGGATGAGGGATATCATCAATAAGAAGGTCACAGAGGAAGACATTCTTAGCGCGGCGGGGAACGCTTTCAGCTCAGGTTTTGCACACATCAAGTTATATTTCATGATCGGCCTTCCCGGTGAGGCTGATGAAGACGTGACAGCTATAGCAGATCTGGCAAAGAAAATCCGCCAAATAGGCAGGGATATGGGAATCAGGCCAACGATAGTGGTTTCGGTTTCTGGCTTTGTGCCAAAGCCCAACACGCCTTTCCAATGGGAACCTTGTATACAGCCTGAAGAACTTAGGCGGCGGCAGAAGCTCCTCCGGGATGGTTTGCGGGGGCCCGGGCTCAATTACAAGTATCATGACGTAGAGCATACATGGCTGGAAGCTGTGCTTGCAAGGGGAGATAGGAAGCTTGCCGGGGCGTTGGAACTGGCATATGAACGGGGGGCAAGATTTGACGCCTGGAGCAACCATCTCGATATAGACATTTGGGAACAGGTATTCCATGATACAGGGTTAGACCCCGCGTTTTATGCACACCGGAAGAGGGATGCTGAAGAGACCCTGCCCTGGGACCATCTGGATTTCGGAGTATCCAAGCAATTCTTGCTCCGGGAGAGAGAAAAAGCGCGAAATGGTATCATCACAAGTGATTGCAGGGCGGGTCATTGCACCGGGTGTGGTGTATGCCTCAATCTTGGAGTAGAAATGTCCCTTAAGTAGATGCCTGGGAGTCTGAAGGTGTTGTGAATGCGAGTCAGGGTTAAGTACAAAAAGGGAGATACAGCCAGGTTTCTGAGCCACTTGGATATGGCGCGTAATCTGAGAATGGCCCTTGCAAGGGCAAAGTGGCCTGTAGCCATGACCCAAGGCTATTCGCCCAAGATGAAGGTGTCCTTTTATGCTCCTTTGCCTGTTGGAACAGCGGGAGACGAAGAATACATGGATGTGATCCTTGACGATGAGGGCATTGCAGGTTTCATCCAGGCAAAAGCTAAAGGTGCAGGCAAGAGGGCTCAGAATTCTGATGTCTTGGTCCGTTTGGCACGGGCGCTTTCTGACGTCTTGCCTAAGGGAATTGCCGTTAGCGGGTTGTATGTTGTTCCGGACGGCAAACCAAATTTTGAGTCACAGATCCGGGCGTCTCTATACAGGATTGAAGTAGAGGAGGTGAACACAGAAGCGTTATCCTCTGCAATAGAGGAGTTCTTAGCTCAGGAGCAGGTTTTATTTGCAGTACAGAGGCCGAAACAAACCAAGACCGTGGATTTGCGGCGATTTGTGGAAAAAATCAGCCTTGTACCAGGTTTGAACCCAGCCACACTTTTCATGAAGATCAGGCATGATAATGGCCGTACCGTGCGTCCGCAATGGGTGATTGATTCATTATCGAGATTTGGGATGGGTATTGACACAGGTGAAATAACCGTCGACAGGCTTAAGCTTTATTTGGAATGAGATTCACCTCTTGTCTATCTGGCCGCACTTACATGCGGGAGAGAGTTTTGCTATCTAAGCTGAATATTTGTTAGGAGATGAAATACTCCCATGACTAGGGAGATACTTATAAGCGCTAACACTGATGAAACCAGGGTAGCCCTGGTAGAGGATGGTTCCGTTGTAGAGTTTTACGTTGAAAAACCTAGCAGCCAGAAGACTGCCGGCAATGTATACCTCGGTAAGGTGATAAATGTCTTGCCTGGCATGCAGGCTGCCTTTGTAGATATTGGCCAGGAAAAGAACGCATTCTTGTATGTGGATGATGCATTCTTGCCCGGTGAAAATGGAGGCAGGGGTTCTTCAAGAAGCAGGAAAGGACGGACCTCAATCAAAGAGGTTGTCAAGCCAGGCCAGACGATTGTGGTTCAAGTTACCAAAGAAGCTATAGGGACAAAAGGGGCCCGTGTGACCAGACACATCACTTTTCCCGGCCGCTATCTCGTGCTCATGCCCACAGTCAACTATATAGGCGTGTCAAGGAGGATTACCTCCGAAGACGAAAGGCAGAGGCTGCGGAAAATCGCCAGGGAAGTCAAACCTCCCGATATGGGAGTGATCATCAGGACCGTGGCTGAGGGCAAGACAAGGGAAGAAATAGAAAGGGACTTGCTGTTTGTACTAAGGTTATGGGAAAAGGTACAACAGAACTCACAGCAACAGAAGGCGCCGGCGTTACTCCATCGCGACCTTGGCCTGGTAATGAGGATGGTACGGGACGAACTCAATCAAGAGACTACCAGGATGCTTGTGGATGACTGTTACACTTATGCCAAGATACTGGAGCTTTTGCAGAGCGTATCGCCTGAGATGAAGGACAGGGTCATATATTACAGGGACCGGGAGATTCCCATGTTCAGCCTTTACGGGGTCGAAGCTGCGATTGAACAGGCATTACACCGCCAGGTGTGGCTCAAGTCAGGCGGGTACATTGTCATCGACAAGACTGAAGCGTTGACTGTGATTGACGTAAACACCGGCAGGTTTGTAGGCAGCAAGAACCTTTCTGATACTGTGTTCAGGACCAACATGGAAGCTTGTGAGGAGATTGTACGGCAGCTGAGATTGCGGGACATAGGCGGGATTATCGTCATCGACTTCATCGACATGGATAATCCCGAGCACCGGGCCAGGGTACTAGATGAACTTGAGAAACACCTCAAGAAAGATCACACCAAGACAGTTGTAGTCGGGCTTACCGGCCTGGGGCTTGTGGAGATGACAAGGAAGAAGGTCAGGCAAAGCCTGGACGCTGTGATGACCAGGATGTGTCCTTATTGCGGCGGCAAAGGTACTGTGTTGTCTGAAGAGACCGTTGCTTCCAAAATCCGCAGGGAAATCAGAAGGCTCTTGAGGAACTCCCACAGCGAAGCGGTGCTTGTGGAAGTCAACCCTAATGTAGCCAGTTACCTGATCGGGCCTGGCGGTGCTAACTTGAAGCAATTGGAGAAAGAGACAGCTAGGAGCATTTTCATCAGAGGTTCAGAAGACCTGCACATTGAAGATATGAATGTTAAGGCTCTGGGCAGCAAGGAGGAGATTGCCGGCAAGGCGATTCCCGTCAGAATAGGCGACGTGCTCGAACTTGAGGTAGAGGAGCCCCATTCCCAAAATCCAATGGATGGAATTGCAAGGATCGAAGGTTATGTTATAGATATTAAAGACGGCGGTTCGCGCGTGGGCGAGAAACTGCAGGTGAGGATCACTTCTTGCCTCCGCACTTTTGCCAAAGCGATCATCTTGGACTCCCAAGGCCGCCGGTCAGGCAGTCAAGTATCGGATTAGGCCAGCTTGCCTGTGTTCCTTGACATGCTTTTCAAATGCGTGCTAGACTGTAACGGTAACTGCTTTGCTGGAGTAGGGGGTTTTCCAAAGTTGTATGCGATAATAGAGACAGGCGGTAAGCAATACAAGGTATCTCCTGGTAGGACTGTCAGGGTTGAAAAAATAGACGGCGAACGCGGGACCAAATGTGTACTTGATAGAGTGCTTGCTATTTCAGATGGCGAAAGCCTTAAAGTAGGAAAGCCCTACATTCCGGGGGCTACCGTGGAAGGGAAGATCATCCGCCAGGGCAGAGCCAGGAAAATACTAGGATTCAAGTACAAGCCTAAGACAAATTACAGAAGGCGTTACGGGCACCGTCAGTACTTCACAGAGATAAGAATTGAGTCCATCAATCAAGATGCTGAAGGTACAGTTACTGCGTAAGCATGATGAACCGGATCTAGCAGATCCGGGGCGGGTTCCCGTCGGCATTTTGGTTGGGTTCAAGGTGTTGGGGCACGCAGGTTTTGCCGAACACGGACAGGATATAGTATGTGCAGGGGTATCGGCGCTAGCCCAGGGAGCGCTCTTGGGTTTGCAAGATGTACTTGGGGACAAAGTGAGTTTTCGCAAGCAGCCCGGTTATCTGGAAGTCGAACTTGATGTGAAGGACGCCGGTGAGCTTGCCCCCAGGACCGTTTTGAGAACCCTGGAACTCGGGCTATTATCGATTGCCAGGGCGTATTCAACTTACATTGACGTAGCATATCAAGACATTGATTAGATAAGTTTGGGTACCATGAAGGAAGGAGGGGAGCTGGAATGATGATAGACCTTCAACTGTTCGCAAGGAAGAAGGGTGTAGGAAGCTCCAGGAACGGACGGGACTCCCACTCCAAGCGGCTTGGTGTGAAAAATCATGATGGCCAATTTGTTACAATGGGCAGCATTATCGTACGCCAGAGGGGAACGAAGGTACACCCAGGGCGCAACGTCGGCATGGGCAAGGATTATACAATATTTGCCAAGGCAGACGGGTATGTGTCCTTCGAGCGTAGAGGCAGGAACGGAAGGATTGTGTCTGTCATTCCTGTGGCCGAAGCTTCTGTATCAGCCCATGACTGAACAGGCAATCGTTACACAATCAGGTGTATGCAATCAAACATGAGCGGCGGAATGCCCGCCGCTTTTGGTGTTTCGGAAAGGGAAGGGGTACGGTTTGGCGTCTCGCTTTATTGACAGGGCCAAGGTGTATGTAAGAGCGGGTGACGGCGGACACGGGTGTGTTGCCTTCAGGCGTGAGAAGTATGTTCCTTTCGGCGGCCCCGCCGGTGGTGACGGGGGAGACGGCGGGAACGTGATTTTCAAGGTGAGCAGTGACCTTAATACCCTTATCGATTTCAAGTACAGGCCCCACTTAAGAGCTGCCAAAGGCGGCCACGGGCAAGGCGACAGGCGTACCGGCAAGAAGGGAGAGGACCTGGTAGTAAAGGTTCCTCCTGGAACCGTGCTTTACGACGCAGATACCGGAGAGCTGATTGCTGATCTTGTACATGAGGGACAGGAAGCGGTAGTTGCCAAAGGCGGCAAAGGCGGCAGGGGTAACGCCAGGTTTGCCACGGCCAAGAACCGGGCCCCCAGGAGATTTGAAGAGGGCAGCCCGGGAGAAGAGCGTGCCATCCGGCTTGAACTCAAGTCTATAGCTGATGTAGGCCTTGTGGGCTTACCTAACGCAGGCAAATCTACTCTCCTGAGAGCTATTTCAAGGGCCAGGCCCGAGGTAGCTTCTTATCCCTTTACAACCCTTACCCCGCACCTTGGTGTTGTAGAGGCAGATGATGAAGGTGAAAGGTTTGTGGTTGCTGACATACCTGGCCTGATCGAAGGGGCCAGCCAAGGCAAGGGACTGGGGTTTGAGTTTCTCAGGCACATAGAAAGAACTGCGGTACTACTATATGTTGTAGATGGAAGCACCCTGAGCCAATCTGAAACAGCTGGGGGGCCTATTGGCGATTTTGTGGCTGTAAGGCGTGAAGTGCTCGCATACAGCGAACAAATGAAGCAGAAGCAATCCCTTGTGGCAATAAACAAGATTGACTTGGTGGATTCAAATGAAGCTCTCCTGGAGCTAAAGGCGCAGATGGAACGAGTTGCAGGCAAACCTGTGTATCTTATTTCTGCTGCCGGGAAAACAGGTTTGGATAGCCTTATTCAAGGGATACGTGATGTGTTGGCGGCGACGCAAGGTTAAAGAAGGATTCTTGACAGGAACAGAGAATAGGACAGAGAATAGATGTAGGAAATAATCAAACTGTGAAGTCTGATTTTCAGGGTTCCTGGGTCTTGGAGGCATTTGGGTGACTGCGATTGGTGTGATGGGCGGGACGTTCGATCCGATTCATTTTGGACATCTCAGGGCTGCCGAAGAAGTGTTGCAAGGATTCGGGCTTGAGCGCGTTATCTTTGTTCCGTCAGGTATGCCTCCACACAAACCACATTCTGAAGTTACCTCCTCTGAACACCGCTACCTGATGGCCAAACTTGCTACGGCCGATCATCCACGGTTCGAAGTATCACCAATTGAGATACAGCGGGAAGGCCCTTCCTATACTCTGGATACCCTGCGTGAATTGAAACAAACCATCTGCAAGGACAAAGCGCTTTATTTCATAACCGGCCTTGATGCAATTCTTGAAATCCACACCTGGAACGGGTACAAGCAGATTTTCGATTTGGCGGACTTTATTGCTGTGACCAGGCCGGGTTACAGTGTGGAAGCATTTCTTACGCTTGAGAAATCTCTCGGGCCGGATTGCTTCTCAAAGGTTCATCCGTTTCCGGTAACCCTGTTAGCTATTGCCTCAAGAGACATACGGCGCAGGGTGAGAGACGGTGAGTCCATCAGGTACTTGGTTCCTGAACCTGTGCGTTTGTATGTAGAAGAGCAAGGGCTTTATTCCGCGACTGCTGACGAAACGCGTTAGTCGTTTTATCAGAGGATGGTTGGTTGGTAGAGGGTGCGGTCAATTCAGAATCAAGGGAGGTGTACTTATGAAGACCCTGTACGTAGGGAATTTGCCCTGGTCCACTACCAGTGAAGAGCTTTCAGCCGCTTTTAGCCCGTTTGTCGAGGTTAAGAGCTGCAGGATCATCACTGATAGAGATACTGGCAGGTCGAGAGGCTTTGGCTTCGTCGAGGTAGATGAGGCTGATGTAGAAAAAGCCATTGAAGCTGTTAACGGGACCATGCTGGGCGGGCGTCAAATAATAGTGAATGAAGCCAGGCCACGTCAGCCTAGGTTCTAAGTTCATGTAAGCCGGGAATGTCTTGCCTCCTCATCTTTTCTGATGTACTACATCCTGAGGATTTGGAGGCAACATCCTTTTTGAGGAACTACCAGAGCAGTCACGGTGCCTGACGTTACAGCCGTTGCCGCTTTAGTCGTAGCATCTGCTACCGCAATCCCTGCCGTTGAAACTTTGGTACTTATGTCTACGTCCAATTACCCGAGAACATATACCTTCTAAAGGTTGGGTTGAAATTTGATCTATCAACGCGCCTTTGAGTTTGCCAGGGCCATGCTCAGTGAAGAAAGGTTTGAGCACAGCCTGAGTACTGCCAAGTATGGATACAGATTGGGCAAGCAATATGGGGTGGATCCTGAAAGGGTTTATCTAACCGGGCTCTTGCATGATGTTGCCAGGGAATTACCAGCCAGCTCCCTTTTACTGCATGCAAGAAAACAAGGTATAATACTTAGAAAAGAAGAAAAAACTTGTCCATTTCTCTTGCATGGAAAAGTGGCAGCTTTCATTGTCCGGAAGGAGCTAGGAATCAAAGACAAGGGCGTTCTCGATGGAATAGCTTCCCACATAGTTGGCAGGCGCCACTGGACCAAGCTGGAGCAGATCGTATATTTGGCGGACAAGGTTGAGCCTACCAGGGTTTATCCCAGTGCCGGCATTGTCCGCAAGCTGCTTGAAGAAGGCGAATTTGAGCGTGCCCTGTTAGAAGGTTTACGTAACGCTATAGTCTATGCAGCTCAAACCCGGGGCTGGATTGTGGATACAGAAACGGTGGTGGTATTCAATGAGATCACGAAGACGCAGGCATAACGCTGAACTGAGCCCTGAGCTCGATGAAACGAGGATATATAAGCGGCCGGCAACCACGGAGAAGCCCGCAAGAAGGAACTGGGGCAGGCTTGTGGGGATGGTGGCCCTTGGCATAGTTTTGTTTGTAATCGGCATGGGTGTTGGTATGTACACCTACCTCAAGGGCTACTCAAGAGGATACCCTCCTACCAGTGAACTCCCCATGGTTAACGAATCCACTTCGAGGATGAATATATTGGTGATCGGGATTGACGGCGGGGTTAACGGCCAACCGCTCAAGTCCCACAGGACAGGTACCCGTTCCGACGTCATGATGATCGTCAGCGTAGACATTGATACCAAGAAGGTGGGAGTGCTGGCTGTTCCCAGAGATACCAGAGTGTTCATACCTAAGGTGAACGACCTCGAGAAGGCAGGACATGCCCATGCCTACGGGGGTCCTGAACTCGTAGTTGAAACCCTGGCAGATTTTCTCGATGTGGAGATTCACCGCTATATACGGATCGACTTCGAAGGTTTCAAGAAAGTGATTGACCGGTTGGGCGGAGTGGAAGTGGATGTGCCCCCAGGAATGGATTACGAGGACCCCGAACAAGATCTGTACATCCATCTTGAACCGGGTCCCCAAACCCTATACGGCGAAGACGCCCTCAAGTTTGTGCGTTTCAGGGACTATGTGGACGGTGACATTGGCAGGATTAAGGCTCAGCAACAGTTCTTGAAGGCCCTTGCCGACAAAGCCCTGAGAATCAGCACTGTTACAAAGCTGCCGAGCATCATAGGCGATATGTTGCCGTATGTGCTCACGGATATGACCGATGAAGAGATCATGTACCTGGCTTCCGTCGGACTTGGCGTGAAGCTGGATGATGTCAAGTGGGCGACTTTGCCTGGTGAAGCAGGTTATATAGGCGATGTAAGCTACTGGCTGGTGGATTCCGAGAAAGCGGCCCAAACTGTGGATGAGATCATAAGGGGTATAGACCGGGAAAGAAACGCAGAGGTCAGGGTGGCAGTGCAAAACGGATGCGGTATTCCCGGCGCTGCCGACTACATCGCCTCTATTCTGCGGAGCTACGGTTTCAACGTAGTCAGCGTTGGAAATGCAGACAACTTCGATTATGATGAAACAAAGGTGTTGGCTCCCAAGGCCAAGCAGGATGTCCAGACGGAGCTCTTGAAGAGTATGAGAATAGCCGGAGTTGAGGCAAAGGGATACACATCTGACCAAGTCCCCGAGGAGTCAGATGTTTTGGTTATCATCGGGAAAGACTTTAGAATGCCGAGATAGAAGACGATAAATCAGAGCAATACGGGAGGATTGGTTTTTATAGATACGCCGGTTGTTGAACTGAACCAACACACAGGAACCGGGAAAGATCAGGCTAAGTCTTTGGCTGTGCAGGCGGCAGAATCTTTGTATGATGCAAAGGGCATCGATGTTGTGATCCTGGATGTGGGCGACATCACCCTTATTGCTGACTTCTTCGTTATCGCCTCAGGTTCGAACACCAGGCATGTGCAAGCTCTCGCCGACAGGGTGGTATACTCTGAGGAAATCGCGAGAAAACCCATGCACGTGGAAGGCTACGGGCTTGGTTACTGGGTGCTTCTGGATTACGGTGATGTTGTAGTGCATGTGTTCAGGGAAGAAGAAAGGGACTTCTACGGCCTGGAAAGGCTGTGGGGCGACGCACCCCGGGTTGATTTTGAAGAAGATAAGCGTACCGGCGACGCTACCTAAGCCTTGATTGTTTCCGCCGATGGCGGTGTCTTGTGCTGTGCCATAGCGGTTGGGACCTGCGTGTCCTAACGTAGGTTTGTCGCATGTTCGTTGCTGGTAAACTTGACTTTCAGTGAAAAACAAGTATGATATAGAGTGTAGGTGGGGCCGTAGCTCAGTTGGGAGAGCGCCTGAATGGCATTCAGGAGGTCGTGGGTTCGATTCCCTTCGGCTCCACCAGTATAACAAGCAAATAAGCCCCGAAAGGGGCTTTTTTGTGTGCTTAAATGTGCCTAATTCGGCTCAAACCAACAATGCTCAAGGTAGAAGAGGGCATCCTTGGACTTTGACCTCCTGAAACCGCTTAACACCCGGCTCCTGGTTTCGGTTGGACGTATCCGCACTACCAGGTTGCTTGAGGTTGCCATTGGGGCTTTGCTGGTCGCCAAGGGCGTGAGGGATGGGGTGCATATCGGCAATTGGGTGGCATATACCGCCCTCTTGACGATCGGTGTTTGGATAAAATTCTGTCTCAGTTTCTGCCTCAACTGCACCACTTTCTGGTTCCTGGAGGTATATGGTCTGTACGGCCTGTTTGACCAGATATTTGACCCTTGCTCGTTATCCAATTGCCGTATTTCGCGGATTCAGCAGGATCTTGTTTTCGTATATACTGCCTGTTGCCGCCATGGCAAATATGCCCACCATGGCTTTGATCCGGGGGTCGACTTTCACCCACTTCTTGCACCTCGTGTTTCACGGTATACTGTGGTATTTTGCCGGGCAAATCCTGTGGGCAAATGGCGTACGAGGGTATACGGGTGCGTCGTCTTAGTCTTTATGGTACCAACTTCATTCCCCATAGCGCGCTTTTTGACAGGAGCCCGGCCGTAGATTACAATACCCTCAACCCGACCGGACAAGTGAGGTTTCAAAGGGGGGGAAGAAATGAGCGTTGCCGAAAAGGCCAGGTTCATCATGCAAGAAGTTGTTCGTAATCTGGATATCACCGTGAGCGACGACAACGAAGTGTGCTACAAAGGATTCAGGGCCGTCATTAAGTCGGCATGCCTGGGCGACCACAGGTTTTGTGACGTCACTGAGCAGGTGTCCGGGCACCTTGATGTTGTCGTTTTCGCAGTCGAGATATCCCCTAATGTATTCGACGTGTTTTCCGTTCCGTTCAAAAAGCTGGCAGACGAGTGTAACACGAAGGGTGGAAACAACGGCTAGGGCAGCATTAGAAGTTGCTCCGGAAAGAGCGTACCCCCCTTTGTTTGAGAAAGAACACACAATCCCAAGCCGAGTTTACTTCTCAGTCATATCCGCTACGTACAACACCTTACCCGATGTATCGTAGGCTACAGTCTTTTGTCTGGGCCAGTTGTTGTACCAGTCATAAGGCTCCGTCCACCAAAAGCCGTTTACGATGCGGGCTGTGACTGTTTCGTCTGTAAAGCAAGTCACCTCGATCTTGGCGACCTTGGGATCCAGCACCCATCCCACAGTTCGCCTCTGCCCGGGTACCACTCCAATCACGCTGTTCGGATATTCGGTATTGAGCCATTTGTGACTCCCACGTCCACCGCTGTAGCCTTTTCCGGAAATGTCAGATACCAATGTCCATACCAGGTTTCCGTCAGGACCCAGTTCCCCTTTGGCTCGCGCATAGCGCAAGAAATTCGCACGCTCGCCCCAAGATTGCAGGATGCTTGCCACCGCCACGACCACATACTCGTCGCCTTCCGGTTCAAACACGAAGTATTCGACTTCTCCGACTTCCCAGGTGTCATCGGAGGCCTCCAGTAACTCTCGCACTTCACCTGGGATTTGGTCTTTGCTCAAAGGCTTAGGCTTATACTTGCCTACTAGCGGATACAGGGCCAAACTCAAGATCACGAGCATGGGGATTGCGAGCCACGCTCGTTTCTTAACTGACATAAGCTGGTCACCTCCACAGTGTACATTTAAGACAATAGGCCCAGGAGTTTGCCGAGATATCATTGAGAGCGCGTCTGTAATGGCTCGGCTTCTTGTTGTATCCCGTTTACTGAATGCGAGGCTGGCTTGGTTCTGCTATATGTGGAAGTCGGCATGTTTGATGCTTTGTTACTGCAAGTCTTGCTTAACTGCTGTTGGCCTTGGTGTCTGTTCAAGCTCAGCGCCTAGTCTAATCTATTCAGGCTCCTATGTACGGGTAGCATTGACGCACAAAGCCTTTCCACTATAGACATACGAACTATACAAGCTTCCGGTTTCGGATAGCATTGATGTCAAAGACAATGCCTGGGAGGACTGCTTTGGTTATTGGAGAAAGAGGGGGGGAGGACCATGAAAGGACGGCCGGTTCTGTAACGTGTTGGTTTATGGGCTGGTGAACAGCGATGTGTGAAAGATGCTTCTTTTGGGAGGTTCTCTATGCCGGAAATATTCTTTGAGAAAGACAACTACGTTTTCAGTTATAGGGTAGCAGGCATCTTGATCAGGAACGGCAAGGTGTTGCTGCAGAAGCCCATCGACGATGTGGGGTATGCGTTTCCTGGCGGTCACGTTGAATTCGGCGAAACCAACGAGCAAACTCTGGTCAGAGAGTTCAAGGAAGAGATGTCAGCAGACATCAAAGTGAACGGACTTCGGTGGGTCGCTGAGATGTTCTTTCAGTGGTCAGGCAAGGACTTTCATCAAATCTGCTTGTATTATGATGTTTCCTTGCTGGATGAAACCCAGGTTCCTCTAGACCGGAGCTTCTTTGCCACAGATATCCGTGGCAGCCAGTCATTTGATCTTGAACTCTCCTGGGTGAGCATCAATGAGCTCGACAACCTAGTGGTGTACCCGGGAAATGCCGGGGAGTTGCTCAGGGACTTGCTTGAGGACCCACGTTCCGGCGTCCGCCACCTTGTGTATCGGGAGACTGGCAGGTGAAGGAGGTATAGCGAGCGGCGTGTTGCGTGTGCCTATGACCTGATTTCTGGTGATGAAGGTCCGGCGATTGGTGCATCATGTGTGCCAATTTGGCGTATCTGGGCCGTAGAAACCTCCAAAGTGGTGTACCAGATGCACCATTGGGTCGGCTTTCTGTGGCAGGAACCTTCAAAATGGTGCACCCGATGCACCAATGTGCCGCGTTTCCGTGGCAGAGACCTTCAAAATGGTGCACCACGTGCACCAATCGGAACTGTTTTCTCGTGGAATGGCGAAAGAATGGTGCACCAGATGCACCAATGTGCCGCGTTTCCGTGGCAGAGACCTTCAAAATGGTGCACCGCGTGCACCAATCGGAACTGTTTTCTCGCGAAATGGCGAAAGAATGGTGCACCAGATGCACCAATGTACCGCGTTTCTGCGGCACGAACCTTCAAAATGGTGCACCACGTGCACCAATCGGCGCCGTTTGTCGGTGGAATGACGGAAGAATGGTGCACCACATACACCAAGGGACCGGATATTTTGCGCAGGAACCTTCGAAACGGTGCATCACGTGTACCGATCGGTGCCGATTTTCGGTCAGAAGCTGTTTGCTTGGCGCACTACGTGCACCATGGATATCCCGCGCCCCTGACTGGCCTTCCAAGTGTAGGAAGTACGACACCTAGGTACTCCAATGACGCACGACACTTAGGCGCTCTAATCCTCGTTGATCCTGACGTGGACCGGGTATCTCAAGGCTATTTCAATACAAGAAGCACGACACCCGGTGTCCTGTTTCCGCTTCCTTCAGCACAGGTTCTTCTTCCCTGCACCTGTCGTGGGCATGCGGGCATCTTTCTGCGAACCTGCAGCCAGGAGGCGGATCTATAGGACTTGGCACTTCACCTGGCAAAGCAATCCTGGTTCTCGAGTTTTCAACAACAGGGTCCGGAATCGGATTGGCCGACATAAGCGCTTTTGTATAAGGATGTAGGGGGGATGCATGCATCTTCCCCGAGGGCGCTATTTCTACTATCTTACCCAGGTACATGACTGCGACCCTGTGTGAGAAGTGACGCACCATGGAAAGATCGTGGGCGATAAACATAAATGAAAGCCCGCGTTCCTCCTGCAGCCTGGTCAGTAGGTTCACTATCTGTGCCTGGATCGAAACGTCCAGGGATGAGATGGGTTCATCAGCTATAATAAACTCAGGGTCCACTGCCAGTGCCCGTGCTATCCCGATTCTCTGCCTCTGGCCTCCTGAAAACTCGTGGGGGAACCTGTTGGCGTGCTCAGGATTGAGCCCCACAAGGTTAAGGAGATAGTTAATCCTTTCAGTGCGCTCTGACCCCCGGGCCAGGGTGTGTACGTCAATGGGCTCTGCTATGATTTCACCTGCCGTCATCCTTGGATCCAAAGAAGCATAAGGGTCCTGGAAAATCATCTGGAGCTTCTTGCGAAACCCAAGCAGTTCGGCGTCTGACTTATTTGTAGTATCTTCGCTGTCAAATACAATTTTTCCTGACGTAGGCTTGTACAGCCTGGCTACGGTCCGACCCAGGGTTGTCTTACCACATCCGCTTTCCCCGACGATTCCAAGCACCTCGCCTCTCGCCACGGTAAACGATACGTCATCCACCGCTTTGAGAATCTGGCGTTTTCCGATTTCGAAGTATTTCCTCAGGTTTTCAACTAGCAGGACTGGTTCAGTCACTGTTACGACCCCCATTCTCAGACTTGTTCTCAAATGGATTGTTGGGGTTTGCTTCGTGGTGCAGCCAGCACGAGACATAGTGATTATCCCCAAGCTTGATAGGCTGGGCGTCGCATTTTGTGCAAACCTTCATAGCGTACTTGCACCTGGGCGCAAAGGCGCAGCCCTCAGGTGGTTGGAACAAGTCAGGAGGAGTGCCCGGGATTGATGCAAGTTCGCCCCTGATTTCCCTGTCCATCCTTGGCACTGACCGGAGCAGTGCACGGGTGTAGGGGTGGGCTGCATTGTAGAATATGTCTGAAGACGAGCCTGTTTCCACAACTTTGCCGGCGTACATTACCACGATGCTCTTGGAAAGGCGTGCTACCACTCCCAGGTTGTGCGAAATCAGCAATATGGTCATGCCCAAACGCTCCTGCAAGTTTTGAAGCAGGTCCAGGATTTGCGACTGAATGGTCACATCAAGGGAGGTGGTCGGCTCGTCAGCGATCAGCAGAAGCGGCTCACATGCGAGCGCCATAGCTATCATTGCTCTCTGGCGCATACCCCCGCTGAACTGGTGAGGATATTGATTTGCCCTTACCCGGGGGTTGGGTATCTCAACCAGGCTGAGCATCTCCACGGCTCTCTCCATAGCTTCGCCCCTGGATACATTCTGGTGCCTCTGGACAGTCTCAGCTATCTGCCGCCCTACTGTCATGGTGGGGTTCAGCCCTGTCATCGGATCCTGAAAGATCATGCCCATGTCCTTGCCCCTGATGGACTGCATTTGCTTTTCAGAGAGCTGCAAGAGGTCCTGGCCGTTGAAAATCACCTTGCCACCTTTAATGTAGCCCGGCGGTATCGGGGTCAGTCCCATTACAGTCTGGACGGTTACAGTTTTTCCGCATCCCGACTCCCCGACAACCGCAAGCGAACCGCCTTGTTCGACAGAATAGGTAACGCCCCGCACTGCGCGTACCTCGCCTGCGTACGTGTGAAAAGACACGTGGAGATCTTCTATGGACAGCAGGGTTTCTGCCGGTTTGACTGGTTTGCCGGGCTTGCCCGGGGTCAGGGCTTGGTTGAATTCCTTGTTTGTAGTTGTGTGCTCCATTCGTTCCACCAAAGACCCTCCTTATTGACGCAGGCGCGGGTCAAGAGCGTCTCTTAGTCCGTCGCCGACAAAGTTAAACGACAGTATCAGCAAACTCATAACCACTGCAGGAATAATCATGTTTTGCGGGTATATACGAAGCACCTGGTAACCTTCGTTTGCCAGGGTACCAAGGCTTGCCTGGGGCATTGGAACTCCCAGCCCGATGAAGCTCAGGAACGCTTCCCCGAAGATAGCTCCTGGAATGCTGGAAGTAAGGCTTACCAGCACCACTCCCATAGTATTGGGGATCAAGTGCCTGGCAATGATCCTGCCGGGAGAAGCGCCGATAGATCTGGCGGCAAGCACGTACTCCATCTCTTTGAGCTGGAGCACCTGCCCCCTGACCAGCCTTGCCATGCCCACCCACCCCGTAAGACTCATAGCTATGATGATAGACGTAAGCCCGGGCTCCATCACAACCAGAAGCAGGATTACCACCAGCAGGTACGGGATGCCGTACAGAATATCTACTATGCGCATCATTATGTCATCCACGACGCCGCCGAAATACCCTGCAATGCCGCCCCACATCACGCCGATTACAAGGTCTATCAGCGCTGCAGTTACGCCGATGAACAGGGATATCCTGGTCCCGTGCCACAGTCTTGTAAACATGTCACGGCCAAGATAATCAGT
The DNA here is from genome assembly GCA_012837895.1 of Candidatus Fermentithermobacillaceae bacterium. Lineage (GTDB taxonomy): Bacteria > Bacillota > Sulfobacillia > Fermentithermobacillales > Fermentithermobacillaceae > DTU015. The sequence continues at coordinate 3,411 of DUQH01000115.1, read as the reverse complement.
GCCGAACCAGTGGCGGCTGCTCACGAATTCGTTGAAGTGGCCGTAGTCGCACTCACGGTAATCCCAAGAGCTGATGACAGGGCCGATTATTGCCATTATCGTGAGCACTGGCATTATTGTCAGGCCTGTGAGGGCCAGCTTGTTTTTCCGGAACCGCATCCACACATCTTGCCAGTAACCTATAGGCGGCCTGGTGATAGCGTCGCCTGCCTTTTCATCAAGGTTAAGGGGAGCGAAGTCTTCAGGTTTTGGATCGCATCTAAGCACCGCTCAGTCCCCCTTTCCTTTTGCGATTCTGATTCTGGGGTCAATCAGCCCGTACGTGATGTCTACTAGGAAAGTCATAAAAAGCAGCAGGGCAGAGTAGAAAACCGTTGTCCCCATTATCATCGGGTAATCGCGGTTGTATATGCTTTCCACGAAGTACTTGCCCAGCCCTGGTATGCCGAACATACGCTCAATTACCAGTGTGCCTGTGGTGATGGCGGCGGTCAGCGGGCCGAGAATTGTTACTATTGGAAGGATGGCGTTTCTAACCCCGTGGCGCCACACGATCTGGGCTGATGTAAGCCCCTTGGCCTTGGCTGTGCGGATGTAATCCTGGCTAAGCACTTCCAGCATGCTGGACCTCATCATCCTTGTCATGGTGGCAAGGGTGCCGAGCCCCAGAGCAAACGCAGGTAAAATCGTGTGTTTGAAACTCTCCCACCTTGCAATGGGGAGGAGGTTCAACTTGTACCCAACCACGTATTGCAGCACTGACGCCACCACGAAGTTGGGAACTGAAACGCCTATCACAGCAATTATGATAGCCGTATAATCAAGGGCTTTCCCCCGGTGCAGGGCAGCTATTATTCCCAAAGTTAGTCCCAAAGTAACTGCAAAGGTAAGCGCTTCCAAGCCAAGCATCGCTGATACTGGAAAGGTGTTCTTTATTATGTCATTTACGCTCCGGCCACGCTCACGTATTGAAAGACCCAGGTCGAAGCTGCAAAGATTTTTCAGCACTGTGATGTATTGCTGCCACTTTGGCTTGTCCAGGCCATATTTACGCTCAAGTTGTTTTTCCACCAGAGGCGTAAGTTTCACGCTTGTAAAAGGGCCACCTGGGACCGCGTTCATCAATATGAAACTGGCAGTTACTATCACCCACAGTGAAATCAGCATGAACCCGAACCGCCTTAGGATGTACCTGCTCATTGCCTCGCCTCCTTATGCAAACGAGGAGCCTCCGCGTGAGGCCCCTCGTGGTGTTCTGGACTCTCTCACATGTTTGGCGGTTAAGCCATCGTGTGCTAACTAGTTCGTGGGAGGTTCAGGCGCTTCGTAACCCAGGGCCTCAACCGCTGATTTGAAGAGCTCACGGGCCCTCTCAACGTCTCCGTTGATAGGCAGGTAGTCCTCGAGGTACTTCTCTACAAAAGGTACGCTTGGATCCTCTGAAGATATTGACGGAGGATTGTAGGCATACGTAGGTGCAGAGTAGTTTCTCAGCACGTTATCGCAGTACTCCTGCCTGTCCAAGGCAAGGGACAAAGCTTGCCTAACCTTGGGGTCTTTGAGCAGCGGATGGTTCAGGTTGCACTCCAGGTAGAATGTCACAGCTTCGGGCATCTGATGGAACTCATCAGGACGTTCCGACCGGAATTCGGGGATGAAGTCCCCGGGTACGCCTATGACATCCAGTTCGTTAGCTTCGAACATGGTAACCGGAGTGTTGATGTCCTTGATCATGTCGAAATTGATCTGCTCAAGTTTCACATTGGCGGCATCCCAGTAATTGCTGTTCTTCTTGAGTACCATCTTGCTGCCATGTTTCCACTCGGCAATCACAAAGGGACCACAGTAGAGCATCTTGTCGAGTTCTGTGGCGTATTCTTCGCCCCACTGCTCATGGGCCGCCTGGTTAAGCGGGAAGTAAGGCGAAAATGCAGTTAAGCTCAGGAAGAACGCGCTGGGTGCCTCAAGGGTGACTTCCAAGGTAAGGTCATCGAGAGCTTTTGCTCCCATGTTGTCCATAGCTTCCTGGAGCTCGGCCATGGCCTGTTCGTATCCTGCAGGGTCTTCACCTTTGTCTGGGATCTCTACATTGGCCACAGCTTTTGCACCTTTGACAAAGAACATCATGTAGTTGTACTGGGAAGCAGTCCTGGGATCGACAACCTTCTTCCACGCATATTCAAAGTCGTGGGCGGTAAGGGGCTCACCATTGGACCACTTGAGGCCCTCTTTGAGCTTGAAAACGTACACAAGGCCGTCGTCGGAAATAGTCCAGCTTTCAGCCAGCCCTGAACCCTGTTCGTATTCGCCGTTGGCGTCGAGACGCACAAGTCCTTCCTGGGTGGCGTTGAGCACGTCCATAGAGACTGCATCGGTACAGGTTATTGACTGGAGATCCGGGGGTTCTTCCCCGAGGTTCAGATTAAGCACGTTGTCCCCGCCGGGCCTTCCTTCAGTGTATGCCCACTTCCAATCGTTGGGTGGGAAGATAGCGCTTCTGACTATACCTTTCACCCAGGGGTGTTCGGCATAGTTCCTCTGGCGCCAATAGACAGGGATAATGGGTGCTTCATCCAAGAGGATCTTTTCAGCCTTGGCCAGGGCTTCCATGCGTTCTGCCTGGTCAGTAGATGACCTGGCCAGGTTGATGAGTTCGTCGAACTCTTGATTTGACCAGCCCGCGTCGTTGTAAGGGCCGCCGGTTACCCAGAGCTCAAGGAAACTCAAGGGATCGTTGTAGTCTGCGGCCCATCCTGGAAAAACAAGATCGAAGTCCCCGTCTCTCGTCTTCTGCAGGCGTGTAGCGAAGTCGACGTTTTCCAGAACCAGTTCGATTCCGAGGTTCTTGCGGAAGATTTCCTGGAGACCCTGAGCGTACTTCTTGGCAGCTTCGCTGTCGTCTGCCAGGAATCTAATGGTAGGCAGTGATTCAGACTCAGTCTTTGGCCCGCAACCTGCAAGCAATGGGGCAACAAGCAGAATGCAGGTGAAAACCACGGCCATCTTCTTGACTTGCATTGACCTTCCTCCCGTTATTAGTACATTTGACTGATACATCGAGCTCTGTGGTCTACCCGTGGTTTGGTAAGCCACAATATTCTGATATATACCGTTATGACTGTGACCTCTCCTCCGTCCAGAAGTGGAAGGCACCGGACTGTAACACTAACCCGGGCAAGGGTGTTTTGTTGAAGAATTCACAGCCTGAGAGCCTATTCCACGGCTCTCGTGCATATTTCTGCTATGATATTACAAAAACGCAGGCCGTTCAATAGAATTCATCTGGCCTGCTACCGGCCAGTGATATTGTCACCCTGTAAGCGGACAGAGAAAATGTCACCATGAGAGGAGAACACTTTTCCTTGAGCGCAAAAGAAGCACGAAGAGTTTACGTCATGGAACAAGTACTGG
>DUQH01000111.1 GCA_012837895.1 Candidatus Fermentithermobacillaceae bacterium | reverse complement strand
CGAGAATCGATTGTCGGGGTATTGACTAATGGTTTTCCCCGCGAACTCCACATGTGTATCATATCGATTTCTCCCGGATGGTAGGCATATCCGGGATTCCAGGAAATCACTTTTTTCCCCATTGAACGAATGTGTTGCACCATTTCAGAAACAAATTTCGGATTGGTAATTTCTACCTCATCGGTTCCGATATGGAGATAGGGCAGATCGGGGAAAATCTCGGTGCAAATCTCTTGGATCAATTGTTTCAGGATGTCCATTCCTTCAGGACTTTGCATATCGCAACCGAATGTTTTTCTGAAAGCAGCGCTATGCCCCGGCATATCTATTTCCGGGATAAGCAACACTTGGTGTGCTTTGCAAAATGCCGCAATATCTTTGGCTTCGTCTATGGTATAATATTTTCCCGGAAGACGTCCAAAGTTAGCGCTATCATTGAGCTGAGGGTAAATTTTACTTTCCAATCTCCACCCTAGATCTTCAGTTAGATGCCAATGAAATGTATTTATTTTGTATGTGGATAAAATTGCGATTTCCTTTTTCAGCTCGTCGGGCGAAATGTAGCTTCTTCCCACATCATGCATGAAACCACGTATATGAAAAGCAGGCCAGTCGACAATATCGCAACACGGCAAATAGTGCTTGCTGCGATATTGTGTAATGAGCTGGTTTAATGTTTGTTTAGCCCAATAAACACCTTGATCTGCCGTTGCCTTTATGAAAATACTGTCGGGTGTAATCGTCAAATGATACGCCTCTTTTTGATTTACCAAAGCCTGTGGTATTGATGGGACGTACTGAATGGTAATTTTATTGTTGTTGATTGTATCTTCAAACAGGTGTGTCGCATTTTGAATTTTTATGGACTGAGGTTTGGGTATTAGCATTAAGGTGTCGCGAGCATAATCGGCACGATCAATATAATCAGCGTAAAGCGATGTTATACTGTAAATAAAAGAGAAAAAAATGAGAAGATATGTTTTTGTTTGTTGTATCGCCATTTAGTTTGCGTTTAATCTGATTTCTCCTTTCCATGTGATCGGCGTGCGGACACCGGGCTTCAATTCTCCTTGTACGAGATAGAAAGTATCGTTCTCAAAAACAAGAGTAGCTCCTGCACGTGCCGCATTTTGGGTGACGTCTATGGTTTGCCATCTATTGGTTTTTGTATCAAAGATTCGGCATTCGGGGTTGAATTTGTAATATGCTATCGGCTGAGTCATGTATATTTTTGAAAACGCGTTGTTCTTTTGTTTCTTTTCTTCGTCGGTGAGTAACCGATTAAAATTGATGTTGTATTGTGTTGTGATGGCATTTAGGAATATATCGTAATTAACCCCTCCCATACATAAAATGTATCGGTTTTGCAGGGGCATTGCAACGGCTCCGGCCAGAGAGAATGGTTTTTGCGTATCGGGATCAATTTGTTCTCCTACCTTTTCCCATGTGCTGTCCTCAACGCAATACCGATATACATCTTTTGCCATTTTGGGTAGATGAAATTTGTCTCCCCCGAAAAAACCTCCCAGTAAATAGACATAGTTTCTCTCGGCATTTTTAATTCCTGCCATTACCGGTTGCACTCGAGGTATACCCGGAAAAGGCGGAAGTTTTTTCCATATGGAGTCATTTTTTATGTCGAGGGAATAAAAATCGTTGCTTGGCTTATCGTTTACATTCCCGCCCCCGACAAAAACGGAATTCTCTATGGCACAACCGGCAAAATTATCCATCGTTGCAGGTAAGAACGGAAGAGAATCCAATTTTGGT
>DUQH01000072.1 GCA_012837895.1 Candidatus Fermentithermobacillaceae bacterium | reverse complement strand
CTGACCGAAAAGGAACGTAATCCTTCTCCGTTGACCTATTATGACACCATGATGGGGATAGGCAATGACGTAATAGAAATTAAAGCCCGCAGTTACGCTGAAGCTGAACTGAAATTTAACCAATTGGCAATGTTAAATAATCCGCCTGACGGAACAGTCGGAGCTGAAGCATTGTCCAGAAAGGGTACTAACAGTGGGATTGGTTTCTATGGCAATTTTGGTGACGGGTTGCCGTTGGTAGGGCCCACCAGGGAACTTGTCAATGAAATGTTGGCAGGATCAGAGCGCAGCGGTTACTTGATTGGGGATCCGAAAACAGGATACTATTCCAACGAAAACGATGTTTTAGGTTGGTTGAAGTTCCAGGGTGGTGCCATAACTCCGCTAAAGGTTGCCATTAACTCTGTCATGGCGGGTGCAAAGCCGGAGCATTTTCCTGTGATTCTGGCTGCCATGGAGCTAATGGCCAGTGGCTGGGATTTTGATAAAATGTGGTATCATGGTATGGTTACCGGCAGTGATAGCACACTGCATGTCATGTTAAACGGCCCCTTGGCGAAAGAACTTGGGGTTTCCGGTGCCGAAGGCGCCTTTGGTGGTGCCGGGAATGAAGTTAATAATGTTATCGGCCGAGCCATCAGAATGTGTTTCCGCAACCTTGGTCACATTTCGCGAGAAATGGATGACCATCAGTATAAAGGGCGTGAACACGACTTTGCCATGATTGTCTACCGTGAGGAGGAAGAACTTTTGCCTGGATGGGATCCGGATAAATGGGATGGGAATCCACGTCCTGATGATATGTGGGTACCCTACCATGTTTATATGGGCTTCCGGCCGGAAGAAAGTACAATAACCATCTGGGCAGGGAACTCAACCGGTGGCACTACATATGGAGGCGAACCGAATTACTGGTTGAACGCCAGGCTCCAGGAGCCAGGTACCGGAGTAGGAGATACAAATTATTTCTTCCCCATTTACAATTTGGGGGGAGGTCGCACATACAATACCCTTGATTCCGGTGCGATTAATGTTATTGCAATTTCTCCGGGTATGGCTCAAGAAATGTATGAGACGCACAATATACGTTCCAAAACCGATCTCATCAATACGTCTAGAGCTCCTGCACCGCAAAATCCGTGGCTGCCACCGCCGCCGGATACCAGACCTAGCACTGTGATTCCGGTGGTTGCGGGCGGCAGTCCTAGTTCAATACGGCTATTTGGCAATTACTCTTTTTACGGTCGTCAGAATCATCAGATTCAATTGATCAGTGGAGCCACGCTGACAGAGCACGGCAGGGCGGCGTCAGTAACTACCACTAATAACCATGTTGGTCTTTACGGAAGGATTAGTGATGATGAAGAATTCCTCAATCCACCTACGATACCGGCACCAAACGGCGGCAAAGCCTATATGCCTTCTGCGCCACAGAATGTGCAGGTTGAATATTCCCCCGCCTCTAACGGTGATCCCACCAGGCGAGACGCTACGATAACTTGGGATCTGCCTGCTGACGATGGCAATTCACCGATTGTTGCCTATCAGCTTGCCTTTGCCCATGGTGGTAATGTACAGTTCTTTCTCACTACAGCAGCCGAAAGCGGTGTGGTAGATTTGGCGACTCCGCCCACTGAAGTAAAGTATCCCTATAGTTTATATAACACATCGGGGAGTACGCAAATAAGCGGAGCAAACCGGATCTATACGATACCGGCAGGAACTGATGCCTTTAATAGCAGGACGTTTACATTTCAAAACATACCGGTTGGTTATGAAGTATTCTTCCGAGTACGTGCCATCAGCGGGGTACGTAACTCCATTGAGCTAGACGGTCTTGAAACTATCGGAGCAAACGGAGCCTTTGTAACCCACGATGCATTTACCGAATACTTAACCATTCGCACCAGTGGACGCGGTGCATGGGGTCTTGTGCCGGGCCATCTTGTGCCCATCGATCCAGATGTGTATGAGTCCGTTGATGATGTCAAAACACTTGAGGAACTGCTCGAGGCAGGTGTCAACGGAGGCTTGCTCCCGGTTGGCGTCTGGCCGCTGGATGAAAGCGAGGAAAATTATGATCTTCTTGCAGATAAAGGTATTCCCGAGGGTACAACCATATATGCTTGCTTCATGAGAGATGAAGAAACATCTGAGATTATAACCTGGGCACCACCGACAGCCATCGCTGGTTTTGAACAGGCAAACGAATTGTCTGAGTTGGCTGGCGGCAAATGGTATTTGATGACGATAGATTTCGGAGACGTATCATATAGCTACGTTTTAGTCATGGATTCTGAAATGGAAGACCCTGAGAAACCGGAAGAATCGGAGGTGCCAGAAGAACCCGGGGAGCCCAGTGAGCCTAAAACAATTGAGGAATTGCTTGCTTCTGCAGGAACAGATGGCAGCATTGCTGGTCCTATTGGAACTTGGCCGATGCCTGCCGGACAGTATGATCCGCAGCTTAATGGCAGAGGCATCAAAGACGGTACCGGTATCTACGCTTGTTTTGCAATGGACTTCCAGACTTATGAGATTACACCTTGGGCACCGCCGACAGCCATTGCAGGATACAATAAGGTAGATACCCCGTCTGAAATGACTGCCGGTACATGGTGTCTGCTGACGATAGAAGCAGAAGGCGTTTCTTACAGCTATGTTTTAGTAATGGATTCCGAGCCTGAACCTGAACCGGAGCCAGACCCAGACCCCAAGCCGGAACCTGAACCTGACCCAGATTACGAGCCGGAATCTAATCCTGACCCAGATTACGAGCCGGAATCTAATCCTGACCCAAATTACGAGCCGGAATCTAATCCGGAGCCTGAACTTGAGCCTAAACCTGATACAGACCCCGAAACGGACTCCGACCTGGACACAGAATCCAACTCTGATTCCGAATCTGATTCTGATATTACATGGTAATCTATATTTGTTCTGTTTCTTCCTCTTTGTTTGAACTTAAATTTAAGCTGCATTCGGCATTGCTCCGAGTGCAGCTTGAATTTTAAAAGCGGCTAACAGTAGTAAGCGTTTTGAGGTCAGACCGATTTAATAATTTCTAGTTAAAGGAAGGTGATAAAAAAATTAATGTGATCTTATCTCGATAAATTTTGACAGAGAAATCTAGGTTGGAAAACTGGGTGATTTTAAAGGAGGTTTTCCATGAAACGCAAGGTGTTAGCTGTTTTGCTGGTGGCTGTTATGCTTGCTTGCATGCTTCCGCAGACGGTTTCCGCAACATTCAACGACACGGCGGAGCATTGGGCCGGGAGCACTATTGAAAAATGGTCAGAAGCCGGTGTGCTTAGTGGTTACGCGGACGGGAGCTTTAAACCATCCAACTATATTAAAAGAGGCGAATTTTTCAAAGTAATAGATGCGGTTATGGCGTATAAAACCATTGGCGAAAACCGGTTTTCAGATCTGAAGAAAAGTGATTGGTATTATGAGATTGCCCTCAGACTTGCAACTGCCGGTATAATTCGGGGAGACGCAGGCAGCAAGGCTGTTAGAGGAGAGGCAAATCTCAAGCGTGAAGAAGCATTTGCCATTTTAGCCCGTGTATTTAATATTGAGCCGAATGCAGGAGGGGTGAATCGGTTTACAGATGCTGCAGCGTTGTCCACCTGGGCACAAGCCGAAGTCGGGGGCATGGCGGCAGCAGGTTAGGTACAAGGGCATAATGGTCTTCTCCGGACGCAGGATCCCATTACCCGCGCAGAAGTTATGGTGGTGATAGACAGACTCATCGACATCTTTATCAATAAGCCGGGCATTTACAGTGGGAGCGGCCGTATAGCAGTAGTCAAAACACCGGACGCGGTCCTAGACGGTGCAGAGATTAGAGATATTTTTGTAACCGAGGGTGTGGGAACCGGCGAATTCACTCTCAGAAATACTAAAGTTACAGGTACTATATATGTTAACGGGGGTTCCCTGGTAACAATAGCCGCAGGTGCCACTGTCAACAAAATTGAAGTCAGCGGTAACAATGTGGAAGTTGTGGTTAACGGTAAAGTCGATACTATTACTGTCAACGCTTCCAATGTCAGCATAAGTGGTGAGGGCGATCTGGCCACTGTCTTTGTGGAGTCCGGTACCGGCAATTCAGTTACGGTTTCCGGGGCAAACGTTATTGTGGCCGAAGGAGCGGGACAGGTCGACCGCAGCAATGGTGACATAGAACAACGGGAAGAAGATAGAGAAGAATCGGCTCCAGGTTCCACCATCCCAGGATGGCCCATAAAGCCCCCTCCCATTGTGTCACCGCCCATCACTGATCCTTATGAAATATGCACAATCGATGAAATCGAGCTCATTGATGACATTCCGGGAGTGGATTCCAGGACTTTCGGCGGAAAAACCCAGCT
>DUQH01000019.1 GCA_012837895.1 Candidatus Fermentithermobacillaceae bacterium | reverse complement strand
TGTCCAGCAGCTGGCAGGCGGGACCGAATCCGTGCGTGGGATAAACGTCGCCCCGATGCGCCTTGTTGTAACGCATCCGCCAGTCGCCTTCGTAATAGTCCCAAAAGTCTTCCAGGTTGTGAAGATAACCGCCTTCCACATGAAGTATCTCACCAAAAAGACCGTGCCGGGCCATGTTCAACGTCGTCAACTCGAAAAAGTCGTAAACGCAGTTCTCCAGCATCATGCAGTGTTTACGCGTACGCTCGGCCGTGTCCACAACCTTCCATATCTCTTCCAACGTCATGGCTGCAGGAACTTCACAAGCAACGTGCTTGCCCTGTTCCATCGCATAAAGCATCATCTCGGCATGGTGCTGCCAGTCCGTCACGATGTATACCAGGTCGATGTCGTCCCTTTGGCACAATTCCTTCCATGCATCTGCGCTCCCACTGTAGGAGGCCGCCAAAGGAAAACCCGCCTTATCCAATATCTGTTGGGACCTTTCGACCCGATCGGCATGTTTGTCGCACAAGGCAACGATCTTTACGCCAGGAATGTGGGTGAAACGTTCCACGGCACCCGGACCACGCATGCCCAACCCGATGAAGCCCACACGAACCGTGTCCAGCTTCGGCGCAGTCAAACCCAAAACATACGTCTGACCCGCCGCACGTTCGGGAACTTCCGTCCGAATAGGTTGAATACCGGTTCCTGCCTTTTCCCCGCTCCCCGAAAAAGAAGCTTTGCCGGTGCAGCTTATCAATAATAACAAACCGGCAAGTAAAACTACCCATGAATGAAATTTAATTCCTCTTTGCATAACTGATTATTAATTATTTGGTTTATTTTATATATCTCAGAGTTGAACTTGCACAAATTAAAAAAACACTAACCATTTTACGTGAAGTTCACTCAAAACGAAACTTCAGTCTTATCTCCATTATAGGCAACCGCATACACCTTTGTCGAAGAGGTGACAGGATTATCCAAATACGCAACCACATTTTTCCATCCGGACATGGAAACGGATGTGCCGTTTTTCGTAGCCGTGCCTTTCTGTACGGAAGATTTGTTTTTTATCTTGAGTTTGTTCATCCCTTCTGCAAGCGAATAAAACGATGCATTGCCATAACCGTCCCCGTTGGGCTTATTGAGATCTTGCACTTTGATGCTGAGGGAATAACTGTTGGTTTCACCTACAAAAACGATCAAATCTTCACCTTGTGAAACGCTTAATCGGTTCGTGCATCATCAATTCCTCCAAAATATCTGCAATTTTCCCGTAAGGATATTTATGAACCAAAAAATAATGACCTGCATTGGTGTCGGCGTTCCAGTGGCTATAACCATCGTCGTCAACGATAAATTTACCCGGCCCGCACACGTAAAAATACCTTTCGGGATCACGAACGGCACAAAGTACCGCCGTTAAATCCCACGACATCCGGTTTTCGGCAGGCGTTTCGGCATATGTTGCCAGATTATATTTGTAGGTCCATGCCACCGGATTATGCGACGAATCCATTTCGGCCACTCGCTTTCCCGTAAGAATGGAATTCCCGATTTCAAATCCGCTGAACAAAATGGGTTTCGGCCAATGAGAAAACGTGTAAACCGAAGCTTTCGGATCCATCATCACATTAAATTCCTTCCCTTCCGGAAAAGCACCCGCCATGGCTACCCATTTTTTTACTTTCTTATCCACCAGTTCTTTTCCTGAAAGTGGAGAATATTCGTCTCCCTCTGTCCGAAGCAATTCGTAAAGATTGGTGGCAAATCCGACGGTGACAATAGTTACGCTGTTATCGGGTTGCGAAGAAAGTACTTCTCTATAAAGCTTCGCAGCTACGGGATAATCGAGTTTCCCTTTCAAATCGGGTTGAAATTTTGCAATGACCGAATCATTCCAATGATTGGAAGGAATAGTATTAACAATCGGATTTTCGGGTATGCCAATTGGGATGTCGCTTCTGTTAAAATACCTGTTGAAAGTTTCGATGGTAGGTGCAACGCTTGGATGTCCGTTGCAGGAAAGGGTTGCCAAAATTTCACATTCCGTGCTGTCGGCCAAAGCATGAAGAATGGCAATGGCACCTACATCATCATAATCGGGTCCCATATCGGTATCGAAAATAATTTTCTTTTTCTCGGATACCGATTTATTTGTCGAATTAAGGGTACATGACATCACTGCCGTTCCCACTATCAGACAACTAAAAAATAGTATCAAATTTCTCATATTAAATCGATTCAGAATTCACTTATCTAAGTCGTATGCCGGTTCAGGGTTCAAAATAACTTTTTTCAAGGTTTGTTGCCAATTTTCTTATAAAACAAGCCTGTTTTCCGGGATTGACAGTCGAATACATTATCACGTCATTTGCATTTATGCGATAACCTTTCGGAACATTTCGCGTTTTCAGGGAAACAGTGTGTTTTCCTTCCGGTAAATCGTAATTCCATGCTACATCATGTCGGCGAATCAACCATTGAGTAGGCATTTTCACCGTTTCCAGGAATTGCCCATCGATAATTACATCTACCTCCAGCGTTATATCAGGTAATGGGGCTTCTTTGACGGCTTGCCCTGTGATAACGAAACCGCATCCCTGCATTTCAAACGAGATTTCGGGATTTTCTTTAGAAAGCGCTACTCCGAGTCTTCTCCGCTCTACAGGAAATAAACCTTCAAAAGCTATTTCAAACGGGACAGGCCGCGGTTCCTGATATTTTATAACCATGTTGTCGCCTTCATCCCTTCCTCCGTTTCGTTTAATCATCTCTATGGCATGGCGATAACCGGTTTCATATACTTTGTTTAGAGACATGGAAGTATATTGAAAATCCATGTCTTCCACTTTTTCGATTCCCTGTTTCCAATCCTCGGGAATCCGATCGTAGCCGATCATTGCTCCAAGAATTCCGCCGGCGTTTGCCGGATTACAATCCGAATCGTAACCGCAACGGGTACTGATATCGATCGTTGCACCAAAATCACCCCTTCCATACAGCAACCCAATGACGATATAAGCAGCATTAATTTTGGCATCGATATTGAAAGGACGAAAAACACCATCGGGACAACCGATATCGTGCGTCCACTTTTTCTGCGCTTCAAACCATGTCTGCTTCCAGTCATCGGGATATTGTTTGTGCCAGTGGATAATATCGGAAATGCATTGGTGAAAGCCGCTTGCAGACGGTATCGTTTTCAAGGCTTCTTCCACAATGAATTCGATATCGTCGTAAACAAATGCCAACGCATACATGGCAGCAACATAAATACCGCCGTAAACCCCGTCGCCATAATTCATGATATGCCCGATACGCCAGCCTATGTCGGCTGCAGAATTCACCATGCCCGGCGACATTAATCCCGCAAAATCGGATTCAATCTGAAAATCGATGTCGTCGGCATGCGGATTATTCTTCCAGTATCCTGATGCCGGCGGCATGACTCCGTTCAGAATATTGTAACGGGCTGCCTGATTGGCATGCCAAAGTGGATATTCGGCATGGGCAAATGCCTGAGCATGAAGCGAATCGGGTGCATCCAAGCCATATTTTTCAATTACGCCCACAAACGTCAAATCCATATATACATCATCGTATAAACCCGGTGCATTTTCGTAATACCACAACATGCGGGTATCATCCCAGGAAATTGGTACATGGTCATCGATCAATGTACCATTCCACTGAAATTCAGTGGGTCCTCCATAGGTGCAACCGATTACCTGACCGGCCCATCCACCTTTGATTTTATCCTGTAATTCG
>DUQH01000104.1 GCA_012837895.1 Candidatus Fermentithermobacillaceae bacterium | reverse complement strand
GAGATGGCTTTCGTTGACACTATATTCTACGCATCAATGGAAAATCCTTCTTTGTAGCCTTGGGACAGGCTAATATTTCAGTATATGTCAGCTATCAATACAGGTGTTGGCCACTGCTACCGGCCAGTGATGCTGTAATCCTGTAAACAGGCAGAGAAAAATGTCACCATGAACCAAGGCCAGTCGATATAGGCTAAGGTATCGACAAGATGGTATACGACATGCACCAAACTTTTGGGTCTTCGCCTTGCTTTCTGCCAAGATGGTGCACCACGCGCACCAGTCTTTCTGTTTTTTGTTACCTGTAGGGCCAAAATGGTGCACTGGGTACAGCAGTTTTGCAGGTTTCTCGCAGCAGGATAGTCAAAATGGTGCACTGGGTACACCAATTTTGCAGGTTCGCCGGAACAGATTAGCTAAAATGGCGCACTACGTGCACCATTATTCCCGGTTTTGTCGTTGATGCCATCCAAAATGGCTCACTGGATGCACCGATTACTCTGGTTCTTGGGATGCTTTCGGCCAAAACGGTGCACCACATGCACCATTTTTCCGGTTTTCAGACTTCATCGCTGCCAAAATGGCGCACCGTGTGTACCATTCTTGCAAGCTCGAGCTAAGATTTCTGCAGAAATGGTGCACTGGGTGTACCAATCTTGCCGGTTTCCGCTACGGTTTCGGTGAGAATGGTGCACAGGATGCACCAATTACCGGAGCTCTGAGAATGTTTTCCGGTAAAACGGTGCACCGTGTGCACCAATGCTCCGCGTTTCGGCCAAGCCGGCGGCTGTAATGGTATACTACGTGTACCGATTTCGCGGTTTTTCAGTTGTCCGGCAGGTAAAATGGTGCACTGTGTGAACCATTTTGCCCGTTTTATGGCTGCCCGGCAGACACAATGGCATACTTGGTGCACCATTATTCCTGCCTGCGGTCCGCTAAGGCTTCTGCAACAAGCACGAATTGATGTTATAGGAGTGCTGGCACCAGAACCAGCCAGATTGCTCCAGGACCTGGTACCAAATCCGATCACCTCTGAGCCGAACCTGGTGCTGAAATGGACAAGCCTTTGTCCAACAGCAGCTGCCAACCGTACCAAATGGGTGTTATCATTTCCGCAGCGGGATAATATAAACGCCCGGACTGCCGTATGGAGGAATGATTGGTGACAAGAGGCGACAAGATACTGATCTCTTTGGGGGTAGCAGCTACAGTACTAATCTGGGCAGGGCTTAGGTACTTACCGGACAGAAGCAGCGAATTGGTTGCCGTCGTAAGGATAAACGGTCAGGAAGTGGCCCGGTTGCCTGTTGGCTCTGAAACGCTATCTCAAACTACGATAGCAGTCCCGCAAGGAGAAGCCACCATAGAACATGGCCAGGGAAAGGTGCGGGTGATGCCCCTGGATCACGATGTATGTCCCAATGAGATATGCTGGAGGACCGGATGGATCTCCTATCCGGGACAATCTATCGTTTGTGTCCCCAATCGCATGGTCATAACCCTGGAAGGCACGGGGCAAGAAATCGATTCGGTGGCCCGCCGGTAGAGATGCAACCTCATGCCTTCCGTTCTTACGGTCATGGTAACATCCGTTCTACGCGATCGGAGTAGCCTATTCTGCGGGCAATCGTCCTTAACCAACAAGATGTCTTCACTGCAATCGTCCTTTGGCTGGCACAATGTCTTCGCTGCAGTCGTCCTTAGGCCGGCCGGATGTCTTCGCTGCGATCTTCCCTAAACCGGCAGGATGTCTTCACTGCAGCCGCCTGGTAAGATGAGGGTTTCTTATCAAGAACATTAATAAGGGTAGCCCAAACACATAGCAGGAAACCACCTGCCCCAACAATATCTGTGCAAGCACAGGCCAGTAGTTTAGCCCGCTAAGAGGCGCAACATATGCTGTGACCACAAATGCGTTGACAAGTACAGGAGGCAAAGGAGCGAGATATGCATTGGGCATCCGCTCGGTGATAAGCCCGCTTATGAGGCTGGCTAAAGCACCCAGGGTAATATCCCACACCAGAAAAGGGCTTGCCAGGTTTGCCACGATGCACCCAATGTAAAGCCCCCACTTGGCCCAAGGAAACAAGAAGGGGAGTACTGTAAGGGTCTCAGACACCCTGACTTGGACCGGCCCGTACCCCAAGCTTGAAAACGGGGGAAGCACTGTCAGGGCTGCGTAAATCCCTGCCAGCAAAGCTATCCTTGTTATGGTCGCTGAAAGAGTGATATCCCTGCTCATAGTTCTCAGATCCCCAGCTTCAAGTCTACCACTTAAGCAAGGGGACTAAGCTTCAATCCCACCTATGTCTTTCCTGTAATGGACGCCTGGGAATGTGACCTGTTCGATAGCGCCGTATGCCTTAGACCTGGCTTGGCTGAGAGTGGGCATAAGCGCCGTAACCGCTAGCACCCTCCCGCCTGATGTCACCAGGCTGCCCCGCTCATCAAGTCCTGTTCCTGCATGAAACACCAGCACATCACCTGAGTGCATATCGCCTGGGCCTGCGGGGCCTTCTATCGGCAAGCCTTTGGGATATCCGCCTGGATATCCGGGAGAAGCAAGTACAACTGTAACCGCTGCCTCGTCCCTGACCTCAATGCCCTTGTCTGAGACGAAGCTTTCAAGGCGTCCCTCTGCACACGCAAGAAGCAGGCCGGCAAAATCCCCGGCTAACCTTGGCAGCACGCATTGAGCTTCAGGATCACCGAACCTTACGTTGTACTCAAGCACCTTGGGGCCGTCCGCAGTTAGCATGAGCCCTGCGTAAATCACACCCCTGTAGTCTACCCCGTCACCTTTGAGCCCCAGGAAGGTCTTATGCAAGATATCCCGGTAAATAGCCTTCTCCATCTCAGGGGTGACAAAAGGCAGGGGGGAATACGCGCCCATCCCTCCTGTCATGGGACCTTTATCACCGTCGAAAACCCTCTTATGATCTTTGGCCATTGGGAGAGGAAAGACTGTGTTTCCGTCACATAACGCCATGGCGGTAGCTTCAATGCCTTCAAGGAACTCTTCTATGACAATCCGCCTGCCGGCCTGGCCATGGAGCTTGCCTGAGAGCATTTGGCCGATGGCGTCTACAGCTTCACCCATGTCTGAAGCTATGGTTACCCCTTTGCCGTAGGCCAATCCGTCTGCCTTAATCACCCATGGCCCTGGCACGCTCCTGACATACTCGACGGCATCTTCCTGCCGCTCAAACACCTTGTAGCGGGCATGCGGGATGCCATGCCTGGCCATGAAATCTTTGGCCGTGCTCTTACTAGCTTCAAGCTGCGCTCCTGCTCTCATAGGACCGAACACCGAAATGCCCCTGGCGGTCAGGAAGTCTGCAATCCCGGCAGCAAGTGGGTTCTCAGGCCCTACCGCTACCAGCCTTAACTGCTCTTCCCGGCAAAGGTCGTAGATTGCCTCAAAGTCCATGGGGTCTATGGTAACATTGACCCCATGAGCTCCTGTGCCCGGGTTTCCAGGTGCAATCAGGACTTTTTCAACGCCGGGGCTTCTGTGTATAGCCCATGCCAGGGCATGTTCTCTTCCGCCAGAACCGATAACCAATACCCTCATCAAAACGGCTCCTTTCGATCAGTGCAGGAAATGGCGGTTGCCGGTAAGTACCATTGCGATCCCATGCTCATCAGCCACATCTATAGATTCCTGATCCCTTATTGACCCGCCTGGGTGAGCTATGGCAGTGATACCGGCTTTAGCTGCTTCTAATACTGCGTCGGGGAACGGGAAAAACGCATCTGACGCAAGACACGCACCCCTGGCCCTGTCTTCCGCCCGCTTGATAGCTATCCTTACTGCATCCACCCTGTTGGGCTGGCCACCGCCTATACCCACAGTCTGAAATCCCCGTGCAAGCACTATTGAATTGGACTTCACGTATTTGCAGACGGTCATTGCAAACTTGAGGGTGCTAAGTTCTTCCCCGGTGGGTTGTCTCTTGGACACCACCCTCCACTCTTCAAACTCAGGGAGCAGCTTGTCCTTCTCCTGAACCAATATCCCGCCCATGCCTGTCTTGATGGTGTAGCTGCCGCCACCAGCGCATTCACCTGCGCCGGCACTTGGGCCGTTCAAGGACCGGTCCTTGCTCAAGCAGGACGGAGCGATAGCAAGCAGCCGCAAATTCTTCTTAGCTTTCAGGATCTCAAGGGCGTCTTGGGTAAATGAAGGCGCTGCAACAACCTCAAGGAAAATATCTTTCATGGCTTCGGCGCAATCCTTATCAACTTCACAGTTAAAAGCTACAATCCCTCCGAAGGCTGAGACAGGGTCACCTTGAAACGCAGCGTCAAAAGCTTCCCTTGGGGTTTCGCCTAGTGCAACGCCACAGGGTGCAGCATGTTTGACTATCACACATCCTGTTGAGCGGAGATCCCATACTGCATGAAACGCGCTGTCAAGATCGTTTATGTTGTTGTACGAAAGAGCTTTACCCTGGATCTGGGCTCTGTGCAAAGAGGGAATATTCCCCTCAAACACAGGCTCGTAATACGCAGCTTGCTGGTGGGGATTTTCTCCGTACCTCAGGGAAAACACTTTTTCATAACCCAGTACTAGCTTGTCATCGAATTGATCTTGAGCGCCGAGGTCAGGCAGCAAAGAAGCAAAATACGAAAATATGGCTGCATCGTACTGGGCGGTATGGGCAAAAGCTTCGCAGGCCAGCTCCAACCGGAGATCTAAGCTTACCTCCCCGTGGACCTTGATTTGCCCTATGATGTCCTGATACCGGTCAGGGTTGCATACTACTGTAACCCACCGGTAGTTCTTGGCAGCTGCCCTTATGAGGGACGGCCCTCCGATATCTATCTGTTCAATCACTTCTTCCAGGGTAACACCTGGTTTCTTGGCTGCCTGGACAAACGGGTAAAGGTTGCAGACAACCATGTCAACCGGGGTCACTTTATGCATTTCAAGTTGTTGCATGTGCTCCGTTTTGTCCCGCAGAGCAAGTATACCGCCATGGATCTTGGGATGAAGGGTCTTCACCCTCCCGTCGAGCATTTCTGGGAAACCTGTTACCTGGCTCACTTGAGTAACCTGAATACCATTGCTTTCCAGGTACGCGGCTGTACCTCCTGATGAGACTATTTCCCACCCTGCGTCCTGCAACGCCCGGGCCAGTTCCCCGATTCCTGTTTTATCGGCCACACTCAACACAGCGCGTCTCAATGGTCACACCTCACTAAGCGATGTATTGGCAGCTTGCGCCTGTACCGGTTCCGGCAATATTTCCACCTTCCGCCCGTTAACCCTGACCCTGCCATGGGCTATGAGGGTTATGGCTTCAGGCAGGATCCTGTGTTCTATCTCAAGTATCCGTCCGGAAAGAGACTCGACTGTATCGTTCTCGTGTACCGGGCAAGCCCCCTGGACGATAATGGGGCCGCCGTCTACTGACAGGTCCACAAAGAATACCGAGGCGCCTGCTATCTTAACACCGTAGTCCAAAGCTTGCTTCTGGGCGCCAAGCCCGGGAAAGGCAGGCAACAGCGAGGGGTGTATGTTTATCACTCTCATTGGGAAGGCATCAAGTAAAGTCTCGCCTGCCAGCCGGTCGTAGCCTGCAAGTACCACAAGTTCCACGCCATGGGACAAAAGGATTTCCACCAGCTTCTCCTCGTATGCCCTCTTGCAAGCCGGCCACTTCCCATATTGGCGCGGCTCCACAACAAAAACGGGCACACCTTTCGCAGCCGCCCTGTCTATAGCAGGTGCACCACGCCTGTTGGAAATCACTACCTCCACGCGGGCGGGTATACTGCCTGCTTCACACCTGTCAAGGATAGTTTGAAGATTGGTGCCTCTTCCTGAAACAAGTACTCCCAGTGAAATGATGGTATCAGACCGGTTCTCCAACTACCTCACCTGCCACAAATGAAGCGATCCCGGTTTCACGGCACAATCCAATCACCTTGTCCACGTCATCTTTCCCGACTACAACGGCCATCCCTATACCCATATTGAACACCCTGTACATCTCCATATCAGAAATCTTGCCTAGTTCCTGTATAAGCTGGAACACAGGCGGCACTTCCCAGCTAAAGTCAAACTCAACCTTGAGGCCCGGAGCCATTATCCGCGGGACGTTTTCTACTATCCCGCCGCCGGTAATGTGAGCGGCACCCTTGAGACAAACACTGTCCCTGATTTTGAGCAATAGAGGCGCATATATCCGGGTAGGCTCAAGCAATTCTTCCCCGAGGGATCTTCCGAATTCGGCCACATGGCGGCTGAGGTCCCAACCGGCTTCCCTGAACACCTTTCTCGCCAGGGTATACCCGTTCGAATGCAATCCTGACGAGGCAAGCCCTATCACAACATCTCCGTGTCTGATTGTTTTTCCGTCGATAAGCTTGGATTGGTCTGCGATGCCCACGCAAAACCCTGCAAGATCGTACTCGCCCGGACCATAAAGGTCAGGCATCTGGGCAGTTTCGCCGCCTAGCAAGACACATCCGGCAGCCTGGCACCCTGCAACAACGCCCTCTACAATCTGCTCAACCAAGTCAGGGGTGAGTCTTCCCCCGGCAATGTAGTCCAGGAACAAGAGGGGAGTTGCACCGGAAGTCACTACGTCATCGACGTTCATTGCAACCAGGTCTATGCCTACAGTATCGTGCTTGTCCATCATCTGGGCGATTATCACCTTTGTACCTACACCATCTGCTCCGGAAGCCAGCACCAGGTTCTCATATCCCAGATGCTCCAGGCTGTAAAGCCCTGAGAATCCCCCTACGCCCGAGAGCACGCCGGCATCCCTGGTTTGTTCCGCCATTTGCTTGATTTTCGAGACCCATGAAACTGCAGCATCAATGTCGACTCCGGCTTTTGTATATTCCACGGATCTATCTGAAGTCATCTGAACAAGTGTCTCCTTCCAATGCCACAGGGTAGTCGCCTGTAAAGCAAGCCGTGCACAAGTTCCCTGCCTGCCAGCCTAGTACTTCCTCTAAGTCATGTACATCCAGGAAGGCAATGCTGTCAGCGCCTATGGCGTCCCGGATCTGCTCTTCAGTCTTGCCCACGGCTATCAGCTCTCCCCGTGATGAAGTGTCAATGCCGTAATAGCACGGGAATTTGTAAGGCGGGGAACTGATCCTCACGTGTACTTCCTTAGCTCCTGCAGCTCTTAAGAGGCTTACAATATACTTCGAAGTGGTGCCACGCACCATAGAATCGTCGACCAGCACAACACGCCTGCCTGACACAACCCTTTGCAGCGGGTTAATCTTTATTTTTACGCCAAGCTCCCTGAGGGATTGCCTTGGAGCGATAAAAGTCCTGCCTATATACTTGTTCTTCACAATTCCCATTTCATACGGGATGCCCGCTTCTTCTGCATAACCGGAGGCAGCAGACAGGGACGAGTCGGGAATCCCTGTTACCAAGTCTGCACTCAGGTTATCCTTCATGGCAAGTCTCCTTCCAAGAGCTTTCCTGGCTGCATGCACATTGATGCCGTATATGTCCGAGTCAGGCCTGGCGAAATATATGAATTCGAAAACGCAAAGGTTTGAGTTAGCTTTGCCTGTGTCGTTGCCCATGCGATACCACACAGGTTCCCTGGCACACGGGGAGCCTGAATCCACGTGCTCCACCTCTTCGATGAATACTGCTTCTCCTGGGGCAAGTTCGCGGATAAACTCTGCACCAACAGCGTCCAGCGCACAAGTCTCAGAACATACGATATATGCCCCGCCCAGTCTTCCCAAACAAAGCGGCCTGAAACCGTTAGGGTCTTTGGCTGCAATTATCCCGTTAGGGGTGAGGACGCATAAGGAATAAGCTCCTCTTAGAGCCGGGAGCGATTCGATGAGGGCTTTCACAAGGTCCTTCAAGCCTGACTTGGCCATGAGATGGGGTATTACCTCGCAATCAGACGTAGTCTGGAAAATCGAGCCGCCTTGCTCAAGTCGGGTCCGCAGCCGCGCTGCATTTATCAGATTACCGTTATGGGCAAAAGACATCTGCCCCTGCCACATCTTAACCGCGATTGGCTGGGCGTCTTCAATACCGCCTTCATCTCCAATGTTGGAATACCTCACGTGGGCAACTGCTGAAGAACCTTCGAGCCGCATTACGTCTTCCCTTGAAAAAACGTCAGATACCAGGCCCATACCTTTTCTGGTTTGAATGCGCGATCCGTTGCGCACTGCCATCCCTGCAGACTCCTGTCCCCTGTGCTGCAGTGCGTAAAGCCCGTAGTAACACAACTCTGACGCTTTCGGGTGTCCTACTACAGCAAATACCCCGCAGTGTTCCCTTATCTCGTCAGCCCTTAGAAGTCCCATACGGGGTATCCCTCTTCCTTAAGGTTCCGGTTTGCCTCAACAATCTTGCCGGCCATGCCCTGCCTATAGCCTGCAAGCTTCTTAGCCAGGGAGGTATCGGTCAGGGACAATATCCTTACCGCAAGTAACCCGGCGTTTCTTGATGAATCAATCCCCACACACCCCACAGGTACCCCTGGGGGCATCTGGGATATGGCAAGCAGCGCATCAATCCCGTCAAGGGTACCAGCGCTCACAGGAATGCCTATCACAGGAATATCTATTAGAGATGCTAATACACCCGGCAGCGCCGCTGACAAACCGGCTGCTGCTATAACCACCTTAACCCCTCTTGAAGGTACGGAACGGGCGTATTCCTCCAACAGTCCGGGAGTCCTGTGAGCTGAAATCACCGCCACCTCGTAGCTGACCCCGAACTCATCAAGTACCCCGAAAAGTGGCTTAACCTTATCCAAGTCGCTTGCAGAGCCTAAGACGACTCCCACCTGCACACCTTCGCCCTTTGTGTCCATGGAATACGCCCTCCGTTCAGATCTTGTCTACAGCAATCCTACCCGGTTAATCCGGACGCACTTCTCTAGAACAACCCGGGAACCAGGTGAATCACAGATATGGCAGCGAGTATGTAAACCAACCAGTGAATTTCTTTAGCTTTTCCGGAAAGCAGTTTGACAACTACATAGCTGATGAATCCGGCTGAAATGCCGTCAGATATTGAATAAGCAAAAGGCATCATTACTATGGTCATGAAGGCAGGGAAAGCATCTGAGAAATCAGACCAATCGATTTCCCGCACAGGCAGCATCATCAGTACACCTACAATGATCAAGGCAGGGGCCGTTGCCTGGCCGGGAATCATCCCTGCAAGGGGTGCAAAGATTAGTGACACCAAGAACAAAGCTCCTATTACCAGGGCAGTCAACCCTGTGCGACCGCCCTCGGCGATACCTGCGCTTGATTCCACATAGGTAGTAACAGTGCTTGTTCCCAGGGCTGCGCCAAGACATGTGCCTATGGCGTCGACAGTCATCATCTCTTTGATCCTTGGAAGTTGCCCCTTTTCGTCGAGCATGCCGGCCCTTGAAGCAGTGCCCACAAGGGTTCCCACTGTATCAAAAACATCAACAAACCAGAAGCTGAAGATGGTCATGAAGCCAAGGCTTAGTGCACCCTTAATGTCCATCTTGAGGGCAATGGGAGCCAAAGACGCAGGTTTTCCAACAATGCTGCCGGTGATTTGGGTAACTCCCATAGGGATCCCGATAATCGTAGTTATCAAAATACCCAGGAGGATGGACCCGCGCACACCCCTGGCCATGAGCACAGCGGTTATGAGCAGTCCGATCAATGCCAGGGCAGTGCCTTTGTCCGCAAAATTGCCCCTTGTAATGAGGGTAGCGGGATCAGCCTGGATGATACCCGCGTTGCTTAAGCCAATGATAGCAATGAAAAGTCCGATACCTACGCCTACTGCGCGCTTAAGTGTCTGGGGCATGGCAGCATCCAGCACGTTGATGACGCCGGTGACAGACAGGATGAAGAACACCACTCCTGACAGGAAAACCACGCCCAAGGCTGCCTGCCATCCTGCCTGCGCAGCTACTACGAAAGCGAAAAAGGCGTTAAGCCCCATTCCGCTGGCAAGGGCGTAAGGGTAGTTAGCCATAAGTCCTGCAAGAATCGTAGTAATACCTGCAGACAGGGCAGTGGCAGTCATCACGGCTCCAAAAGGCATACCCGTAGCACTCAGAATATCGGGGTTTACGAAAAGGATGTAAGCCATAGTCATGAATGTGGTGATACCTGCAATTACTTCAGTACGTACATCGGTACCATTTTCTTTGAGTTTGAAGAAACGCTCCAGCAAGGATTTTTCCTCCCTCATCAAGCTGATTGCTCTGTACTATGCAACCCAGTCACGAACCTGGGTTTTCCAACACACCTACATAGTTTAATCCCCTGTACTTCTCTGCAAAATCCAGGCCGTAGCCTACAACAAACGCATTGGGGATTATGAATCCGTAGTAGTCCAGGTTAGCTCTTACCCGCCTTCTTGCAGGTTTGTCGAGAAGTGCACACACTTTGAGGCTTGCAGGCTGCCTGTTTCTCAAAGTGTCCAGAAGATACCTGAGAGTGAGGCCTGTGTCCACAATGTCTTCAACCAGTAGCACGTGGCGTCCTGCCACACTCTGTTCCAGATCCTTGGTAATCCGTACTTCTCCCGATGACTCGGTTGAAGCCCCGTAACTGACAGTTCCCATAAAGTCAACTTCTACGTCACAGTCCAAGTACCTTATAAGGTCGGCCATGAACATGAAACTTCCTTTCAGCACGCCGACCATAAGCAGTTCCCTGTTGGCGTAATCCCTGGAGATTTCCTGAGCCAGTTCCTTGACCCGCTTCTGCAATTCTTCAGTGCTTATGAGTACTTTGATTTCGTGTTCCCGCAGAATTCCTCGCCTCCTTGGGCTTCTGTCTTAAATCTATCACTGCAATTTAGATAATGCAATAATAAATTTGACAACAATAAAATTGTCAAACAATTCAATAATGATACAATCCGGGCTGTGTTACGTATTACAATAGCACAGTCACATTTAAGGGGTGAACCGAGTGTCTAAGAAACTGTACCGTTCAAGAACAAAAAGGATGGTTTTGGGTGTGTGCGGAGGGCTGGCAGAGTACTTGGACGTGGATGAAACCCTGGTCCGCCTTGGCGTCGCTTTTGTAACTTGCATAACCCGGATCGTCCCCGGGGTATTGTTCTACCTGGCCGCTGCAATCATAATACCTGAAAGCCCTGAATGAGGTACTGAGTGAAAACACCATTTGCCAAAGCCGGCCGGGTGCCAGCGCAGGTTTAGCACCCAGGCGCGATAGCTAGATCCAATACTCAATCCATCAGGAACATCGCGGCACAAATACAGGCAAGCATTATGATGTTCAAGAGACCCAGGATTTTGGCATCGCGCCCGGTCTTTATGACCCATAGCAGGCTCCCGATAAAGCAAGCTACATATACGCAGCTCAGGATGATATTGATCTTCCTGTGTTTCTTCCAGAGAGCCATCTTCTCGTCCCAGGACATTTCATCCCATTCAGGAGTCTCCCATACAGGGGGCTTAAGACGCAGCCATTTCCTCACAATCCCTGTCCACCTGCTAAATTTCACCTGTTGAATACCTCCAGGTTAGTTTGGGGTACTGTTACAAGCTTCCCATCGTCAAGCCTCACCTTTGCAACCTCAACAACCGCCTCGCATTCTATTTCCCCGGGCTGTTCAGGCAATTCCTCCACTCTACCCCACAAACCGAAATACGGAGGCCTGGTACATCTGACCCTGTCCCCAAGGGTCAGTGAGGTATATGTTACAGAAGGAGCCAGGGTGATCTCGTCTGATATCACCGGTAACCCTGGGTCTGATTGTTCCAAGCAGGGTTGCATCTCCTGGCAAGTGTCTATTATAACCTCAGGCCTTATCACACCTGCCCTGATTTGGGTGGTCCCGTCCATAGAGACTGTGTTACCGCTATACTTCTCAAGTATGTTCCAGGTCTCCCGGCTCATAGCCAGCTGGCCAAACCCTTCAGTGATCACAATCGTGAAATCTGTGTCTTCCTGGCCGGTCAACCCTGTACCCAGTTCCCTGCCGGCAACACGCACCAGGTCAAGTTGATTCATGCCTCCTGTTATAAGCCCTAGCGCACCCTGTTCCCTTGCTTGCTGAATAGACTCAAGCGATGCGAATGAACCACAGGCTAGGATTTTGCCTTTGACATCTTCATTGAGCCTGCCCTCGTCAAGAGGCCGGTCCGGGGCTTCAGACATGATCACCAATTCCCCTGAGCGCTCACGGCCGATCCCAAAGACCCCCTGTATATACGCACCTATTGTCTCAACTACTGCACCGTAATGAGGGATTTCCTTACTTACCCTTCCCCTTATATGGGCAAGCACCCTGGTATGCTTGATCGGCTTCACTATTGTGATAGTGCCTGTAAGGGTGCATATCTTCTCAACAATTCCGCTGATAGGAGCATATACGAAGTCTTTGCCATCAAGTTCAGCGATTATCTTTCCTTCGTATACATAGTCGCCTTCCCTCACCGTTGTAAACAACCTCAGGAATCTGGGCCTCACACTGAGCCTGGAAGCAGCCGCCACTATGCTCACAGGTTTGGCAGATCGCGGATCTTCCCTGATGACTATCCGGCCTTGTGTCCTTGAAGTATATTCAATCACCCCGTCGCACGGAGACGTAACCTCGATAACTTCAGACCAGAATCCTTTTTGGTAGCGTGCGATCACTTCTTTGGCCTTAACAATGTCGCCTGTCTTCTTGAGCAAAACCCTGTCCACAAGGTCAGGGCTGATTGGCTGCCTGAGCTCTGCCCTTAGGTCTACTATGTGCGGGTTGCCCTTCACAAACTCCGCCTTAGCTATTACAGTATCCGGCTTCACTTCATTCCCTTCTGACACAAGCACATCACCTGGGGTAGGCAGTTTTCGTTGTTTCCGTATTACGGCCCTTTCCAGCACCCTGAGTGTAGAAAGCACTGCCATAATTTACACCTCCAATCCTTCTAAGGTGTGGCGGGGGTACGCCCCGAGAACGTCATACCATCCGGCCACCATGCGCCGGGTACTGCCCCAGTCCCGTGGAAACTCAAGGGGCCTGCCCCGTCCATCCAGTATAAGGCGTGTAATCCCCGGCGGGATATGCCCTGAAACAGGCCTCCCGGCACCCGGACCCACATCGAACTCCCTTTCAGGCTCCACTTCAAACAAGGTCCCTTCCCCGCCCTCAAGATCCACTAGCTGCAAGGCGCCTGCCACAACATCGTGAGTACTACCTCCGGTACTAACCCTGGCCATGGTCCTGCCCGGGGTAACCTTGGGACCTACCGGCGCAATGCATACAGCCAGGGGTATCAAGGTCTCCTTCTCAATGAGCTCTCCTGCAATATCCCTGTCTATGTCCATCAACACGCCCATATGGGGGAGTAAGAACCAGCTGTCCACGTACAAGTAAGTGATTCCCTCCGGCTGAAGCCCGTCCAGAAGAATCATTGCTGCCTGAGCCCGCCTGGGTGCGTAAGACAACGCCCCGCCTGTCCCGATCAATACCTTAACTTTCATCATGTCCACAAGGGTTTCGCCTGAAGGTGTCTGATGGAAAGCATCTCCTGCCCCCCGCTCCTGTCTCACTCCTTTGAGGCCACGTATCAATCCTTTGTGGTGTTCAAGGGAAAGCCTCAAGGCTTCTTTGCAGACCGCCTGCTCCAACATGAGTTCATAGAACGTATGAGGTAATCCTGTAGGCCTGATCATCTTGTTGAAGTTCCAGTTCCTCACTGTATTCTCATCTGCCTCAAAAGGAAGCCAGCGCAGCACCATTTCAGGAGTTGCCTCAGAGAGCACGTTACCCATACTGTATGACATCCCTAGATTGGCCGATACTGTCCTGTAGAACTGGGAATCTATCACTGAGAATACATCTGTGGTTGCTCCACCTACGTCAACAGCCAAAATATCACCACCGGTCCGGTCAGCCACAAACCGCAAGGCTTCGCCTACAGCAACCGGGGTGGGTTTCACATGCCCTTCCGCCCAGGAAATGAGGGTGTGGTAGCCAGGCGCATGCATCATCACGTGTTCCAGGAAAATATCGTGGATACGGTGCCTTGCAGGTTCGAGCACTTCTTTTTCAAGCACCGGCCTTATATTATCGGCAAACGAAAGCTCCATTTCGTCCACGAAAACCTGCTGGACAAAACTCCTTGCCTCTACATTGCCTGCGAAGATGACCGGCGTCTTGAAATCCTGACCGAAACGTGGTTCAGGGTTTGCCAAAGCTACCATTTCAGCTATTGCAGCCACTTCCGATATATTGCCGCCGTCTGTGCCGCCTGTAACCAGCACCATATCCGGCCTTATTCGTTTGATTGCATCGATCTTTTCGACGGCACTCCTGGAATCGTCCAGGGCGATCACATCTGATACTATGGCGCCGGCTCCCAGAGCTGCCCTGTGAGCTGATTCAGCAGTAATCTCTTTCATGAGCCCGGTAACAACCATCTGCAAGCCGCCGCCTGCACTTGATGTAGCTACAAATATGTCAACACCGGAACTGTCCCCGGCAGGTGTGATCAGCCTGACTCCGTCCATGAGTTTTCTGCCTGTTTGCTCCTCAAGCTTAGACAACGCCTGCCTGAAGCCAATCATTACATCCAGATGGGGAGATTCAACAGTCGTGGGAGACACTGTCTTCCCTTTCATCTTCCAACTTCCATTCTGCCTTTCAAACAAAACTGTCTTTGTAGTTGTGCTACCGATATCTGCAGCGAGGAGTCTCCTATACACACAAATCCCTCCCTGTGTGAGCCTCTCAGAGCTATCTTCGGCGGTTCGAAACGAAAATGAATGGCCTACATTGAGGGTAAATACCAGCTCATCTTTCTACACTGTTCATAAAATTCCTTCTTGTCCAAAAATGGCTGTATCCATATATATGAGCAAATCAGGGGATAATTGAAGACTTGCGGTTTAGCTGAATTTATCCATGCTTGACAGGTTGTCACCTGATTGCGGTGAGTGTTAAACTCTAAAAAACCTACGAATTCGACAGGAGAGATCTGTTATGGATAAAATGGACAAGTTCCTGGAACATGCCCTGTCTTTTGACGATGTGCTGCTGGTTCCAGGCTATTCCGAGGTACTTCCCAGGGATGTGGACATCTCCACCTCTATCGGAACATCCATCAAACTCCGCATGCCCATCCTCAGCGCTGCCATGGATACAGTCACCGAAAGCAGAATGGCAATAGCCATGGCCCGCGAGGGCGGCCTGGGCATAATCCACCGGAACATGTCTGTGGACGAGCAAGCTCAGGAAGTAGACAGGGTTAAACGGTCAGAACACGGGGTAATCATCGATCCTTTCTATCTTTCACCTGACAAGACAGTTGAAGATGCCCTCAACCTGATGGCCAGGTATCATATTTCAGGGGTGCCGATAGTCTCTGAAGGACGGCTT
The DNA here is from genome assembly GCA_012837895.1 of Candidatus Fermentithermobacillaceae bacterium. Lineage (GTDB taxonomy): Bacteria > Bacillota > Sulfobacillia > Fermentithermobacillales > Fermentithermobacillaceae > DTU015. The sequence goes on along the minus strand of DUQH01000104.1, from coordinate 27,313 downwards.
GTAGGGATCATCACCAACAGGGACATCAGGTTTGAAGAAGATTACACTAAACTGATAGCTGACGTGATGACCAAGGAAGGTCTCATAACTGCATCTGTGGGAACCTCCTTGGAAGAGGCCAAAAAGATTATGGCCAGATACAAGATTGAAAAACTCCCTCTGGTAGACGATGAATTCCACTTGAAAGGGCTTATCACTCTAAAGGATATTGAGAAAACCAGGCAGTACCCAAACGCGTCGAAAGACGACAAAGGCCGGCTCCTTGCGGGCGCATGTGTCGGCGTCGGCCCAGGTACCGTGGACAGGGCGAAGGCTCTGGTAAGCGCAGGGGTAGACGTGATTGTAATTGACAGTGCCCACGGTCATTCAAAAGGGGTGCTGGACACTGTAGAGAAGATCAAGGAAGCTTTCCCTGACAAGGCGATCATAGCAGGCAACGTAGCTACAGGGGAAGGAGCCCGGGACCTGATCAGGCGCGGTGCAGACTGCGTAAAAGTAGGGGTAGGTCCTGGCTCTATATGCACAACAAGAGTAATTGCAGGAGCCGGAGTGCCCCAGATTACCGCCATATTCAACGCAGCGGTGGTTGCTAAGGAGTACGGTGTCCCGGTAATTGCTGACGGCGGCATTAAGTATTCCGGCGACATTGCAAAAGCCCTGGCTGCAGGAGCTGACGCAGTCATGATTGGCGGACTCCTGGCCGGCACTGATGAGAGCCCGGGAGAAATGGAAATCTGGCAAGGGCGTAGTTTCAAAGTGTACCGGGGAATGGGTTCGTTAGGCGCAATGAAACAAGGATCAGCTGACCGGTACTTCCAGGAACCTTCCACAAAACTGGTTCCGGAAGGCATTGAAGGAAGAGTGCCTTACAAAGGACCTGTTGCAGATACGATCTACCAACTGATTGGCGGGCTAAGGGCAGGAATGGGGTACTGCGGGGCTTCAAGTATTGAGTGCCTCCACAAGAACGCCAAATTCGCAAGAATAAGCAGCTCGGGGCTTAGGGAAAGCCATCCCCATGATGTGTATGTAACGAAAGAGGCACCTAACTATACGCCCTTCTCAGATTGAGAAGGGCGTAAGGTGTCATATACCGGGCGCGTAGTCAACGCCTTCTGTGTAAACATTGGCCGGGTTCCAAAGCATATATGTGTAGATGCCGTGTTCAAATACGGCGTTGACTTGACCCTGTACCTCTTGAGGACCATAACGGTATCTCATTGAGAAGTCCTGGAGCCAGGGACGGACCTTGCCCCTGAGCCCTTGGGTACGGTCCAGGGCCTCTTCCATGGCCTTGTATACTACCTCATACGGGTGCTTCTCAGGAACCTCAAACCCGTATATTCCGGGATTGTAATAGTGTGATGGGTACACCATGGGGCAAATAAAGTCAATTAAATCGGCGAGTTGTTCCAGGCGCTGCCCTATACCCATGTCGTCCTGGGCAATTGTCACAAATCCAAACACATCGGCGCTCAGGTACGCCTTGTTCTCCAACGCGTCGCCCATATACTCGAGAAAGGCAGCTATAGCATCTCCCCGGGATTCATACTCTTCATGGCCGGGCATAAGCACACCTTTCTTCTCCAACCCTTGGGCGCTGTCGGGAAATCTTACATAGTCCAGTTGGATCTCATCAAAGCCCATATCCACAGCCCACATTGAGACATCCTTTACGAACTCCCAGTTTCTCTTGTCATAGGGGTTGAGCCAAAGCCTACCGTCCCTATCTCTCCATAAGGTACCGTCAGCATTCCTGATAGCTTGCCCGGGTGCTGCCATCGCCATGTGAGGATCCTGGAATGCAACAATCCTTGCAATCAAGTAGTAACCTTCTTGTTTCAGCACATTCACAAGGGCTGAAAAGTGGTTGTAAGAAGCAGCTTTCGAAGGAATTCCCGGTGCCTCACGCGGGATTCTGCCGTTGTTGTCTTTGACGTCGATTACGAGGCAATTAAGTCCGGGATTGCTGCGTATAAACGTTATCACGTCAGCAAACCGTGACGGTGTACCGAACACATCCATGGTCACATACAGCCCCCTGGCAGAAAGCGCCTGCTCCATGGATGCAAGTCCGGGCTGTTCCTCTGGATCCGCGGCGCCCTGGCCTTCCCCACCCTGACCTTCATCAAGCTCGCCCTCTTCAACCTGGCCTTGCCCGATCCCGTTCGCTGGTATGTCCGTCCCTGCAGCTTCCCTGGCAAAGGGAAACACCTCAAAATGATACGCAGCAAGCAAACTTGTGGCAAAAAAGAGCAAGGCAACCATCATCCAAACATATGTGTGCCTTGCCTTCCGCTGGCGCCTGGAAGAGCGCCTAGGCTCCAAACTAGTTTCCCCCATGAAAATTCTCCCATCTCTATACCTGCTAGATAGCAAGAACCACTTCCTTATTCACTTCTTGATAGACGTAAGGAACCCTCTTTAGGTTTCTGGTTCTTGACCTGATTCGACATTATTTGGGCTTAACTTGTCTTAGGGCAACACAGATCTCAAGATATCCCACGGGCATTTCCAGGGGGATTATGAGCCTTTGAATATCCAGTGTTGAGATCACAACGCCTACGCCCGAAACAAGTGTAGGCGGAGACAGTTTGCACTCGTAACCGCACTCCTCAAATCTGATAGTAGCTTGTCCGGTAATAATGTTCCCCATCTCTGCAATCGCGGATTCGGCCAGTTCGTCAAATACGGGCACAGGTTCGCCCATCATTGCAGATGCCATAGCTTTGGCCGTACGTTCAGACATGGAGTAAATCACAATTCCTTCTGCATCTCCTGTAACGCCGATGGCAACATTGACCTCTCCCGATGTTGAACGCGACGCTTCCAAGCGCAACTGCCCACGCTTGACCTCGGTGTTAAGCTCTTGTTTCAGGAAACCTAAAGCAGACTCCAAGAATGGGTTGATCAAGGTTGCCTTAAACATGGCATCACTCCTTTCTCCACTATCGCCCAGCCAAACAGGCTCGGTTCATGCCAAAGTCATGCACTATCAAGGTGAGCGGCGGTAAAAAAACGGCCGGATCTGCTTAAGGCCGTAGTCCTGGGCGTTGAATATGGCTTCTGTTGCCCCCATAAACAACACGCCCCCCGGCCTTAGGGAAGACGCCAGCCTTGCTATTACATCCTGCTTGCTGTGTTCTGAGAAGTAGATAATCACGTTCCGGCATATTATAAGGTCCATGCTGCCAGGATACTCTGAGCTTAACAGGTCATGCCGACGGAAACTTACCATCCGCCTGATGGAATCTTGGACTACATGCAAGTCCGCTTCTTTCCGGAAATACTTCCTGAGTAAAGGTTTAGGAACGCTCTTGACTTCAGCGGAAGTATATTTGGCCGCCCGGGCCTTGCCTAAACTTGTCTCATCAATGTCTGTGCCGAGGATGAAAACATCATCAACTGAACACTCAGCAAAGGTGATCGCAGCTGAATAAGCTTCCTGGCCCGCAGCTGAACCGGCACTCCACACCCTTATGCGCCACTTGGCCGAGTCCGCCAACAGCGGCACAATCTCCCTGGCAAGCGCTTCCCAGTGTTCCGGGTTCCTAAAAAAGTCAGATACGTTGATGGTCAGGTATTCAACCAGCCGTGCAACTTCACCGGGATCCCGCTGAAGGCGCATAGCAAACGTTGCAAAATCAGGGATGTTGCGCCTGTTCATGTAGTTCACCAGCCGGCGGTAGATCTGCCTTCCCTTGTAGTTGTGCAGATTGATGCCTGTGAACTCAGCCGCCTTTGTGCAAAAATACGAGTAGTCTGCGCCGAATTGATGCAATTCTGTTGTATTCACTGAATCTGACATAACCGTCCGCTCCCTCGTTGTTTTACCGTTTGCTGCAAAAACCTTCTATGGCATTTGCTATATCGTCCAAAGGCAATATCTTTTCACACCCACCTGCTTCATAACAGGCTTTGGGCATTCCCCATACAACCGAAGTCTCACGATCCTGGCAGATCACCTTAGCTCCGGCCTTTCTCGCTGCCCACGCTCCTCTGGCACCGTCGAATCCCATTCCCGTGAGTATGACAACCATCAAATTGGCCCTAAACAGGGACCCGGCGTCAAAAAGGGTTACATCAACCGAAGGCTTGACACCATGCACAGCATTGCCTTCGTCAAGATATACATGGTAAACGCCATGTTTATCACAAGGCAACTTGTCAATCCTCAAGTGATATCCCCCAGGGGCAACCAGCACCAGGCCTGGCTCGAGAACATCTTCTTCAGCAGCTTCCCTGACTTTGAGGGAGGAAAGCATGTCCAAGCGCTTGGCCAGCGACTCGGTAAACCCTCTCGGCATGTGCTGGCAAATTATGACGGCTGCAGGCAGGTCCGGAGGCAGGTTAGGTATGATTTCTTCCAATGCTTGGGGGCCGCCTGTAGAAGAGCCTATAACCACCAAAGTATCCACAGGGGCCGTGCCATTTGCCTGCTTCCGCTTTTTTGCCCTCTCAGTTTCATGACGGTACCTGAGTTCTTGCACCCTGAGTCTTGCACAGGAAGCATGAATTACTTTTTCACATAGCTCCCTGGCTACCAGTGGGACCAAACCCCTGGCCACAGGCTTGGGCACAAAATCAACCGCTCCCATTGACAAGGCTTCCATGGTAATCTTGGAACCCCGCTGTGTGAGAGACGAGAACATAACCACGGGCAGCGGCCGTTTTATCATTGTATCCCTCAAGACAGACAGCCCGTCCATTTTGGGCATTTCAATGTCCAGCACCATTACATCGGGATTAAGGGAGATGCATTTGGCCACTGCTTCTACTCCGTCTCTCGCCTCATCTATTACGGCGATCCTTGGATGACTCTCAAGCATCCTTCTGAGCATCCGTCTCATGAAAAGAGAGTCATCTACTATGAGCACCCTTATTTTGTCATCCTTGCCCCTGCATCTCATTTCCCGCATTGCTTCTTCACTGCTTCAAGAAGCCTGTCAGGATCAAAAGGCTTGATCACGAAATCCTTAGCACCTGCTTTGATAGCTTCCAGGACCATGCTCTTCTGCCCCATGGCCGTTACCATAACCACCCTTGCATCGGGATCTCCTGCCTTCATCTGCTTCAAAGCTTCAATACCATCCAGTACGGGCATGGTAATGTCCATTAGGACGACGTCAGGCTTTTCTTCAAAGTACCGCTTGACCGCTTCTTCACCATTTGAAGCTTGAACAACCTCGTAACCGTTGGCAGTGAGCAACTTCGAGGTCCTGTTCCGCATGAACATGGCATCATCTGCAACCAGAATCTTAGCCATCAACACCCACTCCTTAGTCAAATCTCTGTGGCTGCCTCATCTGTTGATCAAACAATGACTTTTCCAGAACCTATGTAAAGCCGCATTGTCATAACAAGCTGTTGGTGTCAAGGATTACAGCCGGATCGCCTTGGGGAAGGATGGTGGCACCTCCGATACCTTTCAGGCGCGAGAGGATTCTGCCTAATTCCTTTACAACTATCTCCTCTTCACCAATCAGCCCGTCTACCCCAAGGGCTAGGGGTTCATCGTGGCTGCGCGTAAGCACCGCATATTTGAAATTGCCGTTTCCCATCCAGGGGTCGTCTTTCAGGCAACCTTCAAGGGAAACCAAAGGAAATACGCTGCCCCTTACAGTCAGGGCTGCTTTGCCTTTGATAGTCTTGATATCTTCCCGCTGTACAACCAATACTTCTTCAACTGATGACGTGGGTATGGCGTATGTAATGCCTGAGCACTCCACAAGCAACGCACGTACAATGGCAAGGGTGAGAGGGAGACGTAAGATCACCGATGTGCCTATGCCAGCCTGGCTCTTGATTTCTATGTGGCCATTGATCCGCTCGAGATTTGACCTGACAACATCCAAGCCCACACCCCTGCCGGACACCTCAGTCGCAGTCCGGGCTGTAGAGAAACCGGGGGTGAAAATCAATTCAAGCGCTTCCCTGTCAGATAGCCTGGCAGCAGCTTCCCGGGTGATCAAGCCTTTGTTCACCGCTGATTCCCTTACCCGGTCAGGGTCTATCCCTGCACCGTCATCCTTGACCTGAATCAGCACCTGGTTTTCCTGATACCACGCTGACAGGGTTATCTTGCCTCTTTCCGGCTTGCCCCGGGTCCTTCTTTCATCAGGCATTTCGATTCCGTGATCGATTGCGTTCCTGAGGATGTGTATCAGCGGATCGTCTATAGCTTCAAGCACTGTCTTGTCAAGTTCAGGACGTTCGCCCCTGATTTCAAAGTCGACCAGCTTGCCGCAACGGCTTGACAGATCCCTGACCATCCTGGGGAACTTGGAAAGTATGCTCCTTAAGGGCAGCAACCGGGCTTTCATAATGCCCTCTTGCAGTTCCTGGGACGTCCTCTGAAGCCTTGCCGAAAGCGCCGCTACTTCGTTGCCGATTACCGCTGTCTCTTTACTGGCTTGGAGCCTCAAGCCTAATTGGGAGAGCCGGGTCCTGTCGATCACTAACTCGCCTACCAGATTAAGCAGTAGATCAAGAAGGGCGACGTTCACACGCACTGTGCGCCCGAGATTAGTTGTTCTCACTACTGAATCCCCGTCACGCCTAGGGCCATTGTCTTGTTCCCCTTTGTGTGGCTGTTCGCCCTGTTGCTCCGTTGCCGGTGCTTCGTCAGTATTGTGTAGCTCTTCAGGTGAACCAGTTCCTGCGACAGCCCCTGAACTGTCCCCAGTAGTCTGTTTTGATCCGCTCCTGTGATACGGAACCAGGGAAACCTGTACCACATCCTGCACTGACCCGGCTACCTTCTTGGCTGATACCCCATCATCGCTGCATGTCAGATAAATATCCAGCTTGTCGCTTGCTTCACCGGCCTCTACCTTGTCCACGGACGGGACTGATTCAATAACGTCTGCAATCTCGCCAACCAGCACTAACACCTGAAAACATCTCACAGAAAGCAGCTCGGCTTCAGGGTTTAGTTTTACGGTTAGTCTGTATACAGGCTTTCCGTCATCTAATACCTCTGAGATCTGCCCGGCGAGGATTGGTTCCAGGTCAGATGAATCTTCAAGTGAATCCCTCGCCTGAGCGGCAGGTTCGCCCGATGTCCCGGCAGGCTCCCCTGTCTTGGCGGCGCCTGGTTGCACTGCCTGGATTTTTGCCATTATGCTTTCAGTAGACGGTCTCGCGCTCCTGCGCTCCAGTGCAGCCTTCCAACTGGAAAGCCAGTCGAGAACCGAAAACAGCAAATCTGTTACATCTGGTGTAAGCGCGCGTTCGCCTGACCTGATCGTGTCCAGGATATTTTCCATGGCGTGGGTCACTTCCACGCCGTCCTGTAAACCTAAGGTAGCAGCTCCGCCCTTTATTGTGTGCATTGCCCTGAACACTTCTTGGATAAGAGCTTCACCTGACGGTGATTTTTCCAGTTCGACCAGGTTCTGCTCTGTATTTGCAAGAAGTTCATCAACTTCTTCGAGAAAAATGCTCAGATCTTCTGTGTATTCCATGGGGCTAGGCTCCTTCTTTCAGGCTTCACCTGACCACAGCAGATGCTAAGTCCACTTGTTTGAGGGTTCTCTTTTCAGCATCTGAGATGATCCGGGTAAGATCCAGCAGAACGATAAGGGAATCGTTCACTTTGGCAATACCCTGGATGTAATCAATCTCATCGCCTGTGATTACCGATGCAGGCGGCTCGACAGAATCATCGCTGATGCGGAGCACCGACGATACAGAGTCTACGATTACGCCAATGCCCTCGCCATCAGCTTCTGTGAGCACGATCCTTTGCTCTGGGGTAGCTTGTTTTTTCTCAAAGCCAAAGTGCTTCCTAAGGTCAAGCACAGGAATGACTTTGCCCCTCAAATTGATGATGCCCTCCACAAAATCAGGGGCCCTGGGGACAGGGACTATCTTTTGGATAGGTATAATCTCCCGGACTTTCTGGATATCCACGCCGTAAGTTTCCGCGCCCAAACAAAAGGCCACGATTTGCCGGCCATGGCTGGTGTCACTATTGGTGATGTCTTTCTCCGGATTCTGGTTGGTAGACACAACAATCCCCCTGACACCTAGTATCGGAATTAGGGTTCAGGGCGTTAAGGTGTCAGCCGCCAAGTTCAGGGGCTTTAGCAGGGGAGCAGGAGTTGAGACACATCACGACCCAAGGGTCTCGCAGATAACTTCCCATATGTCGGGAGTTTCAAATCCCCGGCGCCACGCAGCCACTCCTGCAAGTTCATACTGGTTGACCAGTTGAACCCGCTTTTTCATGGACGAGGCATCTTCAATCCATATCTTGTATGTGTGGTTGCCGGCCTTCTTTTCGGCATACAAGAGCCCGGTGTCTGCCTGGTACTCCGGTGTAACATTCTCTTCCTGGAGCCATTGGCCGGTACCGGCCATGCCCAAAGCTGTGGGAGTTACAGTAGTCTTGCCGTTTTCAACGGTCTCTTTCCAGAGGCGGGTGTAGAAAGGTACACCTAACACAAGCTTCTCCTTTGGGACTTCCTCAAGGGTCTTCTGAATTGTCCATTCGGTCCACGGAATTGTCGATACCGGGCCTGCCACTTTCGAGCCGTGAGGGTACTGATCGTATGCCATCAGCATAACGTAATCCACCACTTGGGCCAGCTTATCCCGTTCAAGGAACATCGACCAGTTGGGGCTGGAAGATTTCACAGTTATGTCAATGGATACTGTAAGGCCCTGGTTGTGAAGCAGCGGGCTAAGCTCTCGCACAAACTGGGTAAGATACGGCCCGTCAGCTAAATGCACGTTTTCGAAATCCACGTTGATCCCGTCAAGTTTGTATATATCAGCGTATATCAGAAGCTGGGATATCACTTTGTCCCTCAGTCCTGAATCCCTTAACACTACTGAGGTCCTTTCAGGGTCAAACGAGTTAGAAAACAGCGCCCATACCTGGTATCCCCTTGAGTGTGCCCAGTTGACATAACGCATATCAGCGCGGTTCTCGATTTCGCCGGGAGTATCGGCAAGGTGAAACCATGTGGGCGAGACTACATTCAAGCCTGGCATTTCCCCTAAGGTAGACGGGTCCGGGGTGATCTTGTGAACGTGTTCCCACGCCAAAACCACCTTTTCGCCTTTCAGAGGTGCAGGCACATATTCTGAAGGCTGTTCTGCAACAGGAGGTTTTTCCCTGAGGTCTGATACATCTCTTTTTGGAACAAAACCGCATAATCCGGAACTTGTTTCCACTTTGAGCCACCTCGCTGCATCGCCGTAAACCACAACCTGCTCTCCTGCAGGCAATACCGCTACCCTCCTGGCCAAGGGAGACGCTTTAGTTCTCAATATAGTCTCAGTGCGTGTTTCACCTGTGGTCTTGGGAATATCCAGCGGCCTTACCAAAAATATACCATATTCCTGGCTGTAACGTGTTGAAACCGGATAGAGTGTTTCCAAAGTGCTTGCAGGAACATATGGTTCCCTGCCCTCAAGTATAACCGGGAACTGCAAGTCAACAGGATGCTGGTTCACATATGCAGTGAGCGACTCGGTCTTGAGTTTTACCACTTGGTCTCTTGTGGTGACAGCCATTACACCGCTTTCGTCCCAGTGCACGTGGGGGTCGAGTTTGTCATGTATAAAGCTCAAAGGGACATAAGCTTCGCCCTTCTCCACCACCACCGGGAACCTGTGGGCTTCACCTTGATACACCAGTTGTGGCCTGCTTCCGGGTGGGCGTCCGGCATACTGGAACGACGGGTAAATCACTGTTACCGCTGCAAATAGGATAGCAGCTATCAATATAAAGACCGGCCAGGGAACACGCTTTGGCCCTGTCGGCCTGGCGGTCCTGGTTCTCCGTGACGGAAAAGATGTATTTGGCGTAAGTTCTGGCAATATCCTCATCCTCTAGCGTTCTATCGCCACACGAAGCACATGACCGTGGCGTATCAGCCCAAATACTTATCGAAACAAGGCCGGGATATAACACTTCTCAGGCGTTAACCCTGCACAAACGCATTATCAGGCCCAATCTAGTTCGACATGGGTCTATCTTGAATCCTGCCAGAACAGATAGATGTTTCTGGGAGCTGAGGCAAGTTCTGAAGTTGAGGAATCCAGGGGAGCTGCCGCTGCTGAAACCTCACAGAGCAGCAAAAAGACGTTCATCCTGAACGTCTTTTGTGCGCGCGTATATGGCGAATAAGGGTTCAGCCAATAACTTCTTTGTATACCCTCAGCCAGTTGCCGCCCAAGACTTTCTTGACTTCTTCTTCTGTATAACCACGGCGCAGCAGTTCTTCCGTAAGTTTGGGCATCTCAGATACATCTTTCATGACCTGCGGGCTTCCAGGGGATACTCCAAACCCATCAAAGTCAGATCCAAGGCCTACATGGTCAATACCGGCTACCTTCTTTATGTGATCAATGTGGTCGCATACCCTTGACAGGGTCACATTTTCCCTGTCGTCATCTACAAACGGCGGACAAAACACTACTCCAATCACCCCGCCTTTTGAAGCCAGGGCTTCTATTTGCTTATCTGTGAGATTGCGGGGATGTGACGCAAGTGCCTGTGCATTGGAGTGAGACGCAATATATGGCCTGTCTGCCACCTCGTGGACGCCCCAGAAACTCGACTCAGACAGATGGGATACATCAACCAGCATCCCCAGTTTTTCCATTTCCTTTACCACAGAAATGCCAAGGTCTGTAAGACCGGACTTAGCTGATTTCTCGCCAACCCCATCGGCTAGATCGTTTCTCTGGTTCCATGTGAGCCCCATGGCCCTTACACCCAGCCTGTAGAAATTTCTCAGTGCAGACAAACTGCCCTCGATAGCTTCGCCGCCTTCAATGCTTAGAAGTCCAGCCACTTTGCCTCCGGCTTTGGCATCAAGGATGTCCTGCACCTTAGTGGCCATAACAAACTGCTCAGATTGGTCAAGTAAACTGTAAAACGCATCGAGCATTTCCAGGCAACGTCTTGCAGAAGCTGCAGGCTTATACTGGGGCTCGATGTACAATGCCATGACCTGGCATGTAATTCCACCTTCCAAGAGCCTGGGAAGATCGATGTGGCCGTCTTCATCTCTCTCGAAGAAATCGCGGGAACGCGACCCGAACCAGGAACCCCTGGTCATAACTGACAGGATAGTATCGCAGTGCCCGTCAATCACGACTGCCTCTTGGTGAAGTTCGTGAGCCTTTGACAACGCAATGCCCTCCTTATTAAGATGCCAGGTTCGCTCTTAAGACCGGAACCTGGCATGAAGTGGTTGGTGTCTCAACTCCGCAGTATGTACATACTTGCCTTTTATCAGTTGTGATATGACTATTCTTCAACTATGATTGCCTCAGTCGGGCAAGTATCTGCGGCGTCTTTGGCACACTCAAGGTTTTGCTCTGCGTTTTCCTTTGCTACCGCTTTTCCTTCGTCTGTCAGTTCAAACACATCAGGACAGGTATCTGCACAAAGCCCACACCCAATGCAAAGATCTTCGTCGACATAAACCTTAGCCATTCTTACCACCCACCCTTCGCTTATTTCGTGAAGTATTCCACGATAGTGATTATAACACACCCCCGGGGTTCAGTAGTAAGATAGTCAAGCTATTTTATCCTGGCAGCCTGAAGAGCATTGCTCACAGCTTGTATCCACTTCTGCGAACTGTTGGTAGCTCCGCTGAAAGTGTCTACTTCAGGACTGTTTTCCTCGACGAAGGCCCTTTCCAACTGTTCCTTGGCCTCAAGCACAACTGTATACTGATAAGTGGCGTAGTCTTTGAGCTTGTTCTCTTCATCCACTTCCAACAGGCGTACAGCTTTGATTTGGTCTCCTTCAATGGTAACGAAGGCAATACCGTAACCTTTGTCATCGCTTTCAGACGGGCCCATGAACGTGCCGTCAAAATGCTGGGTTGTAACTTGAGGATTTTTCCTGGCTTTTTCCAGGGCATGCGCTACTGCAGACACATACTTGTTTGATGAGGCGGTAGCACCGCTCAAAGTGTCGATGTTTGCATCTTGCCTTCCAATGAAACGGCCAGGCAATTCTTTATAGGCCTGTTTGGCAGGTTCCCATTGGTAAGTCTCCATGTCCTTCTCAGCTGCCAGTGAGTTAAACTCGGTGATCTTCACGTCCGCAATCTTGTCGTCTTTCACCGTAACCTCGGCGATGGCATAGCCATTGTCATCGGCAGTGGATACGCCCATAAATGTTCCGTTATTGAACACCTTTGGACCGCAACCAGTAAGCGACATAACTAGCACCAATCCTGACACCAATAGCCCTATTAATCGCCGATTCGCCATTAAGACCCCTCCTGAAAATTGCTGAAACGGATACCTGATCTGATTATTACCCTCCGTAAGGAATATAATAAGCATCTAATGGACCAGAGCCAAGCTCAAATTTCAGGGTCCATGATTTGCCAGGACTCGATATTTTTCGGGAAAAGGGCGTTTGAGCTTGCCTGCATGCATCCTCGTTATGCAGGGAAACATCCAAATCCTGTAATAGATGTATACATTTCGTGTAGCCAGTTTTTGTCAATGTGTGTCGAACGAATCACGGTTGTCCACAAGGGTTTCCACAGTAACTTCAGCGAATGAACCCTCTACCCCATTTTTGAACAATCACTAATAGCTAGGGAACAGGAGGATCATGATGACCAGAACGGCAGTAAGGAAAAGCACACGAAGCTGTTGCCAGGATGGGCGGGAATTTGTGATTCATTATGAATTTGAAACCCACACAGTGCCTGAAGCATGCTTAATCAGGGCCTACCTGGAAGAAGTACCGGGAGAAGGGCAGGGCGTCCAAACCACTTCAACAAGTGTTGAAGTGCTATGCCCATATCGCGAACTTGGCGAAAGACTGTTTGACCTTATCAACAGCGCCCCTGACCCAGTCTTCCCGGTACACCTGCCTGAAATTGTGCGCGATCAGATTTCCCGCACGTTACTAGATAACCTTCACTTTACCTTGAAGACAAATCCCTTGTGATCTTAGGCAAAATATCATAGAGTTCTATGAATTCATCAGCGGCATCAACCAGCTCATCAGCTGCTTTGAAGTTACAGTTGGCGTAAGCATCTGGATGTTGCGTCGACAGCACCTGGATCCTGACGCCCCGCTTTGCTACGGCGCGGATTAGCGGGACAAAATCGCCATCGCCTGAACACAGGATGAATTTGTCGCAGCGATCCACCAAGGAGAACATGTCGATAGCAAGTTCAAGGTCGAGATCGGCCTTTATGGTGCCGCCGGCAAAAACCTTCAAAGGTTTGAGCACAACCATATAACCGTTTCTGTTAAGGAACCTGTAAAATGATTGAGACCTGCGCCTCTGGTTTTCAAGATCTTCCCTCAGGGTCTCTGAGTTGCTGCTGGCTGTTAGTTTCACGTATTGGTCAATTGTTTCAACCGTCCACTCGCCTGTGTAGTAATAAGCTCTTATTAGGATACTGCCTTCAGATAAGTAGTTAAGAAGTTTGATGAAATCAACCTGAATCCCGAACGCGTCATAGGTGGCATACTTGAAGTTCCAACCGTCCACAAATATCGCTATGCGTGGGTGGGGGTACGTACCGTAAGTAGACATGTAATGTTTCCTCCTATTATGATTTCAGCATTGTTTGGGGGATACTTCGCTGGACCGGCTTTATGGGATGGTGCGCCCGGCGCGAATCGAACGCGCAGCCTTTGGCTCCGGAGGCCAACGCTCTGTCCGTTTGAGCTACGGGCGCATGCACGTGGCTATATGAGATTATACATCTAGCCTTGCCAGAACACAACCTCTGCTATATCCGGCCTGACAACATCAGCAGACCGATTATCACAAAAGCTCCTCCTGCGCAGTACTTGATTATGTGCCCAGGAACCACCCGGTAGAGCGCGTCTCCGACCAAAACACCGATAAGGGAAGAAAGGACCAATGCCATTGCCGAACCGAGAAATACGCTCCATGGTGTCTTTTTGGAAGCTGCCAGCATCATGGTGGAAAGCTGTGTCTTGTCTCCTAATTCCGCCAGAAACACTACGGCGAAAGTAGAAAACACTATTTGCCAGTTCATCTCATGAGAGCCATGCCGGCTCAAGTCCCCCTTTCATGCCGGTCAAATCGCGATCATATTGTATATCGGGATTACAAGGCACGTCCACATTAACCATTGCCGGTTGTCGCTCATACAGCGAGTTTGCGTTCACCTGTACGTGGGGTCTTGACCCAGGCTCTTGGTTCTCTTCCAACGGCCTTAAGCACCAAAGCTGCAGTATACGGCACAGGAAACATGAATGCAGCCAGGGGCAACAGCATGAGCCCGGTATACACAAGCAGCCAACTGCCTAGGCCATCAGGCTCAAGGGATGTGTCAAGGTAACCGCTGTACCGCCTGAACGCATATACCGTGAATCCCAGGTAAACCACGGAAAACATGCTAAGCATCAGATGTCCTGCAGGCGGCACTATATGGGGGTCAAGCATGTTCTTGTAATGCAAAATCATGGCTGTAGGGGGTACAAAAGTCGCCAGTTGATATGCAACCCATTCCACCTGTCCCTTGACGATAAGCCGTATCCTAATCTTGTTTCTTTCACCTGGTTCGCCCATTAGCTCATCTTCCAGTTTATCTACAACCTGAAGGTGCCCGGTGCCCCATCGTAACCTCTGCTTGAAAAAGGCTTTGAAGTTGGGAGGCGTCTGCTCAGAAGAATGGTAGGGCAGGTACTCTGGCCAGGCAGAGTTGAGCAAGTAGGCCCTCACTCCAAGTTCAAGATCCTCCGTAAGCACTGTATAATCCCATCCGCCGATTTCGAACAACAAGTTCTTTTCAACGTATACGTTTGTGCCACCTACAAAAGGCAGTCTTCTAAATAGCCAGGGCAGGTACCAGTCATGAGCTATGGCCTGATAAAGCGCGGCAATCCTGCAAAAAGGGCTCATACTGTAGAAGTTCCTCACCTGGAATACAGGCCCTTGGAGTACCCTGGAAGCTTCAGGATCAAGCAAACGCCTGTATCCCACGTACAAAAGCACATCCCTGTGGGGCCTGCTTTCAGCATCATAGAACCCGCATACTTCTGAACGGGGATCCAAGAAGCCCAACCCCCAGTTGAGCGCCCTGCCCTTTGTTGAAGGAACGCTTGTGCCGGTCCTCGCACCACCCAGACTGCCTTCAAAATCAAATGGAACCACAATGTGCTTGACCTTTGGATACTTCAGGTGATGGAGCTTCAGGTCTTGTTGGACTGATGTCACAACTTCCTGAGTGGTGGGGTACATGTCCTTGAGCGCCCCAATCAGTTTGTGCTCAAGTTCTTTGGTCATTGCAGCGCTCTTAAGCTCAGTAGCTACCCTGGTCGCGATAAATTCGGTCATCCTTAGGATGATATCTTGGGTGAGCTCGTGGTTTGCCCTGGCAGTATGATTGATAGCTTTCTTTAATACAGGGTAGTTGGTATCGTCAAAAAGCCGGGTATATGCTGCAAGTACAGGCATGGATACAGCCAGGGAGGCAGGATATATCCTGTCGATATCCAGTTCAGACAACCAGGGGCATGTAGACCTAACAATGCCCCGGAGAGTTTTCATTTTGGGTGCTCCCTTGCAGTTCATGATCTCAATGGAAATGTCTCTTACTATAAGCTGACGTTCCTTGGCGGGAAGCAGGCATAATTCCGGAATCCCAAGGGAATAGCCGTCTTCAAACTTCTTGGACAAGAATTCTGCAAGGGCAAGTTCGCTGAGGACTGCAATAATTGCTTCTCTGGCTTTCTGAGACACGTGAGAACCGGTAAGCCGCCTTTGTATGAGGTCCTGCACCTCATTGAGGACCCCCTGTCTTTCATCCCGGGTACCCTGGATTTCTTTTTCATCTGTCACTATGAGGATTTCAAAGGAGTTCCGGGGATATTTGAGAGATACAAGGTGCCTTATGGTGTTTTCGATTACAACAGGCTCATTTCTGGCAGGAACAAGCACACTAATGAATGGCACTTGCTTGCCAAGCTTGTGTGCAAGGTCTACAAGTTCTTCATCAGTGATGCTTGGCCTTCTGTTCCAATACCTCCGTTCGCTGTAGTTCTTCCACACAAAGAACCTGGCAAAAAGCAAAAAAAATAACAGGTATACTGAAAACGCTATGACATATAGGGTCTCGGCTGTTGTCATTCCCTATGCGGGCCTCCTCTTGCGTTACTGGCGGGCAGTTTATCTCTCGCCCAAACTAGTGTTGCGCTATAGGGCTCCGCCTATTCGTCCAAAAAAGGAAAGGAGCGGTCCAGACTGTGCCGCTCCTTCCTTACGCTAAGCCGGACCCAGCCTGGGCTTGCGCTCAGGCTAGACCTCATCCTAGAGGATACCGCCAACCATCTTTATGGCGTACTCCAAATCGGGCGTTCCAACCTCCTGGAGTTCATACCTTACCCTGAGCGACGGCTTTTCGATCTTCATTACCCTGCGGAGGTCAATAGGCGTGGCTATTATCACCAAATCGGAATCTATGCTATTGACAGTCTCTTCAAGCTCTTTAACTTGCTCGGGTGAATACCCCATGGCGGGCAGCAGCGAACCGATATGGCTGTAGGCTTCAAAAGTCTCCTTGATGCTTCCAACTGCCCAGGGCCTGGGATCGATGGTTTCGGCTGCTCCCCACTTCCTGGCGGCAATCATACCTGCCCCGTACGGCATCTCGCCGTGGGTAAGGGTTGGGCCATCCTCGATTACCAGGACTCTCTTACCTGTGATCTCCTGGGGACTATCTACAATAAGGGGAGAAGCAGCTTCAATTATTAAAGCTTTGGGGCTTACTTCCCTTATCGTGTTGCGGAGCTGGTCGATATTCTTGGCATCGGCAGTGTCAATCTTGTTGATAACAACAATGTCTGCCATCCTGAGGTTTGTTTCCCCTGGGTGATACAGCATCTCATGGCCCGGCCTGTGGGGATCTACCAGTACAATGTGGCAATCAGTTCGATAGAAAGGTACGTCGTTGTTTCCGCCGTCCCATAGAATAACGTCTGCTTCTTCTTCCGCCCGCTTGAGGATTTCCGCATAGTCTACCCCTGCAAATACCACGATTCCCTGGTCAATGTGAGGTTCATACTCTTCCCTTTCCTCAATAGTGCATTTATGGGTATCGAGGTCCTCGTATGTAGCAAATCTCTGCCAGATCTGCTCCTCAAGGTTTCCGTAGGGCATGGGATGACGGATTACAGCAATCTTCTTGCCGGCAGCTTCAAGAATCCGTGCCACTCTTCTGGTAGTCTGGCTCTTGCCCACCCCAGTCCTCACAGCGCAAACCGAGATAACAGGCTTGCTTGATTTAATGGCCGTAGTGCTGAATCCAAGCAGCTTGAAATCTGCACCTTTAGCTAAGACCATTGATGCCTTGTGCATCAAGTCAACGTGGGAAATGTCGCTGTAAGAAAATACTACTTCATCTACGTTGTGCTTTTCGATAAGTTCAGGTAGATCTTCTTCTGCATAGATAGGAATTCCGTTGGGATAGAGTTTGCCTGCAAGCTTTGCCGGGTAAGTGCGGCCTTCAATGTCAGGAATCTGGGTAGCGGTGAAGCATACTACTTCAACCTCTGGATTGTCCCTGTACACTGTGTTGAAATTGTGGAAGTCCCTTCCCGCAGCTCCCATAATGATGATTTTCTTCCGTGCCAATTAAACCCCTCCTGTTCTTTTCTTGGTTAGCTAGAGTTGTTACATCCACACATTACCTATAATGTCTGCCGGCCTCAAGCAGCCAGGACAAACACCCTGGCTGAGGTTAGCTCTCTCAAGTTCCAAGGCCCCTCTTTCCAAAAGCGGTTCCCCGCATTGAGGACACAGGGTATCAGCGTACCCTTTCTGCCAGGCATTTCCGATATACACGTAATCTAGTTTCTCCCTGGCTATCCCACGAAGCCTTTCCAGGGTAGCAAGGGGAGTGGGAGGTTTGTCATACTTGTAAGCAGGGAAGTAGCGCGAAAGATGCAGCGGTATTACCGGACTTATGCCGCTGAGCCATGTAGCTAATCCTTCAATCTGTTCATCTTTGTCGTTCTCCCCAGGTATCACCAAGTAGGTGATCTCCACCCATACCCCGGCACCGGCAGCTTGCTCAACAGCCCGGCGCACAGGATCTAGCTTCCCCCTGGCAAGGCTACGGTAGAACTGCTCATCCCATGCTTTTACGTCGATGTTCATCGCGTCAATGAGCGGGACTAGCTGCTCCAACGCTTCCCTTTCTATGTATCCGTTTGTAACAAGTAGGTTCACAAATCCATTGGCCCTGGCTTGTTCAGCACACTCTTTCACGAATTCGTACCACACTGTAGGTTCATTGTAGGTGTAAGCCAGACCTATGGTACTAGGAAACCGCTTCTTCTGGGCGGCACAAATGTTTATTAACTGTTCAGGGGTGAGCTCAGTGCAAGAAGGCCTCTCCTGGGAAATCCTCCAATTCTGGCAGAAGGCGCATTGAAAATTGCATCCGTAAGTCCCGATGGATAGCACCAGGGAGCCTGGGTGGAAATGAAACAGCGGCTTCTTTTCTATTGGATCCAGGCAAATTGAAGTAACTTGCCCGTAATTGAGGGCGTAAAGCTGCCCTCCCCGGTTCTCCCTCACCTGGCAGATGCCCCGCCTTCCAGGCAAAACTATACAAGCGTTCGGGCACAGTATGCATCTTACCTTGTGATGCTCAAGGGGCTCCCACCAAAGCGCCTCTTTCAAACCCCAAGCCTCCTTGCTGCCTGACCGTTATGTGAATCTCTCTACGGTAAACCGGTACACCTTCACCTTGGTATCATGAGGGTCGATACCTGCCTTACGCTTTGCAATTGATAGTTGTTCCCGGGCGGTGTTAATCCCTGGCAAGTCAGGCAATAACAGGCCCTTCCTGTTGCCTTTGACGCAGATGACCCCATATTGCTTAGGGTCAAGTTCCGCCATGCTGTTTACAGCTTCAGGGGTAGACAGGATATCTACTGAGTATTCAAGCATATCAAGTTCATCAGCACTCACAGGCGAAAACCTGGGATCGCCGGTCGCGGCACTTACTGCGTTTTGTATTATTTCATCTACAATGCTTTTGGTGGTGGGATCAATGGTTCCAATGCAACCTCTCAGATTGCCTTCTTTGTATATTGATACAAACACTCCCGCCTGCCTCGCGAACTCATCGGGGATGTCCTCCTCCACAGCAGGCAGCTTGCCTGTTTTCACATGATGCTCGACCACCATACGGGCCAGCGATACAGGAAAACTCTCCTCTTGGCGTTTCCGAGAGATTGCGGCCTGCTTCTGCTCTATGATATCAAAGATGCGCGACTTGCCTTTGCCTACAGGCCTGAACAAAGCTACGCCGTAGCCTACGCCCCACGGGCCCTCATACGATAGAACCTCAGCTTCTACCAGCGCCTCATCAAGAGAGCCAAGCATGACAGTAATGGGCCTCAACCCGCATTCTCCTGCATCTGCAATCAATTGGCCGGGCATGGACAAAATACCTTCCACCGAAAACGACTTGAGTTTGCTCATAAGGAGCTCATCAAACACCTTGCCCTGTCTGCTGTAACCTGCCGGCGCATCAGGCTTTAGCCTGTGGGACAGGTCCCCCGAGGCGAGCACGGCAATCTTGCGTCCCAGGCCTGAAGCAGCCCGGGCAACTGCCTTGCCAAAACGGTAAAGGTCGAGATAAGGCAACATCCCTATGTTTATGATCACTACCGGTGCGTCAAACCCGTGTTTACTGAGGTAGTACAGGGGAACAAGCACACCGTGATCCAGCCGTGGCCTTATCCCATACCTGGAATGGCCCCTCTTGTCAAGCAAGACAAGCTGTATTCTGGCATCCACGCCTCGTGCGATTGCGTTTACCAGTTCCAGATCGTTCTTGAGCTTTGCACCTACCATCCTGACGCCAAACTGCCCGAAATCGCCCTCAAGCTCCGGAAGCACCGGCATGGATATTGCATCTGAAAACACAGGACCATGGGGTGTGATAATCACAAGTGTGTCTGCTCCGGCGTGGGAAAACGCTTTCCCAAGTTGATCCATTGCACTTATAGTGCTGCTTGCTTCCTTTTCTTCTCCCCGCCCTATTTGCGGAATGATAATGGGCGGATGTGGTGCCAAGCCCGCCAGGACTACACTATCTGGCACCTTCCAATACCTCCTTAGTTACAAAAGGAGATGTAAAAGCTCTTAACAAAGTACCGTAAGACAAACTGAACTCAAGGATATCGCCGGTATTCACAGGGTAACCGGCTTGATCCACGTCGCAGATAAGGTGATCTGACGAAGCACCTAGAATCTCCACGCCTCTCAGGCGGGGAAACAGAGCCCCTGGATCCAGATCCTGCTGCCCCACTGACAAAATTGCTCTCCTCCTGAATCCCCTGTCTTCAAACACAGGCACATTGCCAAAGGCATCCTGCCCGATTTCGCCGATTGGCTTGGATGGCTTGGTCTGTACTTCGATCACCTCTGCCTTCAGCAAGAAAGCATCCCTAAAGCAGCCAGGTATAGGTTTTCTTTCTACTGCTTCTGCACCTAGCAGGATTCCCTCGCCAACTCTGAGTTCGGTGATACCAGGAGGCATCTGCCCTTCCAAAACCAAGCTGATATTGGCGGACGTTCCCCCTGATACCCGCTGAAGAGGCCTGCCTATGCGCTGCTCAGCTTCATTTTTCACCTGAAGCAGCAATCTCATTTTTTCCGCTGTGGGAATCACTCCGCCGTAACACGCCATGTTGGTACCTATACCCGCCAAATGGATACCGGTTATCCGGTCAAATTCAGCCGCAACTTCAGCAGCCCGGTCCGGCATGACGCCTTCCCTCAAGTCCCCCACGTCAACCATTAAGATTACCTTGTGCGTTTTTCCGGCTTTACTTGCAGCTTCTCCCAAGAGTTTTGCAGTGGTTATTTCAGAATTGAGACTGGTATCGGCATAAAGCACGGCTTCATCGCATTGGGAATGGCCAGGCGCCCTGAGCAGTATAGTTTCGCCTTGGTAGCCGTTTTCACGTATCTTCTTCAAGTTGTCTATCCTGGAATCGCCAATTGCAGCAACCCCGCCTGACACCATAGCTTCCACAACCGCAGGATGAGCGCAAACGCCTTTGGCCACGCCCACAAGACGCATGCCCTGCCCCGAAAGCATCTCCGAGAGGGTTCTGGCATTATGCTCCAGTTTAGCTTTGTCTATCGTAATAACCGGGTAACTCATAGTTCCAACCCCAAACTTTGTAATAACAAACTTCTTGCTTGTTCAGGGAATCTCCTTGAAAGCACCCCGCACATAGCCATGATATATTGGTTGTCCAACACAACATCAGCGGTTGTAGGATACAAGTCCCTGCCGTAACCTTTGCCTATGAGCCCTGAAAGCGCCTCAGAACCACCCGGCAGCCTGGTGAGAGGCCCTCCGGTTCCGATAATGAATTTGACACTTGAAAGATCCTTGCCTGAAGCTACAGTCATCCTGCCTTGGGGCCCGTACAAGTGCTTGATGGTACCTGCATGCCGCTTGAATGCCTGGTTGACTGCTAGGTCCCTGAGATAGCACACAAGCTTGGTTTGCTGTTCTGTCTCAGGGATCACCTCCAGGTGTTCAAGCACCGGCCAGGGATCAAACCCCAGTTCAAGTTCTATCCTGTCTCTGGCCAGTTCAGCGATGTTCCGGGCATTCACGTGAATTCCCAAGTCCCCCTCAACCGTCCTCTTTGCCAGGGGCTCTGGAGCTTCAAGTATCGCCTGGATTTCAGGACTGCCCTTTGCCACAGAGTGGACGTCCACAGTTGCGCCTCCAACGTCAACAGCACACAGGTCACCCAAAGTAGGCCAGAGAAGCTTACATGCTTCCATTACAGCCCCAGGGGTAGGCATTATCGGACCGTTTACCATGGTCCTGATCTTGTCCATCCCAGGGGCAGTTACTATGTGTTCTTCAAATGCCTCCTGGATCACTTGCCTGGCCGGTTCGATCACAAGTTCATCTACCCTGGGATAAACATTGTCTACAAAATATGTCTTGATACCTGCCTCATCAAAGATTTCCCTTATCTGGCCCTGTGCCGCAACATTGCCTGCGTAAATAACCGGGCACCACACATGGCTGCTTGCGATCATCCTCGCATTCCATATGGCAGTGTGTTTCTCACCGTAATCTACGCCGCCTGCCAGCAGAATGATCTTAGGGTTTACACGTCTAAGTTCTTCTATGTCAGTTTGAGTCATTTCTCCAGCAGTCACCATCTTGAGCACAGCCCCTGCGCCCAGGGCAGCTTCCCTTGCAGCCCTCACGGTCATGTCGTAAACCAGGCCGTGGACGCTCATGGACAACCCGCCTGCTGCGCTTGAAGCGGCCATCATCAGGTCCCATTGGAGATCGTCAGCCGCGCTTTCTCCAAGGTTCAAGGCTAAATCGCGTACGGCAGACTTAAGCGCAACAGTTACGTCGTCCGGGTCTTCCAGGGTACAACCCATCCCTTGGCCCAGGAGGCGCGGGGTGTCCCCGCTACCTCCAAGGTCCACTGCATTTACTACCGTGGTAGTACTGCCGATTTCTGCTACAAGCACGTCAATTTTCATCTAAGACCCGCTTTCTTCCTTTTCCCTCTGCCCATAGAGCTTTACGCTTTTCTACAAGGAACGACGCCACCTGAATCCCTTTAGTGCCCCTGCCGAAGCCTGCATCTAATCCTGCTTCGACAGCCAGGTCGTTGGTAACCTGGGTGCCTCCGCCGACCAGGATGAACCTATCCCTTACTCCTTTTTCAACGCACAGCCGGGACAGCTTTTCCATGTTTTTTCTGTGTATGTCTGCATGACTGATGATAGTGGAAATCAAGATGGCGTCTGCATCTTCCTCGATAGCTGCATCTATCATTTTCTCAACCGGAACAGACGTTCCAAGGTATACAGCTTTGATCCCGAAACCTTCAATGCCCCCGTGCTTGATATCGATAATCTCCCTCATCCCGACTGAATGTTCATCTTCGCCCACAGTGCCGCATACCACTTTCATGGGATGCTCAGATATTGCACGCCTGATCTCGTCTTCAGAAAGCACTTCAGGCTTCTCAGGGGTCTTGAGTTCAGACCGTTTGAGCGAAAACGGCACAATTCCCTTAAGTTCAACCAGAGTACCCTCTGAAGGATGTATTACCCGTTTGTGTATGATTTCGGGCTGTTCCAGGCCCATCTTTGCTGCAATCTCCAAAGAAGCGCTTTCTGCAATAGCTTCTGAGTCGGGGATGAAGATGGTCAACACCACGATACCGTCCTGGGCCCACTCTACTTCCGGACGAATTGAATCCGGGCCGTACTGTTGGGCGGTAGCTTCTAACCTCTTCTCCACGTTGTCCTCAGGATCCAGCTCATCTATGTACACGATTTTGTCCCTGTTGCAGAAAGTGCACCCGCCTATCAGGTCACACGGGCGGGATATGTCACCCGGCAAATTGTTGTAGCCGAAGTGTTCGCACACCGGGGCCAGGTAATCTTCATCCCGCTTGACTATACTGCCTGCAGCTATTCCACCGTTGGGATCCCTTACGATACCGTCGCCGTTTCTTTCAGGGTACTGACCTGAATCAACAAAGAAGCCCTTTGCCACAGCGTTGAAATATCCTTCATCCTTGATTTCTTCAAGGAAGAGCACTGCCCTTTCTGCCAATTCCCTCACCTTGGCCGGGATCGGGCCGTCTTTCTTGATCTCAAGCATATCTTTCAGGCCGTCCATACCCAAGAGTGCCTGTTTGGCAGTCTCAACTGCAGCCACATTGTTGTAATGCCACGGCAGGTTACGGCCCTCATCAGGGGTGATGGTGCTCTGAACGTCTGCATGTGTAAGCCTTGATACCAACAAGTTGAGCACATGGGTTACAGTAGCTTCCCTTGTGTCAGATTCTATATGCCTTGTGTTCTGCTGTGCCCTTATCTTATAGTCTGAAAACAGCCACCTGAGACACACTGCATACGGGAGATCGTATGACAGCGCCGGGCCCGGCGGTGCCGTAGGAGGTACAGACGACAGGGCGATGTTTTCCTTGTCTATACCTACCATCTCGGAAAAAGCCGTATTTATTGCATGCTGCACCAGGAGCTCAGGCATTACCTTCCATGATTCCCTCGCAGTGGCATTAGCGTTGTGGGCTCCGTCAATCTGCAGCATGCCGCATGATGCCATGATCTTCTTTGCAACAGCTGCATCCACAAAAGACCGCTCCATGTTGACGTTCCTGTATAGCACGTTGTACTGTGGGTCCTGGTGGGCACCGTTAACCCCTTCTTCAGCAAACAACACAGATATTTCAGGCCCTGCAACACCTGACACGTAGGAATGGAAGTTGATAGGCCTGCCCACCTCTTCTTCGATGAGGTCAAGGGCTTTCCTCGTTGCCCTCAGCTGCTTACGTGTGATGGGGATCCCACCCACTCCTTCAGGCGTCCCCTCCAGAAGCCCGTCGATATGGCTCTGGCCTGTGGTACGGATCACCATGATGTGATCGGCCCCATGCCATGCTGCCATGCGCATGCGCCTTAAATCGTCTTCAAACCTGCCTGATGCAATTTCCGAAGTGATCACGCAATCAGCTTGCGGGTCGATATTTTGGAAATACTTAGCTGCAGGCAGCGGTATGGATTGTTTAAGCGGCTCAGATGTTTCTGAATACCTAAACGGCCCGGCCTGTTGGCCAGGCTGCTTTTTGCGCCACGTCCATCCCTTGCGCCTGGGGGTATAGTTCTCAAGGTCTTCAAGAATCCGGCGCACGTCAAGTTTCTCGTCCGGTCTCAACTTATACCCGCCACCGGTGCATGTCCTGTCTTGCTTCATGAGTTCAATTCACCTCCAAACAGGCCGGCAACTTCGTCCCATCCGTTTCCCGAGACAAGTTCTTTGCCCGCCTGAAGGTAATGAATTCCCCGGGCTTTGGCAAAGGTGAGCACAATATTGCCTGCCCCCTTGCCAAGTAGCCCTCTCTTCTCAGCAGATGATACTATCGATTGTGCTTCCAAACTTGAAAACCCCATGCGCAAGAGCACTGATCGCTCAATCGAAGGTGAAGTGTGTGTGTGCGCCAGATCGTACAGCGGCCTGACAATGTTCCGGGCAAGCTCCCAAAACCTCTGCTTCAGTTCGTCATCAGACAGGCCTGCCAGGTGCTTACGCCTTTCCTCAAAATCGCAAGGCTTTTGCATTACACTTGCACCCCCAAATTTTGAAGCACTGAAGACACAAACTCAGGAGTTGAATTTGTATCTTCGGCGAGGAACTCAAGTTCTTCTTGGGTGACTCTTGCAACGTTGTTTCTTGTGACTGCATTCCTTATGTAGGACGTCTTCATCCTATCAAGATCGACTTCAGTGAAAGTGAGTTGTGAGAACTCCTCAGGAATAGCTATCACTTTTCCAGGTACGTTTTGTTTTGGCTCGCCGCGCATTACCTCAACGCCGTTTCTCCTTGCAAAATCCAGCTGGGCCTGCGGGTGCTTTCCGGCTCCTGTGTATTCAGTTTCCTGGACCACCACGATTTCATCTTCAGGAAGCTCCCTTGCAAGAGCTATGGCGGCAGCAAGTGAAGTGTTGCCTGCAGGTCCCCGTTCCAGTCCCTCTACTTGCGCCAGGGCCTCAGTAACGTAGAACACCTCGCCTTGGGTAACCAGCACATACCTGTCCAGGTATCTCAAAGGCCTTGCGGCATTCTTGGGAACGTCAGTCCTGTCAGGCCAGGTAGCAAAAGGTACTCCGAAGCCTGTGTGTCCCGTGGTAAACGACTTCTTGTTGAAATCGTCATCAGACGCCATATGGAGCCCAGTGAGATCCACGCTTGCGCCTATTATTTTGGAATTGGCACCTGCCTTGCGTACGCCCCTGGCTGTACCGGTTACGTTGCCGCCTCCGGCATGGGTGACCACCACATACGCCGGGTCTTTTCCATACCTGGCTCTGGTTTGCTCCACCAGTTCGTAACCAAGGGTTTCAACGCCTGAAATGGCAAAGGGGCTGTACAACGATGCGTTAAAATACCCGGTTTCTTCAAGGAGTAGCAGGGATACATAAAACAGCTCAGGCCCCACTGTAAGTTGTATGACTTCGGCGCCGTAAGCTTCGCACTTCCTGGATTTTTCTATTATCTCAGGCTGACCTACGCGACGGGAATCGAACACTTCCTGGACCACAATGCATCCCAGGTCCGCCATGTTAGCCTGGGAAGCTACCGCCGCCCCGTAGTTGCCGCTTGTTGCTGCAAGCACACCAGGGTATCCAAGTTTCTTGGCATGGTATACAGAAACGCTGGCTCTCCTGTCTTTGAAACTCCCAGAGGGATTGGCTGCTTCATCTTTGAGCAAAATCTTAGCCCCGTAACCCTTCTTTGAAGTCTTCCTTACCAGCTTGGTTATGTTCGTAAGTTCAAGAAGGGGGGTGTTCCCAACTCCCGACTGCTTCTGGATCTCTCTTACCTCTTCCAGTGAATATCCGGCTTTCTCCATCATACCTTCGTAGTCGAAGGCAATATCAGATTGGATAAACTCGTCATATTCAAGGCCCAAAGCTTTTTTCATAATCTCGCCACGGCGGGCCATCACTGCATTGTAAGACAAGTCGCGGGACACTTCACTCATCCTCCTTTAACATAGCCCTCAGTTCTTGCCCAACTGGCAAGAGCTCCGGCACAGACGGTCCGAATGAATGAGTGTAACCCGGGTTCACTCTTGTCAAAGTGCCCTTTACTACGCGGTTTGCCGGGGTCCTGATTTCAATGGGTTCCCCGACTGTTCCGGAACTCAAGGCCCAGCCTTTGACCCAGCACTCCAACGGAACCTTCTTGGTATCCTCAGGAACATCGGGCGAACGTTCTTCAGGCGTCAATACAACATAGTGAACCTCAACCCATTCGCCTTGCTTACATGTTTTTGACACAGTACTCACCTCACTGAAACTAATAGCTGAAGGGCTCCTTACTTCGGTGACACGGCAGACAGGGTATGCCACAAACGTGGGACCGGCAAGTCCGCCATGGTAACAAGCCCTGCAGGGCCGTCCATCACAAGGGGGATCATGTTCACAGCTATAGCTATTGTCCCTATGCCCCCTGGGATTTCAGGTTCGATTGCTAAGTTCACAGGCGGGTTGCCTTTGATGGTTATGTAATCTCCTGTGCTCACGCCTTCCAGCCCGGGGCAAACCTGTTGCGGGTGCTCGAGGAATATCACTTCCCTGCCTTTGGAATATGCTCTTGCAATGTGGCGGCATCCAGCCACGTACCCAGGCGGGACTGTGATATAAGGGGTACGTCTCTCCACAGTTGTGATGATAGGTTCCCGCTCCTCAACTACCTCATCAATTTCCCACCCCAAAGCTTTGCCTAT